>JABXJT010000147.1 GCA_013375455.1 Candidatus Helarchaeota archaeon | reverse complement strand
TGAACGAAAACTTCATCCATTCTCCAAGAACTTTATTTTTCTAAACATCCATCTCTTTTTCATTAGAATGTTCCTCCTATTGAAATTCACTCTAACCCCGACAAAACATTTTGATAAATTGAAAATTCAAAGCATCATTGCATTCATGGGGATGGCTTTCGTAATCGCCCTAATCTCCCTCTTGACTAATGGTATTCCTGAAACAACAATAACCGTTAACCACTTCTTAGCAATTTTAGGTTCCCTCACTATCATGACAATGTTAATCCTCAAGTGGCTCCATGAACTGAAAAACTCGAACTCTAATTTCAAACTCCTACTCTTGACCTCAATCCCCATCTTGACTCATTAGGTGAAATCATCTCTGACGTAATGCTTCAGGTCTATTCTTCTATAGAGGTAATGTGGCAAAAGAAACAAGATGAACAAGAAGAAGAACTAAGACAAAGTGAGGCAAAAACATCCCCCGAAATCGATCCCGACTAGGGGATTCCATAAAAAATCTTAGAAAACTCGGCAAAATCTTACGAAATCCGAATACACGACTGATCCTCGATTTTATCATTAACCATCCCTCTTCTTTTTTTTCTCTGAAAATGATGTCCGAACACTTGAATTTATCCAAAAGTTCAATCACCAGAACCTTAAAACTTCTGCGGAAGTTCGTGAAATTCCGCACCGAACAAAATATTGAACATCCACAAGGCGGATATATAAAAATTCCAATTTTGGATTAAACATTCAAAGAATTTTATGAACATTTGAAAAATGAATGGAGTCAAATTGAAAATGTCGAATAATGATCCAAACCCTAATTTTGAAATAGATGATGCATCAGAAGAGCAAAAGAAACAAGAACAAAAGAATGCTCGCAAATCCAGATGTCCAAAACACATACTTTACAAAAACTTTTCCTCGATTTTATCATTAACCATCCAACTTCTTTTTTTTCTCTGAAAATGATGTCCGAACAATTGAATTTATCGACAAGCATGATCACCAGAACCTTGAAACTTCTGTGGAAGTTCGTAAAATTTCGCGTTGAACAAAATATTGAACATCCACAGGGCGGATATATTAAAATTCCAATTTTGAATGAAACATTCAAAAAGTTTTATTTAAATTTGAAAAACGAATGGAGCCAAATCGAAAATGTCGGATAATGAAGATAATGATGATTTTGAAATAACCTGTAATGAAGAACAAGAAGAAGCTGAACGCAAAGCTAAAGAGAAGAAGCAAAAAGAACGCATGGACGACACCAAAAAAGCGATAAAAGAACGTATTGATGAAGAAAAAAACCACAACAAAAGCAAAAAACAAGAAGATTGATTAGACGACCTTTATGGAAAGTGTAATGGTGACTCCATGATATATCTTTTCTCAGAATTGAATGGTTCTACCTTTCCAATTTTAAGATGACCATGTATCCATGCACGCATCATGTTTGACCATTCGAAATTTCGATGGCATTCCGTGGCAAATAGAAGTTTGAAGAGTGAACTACTGAGATTAAAACTCCAACTTGGGAGCGGATTTTTTCCGATGCTGCATGATCATGAGCGCTATTACCGCAAATATTCCCACATATAATGCAAATCCAGGAATGATGAATGGAATGGCGACCTCGACCCATTCACAATTCGAGATGGAACTATTTCCGGACGCATTGCCGGCGACAACCACGTAGTAGTAGATTCCATTGGTAGGGACTCTGTCGGTATAATTATTGGTGAAAGAGGTGCCTATAGGGCTCATTCCGTCTATTGTAATGATTGAAGAAGTGGCTCGATAGATATGATAAATAGTCGCGCCTCCGACTGCACTCCAGTTTAACTCAATGATCCCATCCACATCCGGATTGGGCCAGATAGATGCCAGCACGGGGGCCTCCGGGATTGGTACAGTCTTTTTATAGAAGATATCCCAGTCACTGCCCGCGCCGTTGTAATCCGTAGCATCCTCCCATGCGACGTGCACGCATTCTATCCCATCTACTGTAATTGTTGGATTTGCAGATACGCTCGTGCTCTCTGTAGAGATTACCTCGGTTGAGGTCCAATTGCCAGTTGTGGCATTCCAACATTTGTAGAAAATATCAGGATATGATCCTCCACCATCGAGGTCTGTAATATCGCTCCATGCCACGTGGACATTTCCGTTACAATCTGTTGCGATTGCAGGTTGAGTAGAAGTCATGTCACTCTCGGAGGAAACTACCTCCGTGGTGGTCCAATTACCCGTGGTGGCATTCCATCGTTTATAGAAAATATCGGGATCCGAACCCGAGCTGCCATAGGAACCGTCTGAACGCCATACTACGTGCAAGTGCCCTGCCTTATCTACCGCGATTTCTGGCACCACGTGATCCCCTTGGAACTCCGTTGAGATGAGTTCGGCGCTACTCCACGCATATGTGGTTGCGTTGCAATATTTATAGAATACTTCTTCGTAACTAGCAGTCGACTCCCGCCAGACCACGTGCACCGTCCTATTGGAATCTACCGCGACCGATGGAAGGCCAGAACTACTATTGCTTTCCATAGTAAGTACCTGAGTTATCGTCCAGGTATCCGTTGTGGCATTCCAGTATCTATAAAAAATATCATTATCTGAACCTGAGTCATTATAATTCGATCTATCTGCCCAGACCACGTGCGCATTGCCGTACACATCCACCGCAAGTGCTGGATCCATAGAAAAATCATCGCTCACGTTGGATAACACCACGGTCGGGGTCCAATTGCCAGTTGTGGTGTTCCCACGCTTATAAAAGATATCATAATCCTCACCCGAACCACTATAATTAGTATTATCTATCCACGCTAGGTGCACGTGCCCGTCCCCATCCACCGTGATCGATGGCACAAAAGAACTGCCATTATGCTCGAGAGAGACCACCTCGATAGGTCCCCAGTAGCCTATGGAAGTGTTCCACAGCCGATAGAAGATATCCTCATCCGTGCCCGCCCCATTATAATCGGTAGAATCATACCAAACGAGGTGGATGTTTCCCGCATTGTCCGCCACAAGTTTAGCAAAATAAGCATTACCCGTGCTCTCGTTGAAGATCAACTCGGTCTTCATCCACCCCCTCGCTAACTTCGCTATTTCTATACCATCCTGTAAATTTTGTGCAGTTTCGGGATTTCGATTATTTGGGGAATAAAGATATCTTGCAATCCCCATTACTATGAGGGCGTGAGCGGCAATGATCAAAAAAATGAATGCACTTGATTTCAGCTTATTCCATTTCATTGTTAATTGTCCTGAAGAGTTATAAATGCTTGGGTTGTAAGATTTTTTTAGAATCGAATAAGAATGACTAAGTTCTCTAGTATTAGTCTAGTTATCTACTTCTTAATAACAATTGTGGGTGATTCTATTCAATCACGTTTTCGTCGCTAATTTATTTCCAAACATCCATTATATACTCCACAAATTGTACATGGATTCCACTTCTTGGAACCTACGAAGTTACTAGATGATTTTTTGAGTTCGCGTGGATTACTGCTGAATTCCCTCTATTCTGTACCTTCAAAAAAGATTAATGGTAGATTAGGTATATAGCAGCAGTTTCCTAACGAGAACTTTCTTTTCATTTTTAATATTTCCACTCAAAATTAAGTCTTAAGATACGATAAAAACTACCTAAATCGCGGATAGTACATTTGCGCATAATACTTTTAGGTATCTCTGAAATTATGTGGGATTATTCTGATTCAGGAAATAATAGAAATCATTGTAAGTGTATTTGCGAAAATAAATGGATTAAATTTAGGAGCTTCCTTTCTATAACACCAATTTTCCAAATGGGGAATTTTGTCGCCCCCGATAAAACCCTGCAAGATCAACAAATTGAAATATCTCGTCTAACAATGATTCTAGATCCTTAGTAGTTCCTATTTTTGACTAAAATTTCTTACATCTCCTTATATTTTCACTTTTCAACGCCAGTATTTTAATTTATAAAATCGCATACCTCTTTTTGATACATTAAACAAAATAAAAACACGTGACGATCTATGAATTGGAAAAAAATAATAACTGTAATTCTTATTATACTATTTTTAGCATCTTTTATGAAAATGAACCCCCTTTTAAATCCAACAATGCAAAATATCGAAGAACCAACTCTCCTTTATGCAAAAATCCATAATCTTCAGCTGTATTATGATTGGAATTATACCGGCGAAACTTTCACTGGCTATGCGAGGATTTATGGGAATGCTATTGCAACATTTAACTACTGCAGCTTTACTTTAACTGATGCAATGGAAATTTATCAGAACTCTACAGTTATTTTCAACAACTGCACCCTGGATCTCACGTCCCTGGACATCTATGACAACGCGCAGGCCACGTTCTACAACCACTGCGCCTTTGATGTAACTTCCTACATCCACATTCGTCAGAGTGCAAATGCCACCACCTTCGAAGAGTGTTCCATCGATTTCACTTCCTTGGATATTTATGAGAACGCGAATGCAACGTTCCGCCAATGCTATCTGTTTGATCCGCCTGGTGAGGCGGGCGAGGATGAAGATGACGACGAGGCGGGCGAGGGCGACGAGGATGATGAAGCTGGCAACGATGATGAGGACATTGATGAGGGTGAAGCTGATGATGAAGCTGGCAATGACGATGAGGCAGGTGATGAGGGCGACGAGGATGAGGCAGGTGATGAGGGCGACGAGGATGAGGCAGGTAATAATGGGGACACTTTGAATATTTATGATAATGCCCTCGCCACTTTCGACAACTGCAACTTGACTCTAACCGCCTTGGACATCGATGGGGCGGCGCAGGTCACCAGCTACAACAAGTGTAACTTCACGATTTCCCGAACCACGTCTGGAGATGTCCTCCGCATCAACACGACAAACGCGACCACGTTCAGCGGGTGTACGTTCAATCTCACCCATGCGGATTATGCATTCCGTAAGAACGAGGGCCTCAGCATTGCAGGGTTGGGAAAAACTTCGTTCTACGATTGTTCCATTGATGCGGGTTCAGTCTTGATTACAGGAGACGCTACGGTCACTTTCAACATGAGCACGATTGCCGTGAGCCCCGCAACCGCAGGGGACGACCCCCTGAGTGATATCAATGTCCTGCATCGTCTCAATTTTTTTGGGACTTCCAAGACAAATTTTAACAATTCAACCGTTTCTTGCCCTTTCGACTCCATCGTATCGGTAGAGAACCGTGCCAACGTTACCATCCGGAATGATTCTACGTTTAACGTGGAGACGATCTTCCGAATCTTGAATAACGCGACCGGCACGATTGATGACTCGACCATGAACGCGGGTGCAATTTTCTTAGCGAATCAGCAAGGATATTATAAAACTAATGGGACCCTGATTGCAACATTGACGGTCAGAAACGGCGCGGCGGTGAACGGGGCCATCGTGGATGTTGGCACGAATGACGCGGTTTCAATTAATGAGTCCACGGTTGAGATCGTGGCAGAAACTTACTGGGTAGAGGGCACCCTTACAATTTTCAAGAACGGCACCGTAAGTGGAACTGATCATACTTCTTATTATAATGAGACCTTCACGATTGATGAAACCTCTAATTTTACGAAACAGCACGCCGTGCTCGGGCTCAATGAATCCCAAATCGTGATCGAATCCCCCAAACTTTATGGGGTGGCCGCCGCCTGGGATTCCACGTGCAAGATTACCAATTCCACCATTACCGATTTCGTATCGGGCGCGGATCTCGCGAACCTTTCTCTCACGGATGCCACGATCCTGGGAAAGGGAGAGGCAGCCCTGTATGGGGCGGTTAACGGAATAGTGGCAACCTATATTCAACGCACCTCGGGGAATTGCACCTCGTTCATTTCCCTCCACAATTGCACGATTGCTGGCTGGGTGCGCCCCTCCGGTGACATGACCATCGTGCTTCAGCGCTCGAGCTATGGCAAGATCGCACTTGTACCGCCCCTTACCGATCACGCGCTGGTGGTGGAACGATCCGGACCGGACGTGTGCCTCTCAGGCTGGATTAATAATGGCACGCTTCGCGAAGTCACCGCCGCCAACTTGACGGTCAATGACGCCAGCGTCCCGGCAGGGCCCACCGATCCCCTGGAGTTTGCCCTGGATCCCGTCACCCACCAGGTGCCCGGGCTGGCGCAATTTGACGTCCAGGTTTTCGATAACGCGTCAAACAGCTTCATCCGGAATTTCACCATCGAGATCCCCTCGCTTGCGCCCCAAAAACAGGTGTTCTGGAACACCACGAGCGATTTTCAGAATTATGCGAACAATAACTGCTCCATCGGGACGAACAACGTGACCCTCACCTGGGTAAACGCGACCGGCATTGCCTACGATTTTACAAATGATTCCGACGGTAGCAACCCCGCGGGCTGGTTCGTTTGGGAAGCCCCCAATACTCACATGAATGTTCATGCGGGGGTCGAAGATCACGCGAAGGTCGTTGAAATAAATGACAGCGCTACAGCAAATACTTGCTACATGATCAAC
>JABXJT010000146.1 GCA_013375455.1 Candidatus Helarchaeota archaeon | reverse complement strand
AGATTAGCGATAAAAAAGGATCTCTCACAGGAGATCAGGAGGAGACCTAAAGCACTACAGCAAATTCTATTTCTTGAAGAGGAGGAGCTAGAGGTCTTAAAAGAGTAATCTTGCGTTTTTAATAGGCAAAGACTATTTAAACATAAGGTAGTGCTTACTATAAGGTAGTGCTTACTACCTTATTTGGAGAGCCTCAGGGCAAATCCGCCAGAAAATGTTTATTGTTACTGTAGGATATATTACTTTTATTGCCACGATTGTTCTATTAATACGATTTATTCTGTATAGTGAATATGCTCTTCCTTTTAATCCAATGACTTATACAGTTCCTTTGGAAATTAAGCTTTCAACTTTAATTGCTGCCATTTTAGCGGGATATGGGTTTTACTCCATCCCCTCCTTTACCGATAGAAAGGATGTTCAGGGGCTATTTCCTTATCGATCGAAAAGTTTATCCCAAACGGATTTTTAGTAATTTTCTTAATTTCCAAGAGCGCATTCCGAAATGCATCATCACTCTTGAAAGAGGACGCTGTTAAGATTCCAAATCCTCCAGCTTTGCTAACTGCTGCAGTCAATCGCGTGTTATCAAACCCGGCAAACGCCCCTAACATTATTGGGTATTTGCAACCTACCATTTCGGTTATTCTTGTTGTCCAATTCATTTTAATCACCAATACCTCTCAATACTCTTTAAAATCTACATTAGGGATGTCATTAAATTCACAAAACTGAAATGTTCAAGGGGTTTTATTATATTTTTCCAGGAACTTCTGTTTATATTCTAAAAAGGTGCCATTTTCTATTGATTTCCTTACATTCTTGACTAAATGAAGGATGAAATGGACATTATGTAGAGCTGCTAAGCGCATCCCGAGCATTTCATGGTGTTTAAAGAGATGCGCGATATAAGCACGCCCATGATTTTGACAAGTGAAACACGAACACGTGGGATCTATTGGATCCGAATCACGTCGATGCTTTGCGTTTTTAATATTTACTGGCCCCGATTCCGTAAAAACCGTGCCATGCCGCCCGGATCTGGTGGGAAAAACGGAATCAAACAGGTCAATACCTGCTTCAACCGCCTCAAAAATGATTGCAGGAGACCCCACGCCCATCAGGTAGCGAACTTGATTGTGTGGAAGTAAGTTAGCTGTAAATCGCGTGATATCGAAAATCAAATCATCAGGTTCCCCTACACTTATTCCCCCCAACCCATAGCCATCAAAATTCAGTTTAGTCATTTCCTCCACGCTACGTTGGCGGAGCTCCTTGAATGTTCCACCCTGAATGATCCCAAAGATGGCTTGATTTGGCTTATCATGTGCGTTTTTCGATTCAACCGACCATTTCAACGTCCGGTCCAGGGATTCCTTGAAATATTGATAGTCCGTGGAAAATGCAGGGCATTCATCCAGCGCCATGATGATATCTGCCCCAAGATTGTTTTGATATTCCGTGGCAATCTCTGGAGTAATTTGGTGAATTTGCCCATCGTGGGGTGAGCGGAAAAAAATTCCTGTTTTATTGAGTTTGTGAAAAAGATAACTGTTGGTGGCTTGAAACCCGCCGTTGTCAGTGATTAACGGGCCATCCCAGTTCATAAACTCATGAAGTCCTCCCAGGTCCCGAATGATTTCGGTGCCCGGATGGAGATGGAGGTGAAATGCATTTACAATTAGGATTTCTGCTCCCATTTCTTGTAATTCTTTATAAGAGAGCGTCTTAACCGTGCCTTTTGTTGCTACTGGCACGAACATCGGCGTCTGCACCTTGCCATGAGGTGTAATCAACTCGCCCGTTCGAGCCGAGGTCTGCTCATCATCTAATTTAATTGTAAATTTAAACACGGTATCCACACATCAATAAGATCAACTACCCCATTATATCATTTAGGTTCAAATTATATGAAGAAAAAGTAATGGTGCGCTAAAAAGAATGCTACAACTATTGAATTAAAGAGAGCTGTTACGAAGGTCTTTTGGGTTTTCTCATATAGATAGATGCTAATGGTCGTTACGGCAATCATAAAGAGGAACATGATCAAAACACTCATATAAGCCCCCATCGTTATGTAATAGAATGGAAAAAAGGAGATTACGGCAAAGCCAAATAATAGAATGCGATTAACCCATTTACCTCTTTCACTCCGCGTTGGGAACTGATTCTGAATGAGATTCCTATGAAATATTTCAAAGCTGAAGAAGAACGGAAGAATTGCTAGCAAGGACAGGAAATAAAGCTCGATAGATTGGGGAGAAATCATCAGAAACTTGAAATAGTAAGCAACGCTATAATAGAAACCAAGAAAATAAGCCGCGCACGCGATCGCAATAATAGCATCATAAAATCCGAATTGCGATTTTAGCACTTGCTTTAGATTCTCTCCACTAAAGCAGTCGCGTGACTTAAATAAGAAAAATAACGCTTCATAGACTGCGAGGAGTGCTGCTCCTAAGAGAAGCACGATTAAATAATTGAAAACCACCCCCTGCATGAAATATAAAACAATCCAAATTCCTAATATGGGAAGTGAATACAGGATAACTTTTAACAATGCCATCACATACGTTTTTTCCTCGGAGGATTTAGTTGGAATTGAATTCTTGCTCGTTTTAATATATTTATCCTTTAATTTAAAGAAGGTAAAGCAAACCCCGAATACTGAACTATATATTCCGATAAGAGTCATGATATATACAAAATAAACCTGTATGTAGGTAAATTGTGAGAATTCTATCGGGCCTTGAATCCCTCCTAAAAGTTTGGTTTCGAACCAAACTATCGTTTCATTCACTACAGCGTTGTTTATCAACGCATGATCCCCTCCTTCGACAAGGAACATATCACATTTGGTAGAATCATTAACCAAATTATAAGCATCTATTGTATGGCTGACATTCACGGTGGGATCATTTGTCCCTTGGATGAGGAGGAGATTCTTAGGTGGATTCACTCCGTAGCTCCCGTTCCAAAATTCAACAGCGCTATGATTTCTTGCCAATTCAGGGATCTCTATGAAGTCGTTTTCCGGGGTCACCCCAATATTTCTCCAAAGTCTGGAGAAATCCGTGTCCTCGCTTAACTTCGTGATGTTCGTTGGACCAGCAAGCGAAACCGAGGCATTGATCCTCGGTTCGACAACCGTTCCCATTACCGTTGTCCAACCGCCGAGAGATACTCCCATGCAGCCGATGGCTGAAATATTAAACAGGTCCTGACGCGAATAGATGTAGTCGACCACCCCAATGACGTTCCTGAAGAAAAAGGGTTTCAGCACGTCATCCTGAAGCCCAGGCTGATTCCCATGCGTAAATCCATGCCCGGATTGATCAACGGATAGAACGTAAAATCCCCGCTTCGTGAGTTCCAAAGGCCACCGCATGTCGAGGGTGCCAGTCCAAGATAACCCGTGAAACACTATTACGATGGGACGCGAGGGATGGGGGTTTTTTGGATGGTATAAGCATCCATACACTTTCTCTCCCAAGGGTGAGTCCATCCAGACGCTTTCAGTTCGAGCAACAGAAGAAAACAACACGCCATTCATAATCAATAATATTATTAGAAGCACAAAGGGGCTTATAATGAAAACGAGTTTCTTTTTCGAAATCAAATGCATCCATCACTATTTTGCTTTCCAACCCTTCGCACTGACGCGTTCAACTAGGTTATTTTCCTCTAACCGATTGAGGATTTGGATGACCTGATTTTGGTCCAACGTTCGCTTGACAATTCGAACAATTGCCCTCGGTCTATGCGCTTCGGTCGTGATGGCCGCTAAAACTAGCCTATCATAATCCGACAAGCCGTCCTCAGGAATCTCAACCTTTTTTTGCTTGCCTTTTGGGGACACCTGCATCACCATAATAAATCTGTTTTTTTTCGTCAATGTGACATTTGTGAGATTAATTGTATTTTTAAATGACTAAATTAATGCAGTATTAAAAATCTTTTTTATTAGAACGTGGATGGTCTTGGAATAATCCAAGCCTCCTTGATCCAACGTGCAATCATATTCGTGAAATAACAATGGAAAAACCCACCTTTTCAAAAGAAGAGTTGGAGCAAAAAACCATTTCAGAATTATTAAACCTACTTTCAGATGCCAAGCGCCTCAAAAAAGCAAGTAAAATCGGATATAAGGACATCCGAATCATCTTCCAATCAGAAGAAGAAGAAGGATACATGTACGAGATCAAGGGGTCAAAACAAACCTACTTTCTGAGGATTGATTATAAAAACAAGGCTCTCATCCACAACTGTGACGACTGGATGCGGCGAGGCATGCGGGAATATCGCCTCTGCAAACATTTCCTACGAATCTTTCAAGAAATCTACGAAAAAGAAGCTAAGGAAATCTTAATAGATCTCTTGCTCAACACGTGGAGCTTTTTAGATTCCGATGACTATCTAGGGTATTAAGAAAAAATTAGGCTCGGACGAAGACCTTTAATCGGTTCGACTGAATAAATGGTTTAATTTTATTTTCTTCAACTAAATCATTCAGAATCCTCTTGACAACGGAGATACGGATGTTATACTTTTGGGCGACACTGGATAGCGTGATCATTTTCATTTTTGGAACTTCATCCTTTATGGTCTTAATTAGATTTTCTTTAATGAAGATATCCCTTTCAAAATGCTCCTCTTTTTCTTTATCTGACGCACCCCACTTTTTCCGTTTCGCTTTTCCCTTTGGGGCCGCTTTGTCTTTTTTCTTCGGCATTCGGTCACCTAAAAAAATTGGTAGGGTTCAAATAATGTCTCTATTTTATTGAACGTTGCCTGTGAGCGCGATCAAGGTCATGGATCGTTTCACGAAGGGAACTCGCCGGAGTTCCAAGACGATGGAATTCAGTTTTGCCATGCTGGAAGTCTCAATCTTACAGATGACATCCCATGCACCATATACAATGTAAGCTTCAAGAACCTCAGAATTTTCCTTCATCTTTTGCACGATTTCATATTCCTTTCCAGTATCTGCTAAAACCATGAGATACGCAATGGTCTTTTCTTTTGACGCCAAATCTACCACCTTTTTGAATAATTTTTTATCTCATTTTGAATTTTCCGCCGGGTTGCCGTTTCACTTGATCTTGCTCTTCCACGTAGGCGGATCGGATGTCCCCTAGCGCCTCTCTTGCACTACTAACAACATCCTTATCGGAATCATTCAAAATTTTCCGTAATGTCGGAACGATGTTGCCCAACGCGCGTTTTGGGTATTTTGCCCCTATTTCCCCTAACTCTAACGCAGCTAGGGCACGTAACGATGCATCCTTGTGTCGGGTTTGTCGAATCAGCCTTCGCACGTCTTTCCGTGTCGTCATCTCAAATGATCCCTATCTTTTATTCAAAATTCAAAATGAACCTTATCAAATCTCTATTTAAAGATTATTTCTTTTAAAATTTTATTTTTCATTTCAGAGCGCTATAAAGGAGATTAAGGTTTTCCGATTCTATCTAGTAACATCGACTCTATGTAGATTGGTGACTGCTTCTCAAGTAATTTAAGTGCATTACTTAAATTTTCTTCGCTTTCAGCATGAATTTTCATTAAATTGGACCCTTCGGAAACCTTGTGCCCTTCTTTCACGTAAAGTTTGATTCCCGCTCCAGGATATTTGGGTGCACCCGCAGCTCTGGCAATTTGCTTGATCAAATCGTTGGAGATTCCCTTTACGTAGCCATCCATTAGAGCTTGATAGTCATTCGTGAATTTTCCTATTTGGATATCTGCGGGTTTGACATTTGGATCGCCACCCTGAATTGCAATCATTTCTCTAAACTTCTGTAATGCTTTCCCACTGTCCAAAATATCATTTGCGAGATCTGCTCCTTGTCCCCGTTTAACGCGTCCACTCAGCTCTAAAAGAATTCCAGCCAATTCTAATGATTTTTCAATTAAACTGTTAGGTCCGTGTCCCATCAGCGTTTCTAATGCTTCTCTCGCTTCCAGAGCTGGCCCAATATTGTATCCCACCGGCTGGCTCCCATAAGTAATTCCACATTCTAATTCTATTCCGATCCTATCAGCTAGCTGGATGAACTTATGGGAAAATCGTCTAGCATCCTCAATTGTTTCGACTTTAGTGTGATATCCTTGCGGGAGGTCTAGCACCATTTTGTTGACTCCAAGAGCTAACTGTTTACTCAGAATTGAAGCAAGAATTTGCGGTTCGGGATCAAGATTTAACATGCTCTCCACGGCAGAAATGATGGCATCGGCTGGAGATAAATCCAACCTACCACCCCAACAAATAACTCCCTTGTTCTTTAAAGCCATCTCTTTAATTTCATCTGCGTTAAATTGGATGGGGGCAAAAATCTCCATAGTATCGGCAGTTCCAGCAGGTGACGTGATCGCCCGCGTGCTAATTTTCGGAATTAACAGGTCAGCAGCAGCTACAATGGGAACTATCAATAAACTCACTTTATTACCCGGCACTCCTCCAATTGAATGTTTGCTATAAACAGTTTCTTCGCCCCACTCGATTTTATCTCCAAGGTCGGTCATTTCCCTTGTTAAATATTCAATTTCATCCATTGTCATGGGGAGATATTCTTGAGTCATCAAGAAAACGCTTATCTCAATAGCACTTAAATCGCGATCATAAATATCTGTTAAAATCGATTTGATCTCTTCTTTAGAATATGGTAACTTGTCCCGCATTTTCTTTTGGATGTATTTTATGGAGTCTGGGGATGCTGTTAACGAAACTTCGACTTCCGTGGAGTTTGAGACCTGTAACGTATCTCTCACGCTCTTGTATAGCCCAATATAACCTGGTTCAATGAAGGATCGGGTTACATCCACGATTGCGGATATTTTTTTATTCTCATATTCTATCAGGAGCCGGTCATGAGCTTTGACTCCCAATTTTGCGAGATCACTGTGATGAACCAGGACTACATTCTTAAACGCCATTGAGGAGATGTCAATGCTCTTCGTCTTGAATTTCATAACCACACCATGATGAAAT
>JABXJT010000016.1 GCA_013375455.1 Candidatus Helarchaeota archaeon | reverse complement strand
AGCTGAAATAACATTAACTCTTGCATACCGTGCGGCCCAAGCACATGCGGCATTTCCTGAAATTATACGATCTGCTTCCTCTACTACTAGCTTTTGTTGTGTCATTCTTATTTCTCTCCTTCAAGTACTTTTTTCTCCTCTCGAACTTGCTCAATCGCTTTCTTCGGACACTCATAAACGCAAATCAAACAACCTTTACAATAATCTAGATCGATTACAGGATACCCTTCTTCATCGATATCAATAACTGCCTCTGGACAATACATCCAACATATATAACATTGATTACATTTTTCCTTATCGATTATTGGTACAAATGTTCTCCAATCACCAGTTGCGCCTATACTCCCATAATTCGGTAAAGAAAGCGGTACTGGGGGGAGATCATCAATGCATTTGTGGGTTTCAATTTCTTTCCATTTCCAATATTTTTTCTTAGCCATTTTCTTTTTCTCCTTACATATCTATTTGATGGTTTCGTAGGCCGCTTTAGCTGCTTCAACATTTTTATCCGCCCACTTTCCGGGCCACTCTTCCCTAATACTCTGCGCAACAGTTTCAAAATCCAGAATACCTGTTATTTTTGCGAACGCTCCTAACATTGGGGCATTAATAACCGGCGTTCCTGCGACCTCTAATCCGATCTTAATTGATATTCCCGTAGCGTCAATAAATTTAACTTGATATCCATTGTCAGGTTTAATCTCCTTCGGGGAATTCACGAGAAGAATGCTACCGTCTTTCAAGCCTGCAGTAACCATTCCTTTATAAACATAAAACAAGGTATGGTCCATTAAAATAACAATATCTGGTTCATATATCTGAGAATGAAGTCGAACTTCTTCTTTCGATAGGCGTGTGAATGCTTTAATCGGAGCTCCTCTCCGCTCTGCGCCAATCCAAGGGATAGATTGCACGCCTTTATAACCTTGTTTAAAGGCTGCTTTCGCTAATAAGTTCGCCGCCGTGATAGTTCCTTGACCACCTCGACCGTGCCATCTTATTTCAATCAATTTCTTATCTTTTGCCATTTTTAATCTCCAACTCTTTCGTTCTTTAGCACAATCCCTCAACGTCATAAATGTTACAAGAGCTTTCTTAAAAATTCAGGTTTTTTCTCAGCCCCCGTAACATTTACGAACATTACAGGGGCTTTATACAATGATAATAACAAGGATGATGACAACGACTAAAAGTACAAGAAGTGCGCTTATAGAACTATGCTTTTTTTCGATTACCACGTTCTGATTAAAGGTCTTCATATACTATATCTCATAAATCGTTGTCTAGCGCGATATTTTACCTGTAGTTTGGTGTGTTGAACTTAGATTTCTTAAGAAAAAGAGTTTATAAAAATTTTTCCATATTGACGTGAAATACTCAATTTTCTTTTCATCTATTTTGATTTAAATATGTTAATCACCCTCTCTTCAGATCAAAGGAGTTCAAATTGAATCCGTTCAAACCCTCCAATCTTCATGTCTTTGTCTCCCCAAAACACGATTCGATTTCCAAAAATATCATAATATAATTTCGTATCCACTTTCGTAATCTTGGTATTAACTGGAAATTGCCAAGTCACATAACAATTATATTCTAACGCTTCTTCGTCCGTCTTAGTTTCATAATTGTTAATTCCCTCTCGAAAATCCCCTTTAAATGTAATAATCCATATGATAAATGGATGTTTTGACCTACCCCGATGCTGAATATCGCAAAATTCAACCTTTGGATAAACCATTGACCCGTTCACTTTATTCGTTTCATCTTCCAAGAATCCCTGCATGTTTAACCATAATTTTCTTATTTCTTTCAAGAAATCCTCCCGTTCCAAGTTTAAATAATATTCCTCTGGGTCATAATAGTCATATTGGAGTAATTGGTGAAATTCTCCATCGCGTGATATGCTAAAAAAGGAGTTTGCATGAATGGGAACGATATTCTCCTCTGTTTTCAATTACATCACACTTTTATAGCTTTTTAGTGAAATTATTTATAATTACTCCATATGACCCTTTTTAGATTTATAAGTGAGTGATAACAATGGAATTAAAGGTTACAAGAGAATATAGCGATATCGTCAATCTATTGGAAGCATTGGAACAAAACCTAGAAACTGAAATCGGCATAATGCAAGACGAATTCGGAAAGAAATATTCACTGGATATTACAAAAGAAATTCTTCTCTACGCAACTAATTTAGTTAAAATGAAACTAAGCTTTCTCCTTAAGGACACCTTAGAAGAATTTAAGTGGTTTAACATAATTATCGATTGCACGGAAATCGACTTAAACATGAACGAAGTAGAAGCTCTAATACGTCGTGTTGGACGTCAAATGAAAGATTCCATCCCGGAAGATTCAGATCCTGAGGCTATTCAAATTATTATTAAAAAATACCTGCGAAAATTGATTTGTAAAGTCCCTTCTAAATGGACTAAGCCCGTCGTGGAAGAATTCTTGAAGCAATTTGAAGACACTTTAAGCCAGTTAGGAGTTATTATTGAGTAACTCGACTGTCACTCCAATTTGATCTCCATCTTTTAATTTTAGCTTCTCTCGAAGAAATTCAGGAGATATTATTTCGAGGACATTATCCCGATAATGCGTTCGCTTAATTAAAAGTATGGCTCCCTGTACGGACTCATTTACTTTCACTAAAAAACATTTTACAGGCCCATACGTTCGCTGCTTATCTTTAAAGCCTGCAATTTCAATGCCTGGATATGAATCCGATTCAAGAACCCTGCGAATCTGTAAATCTGGTTGTTTTGATAATTTTATGTTTAAAGTTCCAGGATAGGGATCAAACCCTAATTTATCTTTAAATTGGTCTGCATATCCTTGTTGCATTACGTAATAAGCTCCTTCTCCCATTCCGGAAAAAATTTCCCCCTCAACTTTTAATTTCTGAGGTTTTTGGCTAAACATATTATCTAATAGTAGGTATATTTTATGAAGCATTTCAATTCCTGGTTTAGTAATGCGAATGGACTGGCCTTTATGAGAAATCATCCTAGTAACCAGCCCTTTTTTCTCCAAATCTTTTAACCTTCGTGAAGCCGTTTGTTGGGATGCTCCTATTTTTTCTGCAAATTCGATTGACGAAATTTCAATGATTTCATGTGCCCCCAGATTCGCAAGCGTGAATAAACTAAACCAAAGTTCAGCCATGCGACCTCGTCCTTTTTGGGAAATCATGAAAAGAAAGTAGAATAGTATATAAAAATCTTCGCAGGAATGGTGTTACTCGATGGAGTTCCAGTAAAACTGGAAAAAATTAATTAGTTTATAAATTGGCATTCTTTAATTTACTCTTTTCTTCATTGGCTAACTGATGTGCTAGATGAAGTGGTATGGGCATTTTATGCTTTTTTAGACTTTTCTTGACAATGTTTACCGCGGTTTTTAAAGTTATACGATGGCCTGGTGAAATAATAATTGGCTTATTTCTCTCTTGACTTAAAAAATATGCTCCAACTTGCCGAGTTTGGAAATTAATAGAGACCCAATCTCCCACTTTAATTGGTTCGGATTCCCATTCCCCACATAAGACATTTTTTGCTACCCCAATCGTTGGTAGATTAGCAATAACTCCGATGTGGGAGGCACATCCCGCAAATGTCGGATGTGCGATACCCTGACTGTCAATCATTAGAATCGTCGGCATCATTTTAACGTGGGAAAGAACTTCAAGAATGGATGCTCCCTCTCGAAAAGCAAAAAAAGTACTGATATAAGGAAATTTTGCCTCTGAAACCACGAATTTTTGCTCGATAAGTTCTAAATCTGGCCACTTTAATATGACACAAGCGGTAATCACGGTATCATCGATATATGCAGAATCGACTCCTCCGAGATATTTAATTGGCTTTATAAAGTCATCTTTAAGAATGACCATTTGGGCGATTTCTTGTTGGATGAATCGCAAATTGTTCAAATCGGCATTAGGATTTGCCGCAAGTCGAAGAAATTGTTCTCGATCCATCTCAAGCTAACTCTTTAACTATAGTCTCAACAACATCAAGGAATTGAGTCACTTCTTCTTTAGAGTTGTATAGGTGTAAGGATGCTTGAACTACTCCTGAAATGTTGAATTGGTCTAACATAGGATGGCAACAAAGCTGACCAGACCGCACGGCGATATTGGCAACCTCATCAAGATACATTGCCGTATCATGAGCATTCAACTCCTCGATATTAAAACTTATAATTCCATTTTTCTCTGAAGAATCAGTTGGACCATATAAGGTTATCTTTTCGATTTCGGTTAATCGGTTTATCATCAAATTGATCAATTTAACTTCGTGAGTTCGAATATTTGATAGTCCAATGCCATTTAAATAATTGATGGCGCCCCCTAATCCAACAACATCGGCTACATTCGGATTTCCGGGCTCAAATTTACTGGGAAAATCCATCAGCTTATAATTCTCTACTGTTACTTTCGCGACAGTACCACTCCCAAGGATTAAGGGATTCAAACCTTCTTGAGCGTCCTGGTTGATATATAGGATCCCTACGCCCATTGGTCCGAGCAATCCGATGTTTCCGTGACAAACGAAATAATCACAGCCCAAAGATTTGAGGTCGATGGGTGAATGACCCGCAATGCGCGTGCCATCTACAAGGACACGAACATCCTTATCATGGGCAATTTTTACAATCGGTCTTATTGGATTGATTGTCCCAAAAAGAAGCGGACTATATGTAAGAGAAACTAATTTTGTTTCAGGCTTAATTAATGGTGAGAGAGCGTCAGGATTAATTTTCCCATCTGAGTTATGTGCAATATGGTCAAGTTCAATGCTAAAACGAGATGCGAGATAGAGCAGCGGGAGATAATTGGAGTGATGTTCTAGATATGAAGTTATTACACGGTCATTTTTCTCCCAAGGCAATGAATAGAGGAGCGAACTGATGCCATAGCTTTCATTGGGAACGAAAACTATTTCTGCTGGTGATGCATTGAAAAACTCTGCTACCTTTATCCTCGCCTTTTCATATTGCTCGGTAGATTCGATCGTTAATTTATACGCGCCTCGTTTTACAACGGTTCCATTTGTCTCGTAGAATTTTCTAATCTCTTCGATGACGCGGGTAGGTAGCAATGAGGATGTAGCAGAATCAAAATAAATAATATTTTGATTTGAAAGGACAGGAAAATCATTTCTAATTGTTTTGAAATCCAAGGTAATTTCACCTAAATTTTTTCTTAGTATCTGATTTGGTTTATTTTATTCTATTTTTCTAACTCCCAATAGAATGAAGACCGGGGCTAAAATCCATATAAAATGTCCAATAGGCCCTGTTATGAAATCGAATTCCGAAGCGGTTACTCCAACAATAATGAAGAATATTATACCAAGAGCAATCAATAATGCCCCAAAAATGAAATATAGGATTCGTTTTTTTATCTTTTCATCTTGAATTACTCTATAATTAACGATTAATTGATATACGGCTATAAAATAAATGATAATTTGAGCAAGGATGGTAATTCCGTTGCTAATATTAAAGTCAGTGTGAACATTGCCCGCTTCCTTTATGATCGCATCAGTAATGACTGTGGGTATTACCAATGCTAAATAACCTGCAACCATTAAAATTACCGTTCGTATTTCTTTTGCTAAGGCCTCGCCATATCGAATAATAATACTTGCATATAGAAATCCAAATGCTAAAATACCGCCTGCACAAATTGCTATGTCTCTCAAAATATTAGCGATCAGAGGGGGTGCAGTTGATTCCAAATGTGCGATTGGAAATAATAACGCATCCAATATTACATATATACTCCAGCCACAAAGAGCGATGCTATATGTCTTGTTTAAAATGTAGTCCTTCTTCTTTTGATAAATAATTAAAGCACAACATAAAAAGACGATTATTTCAATTGTTTTAGGAAGTATCATCCAAAGATCAAGCGTTATTCCTGCCATTCTCCTCCAAACCTCTTCTTTCTCACTTCAAAAGAATAGTCACACCCACGAATACAGGTCCTCGAATATCAATTTTCTTATTATTAGACGTAATAAATCTCCTAATTACAGGATCAATTTTAATATTTACATCAGATGGATACTTCGCAATTTTAACTCGGATGATATCTCGTTCTTTATCTCGAGTTTTTACTAGATTTTCGGCTCGATGCCCAACAAGCGCTGCAAGTGCGGAAAGATATGTAATATCTGTTTTAATTCCTTCTATTTTTTCTCCTTTTTTCATCCCCAATATATTACCATCAGATACCCATATCTCATTTAAAGTCGCAGGTCCCAATAATTTCACGCCCGGGTCCGTCTCCCAGATACATACTTCTACCATTTTACCCTTAACTTCTTTAGAAAATGCTGTTAGCTTTAATGGCGAAGGTTTATCTTTATTCTTTATCGCAACGTCGATCACGCGTTCCGCTATTTCTTTTCCTAAATCTGATGTTGGTTGATATCCATAAGCAATTTTCTCTGCTATCTCGGTATCTGTCAGTTGAGCTTGTGTATAAAAATAAGGATAAGCCAATGCCCGAATGTCATCATAGCCTTGTTGAACCATCACGAACCGTTCGACACCAAACCCAATATTAAACACGGGATACTCGATCTCAAAGTTGGCTAAAGGGACCGGAGAATAGAAACCACCATCACCAATTTCAATCCATTGTTTCAGGTTCGGATGCTTGAAAAATACTTCAAATTCGGTTTGCGGTGCGTAATATTTGGCAGTTGCTTTTTTAATCTCAAACTTAACGTCTTGAAATCCTAATTCATTTAATATTCGGGTGGCCATGTGTTTCCCATCATCTAAGGTGAAGTCTTCTGCCATGATGACCGTGGAAATAGTATAGGAGTTATACAAGTGAGTAGCATCCAGCTTCTGTTCTCTCCGAAACTTTTCTCCAATCGAAAATAACTGGATCGGTAAGGGTTGCTGGTACTGAAGTTCTGCTAAAATCAAAAACCATAAGGCAGTAAAGTGCGAACGCAATGTCTGTTTTGTAGGCTTTGGCGTGAGATTCTGAAGTTCTGGAAAGATACTGGTTAGTATTTCTGTTGCTTGCTCTTCACGAATATCTAATTCAGTGACGATGACTTCGACAAGATCATCTGATTCTATCTCGTTCTTTTTATAGCGCCTAAAGATATTTTGAAATTCCTTAAACTTTTGAAAATCCGGGATAATGTCTCGAATCTGGTCTATTTTCTTTTTTCCTAAACCGATATCTGGGCGTGGTAATCCAGCTAAATAAAAAATTCTATCTAAAATCAGCGGTGCTTCTGGACCATACTCTTTATACACGGCTGATTCATCCACGATAACAGGCACCATTACTTCTTCATACCCCAAATTGAGAAGTACTTGCCTTGATTTCGTTATAAAGTCAAATACAGGATGCGACTTACCACCTTTTTTCGGTTGAAAGATACGACCGGTCATTTTCAATAGATTCCTCGTTTCTAACCATGCCTTTTCGTAATCTTCCTCGGCTTCAGCTTGAATTTGTCTCCAATCAAATTTGACCATAACATCCACCCATTCTTTTCAATTCTTTCATAAAATGATGGTTTAACAAATTTTTAGGGTTAAAATCTTCCAAGGTCCGATTTCAAATTTAGAATTTTTAATAGATCGCATTTCGGTATAATTGAAATCAAGTACTTTCATGTCATTTTTAATCAAGGGACTATTAAATTCTAATTTTTGGTCACAATTACTTGAGTTAAAAACTCGTAAGTATGAGTGATTATTTCGTCTCCACATATTAACGAGTAGAACTGGAGCTGAGATCTCAAGAAAGGACCCACTTTTCCTCGAAAAATTAAAATTTTGATTAATTTTAACCCCTAAAAGTTTCATTTTAAACGAAGTTAGAGGGTTGTGCATCGAACCCACCTTTTTTTCGTTCGTCATTGCGATAGCAAACTCAAATACACCGCTTGGGGTAATTAAATTGCGGATTGTAAAGGTTTCTCGATCGATCAGGAACCTTTGGCTATTTTTTGTCAAAAAAATAATGCCCTCAGGGTCTCCCAGCAACCAGAGAAAGTCCAATGTTTGGATTTTCGTTCTCTTAGTTTCCTCAATCCCAAATGGATAATTTATAAACGATTTAGAAATTTTAAATGTGGGCACTAGAACTATTTCTTTCAATGAATTTGATTCAAGAATGAACTCTAGTCGATTTACTCCAGAATACTGGCTAATCTCAAGTTTAAAGGTTTTATTCTTTATTTTTCCGAGAATTAAATACTTTTCTTCAACAAAATTTTTTTTATGATTATCAATTTGAAGCTGATAATCGGATGCGGACTGAAATTTTAATTCACATACCTTTTTTTCATCGAATTCTATTTCAATTCTCTTAGAATCCTTCGTTATTTTGATATCATACAAGAAATTTCCCGCTACTACGGATTCATTCGCCTTCTGGTTTTTCAACGAATAGATTGCATAGCCTAAGGGTGGGATTTCAGGAATAAATTTCATAACTTCATCTTGGTAGTGGAAATTTATAGGTTCACCGTTTCCAACAAGGCTCAATTCCGAAATATCTCCCAACTTTACTGGAATTGAAACAATATCTCGTCTTGGAATCGGCGTAGGATTGAAAGCCAAGAAATTAATTGTATCTTGATTCTTACTTGAACTATTTCCTAGGTGTTTAATTAAGAGATCTAAACTCTCATTTATAAAGCGAGAGCAACTCGCCTGAATTTCCTTCTGAATTTTAATACTTAATTCTGAGATTGCCACTTTCTCTGCTGATAGACCCATTTTTTTATACTCTTCCTCCTTCAATTGCTGCGCAGAATAATCTCCTGGCATGATAAAAGGGACCGCATAACTATCATGGGCCTGCGTGAGCAACAATTTTTTCCATAAATCTTGAAAGAAGGAGTCTCTGGACTCTTTATCAAACTTCCCTAATATACAATTCAAAATCTCCGCAGAAATTAAAATATTTTCACACTTCTTATTATTTAAGAATAAATCACCTACAAGAAATATATAATCTCCCAAGTAAAAATCATCTCGATTGAATTGAAAATCACCATCTATTTCTGTTAATTTAAAAAATTCTGAACACTGAATGAATTCGCCGAAAATCCTTGCAAATCGGGAAACCCTCCAAATCTCTTCCTGATAGGGAAGCAGATTTATGAAATCATCAATCGAAGAATACACTATATGATTCAGGAATGGACGTGCCACCGCTTGAAATAATAACGTGGGAAATTCTTGAAAGAAAGTTCCATGCCAATATTCACCATTGAAGACACCAGCTTGATCTGTTATAGTTTCTATCGATGTTTTATCCAATCCAACCCATTTAATATGACTTGAGGGCGTACTGGGGGATAATCCCAACAACCTTGTCCTTAAAGAACCATATTTAATATTAAACCCTTTTAACAGTTGTGGAATTTGGGGATGAAGTGAACTTTCTGAAGCCCAATAAATCTTGCAGTTCAATCCTAATTGTTCTAAAACCTTCATTCCATATTCAAATTGTTTAACATTTGATTCTGGACCTATGAGCAAACTATAAGGTTGTGAATAAGTACTATTTATAACTTCAAAACGCCCGAGATTAAATACTCGCTTAAATTCTTCGATTAGTTCAGGATGATTATCATTTAACCATTCTAAACAGCACATTGCAACTTCAATATTGTAGGGCATACCAGTTTCAATTGCTAATCTCATTTTATCTAATAAGCGATCTAATGCAAATTTTGGGGAATCAAATTCACAGAACCCAATACCGTCAATAATAATTCCTCCATGACCACCAACAATGAAAAAAATTTGAGGATAAATTTCTCGCTTTATAATTGATTTTAACTTTCTTAAAATCTTTTGAAATCGTTCATCTCTTGATTTAATTTTTGGATACATCTTTTTAAGCATTGATCTAATCCTTTCAAAATTGATTTTCTTTTTGCTAATCAAATTTTTATCGGAAAAGTTCTTTATTTGATCAATTATTTTTTCAAGTGCTCTAATGTCTTCACTTTTCACTTCAAAATTGTTATTAATCAAATTAAATACACCCAATAGAAGACTAATTATTGATTTAAAAATCTTATAAAAATTTAATTGACTTTTTAAATACCGTAATTAACAAGATTAAACTAACTTTATGGTAAATAAATATTTAATAAATCTCAGTTTTAAAGGACTATAAATAGAAGCGTGATTAATATGAGTGTTTTTGAGCAACTTGAACCAGAAAAGAGGAAATATGCTGAGAATGTGTGGGATATTATCAAGAACAGGCGTGCAATGCGATGGGTGTACTCATATGAAGAGAAACCAGTCCCGAAAGAAATTCTTGAACAGATAATAGACGCTGGCTGCCAAGCCCCCTCTCCAGAAAATTATCAACCATGGGAGTTCGTGGTCGTTACGGATCTAGAAAAGCGAAAGGCAATTGGACGGTTGGGGCAGATTTTCTGCAAATACATGTTCGGAGGAGGTCAGATAACGTGGAAAGAGGTTGCAACTTGGCGATTCGGTTATATGAAAAAACCGGCGGCAATTGGATTATCTACTGCCCTTATGGGCACTGGATGGTTAATGGAGTATATCGAGAAATCCATCATTGTGGTAATTGCTAGCCGTTCAGGTCTCGTCGGTGCGAAACATTTCACGGATATAGTGCCTATTACAGCACAACAGTTGGCAAACCGGATGGCAATGGGGTGTACATTTATGGCGGCTCAAAATATGATGCTTATGGCACATGCGTTAGGAGTTGGATCATGTTACTTTAACTTCCCGATGTCGAGCCCAGCCGCTGAATCAAAAGTTGCAGAGATGTGCAACATACAATACCCTGAATTCTCTATAATAGGATTCATATCACTGGCCTGGCCCTTATTTCCAAGATCTCGTGGTCCTGATCGTGCTCCTCCCTCGAAAAAAGCTTGGCATAATGAACTAGGTAATTCATGGGAAAATTTTAAGGAGGTATGAAAAATGGGCTTTGAATTAATCCATTTAAAAATAGTCAAGAAAATCTTAAATTCATCAGTGAAATGGGACATCCTTACAAAACGATCAACGGTTGGAATGTGGCAAGCACTTATGAGCACGCAATCACTCATGAATATGATTTTTAACGACGTGGGACGACTTCTTATTACCTATTTAAAACCAGAAACCGAATCACTTGAACAAGGAATCTCTCTCCTAGAATTCACCATTAATTCATCATTGGATATCGAGTGTTCCATTAAAGACGACGTTTTGGTCCTCGGTCGATGTCCCTTTGATAAAATGAGGCAAGAATTCCTGCAAGATGAACAATTTAAGGAAGTTCCCTATATCTGGAATTGCGCTTATATGTTTTGCCGCCCCGTGCTTCTTGCGGTGCTGAAGAACCTTTCAAAAAAATTGACGATTGAAATCCTAAAAAACCGCCCCACCGAATTACTAAAAGGACTGGAATGCGAGACCTGCAATTTTCGAGTCGTCAAATGTGAGGATGAAACATTTGCCCAAGCAATTACCTGTGGACACGAGTTTCGTGTAGGCATTTGTAAGAAAGAGATTCAGTGTACATACGGATTTGGGCTTTTAAAAAATCCTCGCGACCTGAATTCTAAACCAGAATTAAAACAAGATTGTCCTTGTTTCGTGAAAATCGGGCCGGATGAAACTCCCATCATATTCAGAGAGCGTGAATTTTATAAACGCACGCCACATGATTTCCTAGCAATAAAAGACGCACGGGAAGATCCCAGAGATCCCTGCAGCGACATTACCACCTGGGTAATGTAAAACTAAAACCCTTCTTTTTTTAGAAGCAAAATTAAGTAGTTAAGACCAAAATGATCCAACTCCTATAAAAGTTAACTTCAAGTGCACGCAATAGCGTTAATTATTAATGGGAATCATTGAATCGTTCAAAGATTTTTTGAACGATCTTCGAAGAACTATTAAACGAGGCCTCCCCATACTTTTTAAGTCGCACGATTTTGCTCTTCATCCCTCGCTTATTAAGTTCATCTTGCAATGCATCAATACTAACGGGTTGATCATAACCTAATGCAATTACATTGGGCTTTAAATCTACAATAATCTGAATTCGATCTTTCCAAGTATCCCCTTTATAGCCTAGAACTGCATCATCAACAACTTTCAGAGCTTTTATAAGTTTCAAACGTTGTTCTGATGGGAAAATGGGAGGGTCCCCCTTCACTTTTAGAGCACTCTCATCCCGTGATATCACGACAATGAGTTCTGCATCACCCCCCCCTAATTCTTTGGCCTTCTCTAACATCTTAACGTGTCCATAATGGAGGAGGTCAAATGTACCAAATGCTACCACTCTCGTCATTCTCGCAACCTATCGAATGAATTTAACAAAGTCTTGAAGCACCCTAATAAAAAATGGCGGGCTCGACGGGAATTGAACCCGCGACCATCGGGTTAAGAGCTTCACCCATCCAGAATTATTTCCGAATGTCCGACGCTCTGCCTAGCTGAGCTACGAGCCCATCAGTTTTTTTTAGGAAGCCAATACATATCTTATGTCGTCTTGATATACAAAGACTTGTAAAATATTAATATAGCTCTCATAATTACCCTTGCTTTTCTGCCATCCATTTCTTACAGATTTCAACGGCTTCCATTGGATTAGTCGCAGTTGCGTCTGCTCCGATTTCTTTGGCAAATTTTGGAGTTACAGGGCGTCCTCCCACGATAATCTTGAGAATATCTCGTAGATTTGCTCTCTTCATGGCGCTCATAACATCTCTCATATATTCCCGAGTAGTACTTAATAGTGCGGATATAGCTAGAATATCTGGCTTATATTTCTTAACGGCACTTACGAATTGAGCCGCGCTCACTTCTATACCAATGTCATGAACCATAAAGCCTGCACCAATCATAAACGAGGACACGATGGTTTTCCCGATATCGTGTATGTCCCCTTTCACGGTGCCAAAAACAATAGTACCCAAAAGTTTCGTTTCAGTTTCGGCTATATATGGTTTTAAAATCTCGATCGCGCTTTTAGCCGTATCTCCACATAACATGAGCTCGGATAAAAAGTACTCATGCATATCATATAATTCTCCTACCTTATTCAAGGCATTTCCTAATGCCTTTAATATGGCATCTGGCGCATATTCTTCTTTGATTGCTTGCTTGATTAGGGACTCTGCCGTATCCGTATCAAATTCAACAATCGCCTTCTCTAAATTTTTCAATAACTCGTCACTCATACTCAACCACTGACCTGATACTTGCAAAAAACTTTTGATTAAATCTATGATAAACTTTAATAAACCTTTACAGGTTAATAAATTCAACTGCGCCTCTGTAGCTCAGCTGGTAGAGCGGCAGCCTCGTAAGCTGTTGGACATGATCAAATCGATTGGTTATGGACAAATCGCGGGTTCAAATCCCGTCAGGGGCTTAACCTTATAGGAATTTAAGAGTAAAATTCCAACCCAGATGAATAATTAGAAAAAAGCACGGGTGTCCGAGTCTGGTCAAAGGAGCAGGACTGAGGCTCCTGTGGTGTAGACCTGCGAGGGTTCGAATCCCTTCCCGTGCACCTCTTAACTTATCTAGAAAAATTTATATCATTGGGTTTATTTTGAAATTCAAAGATTCCAAGAACAAATCTATTTTTGAGTTTTTTTAGAATGGTGTTGTAAGAATGGGAAACCCAAAGTCCAAAACTCCTCCATTAGTGGAAAAAACTAGAATCCTAATGAAAAACCGCGGTTATACTGAAGATACCGACAAGAAGAAAAGTGAAGAAAACAAGATTGCTTTTCTATATTTTAAGAATGCCCAAGGGCAGCCAGTAATTATCCATTATACCATAATAAATGAAACCACCGGAGTTGCCTACATCCGAGATCTCACCAAAAAGTTCGAAAAAAAGAAAGTCAAACAGCGAATTTTTATCGGAACTGGAAAGGTCACTCGAAGCGCATTAAATGAACTAAAGGATAAAAACATTGAATATATTCCTGCAGATTTAGTTTTAATGGATATTCTCGAGCATGAATTCGTCCCGAAACATGAAATTCTCTCTGAGGATGAAAAAGAGAACTTATTGGCACAATTAAAAGTTCCACAGGGTGCCCTACCGGGAATTCTCAAATCGGATCCCGTTACGCGAGTTATCGGCGCAGAACTAGGAGATATTATTAAAATTACGAGGAAAAGCGATACTGCAGGAGTAACGATCATTTATCGTTTAGTCGTGAAAGATGAAATTTAAACATCATCAAAAAAAGATGCTTTAATATCTTCATTCTCAATTGAAATTGATATGACGAGATTTTTCAATGTCTTTTAACTGACCGCTGATGCACATTTTCACTAGGATATATTTTTGTCGGAACTGGGAATTGGAAGTAATGTTTTTATTTAAAAAGAAATTAGATTAACATGTTGATAGGAATAAAATTCATGAACTTTTTAGATGTGAAATGATAAAGAGGTTTAGGTGTTTAATTTGTATGCAATTGGTGAGGCGTTACTCGGAAGAGAACCTGAATTGGCGCATGTTGATTTAATTATAGGCGATAAAAAGGGAAATGTTGGGCTTGCCTTTGCAAATGCTCTCTCACAACTCAGTAAAGGGCACACTCCCCTCCTTGCCGTAATTCGCCCTAACCTTCCATGTAAGCCTTGGACGCTTGTTGTTCCTAAGGTTACAGTTCAGAGTGGTACCCAGATTGCTAAAATTTTCGGATCCGCTCAATACGCGGTGGCTAAAGCTATTGCAGATGCCGCAGAGGAAGGGATTATTCCGCAGGGTAAGCTGGACGACTGGCTGATTATTGTAAGCGTATTTGTCCATCCTGGAGCCAAGAATGATCGTAGAATTTATTCATACAACTATTCTGCAACGAAATTAGCCCTTAAACGGGCACTCTCAAATTATCCACCCTATGACAAGATCTTATACGATAAGGACCGAGCGAAACATCCTATCCTTGGCTTTAGAGTCCCCCGCCTTTGGCGGCCTCCATACCTCCAAATTGCCTTGGATGTACCCAGCAAGGAACGAACCGAAAAAATCATCAAAGAAGTGCCAAAAAGTGATCGAATCATCTTGGAAGTTGGAACACCGTTACTCAAACATTACGGCACCCAATTAATTGGCGAACTCCGAAATATTGCAAAAAGCGCCTTCATTATCGCTGATTTAAAGACGTTAGATGTCGGGAAAGTGGAAGTTGATTTGGCGTTTGAAGAAACGGCTGATGCGGTAGTGGCCTCGGGTCTCGCTTCCATCCAGACGCTAGATAAATTCATTTATGAGGCAGACCGCGTTGGAGTTTACTCGTTTGTCGACATGATGGACGTGGAGCAACCAATTGAGAAATTGAAGCAATTAAAACAATTGCCTAATTTGGTTATAATTCATCGTGCTATCGATACGGAGGCTACAGCGAAGCCACGCTGGGATTTAATAAAGGAAGTAAAAGAAGTGGGGGTCAAATTAGTTGCAGTTGCTG
The DNA here is from genome assembly GCA_013375455.1 of Candidatus Helarchaeota archaeon. Next base: position 65,358 of record JABXJT010000016.1, on the reverse strand, counting down.
GTGGGATTCGTCCTCAGACCACGATTGATGCCTTAAAGAGCGGTGCAGATATCATTATAGTGGGTCGCTATATAACTCAATCGAAAGACATCGAGCGATCCACTCGTGAATTTCTAAAAATATTCGAAGAAAAACAATATTGGAGTGATATTGACCTCTTCAGAGTTCACGAAGAATAAATCTCCTTTTTTTTAAATTCTTTCTCATCTAGTTTTTCTTATTTCTAATAGGTGGTTCAAATTGAAATGCATTCTTATTATATGTGATGGAATGGGGGATCGTCCTTCAAAAAAATATCCGAAAACCCCCCTCGAATCTGCAAATACTCCCGCACTCGATCAATTAGCAACAGATGGCATGTGTGGAATAATGGATACGATTGGTCCCGGTATTCGACCTGGAAGTGATACTGCCCATCTTGCCATTTTTGGTTATGATCCCTACATCTATTACAAGGGACGTGGGCCTTTTGAGGCCATTGGTGCCGGAATTGAAGTCAATCTTGGTGAAATCGCATTACGTGCAAATTTAGCGACCGTTGATTCAGATGATGTCATTCTAGACCGAAGAGCAGGGCGAAATATTCCAGGAGGAGACCAGTTCGCAGACCTTTTGCAGAATTTATCTCTTAAATGCGCCCCAGATGTGAAAACCACCTTCGTTCACACGGTCGAGCACCGTTGTGTCCTAAAACTTCAAGGACCAAATCTCTCACACATTGTTTCAGATATGGATCCGGATATCGTGAACGTAAAGGCTCCAGCTTGTCGGCCTTTGGATGATACTCCTGAAGCGCTCCGAACATCCGAGATTTTAAATGAATTTTATCAGACTTCGAAGAAATTACTGGGAGATAGCTCCTTAAACGATGACAGACGCCAGAAAAACCTTCTACCTGCCAATGCGGTATTGCTCCGCGGTGCTGGAATAGTGCCTGAACTACAAACATTAAATGAAAAATATCATATACGTGCCGTATGTATTTGTGGGGCTCCACTCTATCGCGGCGTTGCAAGAGTCGTTGGGATGAGTTCAATAGATGTTCCAGGGGCCACGGGAACGGTTCACACCGACACCCTTGCGAAAGGTAACGCAGCATTACGGAATTTGGATTCGAATGATCTCATCTTCATTCATGTAAAAGGAACGGATAGTGCCTCACACGACGGGAATTACCAGCAAAAAGTAATGATGATCGAAAAAATCGATGCGATGGTAAAATTATTACTGGATAAAACGAATCCAGAAGAAATAATCATTACTCTTACTGCGGATCACGCCGATCCAGTAAGCGTGCGCGACCATACTGCCGACCCGGTTCCAATCGTAATGGCAGGAGGTGGTGTTTTATCTGATGATGTTTTATCTTTTTCCGAACGATCTTGTGCCTATGGAGGACTTGGACGCATTCGAGGATTGGATGTAATGCCAATTCTTATGGATTTAATTGATAAAGCAAAAAAGTTTGGCGCTTAACTAGAAGCTTCTTCAAGTGCTTTCATTTTTTTCTCTCTTTCAGCCTCTAAAATCTCTTGTTCCTCTTCTTCTCCTGCCGCCTTCACTTTTCTTGAAGCCATAAACTGATCGAACCGCTTTCGAAGACCTTCCATTTTTGGTGCTATGAATTTGAATTTCTTTTCTAGGAGCATATTCATTGAACGGAGGAGCCGATAGACATGTCCGCCTGAGACGAACCCCACGAGTTTGAGTTGTTCTTTTTGAGGATATTTCTCGGGATACGCGATATCATCCAAACTTTTCAGTAAAATTTTGGCTAATCCTGTTGCAACTGCCTCAATCGCCACATTCGAGAGGCCTTCAATTTTTCTTATTCCAATTTTCTTTGAATAGCGCTTCGGATCTAGGAAACTCTGCCATTGAATAAAATGCGTTTGTTCGATGAGTTCTGAAACCTTATTCAGCACCTTAGTGATAGGATCCCAGAAATCAATGTCAATGCGGTCTTGATCATATGCTTCTTTCATCTTTTTTCTTAACCCGCGTAGATACTTTTCTTGGTATTTCGGGGCGATGCTCCATATGACCGTTTTTAAACAATCCAAGTAGTGATACGGGTCATCTTTTTCTCGAAAAAGTTGCTTAATTTTTTGGAAAAAATTCAAATTACGATAAGCTATTTGAATCAATTCGTCCAGTTCAAGTACTGCCTCTGCAAATCCATACCAATCAATTTCTAATTTCTTTTCTAAATCTTCATGCGTGATGACTGGAACTTCCAGCTCTTCAAATTCAACACCAAGGGCGTGCGCGGTGTAACAATCTCGGACCATTTTTGCAATATGCGGCACCCTTAATCGGTTTTTAAAATATTTATGAAGAATTGAGAAAGTTGGATTGGGGTATTCTAAAACAAGTGAGTGGTCTCCACGCTCGAAGACACAATGAACGTTTTTATAAAATTCTTCTACAGAGCTAATGTTTGGGAAATATTCAGGCCATTTTTCGACATATCCATGTCCAACCGTGGACCAAGCATAAAAATGGTTATCTCTCTTTTCTATAATAACACGTTCTAGATCTCCTAAATGATCATAGGAATGAATCATTGCCTTACTGAAAGATAATATTCCATATAATGTATAACGTTCTGTTCTTTTTCTATTTTTCAGTCTTTCTAACCCTGGCACCCTAATATTCACGCAGATAATCTCATAAGGTTTCGCTTCTCCAAGCCAGCGCCCCGTAGATTCAACCCAATCAAAATCGTCTCCCAGTGAATACATTAACTCGCGGAGCTCTTTTAGATCCTTAACACCTCTCGCTTTCTTAAGGATCTTTTCCTTCCAATCGTGATAGCCCTCTGCCATCTTCTTCTGGAGTTCTTCCTCAAGAGGGAGTTCTCCCATCCGAATTTTAGCTCGTATTTTCATGCTTCGCATCCAGGTTAAATTGATATTCTGAAGTATTAATGATTAATTAACTCAAATCTTAATCAGATTCTAGGGGGTTTCTCTCTAAACTAATTCACTTTTATCGCAAATTGAATTCTTTAACCTTGATAATACGTGATTATTAATAAATCGCTTCCATTAAAAGTTAATGCGATCTAATTGAAATTAAAAAAGTAGGAAAACTTTCCGGAAACCTTCTGACCAATTTCCCTTTTAACGTCTTTCAACTAAAATTAAAACCTAACAATTAGGAAATTGCAAAAAGAGAGAACCCTTATTGCATCAAACAGCCTGGAGAAATAGACTTAATTATAAAATTTGCCTTTACTTCCTTTATCCCGTCAATCAGTGTGAGTCTTGCGAGAAATATCGAAAATAAGTCCATATTTTGTGCAAAAGCAGTGCATACAATGTTTGGATTGCTGGCCAATATAGATATTTGTGAGATTTCTGAAAACTCCTGTAATTGGGTAACCACTCCCTCAGTCAGTTTCGTGGATTCGAGATTAACCATTAAAAACGCTGAAATGTCTAGATTGTACAATTTCCTGTCAACTATTGGTTTGAAATTCTTGATAATTTTAGAATCTATTAATCTGTTTAGCCGATTCCTAACAGTAGCAGGAGTAACTCCAAGTGACTCGGCAATTTGAGTATAGCTAGCTCGTCCATCAACCGATAAATATCGAATGATCCGACGATCTATCTCATCTGGATGATACTCATCAGATTCACACCCATTCATAAAAAAATCCAACTTTTTATTGCCATATGCAACCGCTTTCGCCATAACCCATCACGCCAACCTGTGTTATAACTTTATTCGTGGATTATTATAAAACAGGATGGGATCTCCTTGACTTCTCTAGGGAACATTTGATAATTTTATGAACTATTTTTGATAAAAACCTATCAAGAAAAAATTCAGGATGGTGGATTTTCGAGAATATCGTCGATTATACGCAACAATGGTTCAAATTCTGCTTCCAAATCAGGATCGCCAACTGAGGATACGTTTTCTAGCAATTCTTGTACAGCAAATGGGTATATAATTTATACGATTAATTATTCAGAGTTCGGTAAATTCCCGCTTTTTTAATCCAGTAAGGTCCAGCTCTTTCTTTTTTGGCAATGGTCTGATATCCCACTCTTCCATAGTAGTTGCACCAACTATCACATCTATGTCTTCTCCATCAATAATTCCGATATTTTCTATAGGATGGGCACTGATGTCGAATGGAAGTTTCTCAATTTCAGCATTTAAAATACACCGTTCTTGAATTTGATGATCCTTGCCACCTAGCCCACTGGTAAACCCCGCGATGGGCTGGCAAGTGACATCATCAGGGAGTTTGCTTCGCTTCACGTAACTACGTTCAGCTCCCGTATCAAAGATCGCAGTTACTTCTTTGCCAGGACCCTCTGGGTCTTTTTTAATTTTAATTGTCCTTATAATTCGCCCCATAAGTACCACCTATTCTTTATTAAGCAAGCTTCTTTTAAAAAACTATTTAATAGCTTGACGAATAGAACTATATTTTTCAATGGACAGCCCTCTATTGAGAAGTTGAAAAGACTAATAAGGCGTTTATAAGTTAATTTTACATTATATCAGCAAGTTCCGCGAGTTTTTGTTTCAACATCGCGCCATTTTCTGTCAGTTTGATTAATTTTTTCCTTCGATCCTTCATGGGTTTCTCTTCTACAAATTCTTGCATTTTAAGGTCAAAAATAATATCATTGATTACCGGCTTACTAATTTGTTCCTTGAATTCTTCCTTAATTTCACTTAATTGTGCTTCATTTCCTTTCCTCGAGAGAAAAGCAAGTATATGATACAGTTTCTCAGGGAAATGCTTTGCCCAGAGATATGTGTTTTTAGTATCCGATGTCATCATCCTCGGTGTTAAAATTAGGGAAAAAAAAGTTTACCCTTTTTCTGATTTAGAGAATTACTAAAATATCTATTTAAGTGTTTTGGAATTTACCAAATTGTAGATTTTTGGAAATGTGTAATTCTGGAAAGATCTACGTGACATATGGTTATATATCAGAATATTATTGAATATTGTCGGGAAAGTTAAAGGTTATTTCCTATGGAAAAGCAAAATAATCAATAATTGGTGTATAAATAATGATCCAAGAATATTTTAATCTTCCTATTGCTTTAAAAAATGATTACATCCAAACTTATGTCCGGGAGGCCTATAAATTCTACAAGGATCATGGCGTTAAACGATCATATGCCTTTTATGCAGTCGATATCATTATTCGATACCTCATCAAACTAGGGTCTTCTTGGCCCAGGGAACGAAATGTTCTCTATATTGCTGCCCTATACATCGCTAGCAGACATCCCTTTTCACACCCGAATCCCGCATCTAGGTATGAATTCGCAAAACGATTTCAAATAAAAACCTCATCCATCAACTGGTACGTAACTAGAATCACTTCGGAACTCCAATTTGTTAAGGTCTATGATACTCATTCCCGTCCATATTACATAGATTCTTCAGGCATCATCTATACGCTCTCGTCATCTGTTACGAGAAGCCACGTCAATGAACATTACATCCGCCAAGTTGCCCTGGGAGAACCAATCGAAATTAACATCATTGCGGATGCCATCATTGCAGAACTAGTCGATACTCTCCGCTTAATCCGCCCGGTTTTCCGACGCGAGCTCCGGCGCCTCATCATCTCGTTGATTGAGAAATATCTCCTTTCTTAACTCTTTTTTTCACCCGATTATAAGAAGATTATAAGTAGATATTTAAGTAGATTCACAAATTTTTTAATTGTTGGATCTCGATTATTCATTGTTTCGGGGTGTAATCAATGGATTCAGATGATATAATAATTCGGTTTAAAATGGTTCTTTTTGGATCTAAAGGAGTTGGAAAGACTTCGTTAGTAGAACGGTTTATCAATGATAGATTTGATGAGACGTATATTAGTACATTGGGGTACAATGTCTATGAAAAACAAATGGCTCATAATAATAAAACTATCTCCTTAATGATTTACGATATTGGAGGACAAGAAAAATTCAGAGACCTTAGAAAGAAATATGCTGAAGGCGCAGACATTGCATTTATAATGTATGATATCACGAATCGATCATCATTTGCCAGTATTTATGATTGGAAACAAGATTTAATTGAGTTTGCTGGGGATGTTCCTTTCATCATCATTGGAAATAAAATAGATCTGGAAGCTGAACGCCAAGTTCCTACAGAAGAGGCAACCAGAATTTATTCTGAACTCGGTGCTTTAGGTTTTTTCGAGACTTCTGCTAAAACTGGAATAGGTGTTGAAGATGCCTTTAACCTATTGGCCATGAAGACTTATGATTCCCGTTTTAAATGAATTTTCAAAAATACAAGAAAATGGGAAAATAACCAAAATTAAAGGCGATTGATTTACTCTCTGACGAAAGTCAGTTAACACAACTATTTTTTAACTCAAAATATATTTTACCGCTGTAGCTGCGGTTTCAATGAGTCGGGGAATCGCAGATAACATTCCAATTTTAAAATAGGGTGGGCTCAACTTCATCCAATTGAATATTTCATCTGTTTGCCGTGGATGAACATTAATTCCCATTGCATGAGCTAACAATTCTTGCATATCCCAGAATTTCACGGGATTTCCCATCTGTTTTAGCCCATCCCCATACATCATCGCACATCCTCCACAGATGGTTGTCACATCTCGAATTTCTTGAGATAAAGCATCATTAATAACTTCCCTCTGAGAATTAAATGCAAGATCCGGATTTAACAACGAGAAAGGAGATGCCACTTTTTCCGTCAATTTTACCGTTATTCCACAACAGCGGGCTGTCTCCTTCAAAAGGGGTAACTCCCGATATTCGACGCCTGGTATGCTTTTTAAAATTTCATGCTGGAATTGAGATACATCTCCCTTTCCCAAGGTCTTAGCACGTCCTCCAGTAGAACAAGAATTTAAAACTGCAATGGGGCGTGTTATTCTACGCTCGAATTTGATTTTTCTACTTTTAATAAGTTGGAAGAGGAATTCAGAGAGGTGTAGGACTTCTATTCCGGCCTCTTCAAGAATTTCACTCAAAGGGAATTTGAAGGTTTTCGTTCCCACTCCTGTAGGAATCTCTTTATTAGTATAAGCCGAAAAACACCCAGGGCAAGCTGTAATTACTTTTCCTGGCTTTAATTTTTTGAGAGCTTTTCCTGTTCGCTCTCCTATTAATAAGGAACCTTTTAAAAATCCTGCAACAGCAAATACTCCTCCACAACAGAATTCAGGCGTTCCAATTGTTGCATAATCCACGCCCGCCTTGTCCAGAATGCGCATCGTGAGCTCAATTGAGTGGGGCATTCCATAAGTATGCCCACACCCAGGCATGAATAAAGTAGCTCCCTTCTTAATTCTATCAAATTGAGGATTTTTCGCTCTCTGTATTCGTTCAGTAACCTCTTTTCTACTTCTCTCTTTAAGCCATTTACTTGGATACATCAGTGGTCCAATGATTCTCATTGCAGCTCGTTGTAATCGAAATTCCGGGTCTTTTTGGAAACTTCTCCTCATTGAACTCTCTATCAGTTGAATCAGAAAAGGCGCTTCTCCTTTTTGTAACAAAACAAACCGGAGCCCTATCATTAAAATCGATTTACTGATTCCCTTTGGACAGAAGGAATGACAAGATTCATCCGTGCAGCATCTCCAAATTACCGTTTTTGCTAATCCGGGAAGACTTCGTTTAAAATCTGAAAAGACGTATTCTCTAATTGAACTCATGATTTTCTTGGCAAGCTTAGGACTATATTTGTTCAAATAACAGTTTTGAAGACAAGCTCCACACGCCGTGCATTCTTTGACCGCATTCTTCAAGGCTGGAACAATCAAGCGTAATTTCTTCTCCACTTTCGACATTGCCAACCACCTCTGCTAATCAACCACGCCCATTATTTCATTCCATTAAACGTTATCATCATATATGAAAGAAAACAACTACATTTAAATTCCTTACAACAAGAAGGCATAAATATCATTTTAATTGATTTTAAAATTAATTGAACCGTGGAAAGGTTGGTAAAATGGCTGAAAAGTTACTTCGGTACAAGATGATTCTTTTTGGGGACGCAGGCGTGGGAAAGACGAGCCTTGTCGAACGTTTCATTAATGATAAATTCGAAGATACCTATATTAGTACAATAGGATATAACGTATACGAGAAACACATCGCTTATGCAGATGTGGAAATATCCTTAATGATTTTTGACATTGGAGGGCAGGAACGATTCAGAGATTTGAGAAAAAAATACGCAGAAGGTGCAGCCACTGCCTTTCTCGTGTATGATATCACGAACATTGATTCGTTTAACAACCTTACCCAATGGCTAAACGATTTACAAGAGTTTTCTGGGAATATTCCATTCATCATCATTGGGAATAAAGCAGATCTCGAAGATCAACACGAAGTTGACAAAGATGCTGCCAAGAATTATAGCTCTTCGGTAGGGGCTGTGGATTTTTTCGAAACCTCTGCTAAGACCGGCGATGGCGTGGAGGATGCGTTCGTTCAATTGGCTATTAAAACTTATAAAGTATATTATCCTTAACTTTATCATGTGAAATTTAATAAATAAGAATTGGTCCTGTAATTCATTAATTGGAAATGGGAAACACGCGAAATTAATATAGAGGAAAACATCAAAATGCGAAGAAATACAAGAGTTCTCTTTCTTCTCTTTCTTCTTTTAGTACCGCTTCTTGGAGCTGGATTTGCTTTTTGTCAAAAAACCAGTAATAATCATGCTACAACAACAATTGAGCGTCAACCGGACTCTGGAGGACTAATTCTTCAAAAAAATACAGACATCACATCAACCGATGGAAAAATAATTGGCACTGGGCTTCCCTCTAACGCTACGTTGATTTGTAATAAAACCGGAGGTCCTATTCCTAAAAATTCAAGTGCAAGTCTTGAAGTTTCCGTTCCCATTCCATGGTCGGTTGTTTTTTCTAATATTACTATTATCAATATCATTCGAGATACCGATATTGTCATAATAGAGGATAACAGTACAGGAGATAGAATAGATATAGGAGACAAAACATTTGGAATGCAATTTAATGTGAGCGCTTCTACGAAAATAACAAATTTTTCTATGTATGTACAAGATATCGATAGACTTGAAGATATAACGGTGCAGGTTTATAATGCAACATTACAGGCTTCGCAACCAGCTCCTGATTCAGAATTATATTCTGAATATTATTCGGAATCAGGAGGCGATATACCATATGAAGATCATATCAGTAAATGGTATAATTTTACTTTTTCATCACCTGTGGAATTGAATCCTTCAAATACTTATGGGAATGCATTTTTTGTTGTTCTTACTAGCACACTTGGGGGAGGTCCAGCTGGTTTTAATTGGGGTTATGAAACGGATAGTGGAGAAGTAGATGATGGTGCTGCTTATCAATATTTAAGCTCTACCTGGGTCCTTAAGGATTGGGATTTCACTTTAAAAGTGGGATTGATTAATGTGTCAAAATCTCCTTCTGAAATTGGCTTGAAAATCAATGGTACTCTAGTAACCGATAAAAACTATAATGATGGCGAGTGGCTTTCCACATCTGTTTATAACAATCATAGTGGGTCAATAACATTTGTCTTTTCTGCGAATGAATCCGCCACTTTTTTAGTAGAATGGTCTATGACTCATGAATTAACCTCTAACTATGGCGTTTATACTTATTTTACTGGATATGATACGGATCCCATCATTTTTTGGAATGCGACCTATGGCGCCTCATTCTTGGCAGGTTCGCTTAATAACCAATTAATTTTTGAAATTCCCGCCTGGAAGTCAATAATTAATGTTTGGAAAAACCAAACTTTACACGCAGATTGGAATTCAAGTCTCCTTGGGTCATCTAGGCAAGTCCACATTAACGACGCAGCGAACGCATCATGGACAATCCAATGCAATGATACTAATTATGTCGAAAGTGTTTATATAAAACGTAGTGGTATCCTAGTCTCTGAGGTGAATGGGACTGATACTATCGAGGTTTTTAGTAACTTTACTAACATCCTTACTAGCGGAGATGCGAATTTAACTGTATTTCCACTAGAAGCATATTATAATGATACTGTAGGGGAAGCTATAACGAATAATAGAAGCATAAAATTTACTCCTGAGTGGAGATTAAATGATACCGCCCTGAGTTCTTACCCAGCTGCGCGTTTGCAGGTAATATGGTTCAATGGTACAGCGGCGGGCATTAACACTACGATCTTAACCGTAAATTACATCCCTACGAATATCACCTATAAATCTCACACTAGTAATGTTCAATCAGGAGAGTCTATTTACGCATATGTCAATTTTTCAAATGTTTACACGGGAGAGGGGCTGATAGGGGCTAATTTATTAATCAAAAACAGCACTTCCAATACAATCTGGCCTGCTCCTTTCCAAATCTCCAATGATTATTTGAATGGGACGTATCAAATCGCGATATCGACGTTGGGCCTGACCTCAGGATCGTATCTTCTCTCAATCAACCTCTCAAAACCTCTCCATCAATCGAGTGAATATGCTAACCTCAGCTTTACGATTGGAGTGGTAGGAGGTGCTTCTAATATAAGCATCACTGCTCCAAACTGCATCGGATTGGATTCTCTAAATAAATCATACGCTATTACAAATCCGGCACCATACCACAATTCAAGCGTTAAAGTAAGGATTTATTATTTCAGTAACTTGACGCTTGAAGCCTTGAGCAGCGGAATCATAACCGCTACCTGGGTTGGTGGAGGTCCTGCAGTAGGATGGGTACCGGCTTTTTTCGGTTATTATAATATTACAATTGATGTCACCGGATTTCAAGCGGGGACAAACCACACACTAAGGGTTTCGATTCAACAAGCTGGTTATGACCCTGCAACCCTGTATATCATCGTTCCAACAAGAAAACTTCCAACCAGCATCCAATCGTTGGAACCGAATTATGCAGGTTATCTTCAGGACACCCTCGTAATTTCCGCAATTTTTCAGGACACTCACCATGACGAATCTATCCCGTCAGTCTATCAATTAGGTGGAAATTGTACGATTCAAATAGGAAGTTTTTACGACAATATGTCATTGCTCATTCCATTAGTAGGAATTTATCAATACGTGTTAGATTTATCCCTATTGGGAGTCGAAGAGGGACAGACCTATACCATTACCCTATATGCTTTTTCATCAGAACATGAACTTGCCATGGTGAACGTATCACTCTATATCATTCCAAGAAATGCAGTGACTTTAACTTGTTTGACCATACCGGCATATTTCTTTGCGGGAATGCAATTCAAAGTATATGCGGAATTGACTTATGTGAATGGAACGCCTATTTCCGACGCCATTCTCAATACGAGATTTCGCTTTCAACCAGGTCCGTTCGAAACCACCCCCGTTAACCTAATCACGAATTCATCCGGGATTGCCGAAATAATCGGAGACACCAACCCATCAATGGACTCCATCCAAATCATCATAGAATATTCGGGAAGCACGGGTAATCAAAATACCACGCTTACAAGTTCATCCATTCCAATAATCATTTTAAATAGTTCTCTAATCTTGAGCCCCCTCCCTGGCGATATATTAGTGGGTGAAGATTTAGAAGTCACAGCTACGTTGCGAATCAATGGAACCCCTGCAGCTGACCAAATAGTCACATTCACTTTTACGGATGGAACAAATTTAATCACCGAAAAAGTGGCGGAAACCAACTCGGATGGAAAAGCAACTGTCACTCTCAACGTCCCCTCAGGAATTGGTGAAATTAAGGTCACTGCTTCTTATGAGGGACCAATTAGTTACATAAAAAACAGCACGAGCATCACAGCTGAATTAGAAGTTATTACAATATTGACTCTCATTGCAAGATACTCGCCCTATTGGGGGAGTGCTGTAGTGGGCGTGGTTATAGGTGCAGCTTTTTATCAATTTAAGTACCGAAGACCAAAAAGACGGCGAGAGCTTAAAAGATTGGAAGAGATCGCTTCAAAATTCGATGACGTTCATAACATGGTTTACATCATGTTAATCTTTCAAGAGACTGGCGTGCCATTACTTGAATATCCCGTAAGCACTGCAGAGATCAATCCAGTATTAATCGCAGGGTTTTTAAATGCTATTTCTTCATTTAAGGAGGGAATCATAAAAACGGAAAAACCAGCCGAAGATAGAGGGTGGGAATTAGCCTACGAAAACTTGGAGATCTTCTGGATTACTGGTGAATTGACCAATTATGCGCTGTTATCGAAAAAGAAAATCTCAACATATACGAGAAAAAATATTTCAAATTTCCTTAAAGAATTCGAAGACACATATCGGAAGGAATTAACGCAATTTTTGGGCGATATAAAAATCTTCCAACCTAATGCTAATAACATGATCAAAAAACATCTCGAAGTGGATTTGGTCCTGCCCCAAAGAGTCTATATATCAAATCTGGATCAAATTCCGAAGATGTCAAAAACTAAATCCGCATTAATTGCTCTTGGAATGGGTTTCGAGGAAGATCAAGGGCATTTTCACCTTGCCAAGTTATTATCCACCGCAGTTTCCGCTCAACTGGAATCAAAATTAAAGCTTGTCGGGGATATTCATGAGTTATGGCAACTCGGCATTTTTCAACCCATTACTACTGATACCTCGAAATCTAAAAACAAAAAGAAAGAAGAAACTAAACTAAACAGTAAGTACTGAGATAAATTTAAAAAATTCATTGCAAGAATTATTTTTGAAATTCAAACCTCGTCTGAGGGGTGGAAAAAATGGCACAAAAAGTCTTTCGCTACAAAATGGTTCTTTTTGGAGACACTGCGGTTGGCAAGACCAGTTTAGTTGAACGGTTCATTAACGATAAATTCGAAGATTCCTACATGAGCACGATAGGATATAACGTGTACGAGAAGCAAATTGCCTATGAGAATGTCGTAATATCCTTAATGATTTTTGACATTGGAGGGCAGGAACGATTCAGAGATTTGAGAAAAAAATACGCAGATGGTGCGTCCACTGCCTTTCTCGTGTATGACATGACAAACATTGAATCGTTTTACAACCTTGCCCAATGGATAAACGATTTATCAGCGTTTTCTGGGAATATTCCATTTATTATCATTGGCAATAAAGCAGATCTCGAAGATCAACGCGCGGTTGACAAAGATGCTGCCAAGAAATATAGTTCTTCAATAGGGGCTGTGGATTTTTTCGAAACCTCCGCGAAGACCGGCGACGGCGTGGAGGATGCGTTCGTTCAATTGGCTATTAAAACTTATAAAATTCATCATCCTTAACTTTTTGAACTTCAAAGTTGAAATACAACTCTCAATTTAATCAAACGCCTCAATTGTATCACATGAAATTTAATATAATAAGACGGTAATGTAATTCATTAATTGGAAATAGGAAACACGCGAGATTTAATATAAAGGGAAACATCAAAATGCGAAGAAATACAAGAGTTCTTTTTCTTCTCTTTCTTCTTTTAGTGCCTGTTCTTGGAGCTGGATTTGCTTTTTATCAAAACAATAATAATGCTAATGCTACAACAATAATTGAGCGTCAACCGAACTCCGGAGAACCAATTCTTCAAAAAAACACGGGACTCACATCAACCGATGGAAAAATCACGGGTCAAGGTCTGCCTGCCAACGTTACATTGATTTGTAATCAAAGCGGAACTGTAGGTCTTCTGACTTCAAACTCAAGTTTCAATGTTCCAATTCCTACTTCATGGGTAGCTAAATACTCAAACATCACCGTCACCGAAGTCCTTAAAGAAACGGATATTCTGGTAGTTGAAGAAGACGTAATTGAATCCAACTGGGCAGATACTGTTGAACAAGATTTTGGGATGAGCTTTAACATAATTTCGACGGCCTTGCTGTATAATGTCTCAGTTTACTGGGAAACTGTATGGAAAAGCACGGGTGTCAATGTAAGTGTTTTTAACGCAACACAGGAAAGTGGTTTTCCCGTCCCCGATTTTCTGCTTTATAATGAAACTTATGGCAAACCACCATCAGCTGGATGGGATGACTTTAGTTTTGCGTCTCCTGTAAAATTAGATGCGCAAAATACCTATGCTAATGCCTTTTTCATCGTAATTAACGGTTCTAAGGAACAAGGGTTCCAAGGCAATCTTAGATGGGTTTATGAAAACGACGGTCCTGGAGATGATAATGGAATCGCTGTGGAGTTCGAAGGGCCAGCTTGGCTTGTACAACCCTGGGACTTCACATTAAGGGTAGGTTTGAGGAATAACTCTAGAACCCCATCAGATGTCGATTTAAAAATTAATGGCTCCTCTGTAATCGATACAACCCGGGCTGATGGGAGTTGGACTTCAACCTTCGAATTTTCTAATACCACGTTAAACTTTCAATTCTCTGCAAATTCTTCTGCTTATTTTTCAGTTGAATATATTATTTCATATAGTCAAACAAACAGCCACGTCGTTACAACCACTTTTGAAGGACTGGATTCCAGTGCAATCATTTGGAATGCCTCCTATGATGCAACTTTTCTTGCAAATTCATTTGAAAAACGATTGAATTTTTCCCTTCCAGCGTGGAAAATGGCAATAAACGTGTGGAAAGAATCTAGTCCACACAGTCTGTGGAACTCAACTAGTGATGGTTCGAAAAGAATCTTCGTATCAATCTCCGACGCTGAAAATGGAACATGGACGATCCAGTGTAACGATACGAATTATCTTGAGGGTGTTTATGCAAAGCGGTCGGGAATCACCGTTTCAGAAATAAATAGCACTGACACGATCGAAATTTATGGAAATTTTACTGATATTTTAACAACAGGTGATGCCAATCTAACCATTTTTCCTCTAGCAGCAAATTATAACGATACACTTGGGGAGGCAATCACCACCAATAAAACAATAAAATTCTATCCTTCATGGACACCTACTAATACTTCAACAGGATCATTTACGTCTGCATCATTACAGGTTGCTTGGTACAATGGAACATCTGCGGGGATAGGAACATCATCTCTAACTATCAATAACATTCCAACCAACGTAACTTACAAATCACATACTAGCATCGTAGACTCGGGGGATTCCATTTTCGTATTCGTAAATTATTCCAATGATTATACAGGGGAGCCTCTTATTGATGCCGATTTATTAGTAAAAAATAGTTCTGACGGCAACACTTGGCCAGCACCCTTCCAAATAGCTGATGACTATTTAAATGGGACATATAGGATTGAAATTTCAACATTTGGAGTAATTGGAGGTGCACATTATTTTTCTGTTAATTTATCAAAACCTCTCTATCTTTCAAGCGAAATTTCAGATATCAGCGTGACTGTTGGAGGCATGCTCTCCAATATAAGTATCACTGCTCCTAATTGTGTGGGTTTAGATTTTATTAATCAAACTCATGCCTTGGCAAATCCAGCCCCCTACCATAATTCTACCGTGAGGGTAACCATCTTTTACTATGATAATCAAACTCTTGACCCTTTAAAAAATGGGATAATATCAGGTTCTTGGCTTGGTGAGGGACCTCCGATTGGTTGGATTCCTGCCTTTTTTGGCTATTATAATATCACTATTGACGTAACTGGATTTCACTCAGGAACTAATCACACGTTAAGGATCACAATCCAGCAAATTGGTTTTATTGCTGCGGAACTCTTTATTATAGTCCCTATTAGGAAACTTCCAACGCGAATCGAGCCCTTACAACCATCATATTCTGGGTACTTGCAGGAATCCCTACTTATTCAAATTATATTTCGAGATACCTATAATAATCAACCAATTTTTACTGTAGATGCATTGAGTGGAAATTGCACTATTTGCGTTGGAAATTTGTGCCAAAATATGACATTGCTCGCCCCTACAATTGGAATTTATCAAATACTATTAGATCTGTCAGCTTTAGGAGTTAATGAAGGGCAATCATATAATATAACCATCTCTGCCTTCTCATCAGAACACGAATTTGCAATCACTAATATTTCACTGTATATTATCCCGCGGAATGAAGTAAATCTCATAATTTTAGCGGAACCTGAATATTTCCTGGCAGGAACCAACTTCCAATTATATGCAAGATTGACGCATCTCAATGGAACCCCCATTTCAAATGCAATCCTAAATATTAAATTTATTTTCCAACCTGGAGCGCTCGAAGACCCCTCATACCAAATCACAAACTCCTCTGGGATTGCAGAAATCACGGGTGAAGCTCTTGCACAAATGAACTCCACTCAGATAATAATAGAATATCCTGGAACTGCCGAAAATCAAAATATCACTATTACCAGCTCGGTCATCCCAATTATTAAATTAAATAGTACGCTAACCCTTAGCCCTCTACCCGCCGAAATAATGCAAGGAGAAAATCTAGAGATAACCGCTACTTTGAAAATCAATGGAACACCTGCAGAAAATAAGATTATTACTTTTTCGTTCGTTTATGATGAATCAGCAAGTGAAACAAAAGTTTCAGGGACAAATATAGAAGGAAAGGCATCCATTTCCTTGAAAATACCATCTGGGATAAGTAAAGTCGAAATTACTGTCAAATATGATGAAGGTTTGAGTTATATTAACGCTACTAGTACTGGACCCATTGAAATAAACGTTATTTCGATCCTCACTCTTATTGAAAGAACTTCCCCAATTTGGGGAAGCATACTGGCTATAGTAGTAGCCGGAGTGGTTCTCTATGAATTTAGAGTTAAACGGCCTAGGAAGCGGCGAGAGCTTAAAAGATTGGAAGAAATCGCTTCAAAATTCGAAGACGTTCATAATATGGTATATATGATGTTAATTTTTCAACAGAATGGCGTGCCAATCGTTGAATATCCCGTAAGCTCTTCAGAGATCAATCCAGTATTAATCGCAGGGTTTTTAAATGCTATTTCTTCATTTAAAGGGGGAATCATAAAAACGGACAAACCAGCCGTAGATGGAGGGTGGGAATTAGCCTACGAAAACTTGGAGATTTTCTGGATTACTGGTGAATTGACCAATTATACGCTGTTATCGGAAAAGAAAATCTCAAAATATACGAGAAAAAATATTTCCAATTTCCTTAAAGAGTTCGAAGACACGTATCGGAAGAACTTAACGGATTTTAAGGGTGAAATAAATATATTTCAACCGAATGCTAATAATATGATCAAAAGGCATCTCGAAGTGGATTTGGTCCTGCCCCAAAGAGTCTACATGTCTAATCTAAATCAAATTCCGAAGTTGGCAAAAACTGAATCCGCATTAATTGCTCTTGGAATGGGTTTCGAGGAAGATCAAGGGCATTTTCATCTTGCCAAGTTATTATCCACGGCAGTTTCTGCTCAACTGGAATCAAAATTAAAGATTGTCGGGGACATTTATAGGTTATGGCAACTCGGCATTTTTCAACCCATTCCCACTGATACCTCGAAATCTAAAAACAAAAAGAAAGAAGAAACTAAACTAAACAGTAAGTACTGAGATAAATTTAAAAGATTCATTGCATCAATTGTTTTTGAAATTCAAACCTCGTGAAAGGGGTGGCAAAAATGGCTCAAAAAGTCTTTCGCTACAAAATGGTTCTCTTTGGAGACATTGCGGTTGGCAAGACCAGTTTAGTTGAACGGTTCGTTAATGATAAATTCGAAGATTCCTATATGTCCACGATTGGGTACAATGTTTATGAGAAGCAAATTGCTTATGAGGATGTCATAATCTCCTTACTGATTTTTGATATCGGGGGGCAAGAGCGATTTAGGGATTTACGGAAAAAATACGCTGATGGTGCGCATACTGCATTTATAGTGTATGAGATACCCGATCTAAATTCTTTTAAGAACATCAATCTCTGGAAAAAGGACTTGATTGAATTCGCGGGAAATATTCCTTTCATTGTTATTGGAAATAAATTAGACCTTGAGCAGGATCGTCAAGTTTCCAAGGAAGAAGGTTCGAAATACTGCTCAGAAATTGGGGCTGAAGATTTTTTTGAGACCTCAGCTAAGAGTGGAGAAGGGGTAGAAGAGGCATTTATCAAATTAGCCATAAAAACCTATGAAAGGCGTACTACTAGAGGCACCTAAAATAATAAAGATCTTTCAATCTCGCTTTAAATGAATTCGCCAATAAGCTTTATAGTTCCCCATAAAATATAGAGTGAATTATCTACTTTTAATATAATAAAAGGCATGAAATACTAAAATTGAATAAAAAGAAATTCGCTCATGATGATTATACATTACATGAATCGAAAAAATCACAATCTAAACAGTCAAAACGAGATTTTCTGTAGGTCTTGCCATCTTGATAGCATTCAGGAGGTGCTTTTACCGAAATTGGCTGAGGTTTCATTAAATCGTTCAAGAGGTTGTCGATATCCGCGTTTTCTTTCGCGCTTACCAATTCCTAAAACACCTTAAAATAAGTGGGTATCTACTATCTAATTCTCAACACCAGTTGATAAATTTTACGATTATCCAGATAAGCTTTCATGATATTGAGAAGTTATTAAAATCCGTCAGTTAAGACGCATTTCATTTAATTCAATGTCAAATTGCTATAGAATACGGGTGTAACCCAACACCCTCTATCCCATCCGCCCTAAAAGCATTTGGGACTGCTTTTCGTCCAATATTATAGCCACCGTTCACGTCCGCATTGATGAGCGTGCCATCACTCGCTTGAAATAACCCACGGTTGATTCTTCGCCCCATGTACATATCATGATGTTCAATTGGTTCCTGATCTAAGAAACTGCATTTAGAAGTGTGCCCTTCCTCTTCCAAGATGACTTCAATGCCCACGAGTTTTGCCTTGTATTGAATCTGCTGTATCAATTGATGAAACGGCACGGTCACGAAGTTTTGGTTATTCCGCCTCCCAATATTGATGTGTTGTTTCCACCCGGCATTATACCCGACGACAATCGTTCCCAATTCATTGTCGACGCAATACCCGATGATTGTCCGCGAGGTTTTATGGAAGTAATCCCGGATCTTATTATTCCGCTTCAATGTCAAGCGCATCAGTCGTTTGGTTTGCCCCTTTAATCCTTGCTTGTCCTTTAATGCGGAGAGATGCGCCCGCTCCTTGTTGTAAAATTGATTGATGGACTTGACCAACCCGCCTTTAATAACGAACGGGGGCAACCCTGCGTTATTTACGGCAGTTACGAGGTTAGTTAGACCTAAATCAATCATTAGGATGCGGCTTTTGGCTAAATCTAAGTGGATCGGTTGGCACTTGTAAATAATTTCCACGACGTAATGATTGCCTCGGGGGAGAATTCGTACCTGCTGAAACGACCCCGTCATCCGAATTTTTAGAGGAGGCAATTCTTTTTTTGGGAAATGAAGGAATCCATCTTTTATACGACATTGCTGATTCGTAAAGACGACAATAGATTCCCCTTTTTTCGGTTTGTAGCGTGGTATCCGCGGTTTGCCACAGTATTTTTTAGGATGGTCTTGCCAATCCTTAATGGCTCGAAAAAAGGACTTCCAATTCCTGTCTATTAAGCGGAGAATTTGTTGGGAGGTCTGGATGGGCAACGCGCGATACGTGGGGTCTTGCTTCAACAGCCGATTCAAGTCATAGTAGCGAAGCCATTTCTGCTCCCTAAAGAAACGTTGGCGAACCGCATAATTAGCCGCGTTATAGAGATTCTTCCCCCTATGGCAGAGGGAGGACAATGCTACAGATTTCCTAAGTTGCATCCGTTCGGTGAGCCGCATTAATTGTTAGAATGAGTGCGTCTCATATAAAGTTGACTGGCTATAAATGTCTGTTTAAAGTGATGATTATTAATAAGTGGATTATAATCTAAGCCCCTTACGCGAAATATGTGCAGTGAATACATTTTTAACACAAAAATGTTGAAAAAGGGATATAAAAATAATAAAAATTCTTATTTTTATTATGAAAAGATTAACTAACAAAACATGTCATTCTAAATAAAACGGAATTTTGGTGATTTTTATGGATAAAGAAGAGATCTACGAAAAATTAGTTGAAATTTGCGGAGATGATGATGTGTCTATCGATGAAGCTGATTTAGTTGCTACAGGTGATTGGATTGCGAAGGGTCTCGAAGCGCTTTACAAGGATATTAACTTTAACGCAGGATTTCTAGTCACTCCTAAGAATAAGGACGAAATTATTCAAATCGTAAAATTCGCAAATGTGAATAAAATTCCCATCATTCCGCGTGCTGCCAACACCTCCTTAGGTGGACAAGTGCTCCCCATCAAGGAAAACACGATAATGATGGATTTTGGAAGGCACATGAATAAGATTCTAGAAATTAACCTCGAAGAGGAATACGTTGCTGTAGAACCCGGGGTTGAATTCTGGTATCTCCAGGAAACCTTGGCCAAGGATGGCTATTTTTTTCCAGCCGAGCCGGGGAGTGCGTTTGCATGTATGATTGGGGGGATGGTTGGGAATAATGCGAGTGGGGCTTCGAGTTTCCGATTTGGGACCACCCGTGATTACGTGCGTGGATTAGAGATCGTGTTGGCGGATGGGAGCGTAATCCACACGGGGCATAAAAGGAACGAGAAATCGGTGGCGGGTTATGATCTGACCTCATTATTCGTAGGGTCTGAGGGCACGCTTGGGATTTATACGGAAATTTATTTGAAAATTCAAAAGTTGCCCAAGAATGAGGTCTCGCTCGTAGTCGCCTTTATGAATATTGACGATGCGTATAAGGCTATAGAAGTCATTCGCGATTTAGATGTTGATTTAGCCCTGCTGGAGTATGTAGATCCAATGACGATTGAAGGGATGAACGCAAATTTGAAGTTTCGGTTTAAGCAAGGAATACTGAAGAAAAAAATCAAGGTGCCTAAACGGGAGGGTACTATTTTAATTCGGCTTATTGGCTCACAATATAAAGAAGATCTCCAGAAGGTTCAGGAAGCCATGAATAACGCTGAAATTTTTGGTGAAAAAATACCTAAAGTACGCGTGATGGAAGAATCCTTCGATCAAAAACACTTATGGGATGCACGTCATTACGCTGGCCCTGGGATTGCACGTACTATGGATCCCCCATCAATCCCCAGGATGTTCATTCCAGCAGTCCTGGATATTGCAGTTCCTCCTTCGAAAATCATTGATTTTCTTAAAAAAGCTAAAGCCATCTCTCAAGAATACAGCGTAATACCTATAACAATGGGACATATTTTTGATGGAAATGTACATCTCATTTCTGCCCAAAATGTAACGGAAGAGAATTTGGCCAAAATCAAAGAATACCAAGAGAAAATCCTGGACGTGGTTTATTCGTTAGGTGGTACGATTACGGCCGAGCACGGAGTTGGGCTTTGGAAGCAGCACTTTCTCGAGAAAGAGTACGGAACAGCCACGATGGACGTCATGAAGAAGATCAAGCAAACCTTGGATCCCAATAACATAATGAACCCGTCTAAAATGGGCGTGGGAGAAATTCCATCAATAGTAAACTTTGAAGGATTGGGTGAGACAAGATGAGCAAAGATATGATCAAATACTATTATCTCTGCAATGTCTGCGGGACATGCCGACAGCAATGCACGGTTTTTCGAACAAATCTCCTAGAATCGCTTTCTCCAAGAGTAAAAGTCACTCTAGCCGGGGAACTTTACTTGAATAAGATGGGGATAACCAAAAAGACTATTGAAGCTTTTTTCTCGTGTGTACTTTGTGGTCTTTGTGAGAACACGTGTCCATCTGGTGCAAAGGTTCTCGAAACAATTAAGGCCACGAGACAATATATCATCGAGCAAGGTGGAGGCCCAGAAGCGATCACCAAGTTGCTAGACAGTATCATGGAAAATAAAAACATCTTCATGCTAGAAAACGAGGATAGGATGAGCTGGACCGAAGATATTGAAGATAAAATTAAGGATAAAATTAAAAAAGAAGCAGAGATCGCGCTCTTCGTTGGATGCCAAGAATCCTTTAAAGGATCACTTTATAACATCCCAGAGTCTTTGGTTCTAATATTTGAGAAAGCGGGAGTGGATTTCACGGTGTTGGGCGAAGACGAATGGTGTTGTGGCGCTCCTTATTTCCTAATGGGTATTAAAAATGAGAAAGTCGAGGAAATCATGAAGCATAATATCGAGAAAATGAAGGAATTAGGAGTTAAGAAAATTGTAGCAATATGTCCTGGGTGTTATCTCGCGTGGAAAGAAGAGTACAAGAAACTTGACAAAGAATTACCGTTTGAAGTTCTCCACTCTACTGAAATAATTGCGGACCTCATTAAAGAAGGTAAACTAACGATAGATAAAGAACATAAGAAGAAAGTTGTGTTTCAAGATCCCTGCGATTTAGCGCGACATAGCGGCGTTTATGAAGCCCCTCGAACGATTCTTCAAGCCATTCCAGGGTTAGAGCTAATTGAACTCGAACGTGAAAAGGCAGATGCCTATTGTTGTGGTGGCGGCGGTTTATGCAAAGTAACTTTCCCTGATGTTGCAACAACTATATCAAGAAACGTGGTCAAAGTCTATATCGATAATGAAGCTGAAGAGATCATCACAGCTTGTCCTGCATGCTTCGATAATTTATCAAACGGTATTGAAGGAATCGAGAACGTGGGCCTAACCGACATCCATAGCTTGATTGTCGATTTACTCTAAAAAAAATCGATTCTGCATTCCTTATTTTCCTTTTTTTGAATCTTCTTGTTTTAATAACACTTCTGCTACGTCTTTAGCCCAAACTCCTGTTGCCGGATTCTCAATTATCTTTTGTAAATATTCTAAGAAAGTTAATTCTCCATAAGCTTCCTGCCAATCTTCATAGTTTTCCATTAAATTTTGATATGCATGTTCGTGGTATTTACAGAATTCTTCCGAGGAGAGCTCCCTCTCACAAATAGAACAAACCTGGGGCTCCTCTTTTTTTGCTTTTTTCTTAGATTTCGGCACTGAAAACCAACTTTCTATTTCTTGAAGTAAAATTAACCTGTTCTCTTTAGAGTTATAAAGGATTGCTTTTAAAAGTAATCTTATTTGACTGCCACGGGTTTGAAGGATGATCAGATATAAAAGTCACGGTTTATACTTCGCACCGATAATTTTTCGTATTCGCTCCGCCAATTTTTTTCCGATCCCCTCAACATCTTGCAATTCTTCTTCTTCGGCAGTGAAAACATTTTCAATGGTCTTCAATTTATGCAACAATTTTCTCGCGCGGATGGTATCAATACCTGGAAGACCTGCAACTACAAATTCTTGAATCTCAGAAGTTTTTTGTGGCGCTTTTTCAAATCTCGTTGGAACGACTTTCTTTCCCTTTTCTTTTTCCATCTCTCTTCTTGCTATAGTTCTGAAAAACCTCGCTGATTCTTTTCCATCTTTCGTAAATATTATTGGAATGTTAAAATCCAGCATAATACTCACACATGCTGCACGAATAGCTTCCGGTTTCAATGTACTCACAGTATATAAATCCTCTCCTTCAATTAGCAGCAACGAATGCGTGCTATTTTGCTTTAATTCTTTAATTTCTTTGAAGAGGCGCCCATCAATTATAGATTTAGAAAAATCTTGGCACGTCTTTCTTTCAATTAAAACCCGAGTTCCTAAACGGTAATCAGCTACAGGCAATTGTGCAAGTTTTATTTTGAAGCCCTCCGTTACTAAATCTTTTACTAAAGAGGATGAAGATTCTCGGTGGTCAACTATTATTTCAAAATCCACTTTTTTCTTTGGAACAAATTTCTCAATTTGAGTTTGGCCACTGTCAATGCGCCGATATTTCTTGCGTGCCAATTCCTGTAAGTCATTTAAAATCCGGTACATTTCTCGTTGCTTGCGCTGAGCTGCCCAATAATATCCCTCATCTCTTGTTCCGCGTGCCATCAAAATAAATACCTCCCCTGGCCGTTTTCGTCCCGTTCGCCCTTTTCTCTGCACGTATCGAATTTCGCTGGGTACCACATCATAAAAAATGACAAGGTCGCATTCAGCTATGTCTAATCCTTCTTCGGCAACTGAGGTTGCCACTAAAACATTATATATCCCCTCTTTAAACTGTTCTAAAATTTCTAATTGACGCTTTTGCCCTAGTCCTTTATCGCCTGGTTTAGATTGCTGTCCAACGAATCGAATTGGTTTCAGATCACCAATCTCTTCTAATTTATCAGTCACTAGCTGAGCCGTGACCCTATATTGCGTGAATACTATTACTCGCGAAGTTTTATTCTTCTTAAATTGATTTTGCAAATATTTTTGAAGTGCTCCATATTTTGGGTGATCCATCCCCTTTTCCAACAACAAACTTACTTTATTTTTTAATTCAATAAAAAAAGGTGACTGTACTAATTCTCTAAGCACGCGTGAGGACCTTTTCCCGGAAGCCGTCTTTATAATCTTTTCCAGGTATGATAATAACGAATTTAAGCCCTGCGTTCCTAAGAGTTCTAGCATATAAGAAAAGCGAATGGCCATCGCGGCATTAGCCACTAATTCATAATCGTCCGCTGTTGGACTACTTGATGCAGTTAATGCCTTCCGGATTCTCGTTTGGGCAGATAAAAGATTTTGTTTCGTCACTCTTGAGATATCATAGGAATCGAGATAATTATAGGTTTTAAGATATTTGAGGATGTCCTTATACTTGCTTTCTATTAATTGCTTAATCTCACGAAATTCCAACGGTAATTCAATTCTCTGCCACTTCATCTCAATTGGTTGCACGTAATTAATCACATCAGGACTTTTTTCAGTGCGAATTTCAATATTTTTAATAAATAAATTTTCCAATACTGCATCAATTTTCTCTCTTGTCGCACCCGGAGATGCCGTCATTCCCAGGATGAGCGGGTGATTTGCTGTTTTCACGTATTGATCCGCAATAAAGTTGTATGCATATTCACCTACCGCCCTATGTGCTTCATCAAAAATTATCAAACTCACATCGGCTAGCTTTGCTATCCCAGTGATAATATCATTTTGGAGCGTTTGAGGAGTGTAAAATAATATCTTTGCATCTGTAAAGAGCGCTCCTCTCTTTTCTGGTGCGATTGAACCCGTAAGCATTTCAAGCCCCTCATCAGACACGAGTACTGATTTGAAGGTATGGTAATGTTGCGACACTAACGGTTTTGTGGGTGCACAGAAAATTATTTTTGAATTTGAATATTTATTTAATCGACTTACTGCAATCAATAGGGCAATTATGGTCTTTCCTAATCCTGTAGGGAGAATTATCAGACTATTTATGTTATTACAGGTGCCCAGAATTGTTTCTTGATATAACCTCCTTTCAAGAGCATTTTGCTTTAATAATGGATGCTGAAAAAAGTCCATCGCTGCACAATCCGAAATGTTTCACTCAACAAGATTTCTAAGCATTTAGAACTAAATACTTACCTATAAAAGAAACAAATTCTACACACCTAAGAATTACTTTCATTTTTCAGAAAGCAAAATTTTATAGGGAAAAATTATTTCATTTAAAATATAATTTATAAAGTATCCTTGACAATTCAATAAAGACTGTAATCTTACTACAATTTGGGATAGAACTTGAGCGAATTCGATTATCTATTCAAAATAGTTGTCGTGGGCGACGGAGGCGTTGGCAAGACCGCGCTGACAGTTCGTTTTGCCGAAGGTGTATTTAGAGACGACTATAAAATGACGATCGGCGTCGATTTTTCAATTAAAACCATAAAGGTACCCATCAATGGGGAGACACGGAATGTTAAACTTCAAATTTGGGACACGGGCGGGCAAGAACGTTTCTCCTACGTCAGACCTTTATATTACAAGGGTGCCGTTGGTGGACTCATCGTTTTTGATTTGACTAGTCGGAAAAGTTATGAAAATCTAAGCCGATGGTTCACTGAAGTCTCAAATAACTGCGTATCAATACCTGTAATTTTAGTAGGTAATAAATCAGACCTCCCTGACCGCGAAGTTGCCCATTCTGAAATAGAAAAAATTGCGGCTAACCAAAAACTTCCCTATTTTGAATCTTCTGCAAAATCTGGTCTAAGTGTAAATACTATCTTTGAAAAATTATCATCCACGCTTGTAATGATAGAAGAAGGCCAGGTTGTGCAAGAAGAAATTGACCCGGAAGCCCAAAAACATAAACAATACATCGAGAAATACATGGCCTTGGCGGAGCAAGCATATGGATACATAAATAAAGCCAATTATGAGGAAGCGCTCAAGCTATTAAAAGAAGCCTATTATTATGCAAAAGAGATAGAATATCAAGAAGGGAAAAAGTGGATCGAAGAGCAGACACAACTCATAATTCAAATGTTAAGACAGCAGGAAAGTAAAGCGACCCAAGAAGCTGCAGTATACATGTACTGTGCATATTGTAATCAGCGCTATCGGGTCTCAAGAGTTGGAAACATCCGCTGTCCAAAATGCGGGAATTATCTTTCTGGGGAACGTTAAGAATTTTAAAATAAATCTTGTTAAATATTTTCCATCTTTTTAACTTTCTGAATCTGTTTCGTCAATATTTCCGAAATCTCATTTAAATTATTTTGAGTTTTATCCCTTAGTTTCTTATAAGACTCATGAAGATAGGTTAAATTATTTTGTTCTTGCTTATGGAGAGTATCATCCGTCATTGAAATGGTTTTCACGAGGTTCTTCGCCGATAATTTTAAATCTTTTAGCAATTCTTGTTCATCTTTAATGATTGGGAGATATGAATCAATCTCAATCAAATTGATTTCAAATCCCTCTAAAGTTTCAAATCCCATCTCCAAATTTAATAAAATATTGTTTTCCATGTCATACTCAAGATCCTCCAACGCTTGAGCTATCTCTATTTTTTCTTGATCAGACTCTAATAAGCTAGAGGTCAAATCTAATATTTCATCTGAAATTGATTTATGTTTTGTCATTAATTCAGTCAAATTCTCATTAAATGACAACATCGCTCTTACAAGGGTATGACTTTTTCTTTCAGGAAGTTCCATTTTCTTCAATACTCCCAATCATGAATCTTTTTAAAATACTCTAAAAAAGATTAAAGAAAAACTTTTTTGAATTAAAATCAGTTTTGTAATAGGTGTCCTTTTTATAATTAATAAAAGACATTAATTATTTGCTCTAAGGAACTAAACCTATTTTCGAGAAGCTAATGAGACTTTGGATAGTCTCCTCCATAAAAAGGCGAGTTAATCTCGGATAGAATGGTGTCCCAATGCGTACAATGCCAATATGCAAGATCTGTGCGAAAACGGCTGTCTTGTGTAACTCGTGTCAAACGAAATTAGATGAAGGCGAAATCACGCAGCTAGACATAAATCTCGCTAACTATTTAATGGAATTAGAGGGGCGTTTCTCTGCGTTAAAGAATGCTAATTTTTACAAAACAATTGAGGTTGGAGATGTTCTAATCGTTCTTGTTGGGAAGGGCGAAATTTCATCGTTTATTGGACCACGTGGCAAGCTCATTAAATTATTTCAAGAAAAATTAGGGAAAAATATTCGGATCATCGAAAGAATTTCTGACCTTAAAAAAACCATAGAAGATCTTATAGTACCGGCCACGTTGCTCGGAATGAATAAAATTTATCTTCCGACGGGTGAGGTCGAATCGAAGGCTCGGTTAAAATGGGGCGATCGCCTTCCTGCAGAGCCTGAAGTAATTGAAGAAATAATCTATCTCTTAACAAACGAGCGCATTCGTATTGCTTTTGAATAAAATCCTGTTCCAATCATGAAAAATTTTCATCATCTGTTTTTACAATAATGGTAAATTCTTTGTAACTTTGTCAATTTCTGCCTCTGGAGCGGGGCCTATTCCCAAGGTGGTAGTCGTTCCGGGTGGAATTTCTGTTAACCCCCTATCCTGAATTAGTATTACGGGCAGATCAAGCCTCTTCGCCTTCTCATAAAGATTGATCAATTCATTTTCACCGGAGGCTTTAACGACGACTTTCTTTTGGCCTTCGTTAATCCATTTATTCAACCATTTTTTGAATTTCCGCGTTTTCTTTGCCTGCTCATAAAGTGATACTGCGGCATGAGCTACCTGTGCCGATATTTTACCACATGTCATTCCTAAATCCTTGCGAATGACTAAAACTTGCTTGAATTTAAACATAGAATAACCACTCAAAAAATTCACTCAAATAAAAAAACTATATTTATTATAAAAAGTTATTATTAACGAATAATGAAAGTTGGGAGAATGAAAAATGTCTATGTCTGACTTAAAAGCACGGGATCTTATGAAAACCAAAATCACGTCCGTGCGCCCGGATGAAAAAGTGGCTGCCGTTGACCTTCTGATGGTGCGAAAATCACTCGGAGGCGTTCCTATTTTGCAATATGAAACCGATAAATTGGTCGGCATTGTGACACAGCGTGATATGATGCTATCGAGATTTCGTACAAGCATAGCTGGCATGACCGTTGAGAATTTAATGACGAAAAATCCTATTACCGTTTCACCTGATGTTTCAATTAAAGAATTACTCGGGTTAATGTTAAGTCATCGCATTGAACGATTACCCGTGATCGATAACGGGAAATTAGTTGGGATAATTGAGCCAGACTCCATTCTCAAAGCGGTCTATCAGACAATTTCCTCAGACCCGAAGATTTAATTGAAAACAAGGGTACTTGGAATGAGTTTCGAATGGAAGCTCACCGCATTGAAAAGGAAATTGGGATTAAAACTTTTTTAACCCATATTCCCGGAATTGGAGGAAAACTACGAACAAAAATCGAAGATTTTATTGTCGAAGAGATAGCTCCTGATGGAAATGTATTAAAGAAGCTTGATAAAACTGATCTAAATTTAGCCAATCTGCCAAGAAATCATTACACATATACTTTAATTCTCGAAAAGCATAACCTCGAAACAATGGCATTAATCCACCAACTTGCCGCTTACCTTCAGATCCCCTTCAAAAACATAGGATTTGCCGGGTTGAAGGATAAGCGAGCTATCACAGTTCAACAAATCTCCATTTCAGGCGGTGACATACAAAATCTAATAAACTTTCATAAGAAAGGAATGTATTTAAATCGAATTCAACCTGGGAAGCATATTAAATTAGGAGGTCTCAACGGGAACCATTTCGAAATCATCCTGCGTCAAATTAGTGGATCTATTGATGAAATTCAAAAGAATATTAAAAATGTTGCACATCAAATTCTCACTTCCCAACTTCCCAATTATTATGGTCCGCAGCGATTTGGTGCTCTCCGCCCTATTTCGCATAGAATGGGTCGCGCCTTGCTTTCTGACGATTTCGAAACTGCACTCAAAATCTATTTAACGGAAGTTTTCCCACAAGAAGATAAGGAAATTCAAGAGATTAGAACCACTTTAAAGGATTCTTGGCCTCATTGCAATCTAATTTTTCCAAAATCACATTTTTATGAGAATAAAATCATACACTACCTCAAGAATAAGGATTTTAAATTCGAAAAAATTTTCAAGAAAATATTTCCCTTTCGTTTTTTCCTCCTGTTTATTCATGCTTATCAATCCTATTTATTCAACAATTTATTAAATGCGCGAATTGCAGCTAACCTCTCCCTAGATCAACCTCTTGAAGGAGATTTTGTTGCCATTTTAGATCAATACTCTCTCCCGACGAGAGTTATTTATGAAGTTAAATCTAATAATATTAGTTCTTTAAAGGAGGCGATTTCTAAGGGAAAAGCCCTTATAATGGCTCCACTTTTTGGTTATGACTTGAATTTCTCTCGCCATCCCCTAGCTGATTACATTACTCGGTTATTCAATGAAGAAAAAATTGATTTATCTCTTTTTAACACATCTTCAAACAAAAAATTACACCTTAAGGTTACTTATCGTCCAATTCTCTTCAAACCAAAGGATTTCTCCGTGTCACTAGAAAAACCATCAAAGGACTCTCAGGATTATTATGTTGAATTTAATTTTTCTCTCAACAAAGGGTGCTATGCAACCATCCTTCTCCGTGAATTTATGAAGACCTCTCCATTAAATTATTAGTATTTAAATTGAACATTTAAAAAAATACCAAAAAAATTAGAATATAGAAATTATTCTGGAGGGGGCTCTTTTCTCTCCTTCCGAGCTTTCTTTGCTCTCTTCTGGAGTTCTTTAGATTTTGCAGTGAATTGCGCTGCTAGTTTCTTTTCACCTAAATCTACGGATAAGGATGCAGCTTCTTTATATATAACTGCTGCACGTGCCCAATCTTCTTTCTCTTCAGCATCATCTGCACGCATTAGAATCTCCCGCCGCTGCTCCTCTAACCTTCCCCTACGAGCTGCCAATTCCTCACGCTTTCGCTTCTCTTCTGCTTCTAACACGGCCTGAATTGCAACTTCACGAATCTCTCGAGATTTCGCATAATATTCGGAGGCTTTATCTTCTTCTCGAAGTTTCATTGAAATATTGCCTGCGTAGAAATATAAGTCTATAGCCTCCCTTGGTCTTCCAGCTCGCTCCGCAGTATCAGCTTTGGCAAGAATTTTCATTCGACGGGTGCGATATTTCGCTTCATTCATCGGTGCTGCACTTAACATCAGGAATGACCCAATCAACCAGAGACAAGAAAGGCCAACAGCAGGCCAGAAAAGAGAATGTGGAATCTGGATGCCGTATGTAAAAAGATCTTGTTCGCTACCCCCATTATATTTTCCGATATACCGCTCAATTTCTCCTTGCTGAGCGGATAGAATCGAGAGAGCAGCAACAAGGCAACAAATACTTATAATTGAAGTTAAAAATAGAATAATACCAGACAGACGAATTCCCATATTTGTGCGATATAATGAAAAAACAAGTCCTATTACCCCAACAGCAAAAATGCTCCAATAAATCAAAGGCAGAGCTTTCGTCAACCAATTTACAATGTCTATTCCGAAATCAACTCCAAAATAATTATTATATTCCTCACGAGTTCCCGGAAAATTGGTAAGAATGGATAAATATGATACTCCCATGATAAATGAGACGAATATAGGAACAAGAGAACCTATGAACCCCATCCAGGCTGCTTCGATCTCAAACTTGTTCTTCCTAGCTTCACTCATTTCAGGTTCTGCCTCCTAATGTGAATTGTTCTCTACGGACTCTCGAAAAGCTTTCTGAAAATCGATGGAGAACAATTTTCAGGTCGGGTTCATCTATAATCGCAATTTTTAAAGACTATCAGTGTTTAATTGATTAAAGTATATGGAAACTTCATTGTTTTGTTTTTATTTTATTCCATTATAAAAAATTATTGTAGTGGCGGTGTTAATAGATGCTTAGAGAGAGTGAAATATGGACAGAAAAATATCGCCCAATGACGTTGCGGAATCTAATTGGGATGGATGATAAGTTACCACAATTAAAAGCTTTTACTAAGAAGAGGAATTTACCCCATTTATTGTTGGTTGGTCCCCCAGGTACAGAGTAATTGAAAATTCCTCGCCTAAAGGCAGGACCTCCACGATATTAAGTTTATTACATGACATATTTCAGGAATCATTTTATTTGAATGTTGAAGAAATCAATGCTAATGATTCGAAAGATTATTTAATGAAATTTAAGCGAAAATGGTATGATCTTGCTGAACAGGAATATAAGCGCAAGAATTCGGGAACTCCTGGACTCAATTACATATTTAAAAGTATCTTTCGTAACTATCCCATGATGCGGTCATTATCTGAAGTCCCTTTCCGCGTCCTTATTATCAAAGATGCTGATAATTTAACTATGAACATCCAACAAGCCCTACGTCGAACTCTGGAGAAAAGCACGCGTACCTGTCGATTTTGTCTCGTATGTGAAAATCTTTCCAAAATAATCGACCCAATTCGATCAAGATTTGTTATTTTACATTTCAATCCCTTATCCAAGGAAAACGCGGCCGCTATCCTCCGGTATATTGTGTCGGCAGAAAAAATTGCAATAAACGACGCGGCACTATCATCAATTATCTATTTGGGGCAAAATAATATGATTCGGAGCATAAATCTGCTTCAAGCCGTATCTTCAGTTTATGAAGGGCAAGAAGTCGACGCAGATTCGGTTCATAAAGTAACAAAGCAATATATAGATTTTAAAGTGAAAGAAACGATTGCTCTCGCCTTAAGTAAAGAATTCACTGCGGCTAGAGACAAACTTCGTGAATTATTCGTTAAATACGGATTAATTGGGAATCAAATAACTGATCACATGCGTCAAGCAATAATAAAATTACCCATTCCCGAGGAATGGAAGATTCACTTATTTGATTTACTTGGAGAATATGAATTGCGGATTCAACAAGGAGCAAATGAAGAGATCCATTTAAGCGCCTTTTTAGCTCAATTAGGTATATTAAATCTCAATTAATTTGAGGAATGATCTTATGGCAACTCAATCTGAAATCTGGACCCAAAAGTATTTCCCTGAAAAGGAAGGAGAGATTGTTGGAAATCCTTCTGCTGTAAAAAGGATCAACGAATTTCTTGCTAGTTATCGAAGAAAAACCTCAAAAGACAAAGCAATTGTTCTTGTGGGGCCCCCTGGAACAGGAAAAACGGCAGCAGTGTATGTCCTAGCTACTAAATATAATTTTGATCTATTTGAAATAAATGCAAGCGATGTTAGGAATCAAGCAAAAATAAAACGTATTGTCGGAACTGCTGCAATGAAAAAATCCATTAAAGGTAATTTAGGGACTATAATTTTAGTAGACGAAGTCGATGGAATAAGCGGGATGCAAGATCGTGGCGGTATTGGAGCACTTATTAAAATAATTAAAGATACACGAAATCCTATTATATTAACTGCAAACGATCTTTCTGACCAAAAATTTTCCACATTGAAACGGAACGTTCAGCAAGTTAAATTTAAATCAATTCAGAAAAATACGATTTCAAAAACCTTGAAAAAAATCTGCAAACAGGAGAATATCGAGCATGATGACAGAGTATTGATGCAAATAAGTGAAAATGCAAAGGGCGACTTGAGAGCTGCCATAAATGATTTACAGAGCGTGGCGGAAGGTAAGAGTTCTCTTTCAATAGACGACCTAGAGAATCTCCATCAAATCCGCGATGAAGAAAAAACGTTGTTTGAGGCACTTAGAGTCATTTTCAAAGAACAAAATGTTCGAACAATTCAAAAAATTCTCTGGCAAGTTGATTTAAGCACCCGTGACTTTGGCTTACTCATGCAACGAATCAATGAACTAATTCCAGAACACATGCACGAACCTGAAGAGATTGCCGCTGCTTATCGAGCTTTATCGAATGCTGATATTATTTGGGGACGCATCCAACGTAAAGCTGAAAAAAGTATTTGGAAACTTTTTCCATATTTTTCATTAGAATTATCTGCAGGTGTTTCTCTAGCACGAACAAAATCTCCCTATCATTTTGTGAATTATTATTCTATCTTTCCCCGATTTTTCTTTCAAAATCTAAGCAAACTCAGACGAGGTGATATGGCATCGATTGGTGCCAAAATAAGAAATAAGCTTCAAATCGGCATCTCTAAAGCAGTTGCTGAATATTTACCCTTTCTTAGCATGATATACCAACATAATCCTGAAATGGCAAAAAGAATTGGTGCTTATTTTAATTTTGATAAAAAAGAAGACCAGTTCATTAAAAGCTTCTGGAAATAAAAAATTACTAAACCTTACATCCGCGATACGAGTTCTACTTCAACACGGCTAACTTCGTTGATTGATGAAATTGCTTTCTCTACAGGGTCTGTTCCACCTTCTGCATCAGGGATTATAACTGTCACCTTGAGACATTTGAGTCCATAAGCGATTGGTTCTTCTATTATTTTATAAACTCTAGCATTTCCTGGAAGAACATCTTTTATTTGATCTTGCAACCTATTTAAATCAACTTCTATCCCCACAGGGAGAACTTTCAGTTGAACAACTACATCTGCCATCGTTTTTCCTCCTTTTATTTTTTAGCATCACGGACCTTCGAAATCGCATTTAGAACACTTATAGGGGCGTGAAAACTGTCGACATCGTTCACAGCGCCAGATCGTTGTATTGCTACAGTTAGGACAAGAAAATCGTACAGCAAATTCTCTTGGAACCATGATTCTTCCGCAACTTGCACAGACGGGCGTTTCAATTGACAAAATTTTTGACCTCTAGAAAATTTGACCTCTGGATAATTTCTCGCATTATTTTTCAGATTTTGATCACTTAATACTTGACGTTATTTTAAAATTTTCCATTCGGCTTTGAAATTTTAATGCAGAAAAATCCCAGATAGGACTGATAGTCCAATATTTAAAATTCTTGGACTTAATAATACCCTTTTAATTAATGCTCCTTGCATGTCCATATCGCCGATCTCTTCAATTAATTCTGGGATTCCTTGTCTAGAAATCGATAAAAACACTGCATCAAGAAATTTGTCTGGCACGGAATCTAAGATGGATCTAAGTAGTCTCATGAGTCTTAATTCTCTTAAATATAATTTTTGCCATTCTGTTTGATATTTTTTCAGACTTTTTTCGGAAAATTCATCTCTCTCGATTGCTTCTAAGGCGATTTTCCCTGCAACTTTAGCGCACAAACCCCCAAATACAACTCCACCCCCCGTTGTGGCTTTAACTTGCCCTACCGAATCTCCCACGCCCATAAAACCTGCTGCATAGGTCTTTTTAATGGGTCCTCCCAGATGAACAAATCCTCCCCCCTTCTTGTATATAGTCCCATTTTTCAATTTAGATGAGGCGATGGGGTGTTTAAAAATAAAATATCTTAAATAATCCGCAGGTTTACCAAATTTACTTCCGACAGCGACCCTGGCCTCATTATCCGAAATAGGAATTATGTACCCAAAAAATCCAGGTGCAATCCTCCTTCCTAGATAAATTTGAACGAATTCCTCATTTACATCTACATTTTTTAAATCATACTGTAATACAGGCACCAAAGAACCCCGGTACGTGGGCTTTAACCTCATTTCCTGTATAAATTTTGTTCTCACCCCTTCACCATCTATTATAATCTTGGATTTCACTTTTACCTGATTATTATGTTCATTCACCATTAAACCAATGGCTTGCTTATCTTTTTTGAGTATCGAAGTTACTTTTGCATCTAGATGAACTTTTCCATCCATTTCCTCAACCTTAGAGATCAAAAATTTGTCGAACTTCGCTCTATCAATAACGTAAGCTTGAACTTTTTTCCTACTTACCTCAAACCGGTGTCCCGCTGGCGAATAAAAAATTGAGCCTTTCACTTTATGTTGAATGCTGTCTTTTGGCACCTTAATTTTTAATTTTTTGAACCCGCTCACGCTTATTAAGCCTGCACAATTTACGGGCACCCCTATTTCTTCATGTTCCTCAAAAATTTCCACGGAAAATTTTCCTGATTTTAAAATTTCCATCGCGGCAAACGCGGAGGCAGGTCCTCCTCCAATGCAGGCTACGTCGGTCCGGATTTCTTTAGTCAATCAGCTTCAATCCCATAATTTCTAATTATGTTTTACTATTACTTTCAATGAAGATACACCAAAATTTATCTTATTGTTGAGGGTGACAAAAAAACGAAAACCTAAATAGCGCGGTTTTCTAAATGTTAATGAAGAAAAATTGAAGAAATGATAATGGGTAAAGAACATGAAATTTGTCATGAGAGGGACAATGGCACACATTATCTTACGAGAGGGTATTGATGTTACCGAAATATTTCAAGATATTATGTTACGCCCTCCGGAAAAATATGACTTGGAAGTCCATCTGGATAGGGATCGGGAAGTCATAAGCGTCGTAATCTGCGATACGGGGGGTAATATTGAAAATATCATCAAAATTCTTGAATTTTTCATTAACAAATATAAAGACCAGCAAGATAATACTTTGATCGCCCATGCATTCCGCCAAATCATTAAAGAATTGCGCATAACGCGACCAATGTATCCTAAAAAATTTTTCTGGCTCGATAGAGAGTGACTCTCTCCTCTCCTTCTGAAGAATTATTTCTTTAAATCATTTTCAAAAACCTCTAAAAAAGTGGTTGACTTTTTATTATTGCTGTGAAGTACTTCAATGGGATTTGATAGATTTGGAAGATGAGGAACCAGGTATTGAAGTAGAAGTAAAGGTGGCTGAAGCCAAACAACGCGACGTTGGACGATCCATTATTCGTTTAGATTCCGGAACCTTTAAAAAATTGAATATTCGAACTGGAGACATTGTTAAAATCAAGGGGAAAAATAGAGTCACCGCAGCAATCGTCTGGCCGGCATATAGTGAAGATCTGCATTTAGGCACTATCCGCATGGATGGACGTCTTCGCAAGAATGCAGGCGTTTCGATTGGGGAACGAGTCCGTATTCAGAAAGCCCGTGAAAAAATGGCACGCGAAATCCTTCTTGCACCTACAAATGTACGCATTACATCGGGCGATCCCTATGTTGAAAGTTTCATAAAACGAAAGCTCCTTAACTACCCTCTCACTCAAGGAGATGTCATTTACATACCGATTGGAATCGCTCGTGAAGTGCCATTTCAAATTATTTCAACAAAGCCTCGAGGCATTGTTGTTGTAAAACAGCAAACCATTTTAAAAGTAAGTGAGCATCCTAAGGAAGAGATACCAGGCGGCATTCCCGTTATTACCTACGAAGATATTGGGGGTTTAAAGTCTGAAATTCAACGGATCCGCGAGATGGTTGAGCTCCCATTAAAACATCCGGAATTATTTAAGAAATTAGGAATTGATCCTCCAAAAGGAGTATTATTACGCGGTCCTCCAGGATGTGGGAAGACGCTCCTCGTAAAAGCTGTCGCGAACGAATCTGATGCATTCTTTAAACCTTTAAATGGACCCGAAGTTATGAGCAAATTTTATGGTGAATCAGAAAAAAGACTTCGAACCATCTTTGATGATGCTGAGAAACACGCACCCAGCATCGTTTTTATTGATGAATTGGACGCGATTGCACCAAAACGTGAAGAAGTGACGGGTGAAGTCGAACGGCGAGTTGTTGCCCAACTCCTGGCTCTAATGGATGGATTAAAGGGCCGTGGAAGAGTAGTTATAATAGGAGCAACGAATAGACCAAATGCTCTTGATCCAGCACTACGACGGCCTGGACGCTTTGATCGCGAAATTGAAATTGGGGTCCCTGATAAAAATGGACGTAAAGAGATCCTGCAAATTCATACTCGAGGGATGCCTTTAACGGATAATGTTCAACTCGGAAGTCTCTCGGAAGTTACTCACGGCTATGTTGGAGCTGATGTAGCTGCACTTTGTCGAGAAGCCGCAATGAAGGCACTACGAAGATATCTTCCAAAAATAAATATTGAAGAAGAGGAAATTCCACCCGAGGTACTCGACCAAATCGAAGTGCGCATGGCTGATTTCATCTCTGCATTAAAGGAAATTCATCCATCCGCGATACGTGAAGTATTAATTGAAATTCCCAATGTTCACTGGTCAGATGTAGGTGGTCTAGAAAATGTCAAACAAGAACTGCGAGAAGCGGTAGAATGGCCCCTGAAAGATCCCAAAAGCTTTAAAAGGTTAGCCATTACTCCACCAAAAGGCGTGCTTTTAGTAGGACCACCAGGATGTGGAAAAACCTTGTTAGCTCGCGCCATAGCTACCGAGAGTGAAGCTAATTTCATCTCAATTAAAGGCCCAGAAGTGCTTTCCAAATGGGTCGGGGAATCCGAAAAAGCCATTCGTGAAGTCTTTCGAAAAGCAAGAACTGCTGCACCGGCAATCGTATTTTTTGATGAAATAGATGCCATCGCGCCCATGCGTGGCATGACACATGATTCAAATGTAACAACGCGGGTAATAAGCCAACTCCTAACCGAAATGGATGGGCTCGAAGCCCTACGTGATGTCGTGGTAATTGCCGCTACTAACCGTCCTGATATCATCGATCGCGCTCTTCTCCGAGTCGGGCGATTTGATCGAATTATTTATGTCGGTGCACCCGATTTAGAGAGCCGACGAATGATTTTCGAAATTTACACGCATGATATGCCACTTGCTGAAGATGTGGAGATAGATTACTTTGCAAGAATAACTAAAAATTTCGCAGGAAGCGACATCGAAGGCGCTTGTAATGAAGCTGCCCTTCTCGCTCTCAGAGAAGATCGTAAGGCTAAAAAAGTCTATCGTCGTCATTTTGAAGAAGCATTGAAGCGCATTCATCCCTCTGTCCCCCCTGAAGTTAAGGTTGCTTACAAACAACACATGGAAAAATTGAAGAAGCCCATGATTGAATCACCTCATTACGGATAAGAAGCCAATGAGGGGATCTCATCCCCCCCTCAAAATTGATGGACAAATTTTTAAGTATAAGCTCAATTATTTTTTTTGACTTTTATCGCAGAAATTTTAGCAAAATTTCTTAGAATTTTGTTTACTTTTAACGATTTTCTACATCTCGGAGTTAGTTAATTCATGAAAGGCACGGTTTGGAATCCTACACCACTAAAAAATTTAATCTTATATGCATTGGTTCGGAATAAAGGCGTTATATTAGACTCTGAATTACTTCGGCTATTACAGAAGGATTACAGTGACCTCTCTCAGTCAAAATTATCCCAGACCCTGATGCAACTGGAAGTACCTGGAATAATTCATACCTCGCGCATAACAAAAAGTAAGAATCGGATAGAATTGACACGAACTGGAAGGGAATTGTTCAAAAATATGATTAAATGAATTTGATATGCTTCCCCAAATTACCCATCGTTTTTCCTGACTTTATTTTAATCATCTTTTTCCCCCCACAATTCTTTAATGATAACAAATTTAAGTCATTATTGATATTTTTATTCAAAGGAATTTCCAAAAAATTGAGGAAAAAAAATGGACGATGCATCAAGCGTTGATTTTATCATGCGCGACTTAATGACCGGTAACGCTACGATAACAGCAGCCACCCTTCTCACCCCAGAAGGTAATGTAGTCTTTCAAACCTCAAATTGGGATATTTCTTCTGACATTATAGGGGTTTTAAACTCTTGGCGACAGCAATCCACCTCGGTAGTTGTCCAAGGTATTAAATATTCCACGTTACAATGCACTCCAGAGCGATTAGTCTCTACAAACATTCTGGGACAGGGTCATATTGTCG
Source organism: Candidatus Helarchaeota archaeon (assembly GCA_013375455.1). Next base: position 26,345 of record JABXJT010000016.1, on the reverse strand, counting down.
CTTCGAGTGAAAGAAATAGAATTCTTCTTGCCTACGTCACGCCTGATGGTGGCGCAGGTGTAGCTTACATGGATGTCGCGCGTGCCCTTGCGCAAATTACCGGTGGGGCACCTTCAGAGGCAGCCGCCCCGGCTATGCCTAGCCCTCCAACTACACCCACAATGCCAGCTTACCAACAACCCCAAGCTTATCAGCAACCCCAACAACAAATCGACCAAGTTCCATTCGCAGCTCCGCAGGAAGAAATGCGTCCGGTTCCAAAAAGCACGTGGGCTTCCTCCTCTCCAAATACTGAAATGAAAAATATTATTTGGGAGGTAGAGGAGTTTCGAAAATACGTTGAGCGAGGAGATTTCGCCGGGTTTTTACGTAATTTATTGACACAGGGGGACCAAGTTAAAATCTGGGAAGTTTTAAAACTTATTCGGCACTTTAAGTCCCTAAGCCAAATAGAATAGATCTCTTTTTTAGTACAATCATCATAGTTTAGCTGTTAGATTATTGTTTTTCGGCGAAAAAAAGTGCATGAAAGCCCCTTTGTGAAAGAATCACTATTATTTGAAAACATTGATCCTGATACCGTGCGTTGCGCTACGTGTGAGCGTCGCTGCAAAATTTCAAAAGGAAAGGTTGGATTTTGCAAGACCAGAATAAATTTAAACGGAAAATTACATGCTCTAACCTATGGAAATATTAGTTCAATATCGAATAACCCCATAGAAAAGAAGCCCCTCTATCATTTTTTTCCTGGGACTAAAGCACTAACCGTGGGTACATGGGGTTGTAATTTCACCTGCCCCTTTTGCCAGAACTGGGAGATAAGTAAGACACCTCCCATTGATCACTCCAGTAGATATCTTTCCCCTGATCGATTTCTCGAGTTGGCTAAAAAATTTAAGTCACAGGGTACCAGTTTCAGTCTCAATGAGCCAACGCTCCTAATTGAATATGCCATCGATGTAATGAAATTAACTCGCCCCCTAGATTATTATCAAACTTATGTTACGAATCTATTCATGACCGAAGAAGCGCTCAACCTTCTCATCAATAACGGGTGTGATGCTTTCTGTGTTAATGTTAAAGGTGATCAATCATTTTATAAAAAACGTTGCACGGCGAATTCCGATGTCGTCTGGCGAAACCTTCAAATTGCTAAAGAAAGGGGTGCTCATGTTGAAATTGTTACTTTAGTAATCCCAAATGAGAACGATTCTGAGGATGTCCTAAGAAGCATTGCAAAAAAAATCAAGACACTCCTTGGAGAGAATATTCCCTGGCATTGTAATCAGTATCATCCTGATTATAAGGCAATTGATACAGGTTTGGCAAATTATCGCACGCCTGTTAAAACTTTAAAGAAAGCTTATAAAATTGGTCGGGAGGAAGGGCTTAACTATGTCTATATTGGAAACATACACGGCCATGAACTCGAAAATACCTTTTGTCCGAATTGTGAAACCTTATTAATTGAGCGAACCATCTTTGGAACCGAAAAAAATAATTTAAAAGATGGAAATTCCTGCCCTCAATGCGGCGAATCCATTCCCATTGTAACTTCTCTAAAAAACCAGTCCAATTAATCAGAACGAGGTTTCTTTTTAATTCTTCCTTCTAGCCAATATCTTGTCTTTACTTTACTCAGAAGTTCTCGAATCTTTGTCAATTTGTTCAAATAATCTTTCTTAGTTTTCTCTGGGACAATGGGAACTTCTCGTATTTCTTTAACAAATTTTTCGATTTCTTCAATTTTTAGTGGTATTAACTTAACTTTTTTCTCAGGGATTTCTCGGCCTATGAGTGATAGGAACGCATCTTTCCAAGTCTTCATCCACGGCTGAGTGAGATCTCCCCCTACGTAACTAATTTTTTTCCGCTCAACCTTAATGCACTCATAGGGACACGATAATTCGCAACTGCCACAGTAAATGCACAAATCTTGATTAACCGCAATTTTTTCTTTAGGATCTTTTGGAAGGTACCACGCGTTAGACGGGCAAATTTTGATACATGCCTTGCATCCGCTGGGATCACATTTATCCAAATTTTGTAGTGTTATTTCTCCCTCGAAAAATTTGTCTAATTTTATGGCTTCGACCGGACAAAGAACGCACCAACCACACGCAATGCATTTTTCCTCATCAATTATTGCCTTTCCTTCGATTTTTGGGGCTTTAACAGTTCGTTTTACATCTGAATCACAAGTGATTTTAAAGACCTCTGTGGGGCAAAGTTCTGCACATAATTCGCAATAATCGCATTTGCTCTCATTTATTCGTAAATTTTTACCTGGATAAGGACGATTCGGATCGGGATCCGCCTCATCAATTTCAACAGCATCACAGAAATCCATACAAAGCATGCAATAGACACATTTCTTTTCATCAATTTTTATTGATCCCGAAAGGTCTTTGGGAATTTCACCGCGTTTCTTTCCGGGATAAGTAACAACATCATCTTTTCGTTCAAGTTGCATCTCAGCTTTAATTGCATCTACTGGACATATTAATTCGCAATACCGACAGGGAATGCAGGTCTCATCATCTAATTCTATGTTAAAATCTAATTTTGGGTATTCGGGCATTTTTTTGATGGATAACTCATTAAATTTGTATTCTATTGCTTTCACTGGACAAAGAATTGCACATAATCCACAAAACACGCATTTTTCCAAATCAAATACGACGTAGGGGGCTGTTGGAGTATCATCTCTGGATTCTAGTTTAGTGGCAATTTCATGGACAGACATTAACTCAATTGCTTTGGTGGGGCATATGGCGGGACAAATCCCGCAGCCGGTACATTTACTCGTGAGATAAATCAATTCTTTCTCAAGCTTCGGACTCTTCCACTTTAGAATGATATCTTGATTATCAAGAACATCCATCGTAGTTTCTATTTCGCTCTCCGTCATCTCTCATACCTTAATACAGTGTCCTGAAGCCATTCAGAAAAATATTCTCCTAAATTAAACTAGCCAATAGTGCTTTATCAAATAACTGTTTCGCTAACTTAAAAATCTCCGAATGTGTGCCTCAATCTCCCTAATTGAGAGGGTTATCCTAAAAATTTTCGTATATGGGCTTCGATGGTTTTAATTGGAATGGCTCCAGATTGCCTATCAACAAGACTTCCATTCCTAAAGAATAAAATGGTGGGGACCCCTTGAACTTGAAATTGATCGGCTATTACCGCAGATTTATCGATGTCTAATTTTGCAAAAAGAATTTCACGATGCATGCTCGCTAATTTCATTAGAATGGGCTCGAGTGCTTTACACGGACGACACCAGTCCGCGTAACATTCAATCACGACTTTTGTGTATTTCCGCACCAATTCCCAAAAATTGAGAACGCTCAACCAATAGACCTTTCCCCCCGTGTCAAACTTCGGTTTATCCTCTTTAGGGTGGGTTACTTCATACTTTAACTGTTGTAATTTCTTTTTACGTATTCTTTCCAGTTCTTCATCGACTTCTTGCTCACCCTTACTCATATCATAAAATAACTTTTAAAAATTAAAAAATTAATGGCAACAATTATAGGTTTATGAAATCTTAGAGCTAACGTAAGAATTGATGGTGCGTTTAAAATGAGTAAAAAGTATGAGAAACATGTTGTTTCGGGAGTGAAAACGGTACGATCGCTTCCTTATCATAAACCAGATAAATTTTTTTATCCCATTCTAATGAGTAATAAACGGGTTCCAGGTTCAAAAATGTGGGCTTATTACTTCTTCCTTCATCCGAATGAAGATCTCGCTAAAAACCCTACAATTTCATGGGCTGACCGTCATCGCCATCCAGAGGGGTCTAATGAATGCTACTTCATCATAGGAGACCAAGGCTCGGTGGTTGTTGAAGTAACATTAGGAGACAATGACGAAATGGAAACTTATGAAGTAGCGAGTCCTGGGGCCGTGTTCATTCCCGCAGGGATCACGCACAGCATAAAACCAATTAAAATGAAGCCAGGTACATGCGGAGGCGTAATGGCAGTCGTTACAAATGGGGAATATGTTTGTCTACCCCCAAAATAATTTTTATTCTAAAATGTGATTATAATTATTTATTCCACAGCACCCAAATGAGTTGTTGAAAATGCCAATAATGAACGGATCAAATTCTGAACAAGAAGCAATCGTTGAATTAGCGAAGATGATGTTAGTTTCTACACGGACCGCCCCTAAATCGAAAGGTCTCGATAGCATCAGTACCGCAATCGTAACAGGTAAAGAAAAAGCCGAGATTGCGGAAAAAATGCGTTCTTATGCATCACAGAAAGGCGATACTTGGTACCGGGATGCCAAAAACATTGATGATTCCGCGGCTCTCATTCTGATAGGGGTTCAAGGAATTCCCATCGATCTAGCGAATTGTGGATTATGTGGTTTCAATACCTGTGAGGAACTTGTTGAAGTTCGGAAAAAATCCCAAGATCCCAAACCCTGTTGCACGTTTAAACACCTGGATTTAGGTATAGCGCTGGGGTCCGCAGTGAAAACGGCGTCAATTCATAACGTTGATTGCCGAATAATGTACCGCCCCGGTAGAGCTGCTAAAGAATTAGGGTTCTTGGAAGATGTCGATTTGATTATAACGATACCATTATCTGCTTTTGGGAAAAACATATATTTTGATAGGTAAAAAATAATTAAATAATCAAACGGATTCTAATTTTTAATATAATTGAGATAATAGAGGCTTGGAAAATGAGTAAAGAAGATATGATCGGAATTTTAGAAAGTGCTATGAAACCGGGCGTGGCGTCAGTCGTAGTTAACACGAAGGATTACATATATTGTCTTGTCGCCAATGATGCTGAGGGGAGTTCATGGAAAGAAGCCTCCATAACTTTTCCAGATGGTGGCGTAGAACAAAAAGACATCCCAGCTGGAAAAGCATTGATGCTGCTCATTGAAGAATTGCTAAGAGGCCTCCCAAATTACGTGGATAATTTACCCATCGCCAAGAACGAAGGCGAAATACAAACCGCCATTGGTCGTGTCCAGGGTCTCTAGTTAGAATAGCTCTTTTTTTAATCATGCAAAATACATTATTCGAGTTTTCACTTGTAAATCTAAAATAGTTCGTGAAATGGATTGATGGGCGGAGTTCCATGCCCAATTTTCAACAAGCCAGGATATATCTTATTCATGTATTCTTCCGCATTAGCAACTGCTTCGTTTAGACTCCAATCTAATGCTAAATACGAAGTAATCGATGCTGAGAGAACGCAACCCGAACCGTGACGGTCCTCTTTATTCCTTTTTTTATCCATTGTTAAATGCGTACCATCCTTCATGAATAGAAGATCGACGACTTTTTTTGATTTAAAATGCCTTCCCTTGATGAGGACTGCGTTTGCGCCCATCTGAATCAATTCTTCACCTGCTTTCATTGCATCCGCTTCAGAGTTGATTTGTATTCCTGATAATATCTCCGCCTCATGAATGTTCGGCGTAATTATTGTAGCAAGGGGCAATAGAAGTGTTTTCAATTTATCGATTGCAGAGTCTTCTATCAATTCCCGCCCTGTACCCGCTTTGATTATGGGATCTACTACTAATGGGGCTTTTAAAGGCTTCAATTTACTCGCAACCAGTTCGATGTTCTCTGTTGAAACCAACATCCCCGTTTTGATGGCATTAATTGTGACATCTTCTAATATAGCATCCAACTGTGCCTCAATTATATCAATCGGGACTTTAAAGATCTTTGAAACTTTCATCGTGTTTTGAGCAGTGATGGCTGTTATCACTGATACGCCAAATACTTTATGGGCTGCAAATGTTTTGAGGTCTGCTTGAATTCCGGCACCGGCACTACTATCTGATCCTGCAATCGTGAGTGCCACTTTCTCAATTTTCATTTCTTCAAGCACCCAAATCATAAAGTAAATCTTCAATACTCTAAAATTTATTTGATTTCTGCCTCAAATTGACGATTTACTCTTATAAAAACCAATCAAGAAATTTTATAAAGAGTATTAGGCGTCAATAAGTTTAAAAAATAATAATAATTTATTACTTTTGTGGAAAATTAATTTATTTTATTAAATAGAATGGAGGAACTTGCATCTTACTTAAGAGAAAAAAATTCGGGGGTTTGAACATTATCTTCTTCCTTATTTTAAGTTTTTCTTTGATTTATAATCAACGAAATCAAGATTTCAATTCATTTCAATCAAACATTAAGTCAGATATTAATATTAACAATAAAAATGATCCAATAATTTATATCGATGGAAATACCGAACTAGAAGCTATATCATCCTCAGGAATTGGTACCTTAAATAACCCTTATATAATCGAAAATAAACTAATTGATGGGGGAGTAATCAGTGACTGCATCGTAATTGCAAATACTAACAAATATTTTATTTTGAGAAACTGCACTTGTATTAATGCTGGCACTTCAGCTTCAACCCCATATAGCGGAATTCACTTATACAATGTAACAAACGGGAAACTTACTAACAATTCTTTCTTAAATAGTCATTATGGAATCCGTTTAACTTCTTCCAATAATATAACTATCCTCTCAAGTTCCGTAAAGGATAATCATTGGGGTGTTGATCTCTATAATTCCGATAATAATACGTTAAAAAATAATAACATATCCAACAATTATTGGGGGATTTATTCATATAAATTCAATTACAACATAATCATTGGCAATATTGTTAATGATAATCAGTATGGCATTTATTTTTCTTCTTCTAATAATAACACACTTATCAATAATACCCTTAATGATAATTGCTTTGATGGTATATCTTTACTTTCATCTGGAAACAACTCACTTATTAACAATAAAATGATTTCCTGTGGATTAGAGCTGTCTGGTGCGAAGTCTGAAGTTGCGTCTCATCTAATAACTTCAAATAATACAATAAATAGCAATCAGATCTATTATTTTGCAAATCAAGAAAATATAAGTGTTCCATTAAACGCAGGGCAAATGATTTTCGCAAATTGCAATTCCTCGAAGATTTCTGGATTAAATGTATCAGGTGGGAGGAGGGGGATTTGGCTTTTATATTCAAATAATAACACAATAATTAACATTAATTCCTCCAATAATTTAGATTATGGTATCTATTTAGATTATTCTCACAATAATACGCTTGTCAATAACTTTATTTATAATAATAGCCAAGGAGGAATTTATTTATCTTATTCCCATTACAATTCGCTTATTAATAATACTCTTAATTTCAATAAAAACAAGGGCATTTCTTTAATTCTTTCTAATAATACCACACTCACTGGCAATACAATGAATTTATGCGGGTTGGTATTATCAGGATCAAAATTTGAGGTTTCTTCTCAAACAATCGCTCCAAATAATACAATAAATGGCAGGCAGATTTATTACTTTGCAAATCAAGAAAATATAAGTGTTCCATTGAACGCAGGACAAGTGATTTTCGCAAATTGCAACTCATCAGAAATTTCAGGAATAAATGTATCAAATGGTAATATTGGTATTTGGCTTCTGTATTCTAATAACAACACAATAATTAATGTACTGGCTTCCAACAACTTGGAGGTTGGTATTAAGTTAGATTATTCTAATAATAACACCTTTTTAAATAGTATAATTAATGGTAATAATGCCGGTATCTCATTATACACCTCCAATTACAATAAATTCGCTAATAATATTGTTAATCTCAATTTCCATTATGGATTTCATTTATTTTTTTCTGATAGAAACAATCTCACTAATAATACAGCCTCAAACAACGAGTATGATGGAATTGTATTGGATTCTTCATGCCACAATAACCTCACTATGAACTATGCTAATAATAACAAAAAATGGGGAGATGGTATCGATTTAATTAAATCTCACAATAATACGCTCATATACAACCACGTTAGCGACAATTATTATGGAATATATTTAAGAGATTCCAGTAATAATACGATTGTCGATAATGTTGCTCTTTATAATAGTTGGTATGGTATAATAATATCTTCCTCCAATAATAACACTCTCATTAACAATATAGTTAATTATAATACTTGGGATGGAATGGGATTATTTAACTCAAATGATTCTACAATTACTAACAACGTTGCTAACAACAATTTTTATGTCGGTATTTCCTTAAGATCTTCAAATAATAACCTAATTGCTAATAACACTGCTAATGAAAATGGGCGTTATGGAATTAGTTTGAGTTCTAGCAACTACAACACAATAATGTGGAATACACTCATTAACAATAAGCAAGGAATTTATGAAGGTTCATCGTGTGAGGGTAATATTATAGAAAACAACAATATCAAAGATAGAATAGAAATTGATCCTTTCTTGCTTGTTTTCATTATACCTATAATCTCTATTATTGTAATTGGCATAATAGGATTAAGAAAGAATAGGCATAAGAAGTCTACTTTCTAAGATTTTTGAGTAAATTATTAAAATAAATTTTCAAAATTTCATTAATAGTTAGGTCTATATCCGACTTTTTATCTAAAAATTAGATACTAAACTTTGAAAAGAAGGAATGGCGGTTAAGTTATGGCTTTTGATAAAAATAGAGTAAATTCGGCAATATTAGAATGCAATGTCGGAGATAAACGGTTTCAACAGACAAGACGATTGCTCTTGTATGGCACGTGCTTGCCAGATCGCTACCCCGAAATCTTCGAGAAATTTTCAGAGGGACGGACACCCATTCATGCGTGTTTGGAAGATCTCCACATGGATCACGTGGGGTACAAATTAGCAAATATCATTAAATACTCAAAAATTGAAGAGATGACCATTTTAACCATCGATGGCAGCCCGCATTGCTATCAATTACACGTACTAGGACAAGACATCAAACGCCATTTCGCACCCGAAGTCGAAATTTCACATCATATCATTGAGAAGGGAAAGTTATACGAAATTTCTTACCAAACCATAACAGTGGCACGCCATTTGCACCGAGTGCAAAAATTATTAGAGAAAAAGGGGAGCTAATAAACAAGAACCGAAGTAATTCAGAAGGATGAACATCCCGAATAACGCTTAAAAGATAAGTTCATTCTAATTCAAATATACTTCTGACAATGATCACAATAGTACCTATTATATTGCGCAATGTGTCTTGTTGCACGACTACAATCTGGACATGGAGGTCCTGGCGGCATACGTGCCGGAGAAACCGATGGTATAGTTGTTGTTGGCTGGCGAATCGGTTCCGTAATCGCTGGAGCATACTCAGCCGCCTTATAGACTCTTGTAAATAAGATAATTCCACTTAAGATGATTAGACTCGTGATTATTAGGTAAAATATTATGCTTACTACATCAGTATAGAAATGGGGAAAACGGATTTCAAAAATTATGCCAATGAGACACAATACCCATCCCGGGACGCCCAAGCCAAATCCTACTTTCCCACTAGTTATCCCCCGGGCTTGTGCAAAAAAGACCGCATTCAAAATAAAGGCGGGAACGTAGAAAAAGACCCCCAAGAAAAAATCGTTATACATAATAAAAATGGGAAAGGACCAAAGTATCCCACCAATCCAAAAAATCCAAACCAATCCCATTAAAGAAAGATTTACTATTCCCCAGATAAATTTGACCCGATCTCTCGCAAAATCATCAAATTTCCAAACCCTTACAAATACAATAGTCCCAAAAACAGCGAGACCCAGGAAAAATATGAGCATCAATGTAGGAACATAGTTTACGTTGGTATAATAACTTAAGATGTCAATATTTCCAATAATTCCAAAAATCCAACCAAATACTCCAAAACCAAACGCAACTTTCCCTGTTGTTGTACTGTAAGAAGTTGTAATGAAAATTAGTGCTAAAATAAAACTCGGCACGAGAAAGAGGGCGCCGAAAAGTGTCGTCAAGCCTGGTGTAGTGATAAAATAAACTAAGTTGTAACAGCCATCCATAGGATAACAATATTCAAAACGAGCAAAAAGGAATATCCAAACTAATCCAATGAGCGTTATGTAGATAAGTCCAATTGTTAAAGTCGTCCCATCTTTCGCCATATCATCCAACCACCTTTACATAAAAGACGCAACAAGATTAATTATTGGATTCATCTATATAATAACTTGACTATAGAAATACTACTAAATTTAGATAATTGCACAGTTTTTCATTAAATCATTCAGCCATTATTTTTCAAAATACCAAATCAAGTTTGAATCGATTAATTCCCAGTCTCTAATTTGTATGAAGCTCTGTGTTTTCCACTTGACCAATAAAGATATAATTAAGATCAAATTAAAAGTACCTAATAAAAGGAAATATTTCTGGAGCAATTCACTTACTTAAGATATCTTAGACTGAAGGAGGTTTTTTTTTGTTTGGTAATCAACGTTTCCAACAAATCCTCAACTGGCCCCAAATCTGTTTGGGGTGTGGGCATCCCTTCCGAGAAGACCTAGAATTATTTAAATTCCATACTCATAAGAAAAAGTTGGTTGAAAGCCACGTTTATGGTACTATGAGAGAAAACACTTACACCGTCATTGACTTGGATGTTCCTGCTTTACTCTGTAAAAACTGTTACATGAAAGGACGAAAGGAGTTTATCATAAATATGAGCGTAATATATCCTGTAATTTTAGGCATCCCTTTTTTGCTTATAGGTTTGCCCATAATACTTACCAATTTGAGGAGGGCTTTGGGTTTTTTTATCTTTGTATCAATTGTTTATGGGTTTTATGCTTTAATAACTCGTTGGTATTATATAAATAGGTTCAATCCAGCAAAATACTTCTTCAAACTAGTCTTTAAGAAGAAGATTCCACATTTTAAATTCAAAAGTGCAAAATTCGCTTCAGCTTTTGCTAATTTTAATCCAGGTCAGAAGATCATTTACCCTAAAAGTTAGAAAATAATTTTAAATAGGGTTATTTTTGTAATACCAAATCAAGAGCCCACAAACACCTAAACAGGCTAATTCAATTAATCCTGCTATCAGAAATGCTATAACATAATTAAACATTAGCATACCTGCAAGAACAGGTCCGAGGATGATTCCTAAATTCCCTAAAAAATTGAAAGCTCCCATTCCGATAGCGATATTCTCCGCTGGAATGATGTCTCCAACTAACGCCATAGCAGGTGGCGTAGTTAGGCTAGCAAATACTCCCAAAACTACAAAAAGTCCGATCATAACTGCAAGTCCATACGTGCCCAAAACGCCAATGATGGTGAGAACTATTCCAAACCCCAAGCTACCCACAATTAGCGGTTTGTATCGTCCATGGACATCAGATAATTTCCCCATTGAGTAGGAGAGCAAAATGAGGGGAAGTGCATATAAACCTAATACCATACCCCGTAGATCTACACTTAAACCAAGCACCTCTAGCAAATAAAAAGGGACTATAAAAATGATAAAACCCATGTGTAAGCGGTCTATAAAGTTGAAAATGCCAGGTATGCTCAGTTTTGGATGTTTCTTCAAAATTAAAATGATCTTTTTAAGGGAAGGAGTTTTTTTAAGATTTTTTGGTTCGTGAAGAAGTAATAGTGCCATAATAAACACAATTACGCTCAGGACCACGGAGGTATAATATGGTATTAAGACCCCTGATTTCGCTAACACTCCGCCAACAACTGAACCGAGCCCCATTGCAAGCGTGAGAAAAATTCCAAACACCCCCATGTTCCTTCCCCGATTTTTCGGAGAGGAGATGTCTAAAATTAGCGTCATAATAATTTGCCAAGTTAACACCGTAAAGGCTCCCTGACAAAATCTAAGAACCAATAATAAAGTATAATTTGGTGCAACTGTAAGAAGATAAAAAAAGAGCCCACTTGCTCCGCTTCCAATTACAACGAATATCTTACGCCTTCCAATTCTATCGGAAAATAATCCTGTCAAAATCCCCACAATGAGATATGAACTATATAACACGGTATCATATAAAGAAATTTCAAAATCTGTTAAACCAGGGAACTTCTCAGAAAAGAAATCAGGTATACTTACATGTAGAATCGAGACGGCTGTTATGGTGAAAAAGACTAGAACACCTAATAACACTACGTTTGTAATGGGATTTGCTAATCGCATATTATCTTTTATTGAATCTTCGGTTACCAATTTATTATCATCCTTGATTTAGCCGATAAAACTTCCTTGCATTTATGGTCGTCTGACTTGCCACCTTATCAAAAGTAGTATCTTTAATTTCAGCAATCTTTTGAGCGCTTATTTTTATATTGGCGGGCTCATTTCGCGTTTTACGTATGGGTGACAGGTAAGGCGCATCAGTTTCTAATAGCATTTGGTCAAGTGGCACGATTTTCGCCATCATTTGATGGACCTTTCTGTTCACGACTGATGTCGGAACCGAAATTAACCATTTGTTCTTGATTACTCGCTTAGCTTCGGTTTCATTACCACTAAAACAGTGCATCAGAACATTTTCTGCACTTTTCTCTTCCAATATATCGATTGTATCAGTCTGTGCGTCTCTTGCATGAATCACGAGGGGTTTTTCAAGTTCCTTGGACAATTCAATGAAAAATTTTAAGGCTTCTTGTTGTTCTTCTCTTCTCTTTTCTTCCTTTACCCAGTGATAATCTAGGCCAACCTCACCAATTGCTACTATTTCATGTTGATGTATCTTAATCAATTTAGTGATGGCCTTGAGACTTTGAGCATTCACACCGGGTGGATGCAAGCCTAACGCCCAAAATAAATAGTCTGGATATCGGTTAACAATATTTTTTACTTTTTGGATGGAGGGGGAAATACTTGAAGTAATAATTGCTTCTATCTCATTTTTCTTGGCATTCTGAATTATGGCCGGAATATCATTTTTGAACCATTTTGCATCCAAGTGACAATGGCTGTCAATTAACATGTCCAATTCCTCGGAACTCTAAGATTTCTCATCCAAGAATTCATAAAAAGTTTCCCCAAAATTAAAAAATTAAAAAGTGGGATTAATTGTGATTACAATGTTTCCAAGTTTTTTTAAGAAAGATAAATTTACACTCATTGTCACAGCTGGATTTCTAATCTGGGTGGTATTCCTAATCATTCTAAGTTTTTCTGCGTCACGGGAGATACATTTCACTGATTATTTACAGGGTATCGATGTAACCTCAAGTTATACATCTACTATACCTATTGGGCGATACTTCCTGGAACCGATCATCGGATTGACCTTTTCTATTGGCGTGGATTTAACGTGGATTTTTACTTTTATTTTATTCTTCCCAATAGCTCGAGTAAGCTACGCCATTCTACGAAAAGGAAATAAGATCAAATCTAAGAAGTTCCTGGTCCTTTCTCAAATAGCTAAAAATTATTTGCTTTTCGCTTTAGGAATTCTTCTCCTCGTCATTATAGGTGTTGTCCTCTATCTCTTAATTGGATTTTTAATTAGCGGCTTTATATTCCTAAATAATCATTGGCAAACATCTGCACAAGTGGGGTTGTCAGTTGCGACTGGGATCATACTGTTTAAATTGGGGGTCATTGTCTATCGTTATTATCGCCCAAAAAGTCAATTGGCACAATCAAATCCAAAAAAAGGCAAAAATAATAAAATCCTAAGAGGCTTCAAGATTACCGGTAAGGAACTCAGGCTATTCCTCGCTGTTTTTCTATTCATCGGCTTAATTAACGTTCTTTTACTAACTGTACCATGGCCGGCTCATAAAATAGAAACAACAACACCCGGGCCGAATGAATATCTATTTGACTTTCACGTGCATACAACGAAATCGGATGGATTTCTCACCCCAGAAGAACGGGTTGATTGGTACATTCAGCATGGCATTCACGGTGCAGCCTTCACGGATCATGAAAACCAACGGGGGTACGAACGAGCCAAGACTTATATAGAGCGCCGTGGTTTAACATTTCATGCAATTAGGGGTCAAGAATACACCTATCACGCCCTTGATATTCACCTCAATTACTTTGGCGTGGCTGATATCATCGTGCCTCCGGGTAACGCAAAACCAGGCGATCCATCTGTTATAATTTTGAACGTCTCTAACATGATTGCATACGTGAAAAGTAAAGGTGGTTTTGTGATCGTGAATCATTATTCAAGCCCTCCTGGCAGCCCTTATACTTACAATGAATTACTAAGCTGGGGCGTAGATGGATTTGAAATCATTAATAATGGCAGGGAATATTCAGTTGCAATACGAAATTTCTGCATTGCAAATAACGGCACCCTCGCTTGCATTGCTGGGTCGGATACGCATACCAATCAGGAATTAAATAGTTTTGTGAAACTTACCCTAAATAGTACCTTTAATGATCCATCGAATTTGACTCATATCTTTCAAACGTTAAAACTAAATAACCATGAATGTGTCTGGATTAATCTTTATCCTAATCCAGTTAACACTCCCGATACGCTGGTTTTTGATTCTTTCAGAACATTGACTGATTACTTTACAAATCTGGACATTTTTCAAATCCTTTCATGGATCTTCTGGTCAATCGGTGGATATGTGCTCGTACTATTTCTTTACGGACGATTCAAAAAGGCTGATATCAACAGGTTAAAGAATATAAAAGTCCGACGATCACTCCTCAAAATACTAGAATAATTTCCTACTTCCTTTTTTGTGAGAGAAATGACTGGAAATCCAAGGGTTCTCATTGTTCTAATGGGGCTCCCGTCCTCTGGAAAATCGACCATTGCAAAATTACTTGCAAAAGAACTTCAGGTCACCTACAACCTAAATAATGTTGTTATTGGCACGGATGATGTAAGACAATTAATTCCAAGCCAAATAGAGAAATTTGATCCCACTATTGAGCCATTCATTAAGAATTTAACACTGAATGCCATCCAATTCTCTCTTAGAAACAATTATTCTGTCATTAACGATGACATGAATTATTACAAATCCATGCGACATGAGCTAAAAGAAATTGCAGAAGAAAATCAAGCCCATTTCGTCTTGATCCATGTCGAAATCCCACTCGAAACAGCCTTGAGCTGGAATGAGAAACGGGGATTACCAATTCCACAAGAAGTGATCCGGCGCGTGCATGACCGATTCGATCCCCCCGGTGACTATAAATGGGATGATCCGCTGGTGACCATCCAATCTGACGAAATGTCACCTGAATCTGCCACGAAGATGATTATCTCTAAACTTTTACCTGTAATTAAAACCCCATATAAACGGGAAGCCCCTCCCCTTTCCACAAAACCCGGGATTAATGAGAAAATTGATAAAATTACTCGGGAAATCATCTCAGAATTTGCGCAATTGAATAAAGATCCTCAACTCTTAAAAAAAGTAAGTAAGTTTCGCATTCAATATCTTAAAAATCTCCCCGATAAAGAGATTCCCATGGACTCATTAACAAAGGACTTTTCGCAAAAGTTACAGGAATTTATTTCATCAATTAAACAGGCCAAATAAACTCCTTTCCTTTACCCGAACCCACCACAACTCGATAATAACTCTCGGACCCAGTAATTTCATCTACTCTTTCGAGCATCCCCTGAACTTCTATTTCATCACCTTTCTTGGCTATATCTCTGAACTCTCCAATCATAGACACGACTTGTTTCGGCCAATGCGTCTTAACCAGTAATGAATCATCATCAGTGGGAATATACTCTTCAACCTCATAGATGGCGGGTCGAAACATCCCTTCTAAACTATTTACTACATCACAATAAAAATGAAGAGGTCTGATTGCGCTAAATTTACATTGCCCATACAAATTCTTTATTTCCTCTTTTTTACGAATGCCATTAAATACGAATTTTCGCTTTTTATACAGCCCTTTATTCATTCGATACTCATCTGACTTAATTTCATTGAGATATGCGAGTTTCTTTTCTTTAGAGAGCGTAAAAACCGTCTTTTTGACTTTAATAAAATTTTGTGCCCCATAAATAGCGATATCTATATCACTATCCTTTACGTGCATGCCTGTTGAGAGCGACCCATGTAGGCCCCACCCTGTTAAGGGCACTTTAGAACGTTGTGAAAGTAGTTGAATGAGGTCGATTGCTTCTTGCTCTAATGGATCTGGACCTGATTTGTTAAATAATTCCTGTAACTGAACTGCAGGGACGAACTTTTCTTGTATTTTATCGTGTGGGACCACGAATACTGTTTTTCCTATGAAGAGATCACGATATAAATAATAAGGGTATTTCTCTTTGAAAACTCTACGAATTTCTTTAAAAATTTCGGGACTATATAATTGCTGAGGGCGAATAAATTTTAAATCTCCCAAATCCCATTCAAAATTCATCCAATCTAATCTGAATTCCGTTTCAATCTCCTTTGGCACGTATTTCAAGTATGCTATGACCTTGTCTGACGGATGTTCATAACCAAATACATAAAAAATAAAATGATCTTTCGTTAGGATGATGTCTCCATCTCTATGTATTTGCGAACCTTCCATGATGGGCTACTTCCAAAAGAATAAGAGTAATAAAACTACTTGCTTTAAAATAAATATAATCTATCTGTTAGGTTGCGTTTTAGAATGGAAGAACAGATTCTCTTAAGGGATGCTCCGAATGAGCACCTAATGCTAATAGGAAATATGGCAATGACGCGTGCGTGCTTGGAAACGGGGATCCAATTCGTTAGCCAGTATCCGGGCACTCCCGTAACCGATATGGGCACCTACTTCAGTCGGATCGCAAGAAAAGTTCCTGGACTATATTTCCAATGGGCTTCAAATGAGTCGGCGTCCATTACGGCAGCAGCTGGCGCTAGCTGGTGTGGAATTAAATCTTTAGCAATTATGAAACATGTCGGGGCAAATGTTGCTTCGGATGCGCTTTCTGTCATCGCGCTCAATGGTCCAACAAGTGCTGATGGGCGTGGTGGATTATTGGTAATATTAGGCGGAGATCCTGGATCATTAGGAAGCCACAGCGAACAGAATGATCGCTTTTATAGCTGGATGCTGCATCTCTGCCATTTTGAACCATCCACTGTTCAGGAAGCTAAAGCTTGGATCCCAGAAGCCCTTGATGTATCTCAAAAATTTGATCTCGTGAGTTATTTCCGAGTTACCTCACGCGTTGCCCATACGGTGGAGGAGGTCACGCTGGGACGGTTACCTGAATTTCGTGACGATAAAGGGAAATTCATAAAAAATATCCCAAAGTTTTGCTCCTTACCTCCTCATTGCATTAATAATCATAAACGACTCTATGAACGGATGGAGAAAGTCGAGCCGTACGTTTCAAGATTTAATAAAATTATTCCTGGTGATTCCAAATTTGGTATTATCACGGGTGGGGTTCCATTTGGTTATACGGTAGAAGCTCTGAGGAATCTAGGATTGAATGATGTCCCAATTTTAAAATTAGGGGTGGTTCACCCAATAAATGAAAATCAATTTGTTGAATTCGCCCAAAATTTAGATAAAATTCTGGTTGTTGAGGAGCTCGAGCCATTTCTTGAAGTCCAAGTAAAGCGTCTGGCACAGGAGCACCGGATCTCCGCAGAAATTTTGGGTAAAAAAGTTCTAAGAGGCTGGGGCGAACTAAACACGGGCGAAGTGGCTACCGGAATTAGTAAAGTTCTAGGAAAACCCCTCGATAGCTCCATTAATCAGAAATTAGATAAATATCAAAATTATCTCAAGCTTGTCCCTCCACGTCCCCCGACTTTCTGTCCCGGATGTCCAGAACGGGCCTTACTCTTCTCAATAAAGGCTGCCACGGATGAGGACGAAACCATCTACGCGGGTGATATCGGCTGCTACGTGATGAGCTTTTTCCCACCCATGGGGATTACGGATTGGGTAATCTGTATGTCGGGTGGTTTAGGTGCCGCGGTGGGTGCCGCCATAAAAACCGACCAAAAAATCATTGCCCTTATGGGTGATTCCACCTTCTATCACACGGGGATACAAATACTGGTCAATGCGGTTTATAATAATGCCGATGTCATTCTTATTATTCTTGACAATAGTTGGACGGCAATGACAGGCGGCCACCCGCACCCCGGTGCTGGAATTAATGGAATGGGCGACCCTACGCCAATTCCCAGCATTCGGGATATCTGTAGGTCCCTTGGAGTTAAATGGGTTAGGGTGACTGATCCCTTTGAACCTTATTTAATGACCAGCACGTTGCTTGACGCAAAAAAACAACCGGGGATCAAGGTCATTGTTTCGCAACGGGAATGCATGTTGCAATACCGCAAACGCTTGCTAAAAACACTCCGCACGGCGCCTCCTCGAAGCAGAGAGGTCTTTTGGATTGAACCTGAACGGTGCCAGATGTGCGGAACCTGTGCTGAGAACTTGTGCTGTACCGCCCTTCGAAGAAACCCAGATTACATGTCCATTGATGAGGATAGATGCTCATTATGTGGCGTTTGTTATGAAATTTGCCCGAACGATGCGATCGCTCATACAATTATTAATCCACATTTAGAGGGAGGGAGCTAAAATGCGAATCTGGAACGCAATTATTTGTGGAATTGGTGGGCAGGGAGTTATGCTCCTCAAACGCATCCTTGAAAACGCGGCCTTAAGCGAAAAGCTACAAGGTGGAAATATCAAAAAGATCATTGGTGCTGAAAAACATGGCCTTAGTCAACGTGAAGGGGCCACTGACGTTTATACGCGCTTTCTAATCCTTGAGGATGAAGAATATAATGACCTCTTAATGACTTCACCCACACTATATTACGGAGACGCCGACTTAGCAATCGGAGTCGAGCCAGTAGAACTTCTCAGAAACGCTTTATACCTCTCAGAAAAATCCTTCATTATATTGAATACCCGGACCGTCCCTCCTTGTGCGGTCATAGCCGGCTTAATGGAATATCCTTCTATTGAAACGATTATTGATGCCATTAAAGACATTTCAGGTTCCTCAAAAATTATCACGGTTGATGCCTCAACAATAGCTATTGAACGCTTTGGTGACGTTTTACGCACAAATATAATAATCCTTGGGGTTGCTTACGCAACTAACCAGATCCCCCTCAAATTAAGTTCCATTAAAGCCATAATCCGTGAAAAAATTCCTAACCCTGAAGAAAATCTCAGAGCTTTCGATTATGGGATCGAACTTGGAAAGACAATAATAGACTCAATGTAATTAAAACTAAAAACCCTGTTACAATAATTTCGCAAAGCTCTATTGTGGTTTTCGCAATCAATCAAAAAATTATAATACAAAGAAGATTAATAAAATTAAAAATTTGGATAATTTCTTAAAGATTGAAAAACACCTTTAAATGATTGATCGTTAAATTCTTTATACAAAGTATAGTTCAAAAGGTTTGATTTAAAATGCCCAGCCGCGGTGCCGACGGAAAATTATATTTCAAGATTGTTTATTGGGGGCCGAGCCTCGGGGGCAAGACCACGGCGGTCAAGTGGATTTTCAAAAAGGAGGGGCTGGCTGAGGGGAAAATGCAATCGATTGTAGACCCCACGGGACGAACATTATTCTTTGATCGAATGGTGGCTGGCATTGCAAACGTCAAATTGCAAATTTACACCGTCGCAGGGCAGCGCAGGCACAAATTCCAACGAAAAACCATCTTGAATGGCGTGGATGGCATAATCTTCGTGTGGGACGCGCAGCGAGAGCAGTGGGAAGAGAATATATGGAGCCTAGAAGAGTTAATTGAACATCTAGGTGGTACTTTGGGGAAGAAAATCCCTATAATTGTTATGGTTAATAAGCAGGATTTACCAAATATCGTTAAACGCGTTCAAGTCCTTGAATTACTTAAAGAAAAAGGGGTAGATAAGGTTATGAGCCCTTTGACGGGGGATGAACTTGAAGTTCAAGTGTATGACACGATTGCAATTCAAGGACTCAATATCAAGCGGGCTTTCCAGCAGCTAGCACGCGATGCGGTATTGAATTATTATAATCGAATAAGAAATCAATAAATCTGGAATTTCCCTACTTCTTCAAGCAATTTAATAGCCAATTTTTCTGCATTTTCCGTTTTACTTAACTATTTATTGAAGTGTCATAGATAAATTAATAAAATATGGAATCTCGAATAACAAAGTGGCTTTGATCATGAGAGGAATGATTGCTCCTGCGCTAGTCCATGAAAGAGATCTAATGATGGTCACCACCGACATGGAATTAGCGCTGATGTTTGCATTGATGGAATATGATAAACGGCGCCACGAGCAATATCGCAAAGGCGAGTATGAGTTCTTCTCGAAAATCTTATGGCCGGTTAGTCTCATTCAGGCAGGCCCTGAAAATTATATTGGGATTGACCGCATGAAATTCTTTTTTGATTTGCAATTCAAAAATACACAGTTCCTCCCGCCTGATAGCAAAATCCTGTCTGGGTTAAAGCAGCAAACCGATGACCATCAATCTAGACTAGAACTTCTTTCAGGGTGGGTAAAAGAGATTAAAACTTCGATAAAAAAAGACCTCATTATTAAGGGCATTATCGGTCCAGAGATACTAAATGGGTTAGTTCCCATCATAAAATTGGCCACAGATAAACCAATTACCGCCGTGGAACTGGATCCAATTATATCAACAGATGATATGATTGATATTGCAAACCAATATAACCAGGCTTTAAGAAATATCGAAGAAACCATATCAAAATGGCACTCTTTACAAAGGAGAATCGAAAAAAAAATCGATGAATGGCGTACCTCTCACTCAATGTCACAAACAGTCAACGAGCAAGAACAAATCGATGCCCAATTTGATACATTAAATGAAAAAATCTTTGAAATTATTTGGAATTGCCGAAGTGAGATAGAATATTTATTTCATTGGGCAATATCAGGCCAAGCTTTGAATTTAGTAGTTCCATATACTGAGATTTGGATTGCAATGTATTTGGCAGCGATAAAACTACCCAATAATACTAAAAAATTTTTATTATTGCCTCCCTCCGTTCTTTCCGAGGAAAAAAAGTCTATTAGGAAAATACCGGTTGATTCTTTTCACTCATCATTTTATTCCATTCTGAAAGAGAGAGTTGAATCAGCTCTCGAGACGCATGCCGCAGTTCGAAATCAAGTAGAAGGATTATGCAAGGCACAAAATTTATTTTTAAAGGAAGACGCAAATAAAATAATGACTCGTGGAATAAACCGAATAAAAGAGCAAAATTTAATAGAGAACAAGTATATTGAAGAACTTCAAGCAAAATGGCAAGATATTTCACGAAAATTTAAGGTTGAAAATTTATCTTGAAATGGGGTGTAAATTAGGATGAATTCGGAACGTACAAATATAATTGCTGATTTTGAGGAAAAAGAGAAAAAAATATTGGAATTTGAAGACGAATTCGCTAAAATGAAGGAATCATCGAAAGAATATGAAAAACTTAGAGAAAAAATGAAATCTTCACAAGACGAGGCCATCGCTTCACAAATAGATGAATTACACTCCAAAATGGAAGAGCATGAACAGACCAATAATCGGCTAAGAACTGCCCTTCAACAGATACAAGAGGAGAATATCGCGCTAGAGGATGAGTTAAATAGCATCAAATCTGAACACGGAGATATTGGTGAATTAAAATCGAAACTTCAGGTTCTAGAAGATACGGTCATAACCCAACAAAAAGAAATTGTAGAAAAAGATAAAATTCTCAAAGGTAAGAGGGCTGAAGAGGCGGGTCTAACGACTGAAGGCACCCTCCAAAAATTTATCGTTGGAAAAATGGAAACTATAAAAGAAGTTAATCGCCTTTTAAAGAACTCAAAATTTAGAATTCTTCTTATCGTTCCATCATTCGACGATTTGAAGCAATTAAATATTCCAGAAAACCCAAAAATTGATACGAGGATCGCAACAGCATTTGATCTTGCTAATAAATTTCACCGAGAGTTCATTCACAAATTTCCCCACGTAGAATTCCGGAATTATTCCAAATCGGATCGGTGGGGAATAGAACGAGATGCAGAGGAAGTCTGTTTAGTTGCAGAATCCGAAAACAAAGATTATATTGGAATCTCTTCTTCTGATTCAAAAATCTGTGATTTATACTCAAAATTGTTAACCGAAGCATGGCTTACAGCGAGCAAGGTATCAGCCTGAAAAGAAAAAGTGAAAAAATTAAATTAAATGAATGGTTTTTATACTACAAAGAAGGTCTAGCTATGAATCCTCCAAGTGGTAGCTCATCTCCTGGGGCTGAAGGCAACTTAATGCAAGTATTAACTGGAATTTTAGAAGATTCAGTACAAACCTTGAAGAGAATAGAGAAGGCTGTTACTGAATCAACAAAATTTATGACTGAAATGCTAGATAAGCTTGATCTCATTGATAAAAAAATTGAATCAGGATTCGTTGCCGTTGTTAAAAAAGCGCTCCCCTCATTAGAACAAAAATTCTTAGATAAAATTAGTAATGTTGGAGGCGAGATGGGCGACCTCACGACTCTCCTACCTGACATTATAACAAAATTACAACAATCCATGCAAATATTATCAATTCAGACCTTGATAAAAGAATTAGAAACGGTTCCTGGAGGAAAGAAGAAGGACAAGGCTGAAAAAGTAGCTGCAGATGAGGAAGCACCACCTAAAACGACAAAGAAAAAGGGCAAAACGCCCCCTAAACCTCCTAAAGCACCCCCTGAAAAGAAAAAACCTGAAAAAGCCGAAGAGGCTAAAGATGAAGGTGATCATCTGCTTAAACCTTCATCGTTCTTTGGAAGCTAGGTATCTGAGCGAGCTTGATGAGTTATGGCTGAAGACATGTTTAATTCGATTAAAAACGCTTTCTTGGAGTTAGCCAATAGGATTGAAAATGTTAATACCATCATTGAGAAAATTGGTTTCAATGTGGACAATTCAATGGCGCAACTTTCAACACAAATCGAAGATTTAACAAACACTTTAGAAGACTTGATGAAAGTTTCAGATCTCAAAAAGGTTAAACAAACTATGGGTCAAATGGTAGATACCTTTCGGACTCAATTGAATCCAGAAAAAATACAAAAATTAATCAATGAAATAACTGAAGCAGTTAAACAACTAAAACAAAAACAATAAGCGATAGAGGTTAGAAAATTGAAGCCAGATAGTTCCCGGTTTTTGCCCATGATGGCAGAAGCTTTAAATGATATTTATTCTAAGGTCGAGGAAATTAATAAGAAGCTGTCTCGCATTGAACAGACTTTTCAGGAATTTCTCACCTCTGTAGGTCAAAAAAATATGATCCTTGTTCAGAATCTAAAAAAATTACAAGGGATTGTTTCGGAACTTAAAGATAGAGACACCTTACAGAAAGTCATCCTAACAGTAAGCGAGTCTATAAATGATATACAGGATGGAATTTGGTTTTTAGAATTCCAAAACGCTTTAACCCAACTAAAAGAAAAATTAGATGAAGTCATCTAATTCAAAAAACTCAATTTTAATTTTGGAATTTAAATGGAATTTGATCTTGTCCTCGTTTCTCTACCGGCTTACACTCAGAAATGTCCTTCCTTACATTTAGCATCTCTTGCATCGTATTTAAACAGCAGACAGTATGAAGTCATTTGTTATGATTACGGGATTCAGTTTTATCAAAAGGAATTAGAAAAATTCACGATTGTCAGTCCTCTCGTAAATCAATTGAGTTTATCCCTGTATCCGCTATGGGGTGCATCCAATTGGCTAGGGTTTAATGATATCATAAGCCAGAAGAATGGTCAATTTCTTATTAAATCTCTTTGTCCTGTCTGTTCTAATTTGTATGAGCCCATTTTCAATGAATTCAATGATCAAATTGCATTAACTAAAAAGACTTTGGACTCTCATGCAGAGGAATTAGCAAATCTTGATACTTTAGCATATGGATTTTCGCTTTTATTAGGTAATGCCATTGCGAGTTTATACGTGATTAAACGGCTTAAGCAGAAAAAACCCGAAGCCATTATAATCGTGGGAGGTCCTGAAGCTTCCCCTCATTATCGTGCTTTATTATATGCTCATGTAGATGATATAGACTTCACGGTCTATCATGCTGAAGGGGAGATCCCATTAGAGCGAATCATATCTTATCTCAAGGGTATAATTCCCAAAGAAGCTATCCCTGGAATTTATTTCAAAACTCAAGATGGTATTCACAAAACCGCACCCCCAGCCCTTCTCGATTTAAATCAACTTCCGATACCGAATTTTGAATTGGTTGAAAATGGAAACAGTCTTCATCAATTAAAATCGATCGATATGCTGACTTCAAAAGGCTGCATTTACAATTGTACTTTCTGTAATGAACCACTTATTTGGGGTTCATATCGCTCCAAAAGTGTTAAAAAAATCTTTGATGAAATAAAATATTACAGAGAATCTCTCGGAATTTCACGAATCGACTTTAGTGACAATTCCTTTTCTTCATCACCATCACTAGTCAAAGCCCTTGAACGCTTATTTAAAGAAGGATTTCATGTTAACTGGGGTGGAAATTGCCGACTTAATGAGTTAAATCCAAAAAAACTCCTACTTTTTCGGAAACTCGGGTTAACAGATTGTGATATTGGGATTGAATCAGCTAGTCCAAAAGTCCTGCAATTAATGGATAAAAATATCGATATTTCACGTGCTGGTATGTTTTTAGAAATATGTAGTAAAAATCAAATCAAACCGTCATTATATTTTATGGTAGGATTTCCTGGGGAGACTTCTCAAGAATTTCAAAAAACTACTAAGTTCATTGAGCTAAATATCTCTCATATTCACAATATTGTTGTTAGTGTCTTTACTTTAATGTCAGGCGTGCCAATATTTCACTCAGAACTCCTCAAACCAATTCAATTAGGTCCAAAAAGCATCAATGCCTATACTTACCAAACAACAGATGGCGTGACTCATAAGGATCGTAAGGCTCGTTTCTTAAAAATACATAAATACAAAGCTTTATTGAAGCAGTAAATTCAATCTATTTGATAACAACATTAATAATTGCAATTGTTCTATTAATTGAATATTCAGAATAATATCGTTACGAAAGGTTAAATTCGATGCCCACACTAGAAAATAATTGGTTTCGGCGGTTCATACTCTTTACCGTATACATGATAGAGACCATCATTACCGTCGTAACGTTATCTTACTTTCCATTACTCTTCAATAGTCTAGGGCTGGATTCCCGTCTTTATGGAATCTTCGGGGGACTTAGCTTACTCCCAATGATATTCAAGTTTTTTATTGGACCAATTTCAGATAAATTTCCCATTCCTTTCCTCCGTGGCAAGCGCCGTGGCTATTTTATTCTTGGAGGACTCTTGAACATCATTTTCCTACCCCTACTTTCCCTTAATCCATTGGATTTCTTCGCCCTCTTTTTCATCATTTGGTTCTTACAGACACTAGGAATTGCAATTATGGACGTGATGACCGACACGCTGGTGATCACCGCAAAACCCAGCCAAAACCTCCGAGGACGCACGGGCGCGTCCATCTGGGTCTTCTTTGGAATCTTCGTGGGAGGTGGACTTGCCACGGGTCTTGTGGGGCTCTTAAATATGAATTTACTTATAGGACTCTCCGTCTTTTCCCTCATTTCCGTGGGCCCATTGGCCTTGATCTATTTTTTGAAGGAAGATCCGAAGCTGTCCCAGCCGACGCCGAGCCTTTGGAGTGACATCAAGCGGAATTTTGGTGGACCTCAGCAGCAGTTCGTGATAGCAGGGTTAATCTTCGCGTTTCTACTCAACATCGATGCAGGGCTATTGGAACTTACCCTCGAACCATTCATCGCCACCACGTTTCTCGTGACGTGGCAGGAACTGATCGCCACCCTTTTCTTCATTTCCTTACTTGGCACGGTACTGGGGTTTCTGGGGTATTTCTTCATCGATAAGGTCCAGAAGAACCGGCTACTCATCATCATCAGCAGCATCTACATCGTCCCCTCCATCATCCTGGCGTATCTCATTTTTACGGGTATGTTGACCTACCCGATCTTTCTGATCCTGTACGCCATCTACGGGTTCGTCAGCGGGCTCTCGTTCGTGACGTATACCGGGCTTTTTTATGACCTCTCGGATCCGAAAGCTGCTGGAACCATGATCGCGCTCTTCCTCACAATGAGCAACTTCGGGATCGTTATGGGCGTGACAATTGGTGGGTTCTTCCCTATGTGGCTTATTTATGTCATCGTTGCCATCATCTGCGGCTTGCGCATCATTCCATTAGCCTTCATCAAGATGAGCCATATTGAAAAAACATTTTATCAGGAAGAAGAATAGCACTGGCTCAGTAACAAGTTCATAAAGATCCTTTTAATTCATTAAGACTTATAAAAATCCATTCAAGAATGCACAACCAAGAATTTAAGATAATATCGTTTTTTAAAAATTAAAAAAAACTAATTTTCTTTTTTAAATTTGCCCTATGAGGAGCGCCCACTTCTTTTCTAATCGAGCAAGCTCCTTTGCCCACCGA
>JABXJT010000145.1 GCA_013375455.1 Candidatus Helarchaeota archaeon | reverse complement strand
GTTTTCATTTGCCATTAATTCTAGTTCATATAATTGAAGTGAGCGTTTAGCCCACCGTCGTACGATATTTTCAAAGATGGTACGTTGCGATAAATATTTTAGATCTTTCAGTTTGGTTTTTTTTATGTGAAAATATTCTTTGTCTTTCGGATCATAGAACTTCTTGTATCCATCAAGTGACTCCTTATAAAGTTCAAACGGGGTCATTTGTTCTGGATAATAAACAACGTGTTGAACATCATACAACTCCCAGTACTTACTAATTATTTTGTCTTGTATTGCCTCAAAGTGTGGCGTGCCAGGAAAGGGGGTAAGCGGCATGAATCCAATAAGATCGATTTTTTTCTCCCTGGCAAATTTGATCGACTCTTGAATGGTTGCACTGGTATCATTCTCAAATCCAAATACGAAGAATCCATTAACAAACATATTGTGATCATGCATCGTATCAATACAATACTCTATCAAATCGACGGTTTGTCCTTTTTTCATTTCTTTGAGAGAGGCGGGATTTATTGATTCGAATCCGAACGTGCCAGCGGCACAATTAGTCCGCATCATCAAGTCTATTAATTCATCATCCTCCGCCACGTCGGCTCTCATCTGCGAGTGCCAAGCGCTCGGTACCAAATTGTTATCTATCAGAGCAGATAGCAAATTTTTAAAGTATCTTTTATTTGCGACGATATTATCATCATAAAAGAAGATCAGGTTTTGAGCTATTTTCCAGTGAGTTTTTATTTCCTCCATCACGTTTTCAATAGATCTGTATCTAAATTTTTTTCCAAAGGTTGGAGTGACGCTACAGAAGGTGCAATTAAATGGGCAGCCTCGTGTTACTTGCATGGGATAGACAAAGACATTAATCGCTGTCTCTTTTGTCTTGTACATTCCGTTTATGAGCTTCCAATTTGGAAATGGTAATGAATCAAGATCGTCAATAAAGGGCCTGGTAGGGTTGTGATACACGTCTTCACCTAGTTTGAAAGACAAGCCAGCGATGTCATCCGGGGAAATATTATTTTCTAGTGCTTCCAACAATTCTAAAAAGGTGTATTCGCCTTCATTTCGCACCACATAATCAGCGTGTTCAAGTGCTTCATTGGTATTTAACGTGGCGTGAACTCCGCCTAACACCACTGGGATTTTAAATTGCTCTTTTATTTGCTCGGCTAACTGATAACCTCTTATTGCAGCGATGGTTTGAATGGAGATCCCTACTACATCCGCGCCCTCAAGATCTGACATTGAAACTGGTTTGATCTTTTCATCAAACACTTCGACAGAGCAGCCTTTCTCTCTTCTTAACATCTCACCAATGATCAGCAGTCCTAAATGTGAAAGTCTCAGTCCTTTTGTTTCAAACGTGGAAAAATTAGCACAGAATCGATTTTCATCAGGCAAGATGAATTTTATGTTTTGAATTTTACTCATCCAACGCCTCGCCCTTTAACCATTTTCTTTTACTTTACTTTGAACGTTTGTTATTAATGGTAAAATCAACGTCGGCTTTCACCAATTTATTGGATGTTAAAATTAAAGAATCTATTTGATATTGTACTCTTTAATTATCTCATTGAATGACTTTAGGTAGTCTAGAGA
The DNA here is from genome assembly GCA_013375455.1 of Candidatus Helarchaeota archaeon. Next base: position 5,455 of record JABXJT010000145.1, on the reverse strand, counting down.
ATGGTTGCAATCTCCCTCATGATTAAAATTAACGGATTTTTACTATTAATTTCACTGATTATTCTTCATGTACTCCATTTTCGCGGTCCTTATTTATTACATTTTCAAAAAATTTTCCGTTATTTCACGAGGTATGAAAGATTTTTTATGAAATTCTTGTTCCTGTTTCTAAATGCGGATCGTTTATATAAAAACCGGCTCATCCGCTTCATCCCCGAGATGATTGCGTACTTTGCAGCGAAGGGGGCTTCTCCAAGTGTTTACACGCTTCAAGAATTAGAAAAGATAGTAAATATCATCTATAAACATAACGGCGGTTCTAAAGATTTTGGAATCATGCTAAGACCCTGTCCGTGTCGCGATGCGCAACACAAGTATAGCACGAAGCTTCCCAATATAACAGACGTGATATTTACAAATAATGCGCAGCCCCTAAGCAAAAGTCGCGATAATTTATTCATTTCAAAGGACCAATTAATTAAAAAATTACGCCAGTTTGATGAAATGGGTTTAGTTCATGTCGTTTTGGGTTGTGTAGGGCAGGATGGGTATGGCCCCAACATTTGTAATTGTCATAAATCGGTTTGTTTTCCTCTTAAAGCCGTTCTTGGGCGAGATTTTAAACGGGGGTTGGCTCGTGGTCCCAGTATTGCAAGTTGCGATCCTGGAAAATGCAAAGGGATTGATGAATGTGGAAAGTGCTTAAGCCGCTGTCCATTCCACGGACGCATAGCGGTGAATGGAAAGGGGAGTATCATTCCTGAGAGATGTTTTGGGTGTGGACTTTGTGCTAACAGTTGCGAATCAGGAGCAACTCAAATGGTCCCTCGGCCAGGGTACAAGGAAATATATTTTCCGTTGAACTGGACCGCCTCAAATACAAGAAAATGAAAAACAAACCTATCTCAAATACTAAAAAGAACGGTAGGGATTAAGTGCCCCTTCAGTGATAACTTTTCGTTTTTAGCGCGGTTCATTATGCTGGTGCCCCTCTGATTTATTGATTGTTCAAGCAACTCGAGATTGAATGTATTTCGATATTTTGGGTAATCCGGGTTCGGGAATACGACCTTCTTCCATTTTAATCCTAAGGCATTTGCCTGGAGTTGCAGCCCTGCTAACGCCATACCCGCCTCGACCTCAGCCCAATATTTAGTATTCATGACTAATTTTCCTATCTTGCTATGCGCAAATCCCGCACAGGGCTTTTTTCGATCAATACAAAGAATTATTGCAAAATGCGAAACATTCAGTTTAAATTCATCAAGTAGGCTGGATGTAGAATTATCTGTAGAGAATTGGTGGAGTAGGTGATCGTATTTTTTTTCACCTTCGACCGAAAGCCATCGATTTAAGCCGGAGAACCCAACAGGATTATACCAGTATGCTCCTTTAGGGAGATTCGCTAATTCTTCAACAAGAACTAAGGGATAAACCGCGTACCCAGCACACCCTGTCGCATGGACCCGTCCATAACCGTTTTTTTCCAAGCCATCCCGGTTCCCATGGGTTGCATGGTCATTTTCCCCCTGACATGCCCAGAGAAGTTGGGATAGTTCGTAGAGGGAAGAATAGTCAGGAGCTTTCTTCTCAACGCGGTCATAAATTGCTGAATCTATAGGGGTACCCTTGTATTTTTTCTCATAAATGGCGCGATTTTTATAGCATTCAGGTGTATTAAGGATTATGGTACCTTCCTCAGGTTGTATTGAAAGGGGTTCTCGAGTATCCTCTATTAAACCTGCGCGATCCCGTTCTCTCACCGCGACAGAATATAAGAATTGGTGAACTGTGTTAGTCGCTTTATTGACCTGTTTATTAATCCCCTTTGGACCCCTTGCACGTTGCGAAACTCCAAGCCCAATGCTTTCCGCCTTGAGAGAGAGGTATTGCCAAGCGAGACCTAAATCTATTAAGTCGGTTAATTCGAGAGATTCCTTTCGAATTAATTCAGGATAGAGTTCCATGGTATATTTCGTTTTCGCTTTACTAGTTAGTAAATTTAATCCTTTTTCATTGTACGTGTAAATTCCCGCTTCATAATCGGCTCCTTCAGGAAGGACCACGAATAAGGTCTTTGAAGAAATAGCTTGGTGGGTTGATTTACAAATATTTTGGATTTCTGCAAGGTTTAATACTCGACCTTTTCCAGAACAATCCTTTCGCCTTGCTAAACATTCCTGTAAACTCAATTAATTCCCTCATTATTTAAATTGCAAAGTTATTTTAAACTTTAAACCAAATATCACCCATTCTAATGGTTGGGGTGTATCTTCCTTTACGTTTGCGTGCAATAACTTTTATTATTCCATCAGTAAACCTCTTGAACTCAATCTCAGCTTTATCTGGGTCGGTCACAGCCATTGCAGCAATTTTACCAGATAATAATGCCCCTGTAATTCCGCCACCGTATGCAGGCTCAATGAATCCTGCCATAGTTCCAGCTAGAATAAAATCTTCATAAAAAAGGCGCGGACCTTTAGGCGTGTGACCTAAAAAGCGATTCCATTTATCAAAAGTGCGTCCTTCAATTCTCTCTAATTCTTTTTTAAAGTGTTCTAAATTTTCTTGTGTTACACCTTTTCTAGCAAATAAGAGTACGTACCATATTCCATTCATTGCACACGTGTATCCATATTCGTTACTGTAAGTGCCAAAATAAAAATTATTACAAACAAAATCTTTCTCAACTTCAATATTTGCCCAGTATCCGGAAAAAATGCTGAAATCGATACCTAACCAATCATAGACTCCTGGAGTGAGTCCAGTGGCAATAATAGTCCCTTTTGGTGCATTATTAAAATCTTCTCTTGTAAATGGTTTATTAAACTCGAACTTTACTCCCTCTTTTTTTGCAATTCGATATAAAATACTATCCAAAGATGATTCTCGATGTCCTCTTTCGACATTACTCATACCAAATTTTGGAAACACAAATTTCAATTCTTCCCTTTCTTCAGAATTAAAATAAACCTTTAGTACATCTGTACTATCAACAAAAGCTTCACTACAGTCAATACCAATATAATCATATAGACCAGGATTTGCTACTGGAGTAGTATGTACTGACGGATGCCATCCCGGGTCTCCACCGACGCTATCTTGTTTTTCTCTTACCAATACTTTAAATCCTTCACGATTTAAATTAATCGCGGCTACAAGCCCTGCTGGACCGGCGCCTACTATTAAAATTTCCTTGGTATTTTTCAAGTTTTTCGCACTCTCGGAAATTTAGTAAACTGGTAAACTGTGAAAAAAAGAATTTAGATTAGAATTGTAATTTAGGTATTGGGGGTTCAGGTTCTTCTTCTTTTGAAATTCCTTGCGCCATTAGTAGCTCCTTTTCAATACGGGGGCGATGGATGGTATTCATCGTACAGAAGGGAACTGCCATAACCTGTTTGGTTTTAGGATCAATATAGCCGAAATTTACTAGGCATCTTGAAGTTCTTTCGAGGTCCAGATTGTAAGCATCTTGAAACTGCATCAGGACTATGAGCAAATTATTTCCTTTAACAACCCAGTCTGCAGAGGCATCCCTACTACTATTAAGGATAAGATTAAGGAACAGTCGAGTTCTTTGAATAAAATTGTCCAACCCATCTTTAAGGGGATTCTGCAGCACTGTAAGCAGCTCCGCTGCAAATTGAAGCTTTGTTAGGCGCGCATTGCCTTTATCCAAAAGCGCTCCAACACTCCGGCTTATAATCCCAAAATTAAAGAGATCTTCAAACTTTTTTTGCCCCTTCTGGCGTTGTTTAAGTAAGCGTTTGTACCATTTATCTGATAGGCGAATAAATTTTTGTGGATCAAATATCTTTGTGATGTCACGTATCTTATTATCCTTTGAGATCGAAAGAAACGTTCCGAATCCACATTTAGGGTCGCAGGTAAGTTCTAGAACTTCCGCATCTTCCGCACTCAGCCACGAGGTAACCTTTGCAAATTTCGCGAGTGCGGGCATTGGATACATCCACCCACTCTCTCCATCTGTATATTCATTCACTGCTTTAATTACATGTGAGCTTGTATATCTTAGCTTCAATAAGTCCTCCTGCTCGACCCGTCCACAGAGAGATACCGGCTGGAAGGAGATTGTTGAAACTACATCTAAATTCTCAATTGCATAGTCTATAATTGTAGGAACTTGGTCATCATTTATTCCTTTGGCAATTGTCGGGACAAGAATAATATTTGGAAATCCTAATTTTCGACAGTTTTCAATCATTTTCTGTTTATAATGCCATATATCAGCGTTACGTATCGTTTTATAGACTTCAGGTCCAACTCCATCAAATTGAAGGTAGGTTGTATTCATTCCCGCATCAATACAATCCTGGAGGAAGTCAATATCTTTTGCAAATCGAATCCCATTCGTTGCTACCTGGCGTTGATTATAGCCCATTTTCGTTGTCATCCGCAGAATATCCGGAAGGTCGTCCCGCATTGTCGGTTCTCCGCCTGTATACATTGCACAAACTGGTGGCTGCGGTTTTATATCACGAAAATGTTGGTAAATTCTTCTTAATTCTTCAAAGGTGGGCTCAATGTTTTTCCCTGTTTCAGTGAGGGCATTTGCATAACAGATGTTACATTTAAGGTTACAACGATACGTTACATCTACAGTAGCAACAGCAGGTGCTGATTTGTGAGAATTACATATGCCACAATCATATGGGCATCCTAACTTTTTTTCTGCAACTTGCGGATTAAGTATTTTCGCCTCGGAATCCATTTTATATTGCTGAATCCAGCGAAAATGTTTCGCATCTATGGAAATTAAGTCCTTATATTTTCCATGATCTGTACATTCTTTTACCATGAAGACTTGCCCATCTTCTTCCTCGTAATTCGCATCAATTACAACTTTACACTCCGGACAAATGCTCTTGGTCTTTCTTATTAAACTCGCCATCTTTCTCATCATCTCAGAATAAAGAAAATGTTATATTTTAGTTGGTTTTTTTTTTGGCTCTTATAAATCAATATGTAATCTTAACATAATTGTATGTATGTTAAACTCCGCAAAAAATAGGTTTATTAAATAGAAGAAAAAGTCTACCTTTTTTCCTATTAATTGGATAGGTCTACCGTTTCTAAAATAGGAAGAATTGCTTTCTTGATAATTACTAACTTGATAATTTAATTGAAGTCATTCATTACCATAAATTAAAAATATAAATTTTAAAAATGGAATACTCTAAAAAAAGAATTAATAGGTAGATAAGATGGTTACAGAGTAGCCGCCGCCTATTCCAAAGCCTTTTCCAGCGATACCCCCACAAAAGCCACTCCCAGCACTTCCGCCAAGGGAAGATAAGGCATGTTTCACGTCTTTTTTGACCTGTCGATCTCCTGCATTGCCTTGTAATTGGTACACGTTTTCCACGATCTGTGCTAAATCAGAGGTTCCTAGAACAAATCCATTAGAGAGCAAGCCACCATCGGTGTTTAC
>JABXJT010000144.1 GCA_013375455.1 Candidatus Helarchaeota archaeon | reverse complement strand
ATTCTTATAAGTGCGTATTCCCCAGAGAATATATCTAGATATTATGGGTTAAAATTTTGGTATAATAGTTTTTTTTAGTCAAATTTTTTTTGTTTGAGCAAAATAATTAAAGAGGCTCTTCTGATCCATTCGTAAAAAGGCTTTTCCTAACGCTATGGATAGGGGAATTTGGAATGAAAGACTTAAATACCCTTGTAAGAAAAATCGAAAATTTAAATAGGGGGAAAAAGGAGGAAAAATGCCTACTAACGCGATCTCAATGACGAATATTGCAATTGGCGCAAGAAGCCATAAAATTCCGGCATAAAGAAAAATATTATTTGTGTGCTTCATCCCAAACAGAAAAATGCTTAGTAAAACCCATCCTGCCACGGCCAACATGCTCATTGTCACGTTAAGAATGGTTAAAGGGCCTCCAAGCACGTAATATTGAAATCCAAAATTTATGAATCCTTTATGAAAATAAAAGAAGAATAAAGAAAAGATTTCATAGATATTTGTCCATAAACACCAGAATATCAAGAGAATACCAGCAATCTCTGCTTTTATATCTTGAAATAATTTACCTGCTTTTATCCAAGCCATTGAAATACAACATCCAAAACAAATAAACATTATGCATCTTATTAAAGTAAAAATAACGTGAGGCATTCCACTTAAATAACCAGGAGAAGTAAGAACATAGAAACTCGGAATAACTGAAAATAGATAGAGGATTGAAACTATAACATAATAAGGGCCATAGAAAAAATATATTAAAGCAGTAATCTTGAATATTTTTTCTGTCACGGAATATCCCCAAATATTTTTAAAATTTGAAATTTCCCTTCAAGTAAATATATTCGAATCTATTTTAAATTTTTCAGACCGATACCTTAAGAAGAAATATTTTTCTATTTCTTTTTTCAAAGAATTATATATAGGATTTCTAAAAAAATTTATTGGTTCTTCTCTCCGCAAACTTAGTATTGGTTCTTCTCTCCGCAAACTTCACTAATGCCACCAGTTCCCGAAGTGACACTCAATCCCTCACCTCACCTTACCATGTAATCCGGGTTTCATCCGCGTTGAGCTCAAACGAGCCGAGTTTCTCATCGTAGTTGTAAATATGCGCCAAATTACGAAAAAGATCAGCGCACAATGATTTTGGTGATTTCGCCTCGAAAATTCGGTTGACAAGGTCCGAGTTAATCATCTCCTGTGTAAAATTTCGTAAAGGCTATTTAAAAACTTTTCAACCCCCATAGCGCCAATTTGCGCAAGGATGAATTGGAGTTTCTTTCACAGCATGGTATCGAGATTGCTTATGCATTAAGATTGCTTATGTGTCTCATTTCCGATCTTTTTAAAAAAAGGAAATAGAGGGATTAGGATTTATTGTTTTCCCGGCATGTAGCCGGCAATGCTTTTGGCGAGGTCAATGAGCGAGAGGCTTTGGAGGGTAACTTTTCCAGGACCAGTTAATTGGACTAAAAACAGCCCTTCACCACCGAAAAAGATGTTCTTTACTCCTTTAACTCGTGTGATGGAGTATTCAACCGTGCTATCCCACATTACTACTGATCCCGTATCTACTTTTAGGATCTCGCCGGGTTGTAACTCCATTTCAATCAACTCTCCGGCTACGGCGATGAAGAACATCCCTGGTCCGACGATCTTTTGCAGGACAAACCCCTCACCGCCGAATAACATACTGCCAAACTTTTTCTGAAACGTCATCTCTAGTTGTACGGTTGCCTCGCTGCAAAGATAGGCGTCTTTTTCAGCAACGACAAATTCGCCTTCCCCGAGAGTCTTTCCCATTATTGTACCGGGCACGGAGGGTGCAAAGCCGACTGTTCCGGGACCGCCTTCTGCGACAAACTTGGCCATGAAGAAGGATTCGCCACTAAATTTACGCTTCAAACTTTTCCAGAATCCGCCTTTCATTTTCGTATCCATTCTGACATTAGCTGTGGAAAAGAGAAATTTGCCGGTCTCCGCCCAAACTTCTTCCTCTGGCTCCAATTCAATAATAAGATGCTGCATTGTCGTTCCAATAATTTTATGTTTCATTTTCTAAATCCTCAAAAATTTTGTGATCTATACTAAATCAAATTACTTTTTGAATATTTACCCGACTAGAGTTCTAATGAATAAATCTAGGAATTTTTCACTATCTACCTCGAGGCACACTGAAACTGATGGCGTTTTTGTAGATTCTATAGTAATTACTTGCCCAAATTTGTTTGAATTCTCAAAAATCACATCGAGATTCAATAATTTTGTCTTAACTATCGTGGGATCAACGGTAACCGCGGCAGCTAAAGGGTCGTGTATGGGGCAACCATCAATGTTCCTGTACATCTTTGAGTAAAACCGTGCGATGCCCACTACAAAATCAGTAAGAGGTGTTTTTGCTACTTCGAGTTGCTTTACATGAGCTTCTGTGAGGATTGCTTTATGTGTTACATCTAATCCAACAAGCGTGATGGGCAGGCCACTATTAAAAACAATTTTCGCGGCGTGAGGATCGCAATAGATATTATATTCAGCATAAGGTGTAACGTTTCCCGACACGGTAACAGCTCCGCCCATTACGATGATTTTTTTTATTTGATTTATAGTGTTAACTGGAGCCATCTGGAGTAAGTTTGCAAGATTGGTTAATGGGCCTATGGAGAGGAAAGTCATTTCACGCGGATTATCATCAATGGCTGAGATGATGTAATCTATCGTTTCCCAAGAAAATTCTGAGTGCTTTGGAAGGGGTAGATTTGTGTTAGCTAATCCATGGTGACCGTGAAAATGCGTATAAAAGCCTTTCCTTTGAGATAAGGCCTGCGCTGCGCCCTTGATTATAGGAACGTCTTTCCTTCCCAATAATTCCAAGATTCTTAATGCATTATTCGTGCAATTTTCGAGCGAATTATTTCCCATCGTTGTCCAAATGACCTTTAAGTAATCCAACTTGCTGAGAAAGATTATTGCCATCGCATCGTCAATGCCAGGATCAGTGCTCAAGATGATTTTATCGCTCATTGTGATTTTCACGGAATTTGATAATAAAAGGCTGTCTAAATCGTCAATACGTTTGCAATTTATTTAAAGACTACAATCATATCTATATCTTGAGTTATCAAATAGCGATTATAATATGTTCAATAACTTAATCCTTCAGTACTTATCGTATAAAAAAAGAGGAAAAAAAAAGGGTAAGGCTAGACCGAGATTTCAGGGGCATTTGGGTCCCTTTCCTTGGCGTATTCATCGATTGAAATCCTCTCGCACTCGACCTTGACAATGTACCTATTCGTGACCTTGTACAAGGTTGCGCAAGTCGGCTCAGGGCATTGGACGCATCCTAGATGCGTGTGCAGTATATATTGGCGTGGCAATCTTTATATGGTATAATTTTCAGTATTTATACAGATCTCGTAGGAAGGGTATGAATGAATAAAAGAGTACTGATTTCTTGGTTAGTAATCTGTTTCTTGACGATCGGTATAGTACTACCAATGACTAAAGCTATTGAAAAGCCAGTTTATGCGTTAAACGAGGAGGACGTCGATGGGTGGTGGATAACTATGGAGGATGGAATCGAAATTTCCTTTTCAGGTTATACATTGGGTTCATGGTTTCAAACTTGGATGAATAATGAGAGTTGGGTGGATGCTGATGCTGCGTTTTGGCTACAGATAATGGATTTTGGCGAAATGATAGATTATAGTATGATGTGGGAAAGCTTCGTTACTACAATGGTAGGCTTTCTCCCAGAAGATCGAAATATCACTGGATTTGCCGGTTCAGTCATTTATAACATTAGTGATGTTTGGTATGGACTGGGATATCAGGGGAACAGACTTGTCTGGATTCTGGGAACGGATAGCAGCGGTATGCCAGTGCTTCCAGATAATCCGTACTTCGCCAAATTTAAATCGCCGACGAATTCATCCGGGACTGAACAGGATGTCGAAGATCTGATGGTGGCTCAGGGTACTGTCATTGGTCTATCGTCTCCCGGAATTCCAAGCTTCGGGCTTCTGATAACAATAATCACGGTTGGTGTTCTAAGCGGTGTGATATTGTTTTTCAATAGAGACCGATTGATATATTCACAGATTACTTAACCTCTCTCCTTTTTTTATACATTGCCACGCTGGGACAAAAAATCCCCGTAGCGGTAATAATTCCCCTAAAGGGCTATTTATACTCCTTGATATTAAATCCTTCCGCAATTTTCTCATTCAATAAGCTTAGACAACGGCTTATTCGTGCAATTTTTCCAGCGAATTATTTTAAAAGCCTATTATCCAATGAGTAGTGGGTGATTAATATTTCATCGCTTGAAAGTTTGATAGGGGAATTAAAAGATAAACTCGGTCAAGATTACGTGGCCACGGATAAAGAAATTTGTTTTGCTTATTCCATGGATTCAAGTCCTGTACCTGGGCATATTCCGGATATTGTGATCCGACCAAAGTCCACAGAAGAAGTGTCCGAAGTCATAAAACTAGCGAATAAATATAAAACGCCGGTGTATCCTCGTGGGGCAGCAGCCTCCTTGGTCATGATGGGAGTTCCATTAGCACCTGGTGGTATCTCGCTAGATATGACCCGAATGAATAAAATTATTGAAATTGATGAGGATAGCATGTGCGTCACTGTTCAGACGGGAATCACCTGGGGCGAGTTAGAATATGAATTGAAAAAGAAAGGATGGTATACTGGATTTGTGGGACCTGGACCCGGATTATCATCAACAATCGGAGGGGCAATAAGCGTGGCATCAGTATACTACGGTTCTGCAAAATATGGGACTGCCTGTGATATCTTATTAGGGCTGGAAGTCGTCCTCCCCACCGGCGAAATCATTAAAACGGGGTCTGCAGCATTGGATACTTCAAAAAAACACACACGGTATGGTTTAGGACTAGATTCAACGGGAATATTTTGCGGTGATCAAGGAATCATGGGAGTAAAGACTGAGGCGACCTTGAAATTATATCCTGTTCCAGAAGCCACGGGTTTCTTTGTTTATGGTTATGAAGATGAGGACAAGCTTTTGAAAGCCATTCATAAGATGGCTTCCTTACATGTTGCTTCCGATATAGATTATTCCGATAATCAATCCGGATTTGATATGGGTGGAGGCGAGGAAAGATATATTGTCCGTGGGAAAGTGGAAGCCCATAGCGAAAAGGAGTTGGAAGCCCAATTAGAGCTTTTTGATAAAATCGCCAATGAAATGGGTGGGGTTAAAACAGCTCCTGCACAAGCAAAGATGTATTTTGAAGATATGATCTATGAAATATTCCCGATGGCTGGCATGATAGGAAATTATGGCGCTTCATGCAATAAAATGCCGATATTCGAATCAAAGAAAGTTCACGACTTGTTCCTTAAATACCGGGAGAAGCACAAGGCAGAGATCGAGAAATATAACCTCACCACCGTCTGGTATACCTTCATCTCTGGATCATGCATCGATATTTTGCCCCAAATACAAATCCCAGCGCACGATCCAGAAGCTTTGAAGTATGGCACTGAATTATGGAAGAACTTCATCAAGGAAGAATTAAAGTATGGGACCGTCCATTATTGGCTGGGAAAAGTCATAGGAGATCAAGTGGTCGAGCATTATCGCCCTACTTATTTTAACTTCATTAAGAAATTGAAAAACCTACTTGACCCAAATGGCATTTTAAATCCCGGATTATTGAAATTACCTTGAGGGATGAAATTGGAACTCGGAATCAAAAAACACGTAGAAGACATTTACAAATGCACTCGGTGTGGATATTGTCGTGAAATGGTGAGAGAACGTGATAATACCTTTCGAATTTGCCCAATACACGAGGGTACAGCAGGGTTTGAAGTTTATACAGGCAAAGGAAAAATGTTATTAATGCGGGGTGTCCTCGAAGGAACTTTAGAGATGACTCCAAGGTTGGCAGAAATATTTTTCACGTGCACTACTTGTGGGAGCTGTAAAGCACATTGTCCCGTACAAATTGATACGGTGGGGATTTTTGAAATCTTTCGTAAAGATTTAACGGCACGAGAACTAAGCCCAGCTGCGCATACGATGTTTGGGAAACACACAACTGAAAAAAAGAATCCCTATAACGAACCACATGACCAGAGAACATCGTGGATCCCAGAAGACTTTGAATTCTCCAAACCCGCTGAAATTGCATATTTCGTTGGGTGCACGTCATCATACAGACAAAAGGAACTTGCCATCGCTACATTCAAAATTCTAAAAAAACTCGGTGTAGATTTCACGATCCTTGGGCCCGACGAGTGGTGTTGTGGGTCTCCCTTATTTCGAACTGGACAAATCAAGCAGGCGACAGAATTAGCCCAGCATAACATCGATAAACTAACTGAATTGGGTGTTAAACAAATCCTGTTCTCATGTGCCGGTTGTTACAGAACTTTTGCTTCAGATTATCCTAAAATTGAAAAGTTAAAAGCCAAATCTATGACTTTTGCGAAATTCATTTCTAAAAAAATCAAAGATGGAAGTTTAAAGTTGAAAAACCTTCCTGTTACACTCACTTACCATGACGCATGTCACATGACACGGTCCGTAAAGAAGCCGGATTATAAAACGCCACGGAAGGTCTTAAATGCCATCCCCGGCGTCGAACTAGTTGAAATGGTAAGCACTTTGGAAGGAAGCATGTGTTGTGGCGCGGGTGGCGGCGTAAAATCCGCATTTCCTGAAGTTGCCGTCTCCGCTGCTCAGAATCGAGTTCAACAAGCTAAGGAAACAGGAGCTGTTTGTTTAATAAGTACTTGCCCCTTTTGTAAGAGGAATCTCTCGGATGGAAACAAAGAAGCTAATTTAGGAATGAAAGTAATGGATTTAACCGAGTTGATCCTTGAGCGAATTGAATAAATGTGGGAACCTGCGGATCGTCTTGAATAAGTGATCTAATTTACTTTCCCTTTCTCAGCTTCTTTCATTACTTGTTCAAAATTCCGTCCCATTTGTTTTTTTATTTTTATTGTTTCGAGAGGGTTTAATGGGTGATCTCGAAATGCAAGTTGGCGGGCCCATTGCATGCCAAATTCCCATACATC
>JABXJT010000143.1 GCA_013375455.1 Candidatus Helarchaeota archaeon | reverse complement strand
AAGGAGCTTGCTCGATTAGAAAAGAAGTGGGCGCTCCTCATAGGGCAAATTTAAAAAAGAAAATTAGAAAAAAAAGGATGACCAGATAAATCTCCGGAATAATCTTGCGAAAATCCCTGACCGTAACTCATCCTCGAATTCACAGGCCTTGAAAAATAAAACCATGGTTAAAAACGATCTTATAACTGCTGAATCCCCAGAATCAGAAACATCCGACCCGAATAAAAGCGTAGAACTCCCTCAGATGGAATTAAAAATGCCCAGTGATGATTTAAAGAATTCCGAAACGCTTCAAAATGGATGGATCGAACTTGACCAGACGCCCCTCAACGAACTCTCCCCGACGCTTGAACATTTCCTCGAACATAATGCCTTCAAATATGGTTATGGCATTCTGGTCCCCTTAGAAATTATGGAGAACGGTAACTTACGCGAAACTTTAAAAGAATTTAGTCATTTTGATCAAAAATTTTTGAGAAATCCCGAGTTGGGGGCAGTTCTCGGCCGTTTACGTGAAAGATTACAATTATCCGCGCGTGATTTTGATAAATCAATTGTTAAGTATAAGTATATTCTTAAAAATAACATTAATTTACATAAATTTCTCCACCTCCCTGAAAATCCCATTATACAACAAAAATTAATTCGAGGAGAAATCGAAACCTTAGAAAAAAAGCTGAATAATATTCTATTGAGTGAGAATACAGCTATTTATGGGCACGGTTCAAAATTTTATGATATTAATTTTTACATTAAAAATTTGGAAAAAATCAAAATTGATAATAGAAAATACGTGAGATTACCTACTTCTAAATGGGAAATCCGTGGAAAAAGAGAAGAAATTCAGCAATGGGTTATTAATCATTACAAGCAATTTAAAAAGGCTCCAATAAGTAAGCAATTATATGCTCAATTTGGGGGATTTCTCGATTATGAAGCAAAAGTTTATAATAGGACCTATAATCAATTCTTGAAAGAATGTAAAATTCCCCTAAATAAAGAGATAATATATAATTGGGCAGATCCTGCTACTATTAAGGTGGTAGAGGATTGGGTTGCAGATTTTACTCAAACTAATGGACGAGTACCTCATCATAGAGAGGTGATGAAGAAGTTTGGTGGATTTTCTAATTTTCTAAGACAAGAGAAACTGACCTGGAATGGTTTTTTGAAAGCACGGGACTATACTCCTAATATAGAATATGTTTATAATTGGGCAGATCCTGCCACTATTAAATCGGTAGAGAAGTGGGTTGCTGATTTTGTTACGGCTCATGGGCGATCACCTTATCTTGCAGAGTTGATAAAGGAATTTGGGGGATTTCAACGCTATCTGAAAAATGAAAAATTGGTTTACAACGAGTTTTTGAAGGCGCGGGGCCATGTCCCTAATTTAGAATATAAACACGATTGGTCAGACCCTGTTACTATTAAGTCGGTAGAGAAGTGGGTTGCTAATTTTGTTACGGCTCATGGGCGATCACCTTTTTTAAGGGAATTACAGGAGAAATTTGGGGGTTTCACTCATTATTTGGAACATGAAAAGTTGACTTACAACAAGTTTTTGAAGGTGCTGGGCCATGTCCCTAATTTAGAATATAAGCACGATTGGTCAGACCCTGCAACTATTAAATCGGTAGAAAAGTGGGTTGCTGATTTTGTTACGGCTCATGGGCGATCACCTTTTTTTAGGGAATTACAAGAGAAATTTGGGGGATTTCAATACTATTTAACAGGTAAGAAGCTGACTTACAACGAGTTTTTAAAGGCGCGGGGTTATGTCCCTAATGTAAAATATGAGCACGATTGGTCGGACCCTGCAACTATTAAATCGGTAGAGAAGTGGATTGCTGATTTTGTTAAGGCTCATGGGCGATCACCCTATTATAAGGAAGTACGGGGGAAATTTGGGGGATTTCAACACTATTTGACAGGCAAGAAGCTGACTTACAATGAGCTTTTGAAGACGCGGGGCCATACTCCTAATTTTGGGGGTGAATACAATTGGTCAGAATCTGCCACTATCAAGTCGGTAGAAGATTGGGTTGCTGATTATGTTGAGATTTATGGACGATCACCTCATCTTGCGGAAGTAGGAAAGAAATTTGGAGGGTTTTCTACTTATTTGATCCGTGAAGGGCTGACTTGGAATGGATTTTTAGAAGCTCGGGGGTATCAAACATATGAATTAGAAGAAGCTATAAAGGAGGGTGTGATTTTCGATAAAGTTGGAAAGGATTGTATGGAAATTTTATATGATCTCCATAAATTTAGGGTATTTCACCCTTTGTTAGAAAAATATAAGCAAAAATACGTTATACCTGACTGTGTTGTTCATGATTTTTCCAAAATTCCTCTTAAAATTATAGGAAAAAGTATTCATTTGAAAGTGGGGCAAAGGTTTGATACAATTATTGAGATTAAAAGGAGTTTTACGAGTATTAGTGTTAAGGAATGGGAAATATATACACTGATGGCTAAAAAAATGAAAATTTATCTCCTAAAAGGTGATGTGAATTTAATTCAGAAAAAAAATGGGTGTCAAATTATCTTTTGTTCCAAAAATGAATTGATTCAGCAATTAAGAGCAGAGATAACTCCTACTAATAAAAAGAAAATACAATCGTTAATTGAAAAAATTTACGCGCTTGATAAGAGGTTAGACCTACAAGCAAATAAAAGATTGGATGATTTTTAAACGGTTTTTCTTTGTCGTTTGTACATATCTATAATTTCTTCGGTTGTAGTTATATTTTCTATGGATTTATCTTCACGCCAGCGAATGAACCTCGGAAATCGGATAGCAAGCCCCGAATTTGTCTTTACTTTACCAAATCCCGCTAAATGCACGTTTGACAACGTAATTTCATCTCCAGCAATTTCTGTCACTATTAGAGGGTCAAACCAAACATCGGGTGGCGGCTTGATCACTGATTTCACTTGTGGAGGCTTTGTATCTCTCTTAACTTCTTCAAATTTCTGAAGGAAGAGCGCGAGGTCAGAATCACTAAATCCTGAACCGACTTTACAGATAGTCTTATAATTGCCCTCCTCCTCATCAAAAACTGCACATAAAAGAGCTCCGTACGTCTGGGCTCGCTTTCCGCGCCCCCAGAAAGCCCCAACAACCACTATATCGATATTATCCGCCATTTTACTCTGATATGATTCCTTGAGCTTTATCCAGAGCCATCCTCTCGCGCCAGCCTGATATACAGATTCTTTTTGGATAGACTTTGCGATAATCCCTTCGCAACCTGATTCAATCGAAGAGTTAAAAAATTCTTCAATTTCGAGGATATTATCAGAAATTATTGCTTTCCCCAACCTTAAACGCTCAGTTTCTCTAACAATCTGTTTTAAATTTTCTCGACGGACTGTGTATGGCTCATCAATAAGATCTTTCTCATCTCTTTTTAAGATATCAAAGAGAAATAGATTAATTGGGTATTTTTCGACAGCTTCCTTAATTCCATATTTCCTTCTTCGGTGCATCAGTTCTTGAAACGGCCGTAATCCACCAGAGGAATCCACGGCGACAACCTCACCTTCAATTACTGCCTTATCAATATCAAGCTCCCGGACAAGCTTTTGTACATCAGGATATTGAGTAGTGGCATTCTCTAAATTCCTCGTATATAGCATTACCTCATCATCAAGATGAATCTGAAGCCGTTCTCCGTCATATTTATATTCGCAAGCGCATTTTCCCCCGAGCTTTTCTAGAATTTCTTCAATGGATGATAATCTCTGAGCTAGCATCATTCTTACTGGGGTGAAAAGCTCTATCTTCATTTTTTTGATGGCTTCTAGACCTTGATTTGCTAAAATTTTGGCAATTTTCCCTAGATTGGGGTGAATATTATAGCCACGTTCAATATATTGTTTATTATTCTTATCAGTCGTAAATGCAAGTACTAAAGCATCTAATATCGTGGATTCTGCCACACCAAACCGTAATTTTCCTTGCGCAGTTCTTAAAAGCCATTTTCCTTCAATTGCGGTTGTATTCCTTATTAAATCCGCTAATTCCTTGATTTTAAAATCCGCAGAACCAGTACCTGAAGCCTTGGCAATGTTATTAAGTTTCGAGTATACTTTTTCAACAGTTAATGGCTGCTTCGCTTTCTTTTTCATACCAAAATCGGCTAAACTCTTTTGTTTTCGTTTTATTAAGATAATATCTTTAAAAGCAGACCCTATATCACCAATTTTTATAACTTTTTTACTGATTTTATCTTCGTTTAAATTAGTCGCTTGAGCTACCGCCTTGATTAAAGATTTTTCCGCAAGTCCGATTACATCCAGTCCTAACCAAGATGGATGTAATTTACCCTGAGTAAGAAAAATGACTTTATCAATAATATCAATTGGAGTCTCTTTAAATAACTGAGCTAAGATGTCAGTCATCTCTAAGCGCTTTGAGGTAGACTCCAACTGCTCATATGCCTTCGATAATAACCCGTATCTCATTCAAGACCCGTGTTTTTTTAATTGGAAATCTCAATATTTTAATAAGTATCTTAGTTATTTAATACTTAAACCTACCACATGACGTGGAGGTTTAATCAACTGAGAAGCAGATGATTATCATGGCCACCTTGATTATTGCGGAAAAACCCACGGCAATGAAGAAAATTTCTGAAATTCTAGATGAGCAGGGTAAACCCAAAAAGATGAATGTTGACGGAGTTACGTATTATCAGGCCAAACGAGACGGGGATGACTTGGTTATAGTTTCCGCTTTAGGCCACTTATTCACGATCGAAGAAATTAAACAACCTGGGCAAAAAGGATGGTCGTATCCTATTTTTGATATGAAATGGGTACCTGCTAATGAAGTTTTAAAGAGGACAAAGAGTAAAAAACAGAGAAAAAGAGCATTGGATGTCGAAAAAATAGTTAATAATATAAAAGATCTGTCATCACAATGCGAAACCCATGTAAATGCTTGTGATTATGATCTTGAGGGAGCCACGATTGGGTACAACATTCTACAGTTTTGTTGTGGTCCAGAAGCAACAAAAAAAGCCAAAAGAATGAAATTCTCGACTCTAACCAAAAAAGACATCTTGGAATCTTATAAAAATCCACTCAAATCTTTAAATTTTAATTTAATTGATGCTGGTCTCTGTAGGCATGAAGTTGATTACGTATATGGTATTAATTTAACTCATGCTTTAACATTAGCCGCCAAAACTGCCGAAGGTATAAATTACTATTTGCTTAGTATTGGGCGTGTTCAAGGTCCCACCTTGGCTACAGTTTTTGAAAAAGAAAAGCAAATTAACGTTTTCGTACCCACACCATACTGGCAAGTCAAAGCAAGCACTCAATTAAATGAAAAGGAATACGACGTGGATTTTTCAAAAGCAAAAATACAATATAAAAAAGAGGCGGAACAAGTTATCAACGATTGCAAAAATGGGGAAGGGACGGTTAAAGATATTAAGACAAAAGAATCAACAAATGCTCCACCTATCCCTTTTAATTTAAGCAGTCTTCAATCAGAAAGTTATCGTTATTTTGGTTACGCTCCAACACAAACTTTAAACATCGCTGAGCGTCTTTATCTAGGTGCCTACATTAGTTATCCGAGAACATCAAGCGAAATCATACCAGAAACCATCGATATAAAAGATATATTAACCAAATTAAAATCTATAAAGACTTATACCAAGTATGTTGATGAAATATTTGCCAAACCTGATTTAACTCCAACGAAAGGAAAGAAAACTGACCCAGCGCATCCACCAATTTTGCCAACAGGTGAAGTTCCCGCAAAAAAATTATCTAACTTGGAAAAAAACATATTTAATTTAGTCGTCCGTCGATTTCTTGCTCTTTTTGGAGATCCTGCCATCGTAACATCAATTCGTATTTTGTTAGAACTAGAAAAATATAAATTCTATTTAAGGGGACGACGAATTAAAGTTCTAGGTTGGATGGAATATTACCCTTTTGCCAAATCGAAGGAGATCATCCTTCCTGAAATTCGGCAAGGCCAAAAGATGAAACTAAGTATGGATCTGGTGGAAAAATATAGCTCACCCCCTTCAAGATACAACCAAAATTCCCTGCGAAAATTTATGGAAAAGGAAGAAATAGGTACAAAAGCAACTCGTGCAAGTATAATTGATAAATTATATGATAGAGGATATTTATTCGAAAAGAGTATTCATATTTCCGATATTGGTGCCGCCGTCTCTGAAACTTTAGCCATACATTGCCCTCAAGTTCTCTCGATTGAAATGACAAAACAATTAGAAAAAGAAATGGAAACCATCGAGAAAGGCCAATTAACTAAAAATCGCGTATTGGATGATGTCAGAAATAATCTAGAACCCATCCTGATGGATTTTAAAGATGATGAGCAACTCATTGGAAATGATCTCGCGGTATCAATCCGAAAGACTTGGAAAAGACAAAGTTATATTGGGAAATGTGACAAATGCGGCGATGGTGATTTGATCATAATTCGCTCGAAGGCAACAAAAAAGAGATTTATAGGATGTACTAGCTATCCAGACTGTCAAAACTCATTTCCTATTTCCCAACGAGGTAAAATTTCACCCATGCCTAAAAAAATTTGCGCCTATTGCAGAGATAAATATAATAAGGAATACCCAATGGTGTCCATAAAAATTGCAGGTAGCCGACCATTTAATAGCTGTGTTAATTGGGTAAATCACGAAGATATCCAAAAACGATATCAAAAGAAAAAAGAAAAATCCAAAAAGGCATCTAATTCCTGAAATTTTTCTAAAAAATCTTTTAATTTTTTCTATCCTAGTTTCCAAAATTAAGCACTGAAATAACTCCAGAAATAAAGATAAATTAATTAATAATTAAAAAGATAAAAGTTGATCAAAATAGAGAGTTATCGAACTCTGAATTTCAAGAGAGGTTACATTTAGGAGGAATGATTATGGATGCTTACGAGCAAATTAGTCCGAAAAGGTTCAGAAGAGTTTTAATTGCAATGGTATTTGGACTTTTCCTCGCTATAGGATTGGGAATTCTGCTATTTATGGTGTTGGTTCGAGATTGGCAAATTTATTTCGATTCAATTTTTGATTTAGCTTTCACT
>JABXJT010000142.1 GCA_013375455.1 Candidatus Helarchaeota archaeon | reverse complement strand
TCTTTCAAGTTATAAGACCTAATGATATCTTCGAGCGAGAAGGAGTTGACCTCGATGACCTTTATTCTAGAATGTTTAGTAAAAAACGATACGGCTTCTCGTTGGGCCGTTGCATAATTTAACTGTGGTGGAATATACATTTTGATTTTCCCAGCTTTATCAGCGATAGCGACGTTAAGTGTTATTGAATTTTTAAAGCGATCTAGATTTCTCTTGAGGAATGTGTATGTTTCGGGGACTGGTTCCACCCCTATGACCTCTTTAGCTCCACTAGCAAGCTCAATTAGAGGAAAATACCCAATGTTGCTTCCAATATCTAATATAGCGTCTATGTTTCTTCTTTTCTCTGTTATGAACTTAAAAAGCGTATAAGTGTTTAAAGGTTCTCTGATCCCCCACGCATATAGATCCGCCGATATCCCTTCATCATAAGGATTAATGTATAGACTACGATCATTTAAATTTGTAACTATATTCAATGAGTTAAAATCTAATTCTATCTTGGCATCTTTTATTGGTAATTTTCGAATCCTGTTCTTTGCGATTTCGCATGCCCAATAATAATACTTTTTTCCTAACCTAGACGCTAAACCTCTTTCATAATTCCAAAGTAGCTTATTTAAATTATCCAACGTTTGATATCACCTATGTGAGTTTGTTTACAAATTTGGCAACAAATTTGTAGAGCTTCCACTTCTTAGGTTGTAATATAATGTGGTAATTGTATAGAGTCCTTTTTTTGCCTCCCCAAGTTTCCTTAAAGAAATAGTGCCCTGATGTAGGGTCGTTGGCAGTGCCACCCATATCAAATAACTCAAGATTATTCTCAACTGCCCATTCTATGGAATGCCACAGCAAGAGGTCCGTCGGTCTTTTGTTCCAGTATTCTTCAAGTGAAACATTACCCGTCCAATAACAAACTTTTTTATAAATAAACTGTAAGATACCTGCTATTGGCTTATTATTGTACTCAGCCATAAAAATACGGACCTCATTTTTAGGGTTGAACACATTCCACAAGTATTCAAAGAAACGGTATGGAAGTGGATTGCTTTTTAGCCGATTCATGGTATGAACATAAATTTCATAGTAGTTTTGTAAATCCTTCAGATTCTCTGCTTGTCGAACAATTCCTCCTCGTTTTTTTCCTTCTTTAACGGATGTGCGTCTGCTTTTTTTCAACCCATTGTAGATGTGATCAATTTCTTGCTGAAGAGAAATGATGAAAGTGCAGGTGTTTGTGTCGGTAATGACTGGTTTTTTAACTATATTTTTGTTGATTAAATCTTGGAAATAGGCACGTCGAATAGATACGTTTAAGCAATCATTTTTCGAGCCAAATTCTATTATGTTGTTAATAAATTCTCCGAAAAATTCAGGGCATTCTAGCATCGCTTTTTTCCGGAAAAATGGGCCTCCCCCATAATCGGAAAAAGGTAGACTTTCCAAAGACTTCCTCGATGAATTCCTAATTAAACATAAAGGGAATACGTCTATGACCTTTCCATCTTCCTCTATAAATAACGGTAATGGCTTGATCTTCTTCGATATTACACCTAAACCCTGACACCACTCAAATCTATCGAAAAAGTTTCCCTGCGGGTCTCTTTCGACAATTTCATTCCATTTATGGGCATCGTTTTGAGTTGCTAACTTTAGGGCGATGGACAAAATTCCCACCTCCGCGGGTAGGTATAAATGGGTCATGACAGCTTGATTCACTTAGCTCCGCTATAATAACATAATTTTGCATGCTCAGTTATCGTAACGCAAGTGACATTTTTTCGAAAGGCTATATGTGCTAACAAATCTTCAAGCTTCCGCCATCCATCTATTTCCTCCACTTGCCAAGCATGACCAAAAAAATGAAAAACTCCACCTGATTCCAAAAGCACATCGAAGATTTGCTTACCCAGTTCATTCCACTTCTTTATTCTTAGAGGGCTAACAACAAGATTTGGAGATAAATTGAATAATCGAAACATTCCTCTTATGTCACGCAGTGCATGAGGATAAGCCCAGATAGTTACGTTAAGTTCGTAAGGATTTTCTGCTGGGGCTGTATAGAATGGTTTTGTCGTTCTAGCACATAGATACTTAGCATTTCGAACCATTTCAACGTGATTTTTATCATAGCTTCCTTGAGGATAAGCAAACGAAGTAACAGGTTTCCCTAATACTTTTTCTAACAATCTTTTCGACTCAAATATCTCTCTCTTCGCAACTTCAGCTGGAATGTGCGTAAGATTTACATGATTAAGAGTATGAGCGCCTACCTCATGGCTTTCAGAAATGTGAAGCAACCCATCCTTTGATATTTTCTTCCCCATCCAATTATTGACAACAAAAAAAGTTCCCTTCAACTTATAGGTCTCCAAAAGCTCACAAAGCTTAAGATCCAGTCTAGTAACATCATCCCAACTGCTTATCACAAAAATATTAGCTTGCTTCATGAAAACCATCCTTGATTGTACGATTTGAATTTTCACAAACTAAAATCATCCATTCAAATTCTAAACTTCCTTCAAAACGCGTTCCATACTGCTTCCGACAACTTCAGCATTGTACCGGTTTTCAACAATTTTTCTTGCATTAAAGCCCATACTTCGCGTTTCTTCTTCATTTCTTACCAAACTAAGAGTTTTATAGGCCAAGTCTCGTGAACAAGCAGGTTTAGCCAAAAATCCGGTAACGTTGTCAATTACTAAACTGGGTATCGAGGCTAATCGAAAAGCAATTACGGGCTTTCCCGCCAGCATCGCTTCACCTATCGATAAACTAAAAGCTTCATAAAGACTTCCTTGAACTAGTGCTCTTGAACGTGCGTAGATGGAAGACAAGCCTGCAGATACGTGAGGAAGTATGATCACTCTTTTAGGGAACTGGGCTTTAAGTTCTTCAACATTACTCATAAGCGGTCCATTACCAACAGAGACGTATATCATATCTTGGTTTGATGCTAGGACATATCTCATTGCCTTTGTGAGAATTGGAATCCCTTTTATAAATTCTAGAGCCCCAACGCTCAATATCGCTTTTTTTTGTTCAGGTATGTGTACTAATTCAGAACTGTTATCCTTTAAATTAACAATTGCATTCGGGACAATGCGAATTTTTTCACGCAAAATCGAATAATATTTTTCTGCGTAATACGCTTCTTTTGGTGTTAGTGTCACAACAAGTTTTGCCATTTGGCAAGCTTTTTTCTCAAATTTTGCATATAAAAAGTGTCCGATAATATGTTCGAAAAAGCTTTTGGAAGCCCTCGGAATAGCAGTCAGCATCTCCGAGTTTGTGCAAGCAAACCGGAAAAGGTTAAGTCCACGTTTTAAATTGTTTCCATGAAGCGTGACGACAAGACGGTCTTGGAGCAACGAAGGAATGAGTACTCCCGTGATTCCATGTGCTTCTATTGAGTCGAATTTGCAAGTTTTGTGTAAATTTAAAATATGGCGGTTTGCTTTTGTCATAATTTTTCTTATGTGAATTAAATTTGTGTAGCCCAAAGTTTGATGTAAGTAGCAACATGGAGAACATAACTTTATGAGTCGTTCAGGAATATTTTTAACGCCTAATATTATGTGAACTTCGTGCCCTTTTTTTGACAGAGCATAAGCCATATTGCCAAGTGCAATTTGTCCTCCTCCAAAACGACCATTGAGATCTACTAAGGCTATTTTCAAGGTTTCCAACCGATAGCCGCCTTCATTTATCTTGGCATGTCTTCCAGAATCTTGCTATATAACTTAGCCAGGGTAAAACCAATTCTGTTCATTGAAAATTTTGTCATAACTGTTTCACGAGCCTTAACTCCTAAGAAGCGGTAATTGTCGACATTTCTTATACAATCAACTATAGCATCAAATAACGCCTCTATGTTTCTCGGTTTAATAAGTTTTCCATTTTTTCCATTCACAACAAGCTCGCTTACAGCCCCTACATCTGATGCTATTATTAAAGCACCGCTTGCCATGGCTTCAAATAAAGTCAGCGGAGGATCCATATAATAATAAGGCTGAGTATAAGGAAACGCTACGATATCCGCTAGATTATATATCTCCTCCAAACGATGTTGCGGACCTAGCGAAACCACTTTATCTTCGAGTTTAAGTTTCCTCACTATCTTCTGAAAAGCAGATATGTAAGGTCTTTCGTATGCTAACCTCGGACTTGAAATTACAAGCTGAACGTTGTCGATATGCTTCACTACTTTGTAAAAAGCGCGTAGAAGCTCAAACACTCCTCGAACTGGCTCAATTTGTCCGACAAAGGCTATGATATGTTCTCCAGATATACCATGTTTCTCACGAAGTTTTCCTTTTTGTGGAAGAGGCTTGTATTTATCTGTATCTACAGGGAGGGGTACACAAAAAATTCTAGATTCTTGTATTCCAGTGTTCTGCCGAAAATATTCTACAAGAAAATTAGTGGTGCAAAAAACGTAATCCAATACTTTTTTGCATAAAAAAGAAAGACGAAAACGAGAAAAAGGCGAATGAATAAATGGATGATATGGATGTGCAAAATGGGCAATAATCCTAGTCTCTTTTCTTAGTTTAAGACGAATAAATGAGGCGTAAACATCTCCTGGCAAATTCGGCAAGAAATGAATAACATCATAATCGTTTAAAGACGATAAAAAAGATGCATACGAAGCTGTTACCAGATTATCTACATGAAACTTTTCGGCAAAAAGGGTACGGAAAACATAAGTCGCAGATTCCTCTATTTGACAACTACCCGGCTCAGCTGAGAGAACCGTTGCGTTTACACCTGCTAGACGCGTCGCCTTAATCAGGTTTTTAGAGCCAATAGTATACCCTTCAATAAAAGGTGTTAAATAACGTTTCATCATATAGCAGACTTTATAGCCCACAGTTTTTTCCTTTCCTAAGATGCTTTATTTTCGCAGGTGTTCTTCCATTAACTGTTGATATAAATTGTATGTTGACAATGCCATTCTACTCCACGTATAATTTCTTGCCATTTCCTTGTTTATAGTTCCCATGTCTTTCCTCATTTTTTCATTTTTTAATAGTTGGAGACATTTTTTATACAATTTTACAGGATCATTCGTGGGTATGACGAACCCATTAACTTCATTTTTTACGATATCGGGTATGCAGCCCACATGCGTCGCTATAATAGGCAACCCTGCGTACATAGCCTCTAAAATTACCAAAGGAAATGTTTCCATATTGGACGGTAAAACAAATAAATCACAGGAAAGGTAGCAATCGACCACAGCAGGATCATCCAGCGACAAGTCAATGTTAACAAATTTTTCTAACCCGTTCTTTTTGATAAGTCTCATAATTTTTTTAAAATATTTATAGTCAGTCACGGCTCCAATAAAATACGCTTCGAATTCAAGATCATCCTTGAGTTTGCTTAATGCATATACCAACGATTCGTAGTTTTTGTTTTTGTCGAACCTAGCGACACACAATATCTTCATTTTTTCGTTTCTTTTAACAAATTTTCTTCTATTCTTAAATTTAGTTACATCTATCCCGTTTGGGATCAGCGTAATCTTATTTTTATTTATCCCTAAGTAAAGAAGTGAGTTTACATCTGCGTTGGAAAGAGCAATTATGTGATCTAGGGTTTTCAACGAATGAAGAAAAAAAGGATTTATCAAAGCACTTAATTTGCTTCGCCTAGCTATTTCTACTGATTCTTGAAAACCATGTGTAGTTAGGATTTTTATTTTATTCTTTACAGCTTTTTGTAATAGCAATCTACTGAATAATCTAGTGGCACCCTGAAAATGTATAATATCTATATCAGAAAATTTCAAATCTTTAATCAATTTCACAGAAAAATTTTTGACAATAGGCAAGTTTGCGACTGAATATCTGTAGATGGGAACTCCATTCACTATTTCTTGTTCAGGAAATCCGCAAGAAAAATTTAGTTCATAATTTTTGTTCAAATCTAAATTTTGGGTCCAATTGAACGTATAAAGTTTGACGTCACACAACATTCTTAATTCTCTTGCCAGATTAAAAGTTGCAAGTTCAGCTCCCCCATAAGCTGGGAGAAAATAGGGACAAAACATAGCTACGCTAATTTTTTGATCGTCCATGATTTCCAATCTTACCCTCCTGCGGCAGATTCCCGCGCGAATTCACAAGCTAACGCATTGGATGATTTAGTCATCTAATCCATGCAACTTTTTAAACCATTCAATCTCTAGTTTCAGTCCTTCAGTAAACGAAATCATTGGTTTGAAACCTAAAGTTTTCTTTGCAAGAGAAATGTCAGCTTGAAATGTCTGTACATCCCCCTTCCAGGAAGACCCTGTAAACTCAATTGAAGTCTTGTCTTCGTATCCTAGCAGTTTTAGTATAAGGGATGCGAGCTGTTTAATCGAAACCACAGTACTTGTCCCTATGTTTATTGCTTGTCCTATGGCCTCCCCTTTTTGAGCTGCTAGAAGGAAAGCATTCACTGCATCTGTGACATATATAAAGTCTCTCTTTTGTTCGCCAGTACCTAATACTTCTAAAACATTTTTATTCTGGGATAATTTGTTGAGTAAATCATAAATAACGTATCTTGGTTGCTTAGGTCCATAGACATTGAAAAGCCTGAGCGAAACAGTTTTTGAATCATGAACTCGATTAAAAGCTAAACAATAGGTTTCACCACATATTTTGCTAGCACCATATGGTGAAATAGGACTTAATGGATGAGATTCGTCTATAGGAATATACTGCGGCTCACCGTATACTGCTGCAGAAGAAGCGTGTATCACCCTAGCATTGTTTCCGAGAAGATGAGCAGTTTTTAAAATATTGTATGTTCCTTTGACGTTTGTCTCAAAATCGTAATCTGAGTTGTTCACGGAGTTTGGAACACTAGCATTCGCAGCCAAGTGAAAAACAAAATCTTTAGCCTTAACCAATCGTTTGACGACTGACACATCTCTAATATCTCCTTCTACAAATTTGATGCTCTTGAGTATGTCGCGAAGGTTGCCAAGCTTACCTTCGGAAAGATTGTCGACAACAGTTACGACTGCTCCCAAGTTTACTAGAGATTCTGTTAACCATGAGCCGATGAATCCTGCACCGCCCGTAACTAAAACTCGCTTACCGTGCCAGTAATCTTTTGAAAAACATGTTAAAGAAGTGTTGATCATGTTCACTCCTCGTATTTTGTTGGCTTAGACTATCTAAGTAATTCTTGCATAAGAACTTCAAGCTTGTCAGTTATAATGTCCCAGTCGTAACCAAGTACAGATTTTCGTATTTCCTCAGGGTCATAATCTGACGAAATTGCTTTTTTTATTTTCGAAGCCAAACTCTTAGGACTGGTGTATGCAAGAAGATGTTCACCACCAACTTTTTTTAACTCTCTCATTGGTGGAGCAAAGACTGGTTTG
>JABXJT010000201.1 GCA_013375455.1 Candidatus Helarchaeota archaeon | reverse complement strand
ACCTTTCTCCCCATCTCGCCTTAAACGCAAGATTGAGGTAAAGTCTAAAAAAGCCGTTCAGAACGACTGCTGTTTAAGAAAGAATCTTAAATCTATTTTAACTTCTTCAAATGTTTGTTTTCTTTGCCAAGAGGAACATAGTACATAGATTTCTTTTTCATTTTCTTAATCTTATCCAGCAAATCTATTATATCTCCTTCTCGATCGAAATCCAACCCGTCCGCCTTCACAACTAAGAGCGGTGCAGCCTGGTAATTGAAGAAAAAATAATCAAAGGCCTCAATGATATCCTCTAAGTATTTCTCTGAGATATTTTTCTCCAGAGCATTTCCTTCCTTGGCAATGCTTTTCAAGAGGGTTGGCAAAGAAATTTGGAGATAAATTACTAAATCAGGCTTGCCGACTCTCTCCCTCAACAAACTGTATATTCTTTCATAAACAATAAGCTCATCATCAGTTAGAGTTTGGTAGGCATAAATCTTATCTTTCTCAAACAGATAATCACAGATGATCCTTTCTTCGAACAAATCCCTCTGCAGAAGGCTTATTTGCTGGTAGTACCTGTTCACCAAAAAGACAAGCTGGGCAAGAAAGGCAGCTCCTTCTTTTTCATTATAAAAATCTCTGAAATAAGGATTTTCGACTCTGTCAAAAATGACCTTGCCTCCAATTTTTTGGGATAAGATATTGGCCAATTTTGTCTTCCCAGATTTAAGAATTCCTTCTACTGCAATATGTTTGAATACTATTTGCTCTTTATCCGGCATATTTTTTATTTAAGGTTCTTTTTTCTCGTAAGTCTTATCACCTCGATGAGCAAGGCAGCTTAAAAAATAACGAATATAGTAATATAAGTCAATTAAAAACAGGTCGAATGCAGGGGTGTGATTTGTCTGCAGGATCCTAATTTATTTGTAGGGGCTTGATTTATCAAGCCCACCTTATAGAATGCATAAATAAATCGATGTGTTTTCCTTATCAAATCCTAATCAAATAGCCAAAAACAGAAATCTATCTCTTTTTAGGTGTCTCTTTCTCGGGAATGATGATCCAGGCTATGATGTAAAATATCACCATTGGAAATAAAACTGATAACAAACTAATGGCCACAAAAAGGAGCCG
>JABXJT010000015.1 GCA_013375455.1 Candidatus Helarchaeota archaeon | reverse complement strand
ATTCTGATTTACGCCCCACGTGGAGGTTATGTACTTTCAACTGGCGGTGGCATTAATCGAGGCACTCCCTTGAGAAGATTGGACATGATGGTTGAACTTGCCGATAAATACGGGCGCTACAAAACCAAAAAGGTTCTCTATGGTCCTGATGAGGAATGAAGGTGGCTGTTAATGAGTAAAGAAATAAAAACGTTAATTAGTGAATTAAATGATGAAGAGCTCCTTGAAAAAGTGAAAAAAGATTTGAAAACACGCCCTCCTTTAGATATAATCGAAGATCTTAAAGATGGATTATCGATAGTAGGGGATCTCTTTGAAAAAGGTGACTACTTTCTTTCAGACCTAATATTTGCTGCGGATATCTTTCACCGTGCTAATGAACTAATCGAGCCACATATTATGAAGGGGGCTAAAGAAGTAAAGGGAAAAGTCGTCATTGGAACGGTTGAAGGCGATTTCCACGATATTGGGAAGAATATTATCATTTCTCTGCTACGATCAAATGGGTATCTGGTAGAAGATCTCGGAAAGGATGTTGGTGCTGAAAAGTTTCTTGAGGCTGTGCAAAAAAACCAGCCAGATATCCTTGGGATGTCTGGGTTGCTAACTGCATCATACGAGCCCATGAAAAAAACCATTGAATTAGTGAAAAGGGAATATAAAGATGAATTAATCATAATTGTTGGAGGCGCTCCCATCAACGAACGCTGGGTAAAAGAGGTGGGGGCGGATTATGGCACCAATAACGCCGCAGTTGGCATCAAACTCATTAATCAAGCACTCCAAAAAACTTTACCCTAAGGGGAAAGTGCTGTACTTAATAAAGGTACGAATGGAAGGTATGAGTGATGGAAGCTGAGCAGATTTCTATAGGACGGTTTTCGCAAATCACGCGGTTGACCCAAAAAGCACTGCGATTATATGATCAAAAGGGATTACTAAAACCAGCCGTTAAAGATCCCATGACCGGGTATCGATATTACGTGGCTAACCAAATCGAACGTGGATTAAGAATTAAATGGCTCGTAACCATTGGATTTAGTCTCAAAGAGGTTGAAGATATTCTAAATGCGGCGAAGCAAGAGAATCAGGAATTAATCAATAACTACTTTTCAGAAAGATTATCAGCAGTTCAGAAAGATATCCAGCGATTAGAAAAGATTGAGAAAATTTTGCTTGGCAAGGCATCAATAGAGGGACTATACATGAGCACGATCGATCCATCTCTAAAGGAGATTACTCCGATAAGAGTTCTTAGCAAGGGCGCCGTTGTTAATTTAGAAACCATTGGAATGGTAATTGGACAATTGATTGGTGAAGTATTTGGACAAATCTATAATCCCAAGAATCAAGGACAAGTAGCAGTCAGTGGACCAGTCATGGCCCTTTGGCTTGATCAAAGTTACAAGGAAACAGACATCAACATGGAAGTCGCCATCCCAATTACAGGGCGAATAGCGGTAGATCCTGAATTTGAAGTCAAGAATCTACCAGGTGGAAAGGTAGTATCTGCCATTCATAAGGGGTCCTACGAGACTGTTGGCGAGTCATATACGAAGGTTTTCGAATTTGCGACGAAAAATGGCTATAAACAGGTGGGTCCTGTCCGCGAGCTGTATCTCACGAACCCGAACGAAAGACCTGCAAAAGAAAACATGACGGAAATTCAACTCCCGGTTGAATAGCTCTTTTTTTTTGAACCTCGGATGCGTACCTTCCCCCAGGGCAGACTATAAAACTATTTAAACCCTTAACATGAGATAGAAATATTTTTGAGCTTCGTTGTATTACCGATATATCCGAATTATGCCAAACGCGAACGAAATTCCTGAGAGACCTGTATTCACGCCCATCGAGTTTGAGGAAGTAATTGGGCTCACTGAGGAGGAAGCGGCAAGGCGATTAGCAAAAGACGGGCCTAATGAGATTGCCGTTGAAAGAAGTAGTTCTATATGGAGCGTTTTGAGCAAAACTTTACGAGAGCCAGTTTTTATCTTGCTCTTAGCTGGAGCCATCCTCTATATCATAATTGGAGATGTAACTGAAGGTTTTGTCTTGTTCTCGTTCATCGGAGTAATAATCTTTATAGATGTATATCAAGAATTTCGCAGTTCTCGAGCTGTTGATGCACTACGAGCCATGTCTTCACCACGGGCAAACGTCCTGCGGGGGGGAATTGGAAAACGCATTTCTGGACGGGAAGTTGTCGTAGATGATGTTCTATTTGTATTGGAGGGGGATATAATCCCTGCCGATGCGATTGTATTGAGTGCAAACAATTTAAAAATTGATGAAAGCTTGCTAACAGGGGAATCACTTCCTGTAGAAAAGAGGCCAGTTTCAACAGAAAAATATTCCAAACTACGAAATTCATCCAATGGTGAAATTAAAAAATACATTATATACGGGGGCACTCGTGTTGTGGCAGGGCGAGGCGTTGCTCGGACAATTTTGACGGGTAAAAATACTGAAATGGGGCGAATAAGCCAGAAATTACGGGAGATTAAGCTTGAGAATACTCCGTTGCAGAAACAAACACATATTTTGGTAAAACGAGTTGGATTGGTTGCGCTCGTTAGCTGCATTATTGTTGTTTTATATTATCAACTTTATCTTGCGGAATTTGTTCCTGGAATCCTTGCAGGTATCTCATTAGCATTAGCTTTAATTCCTGAAGAATTTCCCATTGTTCTAACCATTTTTCTTGCATTAGGGGCGTATAGGATTGCCTCAAGGAACGTATTAACGCGTCGAGTTCCAGCAATTGAAGCCTTGGGAGCAATTACGGTTCTATGCACGGACAAAACTGGGACTTTAACGGAAAATAAAATGAAAGTGGTTGCACTAGCAGTTTTTCCCATGGCTAAAACCATCTCGACTTTGGGAAGTGAATTTGAAGAGGATATTATTTCTATTGCCCCTTTGTCAGAGGAAGGAGATCAATGCATCAAGGATTTAAAAAAAGCGGAATTAGAGGAAAAAATACGTTTTATAACAGAGGTTTCACAAGAGGAATGTGAGGAATGCCCGGAAGAATGTGCAATTAAAGGGGCAGCAATTTTTAACCTTGCAAATATTGAAGCGAAATATAAAAAGATGTATGAAAATGACGTCCAAAGGATCGAAATGGATCTTCCTTATCAACTTGATGTATTAGCCCGCAATGCTGTTTTAGCAAGCGAGCCAAATCCCTTTGATCCAATGGAACTAGCGTTTAGTGAATTAGCCGATCGATACGTGTGGCGCCATGAAGAACTAGCCATCCCAAAGAATTGGAATATCCTGAAACATTATGAATTATCACCTCAATTGCCTGCAACGACTCATATATGGACCCATAAAGATAGTGATGCCGAACAACCGTGCCTTCTATCCATGAAAGGAGCACCGGAATCGGTGCTTGACTTGTGTCACATGATGCAAGACGAGAGAATTATTGTTGAACGAACTTTAAAAATAATGGCAAATGAGGGATTGCGCATCTTGGGCGTAGCGAGTAGTGAGATCGAACACCGTCATTATGGAGAACTCCCAAAAAAGCAGCATGACTTTAAATTTAGGTTCTTAGGACTACTTGGCTTGCACGATCCGCCACGAGAGGAAACGGCATCTGCTATTGAGCAATGCCGCAATGCAGGGGTCAGAGTCATGATGGTCACAGGAGATCACCCTGATACTGCAGCATCGATTGCCAACGCCATCGGGCTCTCTTTTGGGGATGCAGAACAGAAAGCTCGTGGAGTTATTATTGGAAAAAAACTAGCGAGACTGAAGGAAAAGGGGAAAGATAAAATAGCCTTACTGGATCCAACCAATAATTTAATTAGCAGAGCTTCACCTAGTCAAAAATTAGATATTGTAAATATTTTAAAAGAAGCGGATGAGTTTGTTGCAATGACTGGAGATGGAGTTAATGATGCAGCTGCCCTTAAAGCCGCGGATGTCGGTATGGCAATGGGTGCAAGGGGAACGGATGTTGCACGGGAGGCGGCAGATCTAGTCCTTGTCAATGATGATTTCGCTTCAATTACCGCAGCCATTAGACAAGGCCGGAAAATATTTGACAATATTCGTAAAGCCATGATGTTCATAATAGCCGTTCATGTGCCGATCGTGATTCTAAGCATTGTACCATTAATTTTAGGATTTCCAGGGCTGCTTGCGCCCGTTCACATTGTTCTTTTAGAGTTGATCATTGACCCTGCCTGTACCTTAGTTTTTGAGAATGAACCTGCAGAACCAAATATAATGAATAGACCTCCACGAAAATTTAACACGCCTATCATATCAAAAGCTGGGTTTGGACTTTCCATAGTACAGGGTGTTGTAGTTGGTTTAGGTTTAATGGGCATAATGCTTTATCTAACCAGCGTCATCCCTGGTTGCTCCATTGAAATCTTACGATCCGCTACCATGCTTGCTTTAATCGTTGCGAACTTGACTCTCATTCTAACTAATAGGTCAATGCAACGGAATCTCAGAAAAATATTATTTGCGAGAAACCGAATTTTTTGGATTTTGATCATTTTCGTCACTGTCTTGACTGCTGCGATTTTTGGAATCCCACTCCTTCGGGATCTGTTTCTGTTTACGGCTTTGAGTCTTGATGCCGTATTGATAGGGATTGTGGTTGGCTTTGGTTCAGTCATTTGGATTGAAGCATTAAAACCATTCTTAGGAGCATCATTAAAATGATAAAGCTAATCAGCGTTTTTGCATAAGGACAGCATAGAAATATTGAGGAGCGCCATCAGCCCGAATAGATGGCATGTGTTTGATGAATTTTATTTTAAAATTTTTGGAGAAGTAATGATTAAATTCACGCTGAGAGAAAGGCTTCCATGTCGGGTCATTCTTATAATTAGATACTACAATGAGGTAATGTCCACCGTCATTAAGCACGCGGAAAATTTCTTCAATTAAGGTATCTCTATCTCTGGATGAAATATGATGAAAACATCCCAAATCCAATACTAGGTCAAAATTTTCATTTATGTATGGAAGTTTTAAATAATCGCTTCCACTTTTATCTCTATTTTCCAATACCAGAGAGACTAAATTAATGCCGGTCACTTCAGATCCATTATCCGCTAAATAAAGTGCGTTTGAGCCGGTCCCACTGCATAAATCTAATACGCTACCTTTTTTAATCAACCCACCTCTGACCAAATTGATCAAAATTTTTCTTGGCGTGCCCGTTTCCCAAGGGACACTTATAAGGGGAGTGGTTCTCTCATCTAAACTACTATTTTCAAAACTCTGTGAATCTGACGCAACATTCACCTCTTTACTTTTTGAGCCATTCAAATCAATTAAATAACATTAATCAAAACTTGTATTAGAAAGAAGCACTGACTATTTCTTATAAAAAATGAGTAATAAAAGTTTTCAAGTGTGATGAAATAATGGAAGGCATACGTTACTTAGTATTTAGAATCACTAGCTTGATAAGGACATATCTATTTCCTTTTTTATTTCGCGAGCTCCTTTTTTGATGTTTTCTACAATTTCATTATGAGACATATTATGCCACTCAATTTCCTTAATATAGCGATAATAATGAATATCTTGTAAGGCCCTACATCCAGGAAATTCCCGTTGCACTTTACGTAGTATCGCTTCTTTCGTTTTCTTATCGACATTATTTTTTTGCATTTTAAACCTCCTCTTCTCCAATAAAATCTTCAGGCGTCATAATGGAGGGAACGGGGATCCTTAATTTTGCATTAACTTCGCGTATCATTTCCTGCGTTCCCCGCTTATAAAGATGTCGAAGGTTCCATGTCACTAGAAAATCCATTTCCCCCATACTTGCAGATGCAAGATGAAGCGCGTCCCCTCGTGGTAGACGCCTATAAGATAAATATACATCTGATAATTTAACAATATCCTCAGTTATTTCCAAAACTTTGAAGTCTTTTATCAAATTTTCAAATGATCTACGAAAATCCATTTCTAAAGTTGCCCTAATTTCGTCAAGGACAATTTCTGAGATATACACATTAAAAAAAGGTAAGGCTTCTTTCCAAAATTGTCTAGTTAAATCCCTCAAATAAGGAGCATCATCGTGGAAATACATGCTTATTACTGAAGTCTCTAAATAGAGTTTTGGTTTTTTTTGCACTATTATATCCTCTTAGCACTGTTCTATAAATTATATATATCTAAATTTGGACTGCTTATCATATTATTTTAGTACCATTTTAAATTTCTGGAAATTTCATCGGAATTTTTCGAGTAGGTGATGTTTATTTTACATAAAAGAGAGAAAAAAGGGATTTCTTTTCTCTTTTTTAAATAATGAGTAATTTAAAAAAAGCACTCATTATTATTATGTTATTAGTGAGTAAAACATGGTTAAGGGTTGGTTTTAAAAGTTGGAAGATCTCCCCTCAGAATTAAAAGAAGTGGTCCAATTCCATGGGCATCTTTGCCCTGGACTGGTAATAGGGTATAGAGTCGCGACATTAGCTCGAAAAGAACTCAATCTTGGGCATAGTGAAGATGAAGAGCTTGTCGCAATCGTTGAAAATGACAGTTGTGCCGTCGATGCCATCCAATATGTCAATGGGGCGACGTTTGGGAAAGGAAATCTCATATTTCAGGACCACGGGCTCCATGCCTACAACTTCATCGAGCGGAATTCAGGGAAACAAATCCGTATTGAGCTCAAAGCCGATATTTTTGGTGACGCCTCG
Organism: Candidatus Helarchaeota archaeon; assembly: GCA_013375455.1. The sequence continues at coordinate 75,140 of JABXJT010000015.1, read as the reverse complement.
GAACAGCGACAAGAGATTTTGCGGAAACTGCATGATGATATTCCCTTGACCGATGAGGAACAAGCCAACTTACAGGCTTCTCGCCAAGAAACCATGCGGAGAATGTTGCAACTCCCCGATGAAGAACTTTTTAACGTGAAGGAAATTAATGTAGAGATCCCCGAGAAAGCACGGATTTTTCAGTCCGTACAATGTTCAAAATGCGGATTAATGGTAATGGAAACGAGGGCACGGGTTCTGAATCAGAAATTTTATTGCATCCCCTGTTGGAAAAGCGAATTTAAATAGTAATTTCGCCTCTCATCCCCCTTTTCGTAAATAGATTCTAATATATACCTCTAAGGGTTTTTTACCTTCAAGAGCTTATACCCAATAGATAGCACGTCCTCTATCCTCCTTTAAATATCCGTTGTGTCTTATTTTTATCACAAAAAGGAATAAAGAGGATTAATCTTGGAAGGTGAAGATGAAGCCACGTTCATAAATCTTCGAGATGAGGAGAATGAGCCGCAGCTTCGAGTGCCGAAGAAGGTAAAAATCGAGTTTGGCGTGGAATTCAACGAGTACGAGGAGCGAGAAATTAAAATTATAAAGGTTTATACGCCATATGATCCCCCATTGATTCACGATTATAAGCAATTGAGTTGGCGGCGTGCACAATACCGTCCAGAGCGCCAAGATGGCAAGGTCCTTTATTGGATATTTGCAGCACGCGTGTTGGATGATGTATTGGCTATCTTGGAGAAGCATAGTTATAGAGCCCCAGAAAAAAAATTAGCTGAACGCATGAAAGCGGCAGCAGTTACGGCTAAGATAACCTTTAAGGATTATGAGGCGGACGAAGACAATTTGAAACTGATTAATGAAACGGCACGTCCTGGTACGAGTCGCTGGGCAGAACGGGTCCTGCGTGAACAGTATAACTTTCAAATATTGATGGACCAAAACCCCAATTTAGACATTCACTTTAGTTTTGACAATTCCCGAGAAGTTTTCGTGACCATGAAGGACATCGATGCGACTTTCAAAATAGCCGTGCCTTTAAAATATCCCGATGAAATTCCAGTGACGAAATTGGAAGGGAGTTGGCAGGAAACCAACTACACCGATAACGCTGAAGTTGCCTATTACAAAAAACTATTAGTTGCCTGCCTGGGTGACTTGAAAAAGCGCTGGAAACCCCAAATGACGATTGCCCATTTCATCAAATTGTTTGCCCATTATTTGGCCGCCGCCCAGTATAGTGAGCCATTGAAAGGTGAAATAGCAGAAAACCCATAAAAGCAAAATTCTTGAAAATTCTTAATCCTTAGAATCCAAAAAAATATTCATATAGTTCATCTGGGTGAACCTGAGAAGAGTTCATCGGATTCTTCGAGTTTCCGGAGGATTTGGTTTTCTATTCTAATTTCTTCGAGAGATTCAGCAAATATTATATTTTCCCTTATTAAGTTTATTAAGTTAATAAATTCTAAATAGTGTGCTCTTTTTTTATCTAATTCGGTATTAACTTATGCGTTCAAACGATAAATCAATATAATAAGTAAGGGAGATTATGCGCCAAATCACGACCAAGGAAATTTTCAATAAGATTAATACACAAATGAAACGTTCAAATACACGCTTTACCTTAATCTTTGACTTAGATGATACGCTTTTTGACACCTCATATCGGCGATACTTCATCTATGAACAATTTTTAAGGCCTAAGTATGAATTGCCAAAGCTTAGCCTGAACTTGCTTAAAAAATGTTATAATTTTTTGCCTCTCCTCGAAGAGAATTACTATTTCAGGAAAAACCATACGAATATCGTGGAAGATTTTTTAAAGTTATTTCTTTCGCGCCCCTGCTTATATTTCGATCGACCTTTCTCGGGTACAATCTCCTTTTTTAACCAGATTAGAAACCCAAAAATTAGGGTAGTATTCCTCACGGGGAGACATAACGCCACTATGAAAACAGGAACTATTCTTTTATTAAAAATATACGGATTTATCTATCAAGGATTCAATCGACACTTTTTAGTCATGAAAAAAAACGATAAACTTTCGGATGGGTACTTTAAAATACGGGAGTTAAAACATATTATGGAATTATTCCCAAAAGAGACATTTGTAATATTCGATAATGAATCAGAAAATTGTAAATTATTCGAAGAAATTCTCCCAAACAATGCTATAATTGTGAGATATAATTCCGTGCAGAAAAAAGATTGTCATTTCAATGGGTTTTTTCTCGAAAATTGGGAATTTTAATTAAATTGTAAGTTTTTTTAATGGGTTATTCAGTGATTAATTTATCAATTTCATATTCTAATAACATATTAATTTGAGTATTAAATCTGTGAGGACAAACTATCGTAAAAAATAAAATAAATTTATAATTCTCTCGGAATAATTCAGGGATTTCGTCATATTCCGAAGATAATTTCTTTAACTCTTCCCAACTTTGTTCGAATTTTGGAAATTTAGAATGATTTTTACCGTTTTTAACGTGCCAATTAAAATGGTCCTCCACTTCATCTGGGATAAATTTAAATAAAAGATAATGAGAGATCTTTCGCCAGTTTTCAGCCAAAAAATCTCTTCTATTTCTTCTTGTAACCATATAAATTAAGATTTCTAATGCGTAAGATTTATGAAAGAACTGCTTAAAGTCAATCTTTGCTGGAGCAATTTTCAATCGATATTCAATATGATCTTGAACGCTGTAATATGGATTTGCAACCCCTAATCTTTGTGAATCTGAAAATTTATCAAGTATTGAACGTTTAAATATCTTGTTAAGGAGAAACCAAGCCATATCCTTTTCATCATTCAACTCCAGGTATTTGATTATGAAGAAGAACAACGGAAATGCGGATTCTCCCCAATACCATAACATATATTTTTCTTTATTATTCATTGCAATTTTTATGTCTGTCTTGATTTTTTCTAATAAGATTGTGTTCAATTCATAATTCACATTTTTCATCTTTAGATATATTTCATATGCAGCCAATGTCCCATATAATATTGTAGTTCTAGCTCTAATTATAAAATTGAAATCATATGTTATACTTCCTTCTATCAAATCTTCTCTTTTTAAGGTTTCATTTTTTAATTCTTCTAAGTTATATTCAATCTCATTTATTACTAAATTCCACGAATCAATCCAATTATTCTTATCTAATTTGGTTCTATAGGAAAAACGTAATACACATGCAGCTAATGATGTCCAAGCTTCAAATAAGGCAAAATAATTTTCCTTTCTTTGAAAAGAATTTAGTAAATAGCTACCTATTATTATCGAACTTGCAATTGCGCTTCTTTTTTTCCCTCTACTACCAGAAATCTCACTAAAAATCGTTTCATTAAAAAAATCGAAGTATTTTTCTTTAGGAAGGAATGCATCTCCTTCATCGAGATAAAAACTAAGTAAGGAATAAAAATTATTTAATTTAATGGGAAGAAAATTACCTTGTGTTTTATTGAATTTCACTAATAATTGATCTTTCTCAATAATCTCCAATGAAGGATACTTTAAATCTATTCTTCTTTTATCTAAATTCCGTTCTCTTATCTGAGTTTTTACTTCTTGGTCAATTATTCCATTCGTAACCAGAAATGCTTTGGAAATTTTTATATTTTCACCAATAGAAGGATGAATTGGTGGAATCTCGATTAATTCTATTATTTGCTTTCGAATTTCTCGCCATTTAGGTTTAGTAATTTTACCTGTTTTTAACTGATAAACGCATATTTTCCCTTCCGAATCCCTTGTTACGATATCTTTTCCAAATTCATAAGGTCCATGAGAAGAAATATTTAAAATTTGATGTCCCTCATTGATCAGAACTTGACAAAATGGTATTGTATAATTTCTTTCGGTTGTATTAATCAACCAATTTTCGATGGCTCTCTCGATCAATCCATTCCTTCCTTTTCTTTTCAATAATTTGATATACATTTCTCTCAAACTCGGGAGTGATTGGCTCTTGGTTTATCTTTTCACGCATCCGAGGGCTAACAATTATAGTTAATGGATTAGGATTCCCAAATTCATCGAAATCTAACGAAATTTTTTCTAACATTTTTAAAAATGCGTCTTTAAATGAATCTGTTGTACTCTTTGTTACATTTCCAACCTTTTCAGCAGCTTCAGAAAATGTTTTTAACATCGATCTTTTCTCTTCTTCCACTAATTCCTTTACTGCATCTTGACTTTTTTCTTCAAACACTTGTAGGCCTTTTTTCAATAGCTCATCCCGTTTTATTATAATTTCTTTTTCAAATTTTTCGAAGAATTGTTCGTCTATCTCTCCATCAAAATTCTCTGATGATATCTTATTGCCTTCAAAAAAATCATAGCGCGGTATATCTGCCATAAATGATTTTTTAAGCAGTTCTTTTTCCATATTTCTAAGTTTATCCACTCCAATTTTTTCCATATGTGATTTAATTTTCGGAAAATCTGGTAACACTAATATTTCCCACCAATAAAATTAATATAATGCCATCTCTCCCTATTGCCGCCATTTCGTCCTTATTATTTTAATATTTCTCATTTTACAAAATTCTTTAACATTATCCGGCACTATTGTATCATTTGCCACGTATAGTATTCCTTTCTGTGCTTTATATTCATACCTATAATTCGAAACTTGTTCAACATCTTTAAACTGTAACTTTTGCTTGTCTTTAGCTTCGATAACAATTCTTTGACTACCATTAAATACAACCCAGTCTATACGAAGACCGGATTTGAGGACTTTTTGAGCTTCTATTTTCCACCCATCACGCGCTGGATACTTTTTTCGAATTGTAGGATATAAATACTCTTCAAATTCGGCCCAATCTACCATAAAATCACCATTAAATTGTCTCTAAAAAATGACTTGAAGTCTTTATGCTATAATTACATTAAATTATGAATCAAAAACTTTAAATTTTACTAACTTAATAATCTTAACAAACTTAATATCGGTGTATGAAAATCAGAAAGTTCTATATAAATCGGATTCATATTGCATTCCAGGGACCTGAAGTAGAACGGATATCCTACCCCATAATTCAAATTAAGGCGGATCGGGCTTATATCTTTATATTTCAGGATGAATCAACTGAGAAATTTATAAAACAATATCATCTAATTGAAAAACAACTTAAGGAAAGTAATATTGAAGTTGTACAAAAAGGTGTCAATATCCATAATTATATTGAGATTATCCAAAACATTTCCAAAATTATCAAAAGCGAACGAGAAGAGAATCCAAATACTGAAATTTTCATCAATCTATCGGTTGGAACAAAATTAACAGCAATTGCAGCGATGGATGCGTGCAGGTTTTGGGATTGCATCCCCTACTATGTCATCGCGGAACATTATATTTCAGAGCTTGAAGTGACTAAAAATACTATCGCTTTAAGCTCGGGTAAAATGGAAATTTTCCAACCTCCAATCTTCAAGTTGAATAAACCAAAACCAAATATAATTGAGGCTCTAAAAATTATTGCGGTAAAAGAGGGAGGGATTCATAAAAAAGAGTTCCGTAAGAAACTTTTAGCAAAAAATCTACTGAAAATTCAAAAAAAGTACGATGATCCCAAGGATCCGAATAAACTTTCAGCAGAATACATGGCCATGAATCACCAATATCTTAAACCACTACAAGATGAATGGGAATATATTCACGTTTCCGATGCGCGAAGAAATCAAAAAATCACTTTAACTGAATTAGGGGAGGAGGCAGTTCAGATATTTAAATATCTTTCCTAATAAAATCCTTACCCCAAATCTCAACTTTTTGAACTATTACTCATTTATTAATTTTAACTTTCATTTTACTGTGGGGTTTTTATATACGTTTAAAAGAATTATGAATTATAAAAATAGATGAATAGTAGAGTGGGATATTAATTATAGTTTTATTGGAGGATTTAATATGAGTGAAGTAGATAACGATTTAATTGAAATGACTGTGAAAATAGGCGAAAAGGAAAAAAAATGGCTTGTTGAAAATCCGAATGTGGAAATAATATTACGAAAAATTCCATTTGATAAAATTCCCGAGAAGTTGGAAGCATATATCTTAATGGGAGATACAGTTGTGAATTATGCGGCTATCCAAACCAGCGAAGAAACAATAGATAAATATTTTAGACCTTTATTAGAAACAATTACAGAACTTCCTACAACGATCAATCAACAACTGGGGTTGAAATTGGTGGAACTAACAGCTCAAATCGAAGTATTGAAAGAAGTGAAAGATAATTTACCTGAAAATGTTAAGTTACAATTAGGAGAACCCATTGGGAAATTAGAGGCATGTACTACTGCAATCTCTGAATTTGCTGGAAAAATTTCTGGTTCCCAAAAAAGGGGGGAACTTGGAGAAGATTTCATCATGGATACTTTACTTAAAGAATTCAAAGAAATTACTTTTGATCTCGTGAATAAAGCAGCTCGATCTACGGATATTAAGGCTAAAAGTCCAGATATGATAGAATGTTTAGTGGAAGTAAAAAATTATACGGATCCAGTGCCAACAAAGGAAGTAAACAAATTCTGGCGAGATTTAGACGAGCAAAATGTAAAAATAGGGTGTTTTTTGTCCTTATGGACAGGAATTCGAAATATAGGGGACTGTAAAATAGTAACTAAAGGGAATAAATTGGGTATTTTTCTGAATGCATCCCACTTCTCTGGTTCGAGCGGGCTCAATAGTGGTGTGGAACTAGCATTTTTTATTGCCAGACAATTTGCACGATATTTTAAAAAAGCAGAGCAAGAAAGATTGGAAGAGAGTATTTTAAGACAAAAAATAAAGGGAATTCAAACTGAAATGGAGAAAATGGAAGAGGATTTGGAAAACTTTAGTAAAGTAGAAAAAATAGATAAAAAATTAAAGAAAATTAAAGAACTTGCAGAAGAATGCTCTAGTTCAATTGAAAAATTACTTGAAAACCTTAAGGCGAAAATCACAAAAATAATGACCATTGAGGAATAGGTTCCTAATCGGCTCTAGATAAACGTGGTATTAATTTATATTTACTACCGCCCTCAGAAGTTTTCGTGACAAGAAGGCGATGATTAAATTGTTCATCATCCAGTTCAGGCGTGTGTGTAATCAAAAATATTTGTGAAAAATTCCTATCATCGTTCAGATGTCTAATCACCCTTTCTCTTCTTCTGGCGTCCATATTGGAAAGCGGTTCATCCAAAATGAGCATATCGAAATTGATCGGTTTAATTTCACTAGTTTTGAAAGGCTTAATCCGGGCCATTAGATTGGATAAGCCAATTCGCAGCGCTAAACCAAAGACTGCTTTATCTCCACCACTTAGATAATCCATTGTCTTATCAATTCCATCAAAATTATCAAATAGAAGAAATTCAATCCCTTTTTTATCCCGTCCCGCTGGTCTAACTTCTTTTAAAACATATTGGCCATCAGAAAATTGCAAGAGATAACCAGAAACTTCATTTCTAACTGATTTAAACAATTTATTTTGAATCACTTCTTGTGAAATGAACTTATCTAAATATTGTTTTTTGATGGCATTGAGATGATTGCTTATTCTCTGCTTTTTTTCAATTTTTTTCTTAATAACGTCCAATAATTTTATTTTTTCCTGAATTTCTTTGATTTCAGAATCCAACTGACTCACGATTTGGTTTAGCCTATCGATATTTTCTTGAGTAGTCTTCTTCTCATTTTGAATTTCAGCAATCTTGTCTTTCAAATTTTCCAGGGAGTCAGTGTTAAATTTCCCTAAATAATCATCTAAATCAATAATTCCTAATTTTTGGTAGGTTTTTCCTATTGTATCCTTTATTGTTCTTAATTTATTCTGAAGTTCGTCGATTTCGCTCTTAATAATTTTAGCTTGCTCATTAATTTCCCCTAATCTTGTATTCAACTCTGCGATTTCACTCGTAATTTTCTCCAAGCCGGATTGATTTTGATTTAAACGCTCGTTAGTTCGATCGATATTGCTAATCAATTCACTTAAATCTGAAATATTATGTTTCTTCAGTAATTCTTCAACACTCGCTACTTTCAATTTTGAAAATAGACTCTTCAATTCCTTTTCTTTTTCGGTAATTTCAGAATTTAAACCAAGAATATTCTCTAAATCATTTAGTAATTTCTCGATATCACCCTGCTTAACATTAATCTTATCAATACTGCTTTTTAATTCCGTGATTTTTCTTTCAGTGCTTTCTTTTTTCTCTTTTAACCCAGCTTCCTCTTTTGAATGCGTTTCTATTTTTTCCTTTATTCGAGCCAATATTTCATTTTTATGACTTTCGTGTTCTATGGGAGTTAAGCAGGTTGGGCATTCATTTTTTTCACTCAGAAGAGAGATGTTATTTTCTAATTCGCCTTTTAACGCTTTAAATTTACTAATTTCTTCGGAAATATTCAACATTTCTTTATTTTTGGATTCTAAATCAGCTTTTAATTCATTTAAATTATTTTTAGAACTGAGATTCTGGTTTTCTAAGGTTTCTTTTAAAGGTTCTAAATCTGAAGGAAGCGTGGTCTCTAACATTTCATTCCCCTTTTGAAGGAGCTTTTCGATGTTTTTGGTCCTTTGATCAGTCAAAGTATTTATGGTATCATGTTTTTCAGAAATTTGTTTGAGATCCTCTAAATCGGGAAATGTCGCCAATAATTTTTTATCTTTGTTTATATCTGCGAATATTTTGTCTTTTGAGCCTTCCCTCTTTTTAATTATCGCTTCAATTTCTTTCTTATTTTTTATTTCCCCTTCCAATTTTTCATTTTTAATAGAAATTTTATTATTCAAACTAAGTTCTTGGTCAGTAATTTGAATTAATTGCTTGATATTAGCAAGTTCAGGGTATCGTTTTAAGTTTGCCTGAATATCTTTCATTTTTTCGGAATATTTCTGTAATTCCTCTTCATTTTGGGTTTTTTGAGTTTTAATATATTCTAGCTTCTCCTTTTGGCTTTCAATATCTGATTTTTCCTTTTCTAAAGAAGCTATTGTTCCATCTACGGAATTAATCATTTCGTCTAAGGTCCCTTTTAATTCATCAGTAAAATCTTTCAATTTGAAGAGAGTTTCAAAATGTTCCCTCAATTCTGAAGCTGTTCGGGTTGCTAAATAGTCTACTTCTCCCTGTCTTACATAGAAGGTTTTCTGCACCTCATCAGAGGTACAATTGAAGATTTCGTATAATTTTTCACAAACTTTTAATGAGTCCGTTAGGATACCAGTTTTAATTTCTTCACCCGTTTGGGTATCTTTTTCAATTCGTGCGAATTTTACCGTTGCTGGCTTATTAGGGTCTTTAGAGCGTATAATATTGTACTTTTGGTTATTTACTTCAAAATCAATACTTACCTTGCAAGTACTTTTTTGTTGTTTGGCACTAGTTTGTCTTATTATTTTGTCATGAATTTCAGAAATTATCCCACATTTCCTGGGGCCTTTACCGCCCCAAGTTCCCCACATCATGGATTCAACAAATACTGATTTGCCTGATGAATTTCTACCACGGATTAAATATAGCCCATTGGGTAATTCAATGAAATTCAATTTTTTTAGTGGAACTGTCTGGTCCTTTATGGATTTAAAATTTATCGATTGCATTTTCCTGAGAGTCATTGTAAGTCCCCCGTTTTGTTTATGACTTTACCGAATAATTGTGCCAACAATTGAGTATCATATTTCTGAATTTCTAGCTTTTTAAGAAAGGTTAGAAATTCTGTCTCAGGGTCCTCAATTAGATATAATATTTCTGCTCGCCCGGGTTGGCTAACATCCTTTTCTGCTTCATCTCTATACGTCATAGATTTATCAATTTTGAACTGAATAACATTGTAATTTGGTGAAGAAAGAACCATATTTGATAATTTAGTTAGATTTGGTGACAAATTCGACCAAGTAGAATATCCAATATTTCCCGTTAGAATTATTTTTACCCGTGCGGCTGATTCTGCATCAAATTTCTCGATGAGTTCGTGTTCATCCAGTTTTTTCTCAATTTGACCATAGATTTCTTGATGCGTATCATCCAAATCGATATTAATTGATTCTACTATCATTCGTCTTATCGGTATTTCAACGGATTCAATTTCTGGTTTCTCATTTTTCTCAATGTTAATGAAATGAAAGAAACGCTTTTGTTTTTCTTCGACCAAATTCACCGGATCAAATTTCCATCTTTCGGTGGATCCTGGAATGATAAAATTTCCATCTGGCTTGAAAAGATGATCATGTCCCGCAACGAATAAATCATACTTTTCGGGATGTAATTGGTTTGGAAATGTTTCATCCGCTTTCATTCCATGAATAAGACAGATGTCAATTTTATCTGATTTGGTTAGAAATTTGAATTCATAGTCATTTATCCACGTTTGATAGCGGTCATAAAGTTTAGCACTCATTATCTGCATGGAAATGGGATTAATGTAGGGAAATGCATGAACTCTAACCCCATCGTGATTAAATACCAGGGCCTCTTTCTTGTTAATCGCTCGTATTGCATCCCTCCAGAAGGTAAAAATCTTGACGTTTTCGAATATTTGAAATTGTCTTATGCTAGAAATCCGCCTTATATTATAAAGCCCGTGGTTTCCATCAATGATGAGTATTGGAATGTTGAGGTCGTTTAATTTTTTAATGCCTCGCCCACCTATAACTCTGGATGGTTCAGATAAAAAGGTTTTTGTTCCTCTTAGTGGGTAATGGAAAAAATCTCCGCCGTGAAGTATTAAATCTAAATTGCCTTTTTCTTCTATAAATGAATCCACGATATAATTGAAAGATCTTGCAAAATCATATTCAATAGGAACTAATCGGAATTGGTCTAATCGATAATACTGACCTGCTCTGGTATCTCTTACAGTGCAGCCTAAATGTGTGTCAGAAAATAAACCAATGCGCATTATCTACACCCTTTTAATCAAATTCACTTCTTCTAGTCTCAGTTATTTCGCCAGGAATAGTTACATTTCTTAATTGTCTATAAAACTCTTTACTGGCAATAAACTCATCATCAAATAATCGAGCTTTAAAAACAAATGGCAAATCTTTATAACTCGTGCTTAGAATGCCTTCGCCCCTATTTAATACCTTGAATTCTGATTTAAATTCGGAAATATCTCTAGGAGAGCTTTTTATCGCCAAATCAATTTCAAAGGAATTACCTAGGGCTAGCGATATTTGCGTGTTTAATTGAGAGAGCAGCGCAGAATGTATTGCTGAAACTTGTTGACTTATAACGCAAAGCCCCAAGCCAAACTTTCGGCCCTGCCTAGAAATGGCTTTATAAATATTGCCGGATTGCCTCATTATTTCAGGGGTGAGCAGGGAAGGGGCTTCTTCAATAGTGATCATAATCGGTGATAATTCCTCAATGCTCTTTATTTGTCCATCAGGCTTAACGTAGAGTTCGCATAATCTGTCACCAAACCTTTCAATAAATGGTTGATTTAAATTTCTCAAAGGTAATTGTCTCTGAAATACCTCTAAATTGGTGCTTGATTTGACAGCTTTTCTAATTTCAAATAGAGTTCTTGCTATTACCGTTACACAAAGAAATTGTTCGAGCTGCCCCATCAAACTCGAATTAAAAATTAGTATTTGACCTCTTTCTAAGGCTAAGATTATGTCTATTAGTATGGAACTTTCAGCATCTCTAATAAGTGATGAATTTCTTAACCAATTCAAATATCTTTCAGCAGCATTAACAGTATTGGGTTGAAATCCAACAGGATCTACACCTATATGTTGTATCCAATCATCAGGATGATTCCCCGCTAATCGTGATATATATCCGACTTGGGGTCCTGATAATTCTATAATGGAATAAATATCGATCGGTAAAATCTCATTCATTCCTAATGCAATTTCTCTGGCATATCGTCGTATTCGCTCTGGTGCTGCACTTCTGATGGGCGTTAAATAATAAAAATCATCGAAAAGGGCCCTCCTTAAATTCTCATTTGTTTCATCAATTAGGTCTACGATATTAGATATTCCATACGTATCACTACCCAAGGCATATTCATCGTGGGGATCAATTGTAAATAGACTAACTCTCATTTTTTCCTTTCGAATGGCCTCAATATTGTAATCGATAAAGGATTTAGTTAAATCCTGCATGAGATTTGATTTTCCTGACCCCGTTGCACCCCAAATACCCACGTGCATCGGAATTTTCGCTATTGGTATCATTATTTCAATGGGGATCGGATCTTCACCCGTTAGCCAATTCCCAACCTTGAGTTCGCCCTCTAATTGTGATGTCAACATTGTTCTGAGTGCTTCAATCATCTCAGAGGATCTTGAAGATAATCTATAAACCTCAGAGAAATGCTCAGGAACTCTCCGCGGCTTTTTAAAGATATATCTTCCCGTCTTTTCATCTTTTATGACGAACCCTAATAAATTACCCTCTACCTTAAGAATTTTCTCTTCGTCCAGACCTGCAACATACGCTTCTTTTTTAACTACTAATGTAGATGCGACATCCCCAAGATCTTTTTGTCTCCTTATGATGTTCGAATAATTTGTACATTTAAAAAGGAAAATTCTATTCTGTCCTCTTGCAGAGGGGATTGCAAAAATATCACCAATAGCGATATCATCGTTTCTGGTTATCACTTCTATTGAATTCACATCTGCGCTCGCTAATATTCCAAAATGTTCTCCAAACGCGTCCATTCTACCACCTCATTCAAAAATATACCGGCGCGGTGAAATTAAAGCTCGCTCATTCAATCCTAGAGATTTTCCAATTTCAACTACTCTATCTGCAGCAATTAACTGATCATCCCAAGTTATCACACAATCTTTATGTGCAAATGCGGGAGGACAAGGATATCCATAATAACGAGCTTCATGTGCCATAAAATCCAAATCTTGAAAAATTTTAATCTCATTCTCACGCTGAAGTGCTGGATCAGCATTCCTAATATTTTGGCTCCACCAAAAATAATCAAAATCAATCCTGAAGACGGGCATCAAATGATAAAATCTTGCCAAATAAGTGGTTGCAAGTTCGGGAGGGATATATCTTCTTGGTTTAGTTAAATTTAATTCTCCATCTTTATCTTTATGCCCAGGAATCCTACAGAACCAATGGTCCTTCGCTCCCATTGAAGATGCCAATCCTGCAATTTGTAAAGTGCCTGGAATTGTATGGACTTTACTAACTGCTACGAGAATGATATTTTTTTCCCGCGCTTGATAGCAAATATCCCTTAATAAATAATCTGACATGGGCCGTGCTATAGGTTTCCCTTTTTCGACACCTCTTATTGGTTCTAAAATTGTTAGAGATCCATCCAAAATAACATATTTTATTTTTAAATCGCTCAAAACGGCTCTTCTAATTAATATTAATTCGATGATATTTCGTAAATCGCGATGGATGTCGTATGATTGACCAGGTCTTCTAAAAATTAGATACTTCTCTATTTCATCTCCTATGTTTTGTACGAGTGAATCCTTTGAATAAATTTCAGGAGGATTTCCCTCCCAAATTAGAGTATCGTAATAATATTTCCAAAAGACCTCAAGCAAATCTGTATCAGACAAAAGAGATTCTAGAAAATCTAGATATGATTCTCTAAAATCCTGCGCATCATGATTAAACGAGAACACTTTCAGAAGGAAACCATCATTTAAAGATGAAAGACATTTCAAATCCACAAATTTCATTGGTTGATTTGCCTTGGTATTAGAATCTAAAACAACCAATGCCGAATCCACCAGCTGCAAGTGATTGTCCTCATAATGACACAAATTTTCAATACCGCTGCCATCGCAGGATGCAACAATAAAATCCTGGGGTAATTTATTAGAAGAATGGGGATTGAAATGCGTTACTAGAGTTTTTAAGCGGGCTTCATCTAATTGGAAAAGTGATTCATCAGTTGTACTTCTGCCTAATATTTTCCTAAATGCTTCTCTAACTTCGGTTTCAAATTGATTTCCCAGAATTTTCTCTAATGCCATCTGCACTCCTCAAATATCTTTTTATTAATTAGATAGATTTCTATTTATTAATTAATAGGAATAATAAATAAGTGAAGTTATAAACTTTATTAACTTAACAAACTTAACAATTCGCTAACGTTACATTCCATTTCAAGATTTGGATTGTTCAAAACGAATTTTGATTTTTCTTTCCTTCAAATCTACGAATACAGACTTAGGAAATATCGATTTTTTGACCTTTTTGGGGGATAATTACATTTGGGTATCGTTTTTTAAAGATTTCAGTCCCCTTTGTATGAATGGGAATGATTTGTTTGGGGGCAAGATTATCGATTACTTCAAAAATTTCTGGAGCGGACATATGTCCTGAAACATGAAGGTAATGATAATCCAAATTGAAAAGTTTGATCCACTCGAGATGGCGTCTAAAATCAACTGCGGCCTCTTCGCTAAAGGGTTCAGTTGTCGAATGAATATAGATACCCTTAGCAGGTTTGAGGTCTACTAAATTCTTCATGTGAAAATAATCCATAAAGATTATCAAGGTATCCAATTCCTTTAGTAACTCATCACTTCGCTTTACATTATTCAGCTTATATAGAGGACGTTCCCATTTTTTGTAAAAATCTCTTTCATCATAACTACCTAAACCCTTTGGTTCATGATAGATCAACAGGTTCCCATCAGAGGGGCCAATTCCTATAATCGATTGAAGGTCGTCTAGATGTTTTGCTAACTTTATGGGAATAACCAGTTTTCGATCGCATTCCTGAGCTATTTCATAAAACGTCTTAAACCGATCGAAATCACGAATGCCGAAATCAACGAAGACCGGGCTCTTAGAAGGTTGAATAATTGTTAGTGCCTTCTCTTTTAATTCTTCCTCTGAAGCAAGCTTTTTACTTAAAGGTTTTCCAATAATAGTCTCAATGAGGGTTTTCGTTTGTTGTTCTTCTGCTTCGTTTCCAACGTTTGTTCCTTCAATAATGAGAATATCAATATCCTTAGTCTCTAATTTTTTCAAAGAATTCTTGGTTAAATCCTTCCTATTACCATGTTGTCTGAAATCACCTGTAAAAATTACATTTCGATCACTCAAATCTATCTCGTAACCACCCGCACCCCAAATTGAATGGTCCACATCAAAGAAGTTAATCTGAATTGCGCCCTTATAATCAGCCCATTTATAGAAGTGGCGAGTTGCATCTGGCCATTTTGTGCGAGAGACGTAGTTACCATAAGGCCGTTTTTTCATCTTTATATATTCCTTCTCAATTCCACCCGTACCAACGGTTTCATAGCTTTCTATTATTTTGTTTGTGATTTCCGAACCATAAATAGGTACATTCTCCTCAATAAAACACACATATCCAAAATGGTCTACATGGGCATGAGAAAGGAAGACCCCATCAACTGGAGGCTTACCACAGGGGAAATTTGTGGGACTTGATAAGTCAGTACGATAAAGACACGGGATTTCGGGAATAAGCCCAAAAGCGAGATAATCCCCAATTCCCTTTACACCACGAGGCTTGAGAAACTCTGCAAAGAATCTTCCCTGATCCTCAAACGATACACCAAAATCAAAGAAAAATGATTCCCCGGAATCTTTAATTAATATTTTGTTGCCTCCAATCTGGTCTATACCACCATAAAAAATTATTTCTGAAGCCAATCCTCTCACCTTTTTTAAACTTGATTTTTCTAGCTTTTATATTTTTATTTTATTATTAAATTAGATTGGAAAAAAGAAGTAAATGTTATTTAGGCATTGTCTGAAGTGTATGATATCATTCCCGGGGCGTCCCACAATTGGGGCAGAAGATGATATCTCGGTCTAAATCGAGGGGTTCTCCACAGTGCGGGCATTTCACGACTTGACTGACCTCGCGTGTGGGTGGAGGGGGTGGAGGACTTGATAACGGTGGGGGTCCACCTAGTGGCGGGGGCGGAGGGACGCCTTCAGGCGGGGGTGGCGGAGGGGCTGTGGACGGAGGGGGTGGAGCCGGGGGGACACCATGTGATACTTGAGCTGGAGGGCGCTGCGTTACAGATCCTATATTATAGGGATCGCTGCCACCCGTCAATTCAAAATATTTTCTCTTAATTACTACCAAGAGATTATCTAACGTCCTTGCTTTTTGCACGGCATGGATCAAGTCTTTCCTAGCAATCGCGAATCTCTTTTTATCTGATATCATTTAATCCCTCCTCATGCGGAGAACTCCTTAATTTTTCTAGCTAATAGGGCAATGATGTCATCCAATGATCGTGCGCGCTTCAAGCCAACGATGAGATCTCTCCTCAAAATCTTAAATTTTTTGCGATCTGGAATGGACACTTTTATCATCCTATGTTTCTTTGAATCAAGTATCTCTTTTCATTTAATTTATTTTTATCTCTAAAAAATTAGGACGGTAGATGAAAAGTAGATGATGTTAAGAATTGATTAATTTCCTCTTGGATATAAAATAATTTGAAGCTGTTTTTGATGATTTTTCACGATGGAAGAATTATAAAAAAGGAAGTATTTAGGCAAGAAAAAAGAAAGAAAAGTTTGGGCTTAGTATTTTTTACCCATTTCGATTTTGCCCAGTATTTTAGACTCCTTCGCCCATTTTGATTTTACCAGTGCCCCAAGTGCCGAGGGACACACCGAGTTCCTTGTGGTCTTTGGCATAGTCTTTGATCTTGATACCTTGCATGACTGCGTAGATTGCTTGGCGGAAGGCTTTTGCGCCTGCTTTTGGGCCATCAGGGTGTGCATGAATACCACCACCTGACCCAATCACTATATCTGGACCAACGGAATTAATGCATTTATCAACCATACCAACCGTGATGCCACCAGAGGGCATGGGGAACATTGGTTTAATATTATACATGGGCATGCGACAGGTGTGGGCGACGCGTTCGAATTTGTCATGGATGACTTGCGCTTTACCATAGGGAGCAGGATGCACGAGGATATCAGCACCGGCAATGCGAGGTAATTTGGCTAGAATCAAATGAGAGCTTACACCAAATTGGGGTGCCATGTACATCGCACCTGCAAAATCCATATGACCGAGAACGGGAACTTTAACGCTGGGATCTTCGCAAATAGCACGTAATATTGGTAAACCGGTTACTGGATAATTAACCATTAAAGCGTTAGCACCCCATTCAACGGCTTTATCGGCATTTTCCAACATCTCTGGTAATTTATCCGTGATATTTACCGTGAAAAGCGTATTTTCCCCTTTTTCAGACTTAGCTCGATCCACCATTTCCATATAGGCAGGGATACGTTCCTCAATTGGATTAAAGGCCTGATTAGCTAATAGTTCATCATCTTTGATGATATCACACCCTCCAACCGCGGCTTGGTAGAATAACTCGCGCCCCATTTCCACCCCATCATAGACACAGGGTTTGATCATGTTATTCAAAAGCGGCCGCTTAGGGATTTTCAGAAGTTTTCGGATCCCTTCAATTCCAAATTTAGGCCCTTTGAATTCTGCAAGCCATTTTTTAGGGAACCGCACGTCAATCATTTTCAACCGACCGCCCATAGAAATGTTACCAAAAATTGCCGTTAGGAGCATTCCAAGCTGGTTCCACACGTTCTCCGCGGGAAACCCAATTTGGAGCAGATACTTTCGGTAAGGTTCTTGCTTCGGACTCGGGCGTTCAAACTCATAATCTGGAAGTTGCGATATTGAAATAACTTTGGCAACGTGCCTTTTTCGCACTTCAGGGGTTTCTCCAGGAACAGCAACCCAAGTTCCAGTGCTCTGTTCGATCGCAATCGCCTGAGCTACCTTTAAGCTCACGCCCATATTTGCGGAGACTTCTGCATAGTAAGTGGCGACAACATATTCATCAAAATCTATCCCTTCCGGGAGTGCCATAGCCATAGCGGCGTAATCATCTGGTATTGGTATTTTACTCATATTAAACACCTCAAAAATTGATCGAAATTCTACTAATTTGTTGTGCAAATTTTCTTTTCAAATTTTCTTAAACATAATAATTAAAGAAAATTAAGGTATCGTGATGATCCCGAGATAATCTAGATTGATGAGCACCAATGCAATTATTTCAAGGATAAGCCACGTCATTCGTTTAATGTCTTTGAGCATGTTTCTGGAATCCAATGCCGCGTATATTCCCATTATGAGCCACGTGACGATGAGGAAGACCCACGGTAATACAAGCGCCCATACGCGCGGTACCGACACCAGCACGGTAATGTTCAACAGGTATTTATAGCCTAGAATAGCAAAGGTGGAAATGTACAATGTGAAAGCTAAGCCAAAAGAGTATTCAGCAAAATGCATCCACTTCTCAATCACCTCATCGGGCGCCCCTTTCGCGCGTTCATAATTTACTTTCTCATTGACCGTCGTGGAATTCACGAACAGTATCAACGCAACCATCAATAGGTAGGTCGAAGTAACCATCCCACCAATTGGGCTAAATTGCCACATTATCGCCAAGATCGTGATGGTAACGCCAATCATTGCGCTACTTATTAAGGACCAGCTCTTAGTTGGATGATGCTCCTCATTTGACATTTCAACTCACCTTAACACTCTTTCCCTTTAATCATAGTTTTCCATAAATGGGAGTTTAGTAGTGAATTTTGAGTTATTAGAGTAAATAATCTATTGAATTAATTAATTACTTCCATAACTATTTAAGTTAAAATTTTCTATTTTAGCTCAAATATCGGATTGAGGATCCATGCACGAGTTTGAGTATATCCTTTGGGGGATGGCGGGCGTTGTATTATTATCGTTGGGAATATATTGGTTTTTGAATCCTCAAAAAGCCTTTCCAGAGGGAGAGGAGGTACATGAGAAGCCAATGAAGATTTGGAGTGCAATACTTATGGTAAATGGTGGTAATATCATTTTTTCTGCTATTTGTTTCTTTCTGATTCCTATTAATAGCAGCTTATTACTATTGCTATTTATAGTGATAGGTATGTTTCTTTCGTGGAGCGCTTTTTTCTATATATATCCCAACACGATTTGGTTGAGTGCGGGCCGGTTTTCAAGAAGAAAATATCAGCCAGGATATGGAACCGCAACGATTTTTCTTGGTTTTGGGATTTTTTTTCTGGTCTTAAATTTAATCTTTGTTTTTTAATAACTTTATTGTTTTTATTCTAAAACAACCTTTTTTTTAAAACGAGCAATTTTATTCGTTTTTTAGCTGTAACAAAATAGATAGCGGATGTGATTTTTGTCGGAACTCAAAATTGCTGTATTTTTAAATTATTTGGATGAACCATGAAGAGGTGTGGACTATAAAAGTGATATCCAATACATACTAGCATGCAGAAATTACTAACTTCCTTCTATACCAAGAGATTGCATTGTAGAATATTAAAACAATCCAAGAGTAAAAAGAGTGATCCCTCCGCACAAACTTCTGAATCCAACACAAGCAATGTCCTTGAAGAAAATAAGCGGGATTTACAAAATTTTTGTAAAGAAAGAATGAAGCTTTGACTTTTTTATAATGGATCATTCAAGCCGATGCATGGTTTATTTTTTCAAGAGCTTTCTAATGACCTGAGCGTATGTTTTAACTGGGATGATTTGGGGGGACCTTCGAAACGTGGCTGAAAGCGTCGCATCACAGCGGGAACATAAAGGGGAGGATTTGGACCATTCTTTAAATTCATCGGCGTGGGCGGGATGCTTGCAATTTGGGCAGACGACTATTCCTCTGCCTTGATCGTCCGGGTATTTTGGAAGACTAAAACAGAAAATGCATTTAAAATCTTCTAAACTAAGGGTTCCAGCTTTAGGTCTTAAGTATTTAACTATTTTGGAGATTTTTGGTTTTGCCTCCGCGAATGGAGTTCTCCTCGGTCGTCCAGCTTCACTAGAGCTGCTACGGATAGTGGAGCGGGTTCTTGTCGTGCCGGACGGCGTTGATCTCGTGCGAGATGTGGTACGGGAGGTGGTTGTGCGTGAGGGCGTTCGAGCCCCCACCTCCCGGCGAGTTGTGACGGCAGAAATTTCAGAGATGCTTGGCCGGGCTCCAAAAATCCCGTAGCGAATTAACACAAAAATTGAAAGCATGCTTGTAAGCAAGAGCATAATATCAGGGTAAAAGTGAACAATCGTGAGGGGAAATCCTCCAAGAGCATTGACTATTAGATAGAAGAATAGACTAATAATTCCAAGGAGAATTATGAGAGATGTTACTACAAACCCAAATATTCTTGCATTAACTGCTTTTTGTCCTAAATAAACTACGTCATACCTTTGGAAACATGAATATAAAGAAAATATACCATAATTGAGATAGGGAAATGCGAAAATAAGGGTCCAAAAACTTACATATAATGGAAAGTCACCAAAAATGTTCCATTCGAGCAAGCCAGTGAAATAACCCCACAGGCTGTAGATGATACCTACAGTTATCGGTCCAAGAATAAAAAAGGACGTGTTATGAGGGGAATTAAATTGACGATAATAATTCAGCTTTTGGAATAAAATCAACGTAAAACAAATCCAGAATCCAACAAATAACCAAGAGAAAAATAGGTTTGGGGATTGGGTGATGACAGCCCCATGGATTATGGCGACAACTAAACTGATTATCAAAATAATGAGGTACCAGTATTTTCTTTGCAAGTTCTCTTACCACCGAAGTTCGAGTGGAAGGGTGCGCATTTAATCCTCATCATACTCAAGATATAGCGCATTACCATATACTATTGGGCTTATAAAAGAAAGCAACTCGGGTAGAATAACAGGATCGAAGGCCCCCTTTATGACAAAAGGGACGGGATACCACTCTTTGGTCTTTAATCTAGCGCGAAAGATCTTAAAGCCATAAGAAGAGCCGTCAATCAAGTATGGATCAATGACAAGTGCTAAAGATCTCTTCCAGAGTTTTTGGTACCTGACTTGAGTGCCGAAATCTTCCTTGCTCATAAAAAGTCCATAGGATGGGTGAGAATGATACCAGCCACAAACGAATAGATCTTTCTTCTTAATATCGTTATAGGCCCTTACATAATTCTTATAATCCTTGATCTCAGCATATACGGTTGTACCATGGCCCATTGGGTAGGCGTCTTCAAGAAAAAGGGTATGCCCATTTACATCTATTGATCCTGCCAAAATACCAATAACTTCTACCCATTTTGGTTTTGGAATTTTCGGATTTGCGTATTTATAAGCATGGCTAGCAATTTTCAGAACGGACGTGACTGAAACAATTATGTTTTCCTTCCCCGTTGCAGGGGCGATTGGCGCCGGTGTCTCGCGGGCCATTTCCACGGTTTCGACTTTTTGCTCTTTAGTAGCTTTTTCTTCGTATTTTAATTCTCGGCGAATTTCTAAGAGTAGTTCTTTTTTTAATTCTCGTTTTATTTGCTTTCTTATTTCGTCCAAATCCATTGATTTATTAGATTTATTAGATTTATTAGATTTATCAGATTTATCCTCATTACTCATTTATTACGCCTCAGGATTTTTACCATTTCTTTACAGCGTATTTTTTAACTAAAAATTTCACTTTTTTCTCGAAACTCTTTGGATTATTCATCATCTCGAGGGCGGCTTTTTTATTGAATACATCTGTAGGATTCACTAACTTACCGCGTGTATTCAACATTGCGAGGATCGCTTGGATGACGGTCACAATCGTTTTGGATGGGCTCCAGCCACCTTTTTTCCCAACATAAGTGGGATCTATGAGGGAAAGACAAATATTGCGTTGGCCAGGATATTCCGAGGGTTTTGGCCAGAAATTAGGGTGCCATAAACCAGTATGCATGCGCATATAAGGAGGCTTGCGAGGATAATCGTGAGGGAATTTAATCTCAAGTCGGAATAAACCACCCTGATAAGGAGTACCCTTAGGACCTTTAATTGTAACTGCGAGGTGATCCAGACTCTTTGTTTTAGGATTGAATGTTTTTAATTGGATAATTTCGCCCCTTTTCAACATCTTCTTCAATGCGGCTACATCTTGTGAAATGCGACTACTTCTGACACTCATTTAATCACCCATTAATTCAAACCAATTATCTAAATTATCTACCATTTATTTATTATTAAATTTGATTATACGAGATTTAAGGTAACAAAAATTTCGCCACCCTTAAATCCTACAGCAGTTAATAGTTCGAGGTTCCTCAATTCGTTTTGCTTTGGACTACGCTCAAGATTAACTTCTTTGATATTATTGAAATCTATGATTGTTAGCATTGGATCATAATCGGGGTCCGGAATGTAGCCCTTTTGTTTAAGGAAATTGATGATTTCAATACACGGAGTTTTGCGGCTGATTATAACGTTGACTCGTCGGACAGCATCACCACATTGTGGGCATTTTGGATTTCTTTTCTTCTCAATATAATAATATCTCATTGTCATGGCGTTAAATATCATATAAGTTGAAAGCGGTTGGCCCAATCCATTGTTACCGGCTTTCCAATGGAGGATTTTGATTGCTTCATGCGATTGAAGCGAGGCAATAACAGAATTAATTGTGATTATCCCAGGATCATGCTGGTCAACTACCTTATAGATGTCACTTTTGGTAAATAAGGGCAAGAAATCATGTTCTTTAACGAGCGCATTTGCATGGGTCTGAACATATTGTATGTGTTCTAAATTTCTTGCCTCAGGATCCTTATCGAATTCGTCTCGAAATTTCATGATTCCCTTGAAAACGCAATGTATTCTTTTTCTAGGGATTCCAACCACGGTACAGGCGGCCATTTCGTCCGATTCGGCAGTGGAGGGTGGATAACACTCATAGCAAGCATTCTCATATGGGTAAATGGTATACATATGACCATGATAGCCATTTACGCCTCCATCAACGACTGGCTTTTTAAAGCGAATGCATTGAGCATTCAGATTTAATCGAGCGTTAATCGAATCCAATCCTCCAATAATTACATCAGAGGCCGCGTAAATTGCAGGATCGAGTCGTTCAAGGGATGTATGATATCCCTTAATTGTAATATGGGGGTTGATGTCTTTTAACCGTTTTGCAGCAACTGTAGCTTTTGGCATCCCCATTTTAGCACCTGCAAAGAGGATTTGCCTATTTAAATTCGAATGCTCAATTATATCTAAATCAATTAAATCAAGATGACCTACGCCTATCATTGCTAAATTTTTAGCAGTTTCGCAGCCGAGACCTCCTACGCCTACAATCAGGACTCTTGCATTTTTAATAATTTGCTGATCCCAACTATCGAGCCTAAATTGACGATCATAGAGATCGCGTTCTGTTGCAGTAAGAGTCTCATTAAAAAAATCGGCTTCGTCCAATTTTCACACCCATTTAATTATTCTGAGTATTGTATGCTTTTTGAAAATTCTTTTGCAAAGAAAAAAAAGAGAAGGTATGGTTTCAAGTATCCCTTGCTTATAGGGGAGTTAAGTTTAACCAGCCGTGCTTGCAGGGATTAGAAGGATTGAATCACCATTATCTACATCATAATCTTTAAGAGGGGATGATTCATCAAGTGTTTTACCGCCATATGATAGATGGAAATCTGAGGGGTTAAGTCCAAACATATTTCCAACGGTTGTTTTAACATCGCCAACTGCATTGCCCGTATTAACCAATAATTTCTCCTTTTTCTCCCCAGGTCCAATCGTGGATGTGAAGAATAGGTTTATTTTTTTTCCTTTTACGATAGGTGCTGCAGCTGGTGTTTTGGCGGATATTTCAGGGGTTTTTTCTTCAATGTCATCCAAATCTTCATCAAATTTGTCTTCTTCAAACATTTTTGCATCACTTCGCTTTTTACACTTTTATTCAGTATTCAGTTGTTTATAATATTTCTGTTTTTTTTCATTTAACCGAGATTTTCGGTCATTTCTCCGCCATCAACCGAGATTTTCGGTAATGGTGCAAACAATTTATTATTAATGAGAGTTTAACATTCTTAAAAACTAGTATGTAATTATTGGAGAATCAATTAAATTTCATTTATTTAGTAATTATGATCCATTATCACGAAGGTATCAACATGAAGGACGAAAAACCACCAAAATATCAGATTAAAGAGAAAACTCCTATTGAAGAGGAACCACCAGAACCTGAATTTACTCCACCGCCTCCAAGCAAAAAGTTATTGAAGAAACTAGAGAAAGCACGAAAGGAATTAGAAGAAGAACAGAAGAAATTAATCGAGGAACGTAAAGAATTAGAACGGAACATTAAAAAGTTGGATGAACATGAGGACACGCTCGAAGATCTCGAAAAAAAGAGAAAAGACCGGGAGAACGAGGTAAAGGATCTCATTAATGAAAGGGATGAATTAAAAAGTGAAATTAAAGATCTCGATAAAGAGCTTTCACGTGAGAAAAATCAGCTGGACGATGAAAGAAGGCAGATTGAGAAAGATAAGGACAGCATCCGGAGGAGACATGCAGATTTAGAGAGGAAAGAGCGTGATTTAGCAAAAGAGAGGGATGATTTACAACGTTTGAAAAACTCCATTGAAAAAGATAAAAAAACCCTTATCAAAACCAGAGAAAGAGAAGAGGCCAGGACGCGCGAGTTACAAAATGCAAATGATCGGCTTGAACGAAAGCTGAAAAATTTACAGCTTGAGTACAATGATAAAAAATATGAGGTTAATCGCTTAGAGAATGAGAGAAGGAATTTGGCACGAGCCGTTCAAAGTGAAAAAGCGAAAATAGACCGAGAAAAAGAAAAAGTCAAGCACGAAAAAGATAACGTCAAGCGAGAACGTAATAGACTCGATAAAGACAGAGAGAATTTAGAAAGAGAGCGTAGAAGACTAGAGGAAGAAATCCGAAAGACTCGAATACAAAGTAAAACTCCTCCGAAATATCAGATAAAAAGCAAAACCCCTTCGTAATGATAATTATAATGTCAAAATTGGTGATGTAATGAAATTTAATTTAAAAAAGAAATGTGATGAAGCCGCTGATAAGGAATTCTTTTATGGTGCTAAGGTCAATCATGACATTAAAGACGCCTATTTAGGACTTTGTTTTCTAGATCCCAATGAATCCGATAGAAAAGCGGGTCCTGGGAAAGGGCATGAAGAGATCCTGTATTTAATGGAAGGGCAAATAGAGATTGATTTGGATGGAGAAAAAACTATTTTAAACTCAGGCGAAGTTTACTTCATTCCAGATGGCCATAAAATAACCTTGAAAAATTTAGCGGCAAACCGGGTTTATTTCGTCATTGCAGGAGGGCATACGAAGACCCATTCACATCATCATTAAATAAAAGGATTAATCGGGCAGGTATTTCGAAATATCGCCTTTGTATACTTTTTCTTCTGTTTTATGGGCCCCGGGAGTATCCAGCTCTATGTTGCGTTTTAGATTTTTGGGCTCTGCAAGAACCTCGCGGAATATTTCGTTTTGAATAATCATTTTCATGACTTCAGTCGAACCTGTCCAAATGGTACTAAGACGGGCATCACGAAAGAGTCGTTCAATGGGATAAACATCTGTATAAGCGATTCCACCTATGATCTGCATCGCATTATATACGGCTTGATACCCAGCTTCGGTTGCAACTAGTTTCGCTTGGGATACTACTTTACGTAGTACAGTATGAGGAATTTTTGCACCTTCATTTATCATATCTGCCATTTTTGCAGCCCGGTAGAGAAGCCCCCGTGCAGCATCCAATCCGGTCATTGAATCACATACCTTAAAACTTATTCCCTGGAATCTGCGGATTTTAGTACCAAAGGCCTCACGTTTATCCGCGTAACGAATTGCGACCTCCATAGCAGCCCGAGCCGTGCCTACAGCACCAGCGCCCGATGTCAAGCGCTCTGGTACCATCATCGTGTTAAAGATATGGCGCGCCCCGTTCAATTCCCCAATAATTCGATCTTCAGGAATCTCTACATTCTTCATGACAATCCGAGCAGCGCCCATCCCGCGAAACCCCATTACTTCATATTGTTCCTCAACTTCAACGCCATCATCACGTTCTACAATAAATGCCGTTAATGATTCGTGAGGCTTAGCTTTTAAATCAGTTTTTGCATATATGAGGAAAAAATCTGAACCTTGCCCACCTGCAACGAACCTTTTTTCCCCATTTAAGATAAACCTATCACTTTTCTTAATTGCAGTTGAGATAGTTCCGTAAAAATCGGATCCTCCACGGGGCTCCGTTAATCCTTCCCCCGATTTTTTTTCTCCTTTAAGAATCGTTGTCAAATATTTTTGCTTTTGTTCTTCAGTTCCAAATTTGTTAAGCGCTTCCCCCACGATAATTGGCATCACATAAGAACACCCTAAGCCAGCCCCGAGAACGCCGACTTCTTCACAGGCGATCATTTCAGAGACCCAATCTAGCCCCCGTCCACCATATTTCTTCGGAAAGTGTAAGCCAAGGAGATTTTTCTTGGAAGCCTTTT
Source organism: Candidatus Helarchaeota archaeon (assembly GCA_013375455.1). The sequence continues at coordinate 48,780 of JABXJT010000015.1, read as the reverse complement.
CAATGAATTCGTCAGGATAATCAATTTCTTTCGCATCCATCTTAATCAGGAGTTCCGGGGGAATATCATCCCGAACAAAACTACGCACTTCATCTCGAACCTTCTTCTGCTCTTCAGTCATTAAAATATCAAACATTCACTCACCCATTTATGGTTTTAAAAATTTTAGTTTTTAACCATTTTGACAATATTATCCCACGCTTTAAGTGTCTTATCAATGGCTTCAGCATCGTGCGCCATGCACGTATACATCCGGGTTCCCGCTAAGGGGTAAACACCATTGATGATTAAAGCAGCTTGATATTCCTCGGCCATTCTTCGACGGTTCATTATTTGGTTCAACGCATCCTTATCGCTCAGCCGGACTGCAAAGAAGGAAGTGGTCTCATAGTGAATGATTGACCTAAAGTTATAGACAAAGAATGGGAGATCTGCACGTCCAAAGAGGTCATTCATCCCTTCTGCTATCTTATCAGCCGCAGCTGCAGCCTTATCACTTCCATTAGTCTCCTCAAGGAATTTAATGGTCCAATAACAAGCAGCTGTGGTGATTGGGTTCGCTGCTAACGTGCCACCAGTATAGGCCTTTTTCTTTACACCTTCTACGCCCCCAGCACACACGCTCATTACAGCTCTTCGTCCGCCAACACCTCCAGCCGAGGGATATCCGTGCCCAATGATTTTACCCATCATTGTTAAATCAGGTTTGACATTGAAGTAGCCCTGGGCGCCCCCCATTCCCATGCGGAAGCCAGTGACGACCTCATCGAATACGAGTAATGCACCATACTCATCACAATACTCTCGCACTATCTTATTCCAATCAGGATGTACTGGATGCGTTCCTGACTCGCCTCCAACAGGTTCCAGAAAAACCGCCGCCACGCCCCCTTTCTCTTCAGCCTTCCGAAAGGCCCGTTTTAATTTCTTCTCACTATTTGGGGGGACCTCAATAGTGTTTTGCCAACACCCTTTCGGAATCCCACTCGCTTCTAACGGACCAGTTCCGGGGATGTGCATCCCGTATACCATTTGATCGGCCCAGCCGTGGTAGGACCCGCCAATTTTAATAATTTTGGTTTTATCGGTGTAAACTCGCGCAATCCGGATTGCAGCCATTGCTGCTTCTGTCCCCGATTGCAAGAATCGAAACATTTCAATCGAGGGCATATATTTATTGATTAATTTGATCGCTTTTACCTCATATTCCGAGGTTACACCGTGTGATGGACCCTTATCCTGTATTATCTCGAGTATCTTGTCCCGTAAGGGAGAATAATTATGGCCTAAAAGGATGGGACCGCCACACATAAGATAATCGATATATTCATTACCATCAATATCCCAAACCTTGCAGCCTTCCGCTTTATCCATTGTAATTGGAAAGGGTTTATTCAAACTCAAGTTATGCTCTACCCCGCCTGGGATGAAACGTTTGGCTTCATCGAATGCTTCTTCTGATCTTGGGCATTTATCGCGATAATTCGCCATTATTTCTTTTACTTTCGTTTCAGAGAGTCCTATAGGGGGATTCTCCACTATATTGCGTAAGCGCTTGACAATTTCTTCATAATCCATTCCAAAACCTTCTAATAATTTTAAAGTGAATCTCTATACAATTGATAAGACAATAAAACCAATTTAACCAATCTTTTTAAATTTTTTAACAGCAAGTAATGGATGAATTATAATGAAGAAGGATAAAAATTTACCATTTTTGGGAAAGACTGCTGTCATTGTTGGTGGTTCCCAAGGCATTGGCAAGGCCACTGCGTTTGAGCTCGCTCGACTAGGTGCCAATGTCTGTATCATCGCGCGAAATAAAGATAGATTGGAAGCGGTTCAAGAGGAATTAGAAAGCCAAAAACCAAGAGAGGAACAACAGATGAGCATTATTTCTGCGGATGCGACCATTGAGGACCAAATTAGACCTGCTTTAGAAAAATTCATTGAGGAAAGTGGGTGCGACATTTTAATAAATTGCGTGGGGGGAGCATGGCCTCATTATGTCCAAGAATACAAACTGTCTGACTTTGAAGCCGCCATGACTTACAATTACACGAGTGCCGTCATTCCGATAATGACAGTTTTACCCCATTTCATGAAACAAGGTGGGCACATTGTTAATATGTCTTCCATGGCAGGGTATATGGGCATTATAGGTTATACGACCTATTCTCCCGCGAAGTTCGCAATGGTGGGTTTATCGGAAGCGCTCCGGCACGAACTGAAACCGTATAAAATACATATCTCCGTGGTATATCCCTCCGATACTGATACACCCGGCCTCAAAGATGAGGAGAAAACGAAGATGGAAGAGTTGAAGATTCTAGCTTCGACTGTCAAACTGAAGCAACCAGAGGATGTTGCGAAAACCATCGTAAAAGGCATCCGTAAAAAGAAATTTAACATCCACATTGGAAGCTCTGGATGGATTAATTGGGCAAAAAGACACCTTCCTTGGCTTTATGTCTGGTTTATAGATAGAGATTTAAAAAAGTCCCGTAAAAAATTAGGCAAGGACACGAATTATTAGGATACTAAAAATGCCGATCGACCCCAATTTTAAGACATCTCGTCCTGTTATTGAAAGTAAGGGGAGTTTGAAAGTTTGGGGACCTGTCGAATCGCACACTAAATTGGGAATACATGGATCCATCGTAGCCGTGGATTTGGATCTTTGCTTTGGCTGTCTCAAATGTATTGATGTATGCACGGTCAACGTGTTTGAAAAAATTGAGGCGCCGAACCACCCCGTTTCTGAGGTTAAAGTCGATCCCATTCGGGAGGAAGATTGTTTCATGTGCTTCGTTTGTGAATTGGTATGTGCAGTTGATGCCATCCTCGTGGATCGTGGGGGGCATCAAGAGGATACCCTTCAAGCCTTACTGGATAGTTAAAGCAGTTTTCATTGTATCCAAGGAAGGGTAACTGTGGATCAATTCAAGATTATGCGTAAGATTCTATCCAATATGATTATAATAAGTAGAGATCACAAAAATTTAGGTTAAATTCTTCAAAAATTCTTAAAAAAAAGGGAGGTTAGTGTCTTTAGGACTTCTTCCGCTCTTGGAGATATAATAAAAGCCCTAAAGCAAAAAATACTGCCATAAAGGTATATGCAACTATAGTATTCATCAACACGCCTGGATAACTAGTGATATTGACGTCAGCAAACTGAAAAACGCCTTGAATCAACCCGAAGGCCATCCACAAAAGCCCGAATTCCAGATAGCGCTTTATCTTATCCCATTCGGGTCTCATTACTGCTAACACATTAAATATGCCGAAACACAATAAGGTAAACCCAGTAAGCCTATCGCCCCACGGATTGTAATAGAAATAAGGTCCCAGCGAAGCTATATAGATTTCCGTCAAAGCAATGTTCAAAATTGCGTACATAAAGCATATTATCGCAACAACCAGTAAATAAATCTTGTACATCTTTGGAATTTCTGCCATTTGCTTCTTCCCACTGTTAATTAAAACTTTTCTTGCCGATTTTGAAAAAAGGGTAAAATTATTTTGTATTATCTCATATTTAAAATGAGATGATAAAGTTGAAGCAATTTCATTATCTTTAATAGGAAATATGATTGTTTAGAGATGGGATTTAAAAAAAATAGAATAGAGAGATAAAAATAGAAGGATTTAGAATTTTTCATCGAAAAAAACACTTCAATCACCGAAAAAAACACAGGGGAAAAAATCGTGATTCTTTATGAGATTTTATATCTCGCAGTTATCGTAATCTCATTTTTAACCGCTGCAATCATTCTCCTTCAGATTCACAAGACTGAAAAGAAAATATTTTTTCTTGCTGAAAGCCTATTTTTTGGATTTTTCGGAGTTGCCAGAATCTTCTATTACATCTGGGATTTTCGAGATCCTAACCACATGTTCTGGGTGCTTGGCGTGAGCACTGCAATGGTGGCAATGGCTTTTCTCCTATTCGCTATTGAAAGAAAAATTATTCATGGAACAAAATATGCATTTACAATCTGTGCAATCTGCGCATCCATTCTTATCATCATTCCTTTTTCAAATGAGATACACGTGTGGATACAAACCATAATGGTCACTATGCTGGCCCCAGTGGGGGTTATTTATTTCTGGGTTATTGCAAAGAGAAGTACTGGTGAAGTGCGAAAATTAGCGATAATATATTTCTTTGGAATCTTCATCTGGGCATCTGGACAATTTTTTCGTGGTCAATTACTGAGAGACGTAGAATGGCTCTATTATATTACCGCCCCGCTCCTATTCATTTCTGGAAATATAATTATTCTCTATGTACTCGTGAAGCGGGTCATCGAGCTGGAATGGCCGAATAAGATTCATCACTTATTCATAATCCACTCCCGAGGAGGAATCAACCTCTATGATTACTCCTTTACTGCAAAAGATACCGCAGAAAGTGATTTAGTCGCTGCAAGTATCTCAGGCATCACTGGGATCCTTCAAGAAATTACAAAAAGTAAACGCAAATTAAAGTTGCTTGATAGCGTGGATGTTAAAATCATTTTAGAGTATGGAAGCTATATCATTGGCGCTTTGATAACGGAAGAGAATTATGGCATTCTCAGAAAGAAGTTACATACGCTCATTACCTTATTTGAACTCAAGCATGCGGATCATCTCAAACAATTTTCTGGTTCATTGAGAATATATAAGGGGTCAAAAGAGCTAATAGAAGACGTATTTTCTCCCAAGGATATTTACGAGAGCAAAATTTTGAAGTAAAATATTTCAACCATGATATAAAAAAAGGGGAAATTATTTTTTGAGTTTCCAAATCCATCGAGTCAAGTAATCACGTTCGATGACGAAAGCAAGAAGACCAGTACCACCGAGTAAGAGGAAATTCGTAAGGATTAGAAGGTTCGAGGGAAGAAATACAATCGTAAATAAGATAGCAGCAATCCAGATTGAAGCAAGTAACGTATTTGCAAGATACATTCGAGCTTTCGGATATTTGCGTGGAAATCCTATTCCAAAAGAAAAAATTAGTCCAAGTGCAAATAATGCAACAGGTAATAATGCGATGAATATAGGCATGGTTAAGAGGGCGTCTATATTTGCATCACCTTCTAGTGCGTATCTCTGTATGAGTTCTCCGTAATAGGATTCTGTCATTTGATCCCACCAGGAAACATAGAGTGGTTGCATTATAATTACCGCTGTTTGATTGAAAATTAAGTATGGTTCGCCAATTCCTTCCCACCAATTTAAATAGACAATCATATAGTTTTCACCCCTAACCGATGAATTGGGGGTTTCACCATAAGTATCGTTACCATAGATTTTAACGTAAGTCCACCAATGCGAGTCCGATTCCGCGACATATGCTTCATACCCGAGGCGAACCAGTAAAGAAACGGTCACGACAGCAATCCCATCGCAATCATCTTGCCTAGGAAGTGGGGAGTCCTCTAGCACCTCTTGAGGTGTTGGAACGTGATCAAAGACGCCAGGGTATTGGAAGAAATCATAGGTATAATCAAGCCAACCATTTGGATAAAGAAAGTATTGAATGTCGGAAAGCATTTCCAATTGTCCTTGAATCGTGCTTCTATTGTAGGGACCATTATAAGAAGGGGAACCATAAAAAGTTACATTTAAATCAGCAATACATTGAGCATTTGGCGTAATGAGCGAACCTTTATTCATCCGCCGATAGATTTGATCTGGCCAATAGAGCGGATTCCAGCATAAAAACATGAACCAGAGAAATAATACGAAGGCAAGTTTCGTTAAGGTGATGAATTTCCTTTCTTTTCGATACATTGCTAATAGCATTACCCCGGCAATCGTCATGAACCACAGGGAATTAAGGACATTATAGATTATTGTGATGAAAATCATGAAAAGTAGCAGTGGCAACCCGACAATCAAGAAGACTTTTTTAGATTTTCTCATATTAATGCAATAAGGAGAAATATCTTTAAGAAATTATTGATTTTAGATTTTTAATCATTAAAAATATTGGTTGTTCCCTTGAGAAATCAAATCATAAATTATTTGATATCCGTCTTGATTTAATTAGTTATCTTCAAAAAAAGATCAAGTAACCTTTCCAATCCCACTTCGCGAGAGGACAGAAATCAGGGAAAACAAGTCGAGGAGGGTCGTAACGTAAAGATTCCGGTGGAGTTTCTCGAAAAAAGAATGATCCTTCGGGAAGAATTTATTCAGGAGGGGGCTATCCTTCCATTCCCGCACTGCGTCCCGCTTGGTGTAATGCGAGGTAAGGTGCCACGATAGCCTACCACCCAAGGGTTTCACATCATGGATGCGGCACAGCCTGTCCTTGCTCAAAAAGATGCACGGGCGGAATCGCTCCATTGCCCATCGGTAATCCGCCACGAGTCCCAAATCACCCTTCCGCTTGGGGCACAGGTAGAAGACGTCTCTCCCGGTGTCATCGGCGCAGAAATCCCAGATCAAGTACCTGGCGATGGTCTTCTTTATTGAGATGCCGAGAAATGCGGCGATCCGGGGCACGTCGTCCGGATGCAGCGCGCAGGGATAGGTGTAGCAGCATTGTCCACACTTCTTGCAGGCCGTCACGGGACCACCGTATCAAGGAATCCAAGGGATTATAAATAGTAATCATATTATTTCAATTGAAAATTTAGAAAAACCCAAGGAGTATAAAGATATAATTATAATTTTAGGAAAAAATAACATAATTCCTGAAGATTTTGCAGAAAAAATCCATAAAATGGCTGGACTTCGGAATATTATTATTCATGCATATTTAGATGTTGATAAACAGGAGTTGGTTTCACATTTAAAGAATATAGATGACTTCAAATCGTTTAGGAAATTTATCGCAAAATTCTTAGAGGAAAAAAGCACCTGAGATAACATAATTAAAATATTTTTTTATTATAATTTGCGATTTTTGGGGAGATGATATGAAAGTTAGGAACGCGACTCTATCGGATCTAGAAGATCTCGTGGCGTTATGGTGGGAAATGCAGAGTGATCATTTTAAATATGATTTACTGTTTTATGGAACCAAGCCTGAGCAGTTATCCAAGGAACTTGCAGAACTATACTTTAAAACTATGCTTAAGAATAAAAACCACATTGTAATAGTTTTAGATCATGAGAATAAAGCAGTCGGATTCATACATTGCGCGATTACTAACCGCCCACCCGTATTAAAAGAGGAAAACTCGGCGGATCTCGTTGAAGTCATAATAACACAGCAATTTCGAGGGAAGGGATTATTTCAACGGTTGTGTGAATCCCTCAAATCACAATTAATATCACGGAATATTCGCCTCTGCACTTTGAATGTGGAGAAAGAAAATATCCAAGCGGTCAAAGCTTATGAAAAGTGCGGATTTAAAGAACGACAAAAGAAAATGGTATTAGTTTTACAATAAATAAAGGTCAGAAATCTCCTAAAGCTGTGTTTTAGGAGGCGTCCCAGAAGCATAAGCTTTCTGGAAAAACTCATTGTACGCATCCATTATGCGAACGTAGGTTTTTGAATCGATGATCTTAGTCTCCCGGAGTTTATGTACTCCATCGTTAAATAATTGTTGGGTGCTAGGTTGAGATAGAAGGTTCTGGTCTTCAATTTCGGAGATCCCGGGTGGGAGTTTCTTTGTATAGGCGTGATCCATCTGGTGTTTCAAGGTTTCAAGCCCTTTGGGACGGGTTAGATCCTTTTTCTTAGCAAAATTAAGTATTAGTGGCGGAAAATAAGCTACTCGATTCTTCTTTTCCTTGAAAATGGCAAGGTATATCGGCATTAACACGGAAAATGCTTCCCCGCGCTGACTAGCTCTATCAAGTGGCGCTCCCAATTCGAGAACCTGACTTTTTGTCTTGAAGACGGAGGATATCAAATTTAAATAGCCATGCTGTATTTTTTCATTTATATTACTTATCTCATCCCATTGACCCCGTAGGTGCTTTATAGAACGATTTTTCGCATCTCGGAAACTGAGGAGTTCATTGGTAAGATTATTTGCCATTCGGTTTTGAGTCTTGAAAGTATCATCCGGTTTCACCATGCTGGTTTTTTGACTCAAGTCTCTCACTTTGCTGACATATTCTCGCGTTACATTCCCGAATTCGCTGAATAGTTCTAGCAACTGCGAGTTAATGATAATGGGAATTTGGTAGAAATCATGTATTATTTTTTGGACATCTACATGGAAAGCAGAAATAATCGGCGCACACATCAGCTCTGCTGATTGTTGAGATAGGCGTTTGGACATTATCATGAATTCGTGGATGTTTCTCTGTTCTAAATAATCAAATAATAACCGTACTTCGGCAGCGATTGATGGATTTAAGTATCCATCCAATTTGATACTAGTTTCTTTTTGGTAGGCATTGATTCTCGATTCATAATGGCGCAATTTTGAGATAAAATCATCAATAGTTCCGGGAGTCAAATCCCGCTGTGGATCGAGATCTGTTGCTTTATCGAACCGGCGCATCCGAAAGTGATCGGTATTTAAGATGAGGGCTTCCACCATTATTCCATTTCTCCCATCAATTGAAATAATCCAAAGCGGTAGGTAGGTTTTATAAATCCCGAGAAAGGTTTCTTTTTTCTTTCTCTCAGATTCTGCATCCATTAAAACTGAAGCCATTTCAATGGCTTCAAAATCAGCCGGTGAAAACGGGTGCTCGCCCCCGATAAAAGGTAGTATTAAATCAACCAAAAAGATAACATCCCTTAGATTTTTTGAGTTATTTAATTAAAATTCATTATCTTAAGTTATATTAATTATTAACTAATCCTCGAAAAGTTAAAAACAATTAGAATTTAGTGTTAAGCGATGAATGAAAGTCATAGAGAGCTACAAGATGAAGGAAAAGATATATCTGCAATGAGAAATTTAAATATTCTGTCTTTTGCTGCATTCGTTCGAATGCTAGGCGTGGGGTTAGTTAATTTAATTTTGGCAATTTATGCATTAGAATTAGTAGGCGACGTTTTTTTAAGTGGCATTGCTGTGGGCGCCTTTTCAATTACTCAAGTGGTTTTTCAGATACCTATTGCGAAATTGAGTGACAGGATTGGGCGAAAGAATACGCTTTTAATCGGGATGGGGATATTTGCCACAGGCACGCTGCTCTGCGGAGTGTCTCAAACTATTTATCAGCTCATCATCTTTCGACTCATTCAAGGTAGTGGAGCATATATTAGTGTCATTCAAGCTCTGTTAGGGGATTTATTTCCTTCCGAGAAACGCGGAAGGGCTATGGGACGCTATATAGCGGCTATGACAGTAGGATATGCAGTGGGTCTGCCTTTAGGTGGGATTTTTGTAGATATACCTAATTATGCCTTTTTCTTGCATTTTGGGGTGATATTGATTAGTATGGCATTAATTTACTTTTTTATAAATGAATCTCCAATTTCACGTGTTAAAAAGCAGGAGGTTAAAATTAATTATCGGCAGGAAATTTTCAAGAACCGCCTATTTTTGTTCACAGTGTTGGTGGATTGTCTTTCAATTTTTGTGTTCGCAAGTTTATTAGCTTATATTGCCTTATTTGCACTGTCGCTTGGAATTGAGGCGAGTATTTTTAGTATATTCATGATTCCCCTCGTACTCCTGATGACATTGGGTTTCTTCCTGGGAGGTAAATATAGTGATCAAATTGGACGAAGTAAAATGATTTTAATAGGATTTAGCGTTGCGGGACCACTAATATTGGTCCAATCAATTATAACCACACCAGTTCAATTAGTCATCATTGCAGGAATTCTAGTTTTTGGATTGGGGTTGGCATGGCCGACTTTACAGGCATTAATAATCGATTCAGTTTCAGAACCCTGTCGGGCCACGGGAACATCAGTCTATAATACTTTCAGATATACTAGCAATGCACTGGGGCCAATTATAATGGCTTATATAATTGGGGTATATAGCCCTAGCCCGGAAAATATTGGTCCAGGTATTCGAGTTTCTTATTTAATCTCTGGAATTATTTATATTATTGCATTTTTCTTAGTATTGATTTTTTTGCGGAGATTCGAGAAAGAGAGGCATCAAGTCTGTTAAATTTTACTGACATTTAAAAAACTACGCCCTATGAGGTGCGCGACGCGAAGTGGTTCGGGGATATGGCTCACCCCGGCACTGATTTTAAGAATCTGCTGAGCATCTTTTAATTCTAGTCCTTTGATTTGAAAGAAAACGGGGTTTTTAACGTCCTCTTTCGTGTGATATTTGTAAATTGGTCCAGTATTTTGGATGATTTCCCAGCGCTTCTCCCAATCAGAGAGATGTTCTATGGCAATTTTAATGGATTGGAGATCTGGCTCCTTTTCGCACACCACGATGATGGGTAGCTGAGTCCTTTCAAACAATTTATTAATATCGACTATGTTGAATCCACCAAAGGTAATTCCTGCTAGCATTATCACGCGTAATTGACCATGGTGAGGTGAAGAGGTAATCATTTCGCTAATCTTTTGGGTAGCATCAAATCCATCGATTTTAATGATTGTTTGTAGGACGCCCTCAATCCACAGCCGCCCCCTGAACACCACGCCAAACACTCGAGTCGTTCCCTCAGTCCTTGGGATGAAGGGAGAATCATCAACTCCTATGATGCGAATTTCCTTTTTTATCTCCCGAAATTTTATGGGATCCATCCACTACCCTTCAATTTACCGTTTTGCTGAAAAATCCTCAAAATCTATTAAAGACTGCGCTCTTAATTATATATCATATCAATAGAACCTTCAAAACCTATAAAAATCTATAAAAACTCATAAGGAAAGAAATGCGCAAAATTACCAAATGCGCAATAGTTTTCCAATAGTTTAAATAGGATGAGCCCATTTAGTCATTTAAGCTCACCATTTTCTCTTGGTGAAGTATTTATTGCTCAAAGAGCACGTGGGTTTCAGGAAATTGATCCTCCCATTGCTCAGCGGGTGCTCGCACAAGTCGGGGATACTCCCAAGCTCCGTTTGAAACCGAGCAGTCCCTCCTGTTAAATGAGTAAGAATCCATAATCTCTTTAAGCATAGCGGGGTAACTCCCTTCAGGTCTCCAGAACAGCAGAACCAATCTGAAAGGAGATGAACAGTGAGCTGGATGGCCTGAACCTGGCGACGGGCGCACTGCCTGATAACCTTAGGGCTGGTCTACTCCCAATGGGTAGATGGAGAATTGGAATAAAATTTTGGATTTATATGAATAATACCAGAATTTTATAAATAATTTGAAGGTTAGAATACCTGTGTGGAACACACTATGGATGAAATGGACGAGCTAGAAAAGAGACATCTCGCTCAGATCGTGCGTGTGATCAGTGATATAACTGCGGCACAAACGCAAGTATTGCAGAGGGTAGAGCGGGGGCTTGTAGATCAGGGGAAAGCCTTCAAAGAGCTAACTAACCTAATTAATCTATTGGATAAGAAACTTTCGGGAGGTTTCACTGTTCTAGAGAACAATCGCCTTGCTTCGATGGATAAAAATGTTTCCGAAAGCCTTAGGAATCTTGATTACACTTATTTGAAGAAGTTGAAAAACGATCTGGACACGTTGCATCACAGGTTACAGCAGCAGGTCAATGCACAATTACTTCAATTATTGATTAAGAAATCCAAACAAGTTGCAATCCCGCCTCGCGTAGCAGCCAAGCGAGTTAGTGAAGCCCCGCCTTTCCGAAGGCGAACCCCTGCACCCATTCATGCCATTGCCACCGCCATCCCTTCAGCACCCGCGGCATCAGCCCAAGCAGAGTCGGAAGCGGAAGTTATTGAAGGGGATTGGGAGGACATTGAACTTGAAGGGGGGCGAATTTTTGATACTATTATCACCGGGTGGAAACGGCGCGATTGGGAGAAGGAGCCAAAAGGAACAAAAGCGATGTTCATGCGCGCGTGGATGAAACTTTCAAGTAAAGAAAAACAAGAAGTCAAAATGGGTGCATGGAGCAAGGTCATCATAAAAAAAATGAAGTTAAAACTTCGAGATAGTTAAAATACACCTTATTTTTACTATGATTCTTATTTTTTGGAAGGGATCAATCCGAAAGTTAAAAATAAGTTAAATATCTGAAATAATTTAATCTTAAACAGTAATCAAAAGGTCATGATCGTGGCTAAAGAAGAAGAATATGACCTCCGATTTCCGCCCGGCACTCCAAATCTGGAAGAATTGTTAACAGAAGTGATCGAAAAATTCAATTTGAAGTTAATTGCCCCCAAAGATCTTGATTCCCCATATTACTTAGCAGTTCGTGGACCTTTGGAAGCAGTTAAAGCCGCAAAGGAACACATCCGGAAGCGTTTAGCGGAAATGGTCGCTGACATGGAAAAGAAATATAAAACATAGGATGCTACTCTTATAGCATCAAAAGGTGAAGTATGTGAAATTTGAGGATAAGATAGACATCTATAATGATCTTGGGAAGTGTTTAGCTGAAGATTTACCAATCGAAACCTTAAGTCCGTTAAATAATCCTTATATGAATCGCGTCTTGACTTTTTTAAAGAGCACCGCTTTTGTGAATCTTAAAAAAATAGAAAGAATGCTTCGGCAGGGAAAAGTCGGGTATAGCTCTACTTCCCGTCAAGATGAAATAAATATGCCCTGGCATGCACGAGACTGGAATATTGTAGCTAATGCGGCTAACATAGCTGAAAAATTGGATAAACTCATCCAAGTTTCCTATAATAAGGGTAAAGATGGGACATTTGCTCAAGTATTACCTGGAAATGATATTATAATGGTTAAAATTCCGTTTCAACGGATGATTGCATCTTCAGGTCGGGATCCTCCCTTAAGCATCACAGCCGTTGCAATGGGGCAAGCTCTTTCTGAAATTTTTGATGTCACCCCAAACACGGATCCTGATGGCGTGAACATCCTAAAGAATGTCTTGCTGGGTCGCTATCCCCAGACAATGGCGTTTCAACCCGGGAACCCAATTTTTAGCTTGCTTCAGCCGACGACAGTGCAGGAAGGGTTAGGAACCGGGTTTAAAACGATAACAATTAACCACATCGTTGCCTTAGCGGAAAAAAGAACCTTCGATGCAGTTGTCCTAGCATCTATTGTAGATCAAGCGGCGCAATTTGAAATGGGGAATGCGTTAGGTTGGTTTGAAAGATATCATTTGTTAGGATTAGCGTACCAGGGACTCAATGGGGATCGACTCGTATTGGATTTAATTGAGCAAAATAAAGAGGGAACCGTGGGGGATGTTGTATCGAGTTTGATTCGTATAGGGTTAGAAGATAAAGTTCTTAAACAGGGACGAGGATTTCCTGCAAAAGTTTTCTCGGGATATCGGATGTATACTGCAAAAGATTATCCTCGTTGGAATGCATATATGTGTGCAGGGCTATTAGCTGCTAGCATAGTTAATGTTGGTGCTAGCCGCGCCGCCCAATCAGTTGCATCCGTGTTTTCTGGGTTTAGTGATTTGTGCATGTTTGAATCAGGTGGTCTGCCAGATCCGGACTGTGGTCGGATCATGGGTATTGGACTTGGGTTAACCAAATTCGCACATGATGAAGGAGGAGCTGGAGGAATTGGTGCCTTTACACTTAATAATAATTTAATTCGACATAGCTCTGGTTTTGTTTCACCTTGTCTTGCGGCAGCCATGTGTTTGGATAGCGGCACGCAGCTATTTCGACCAGAAGTCACCTCAGGGGTGTTTTTCCGGCTTAAACAAGTCGACGATTTATTTTCAAACCCCTTAGAGAAAATAGTAACAGCAGCGGAGGAAATAAAATCTTCAATATGAGGGAGTGAAATTTATGCCAATGAGTGATAGACGTGGAATAAAGCAAATTAAAGGATGGGAACCCCAATTTTATCCTGGATTTGGACGTGCCTCAGAGAGAAGACGGAAGGTTGTTAATCGGGATCGGCGGTTAGTCAGATTACGTAATATTCCTGATGATGATATTGTTCGGTTACTAGGGCATCGTGCACCAGGTGGATTGTATCTCAGTCTTCATCCCCCTCTCGATGAACTAATGGAAGCTTATGACCCCATTAAAGAGTTAGTCGTGCCCTCCCCTGGAGCAGATTCAGGTGATAGAATGCGTTATGTTCAGATGGTGGATAGTTTTTGGCGTCCGCCTATTGCCCCCTGGTTAAGGGAACGAATGTATTTCACGCGATTTAGAGGTGTTGATACGCTCGTTGACTGCGATCGCACACTCCTTGAAATGCGAGAGCGCGATGTTGAAGCTGCCGCTAAATTAATGATTGAGATGGAAGTGTTCGATACAGGCCGAACGGCATTGCGTTCCATCACGCCTCAAGGGCATTCCGCTCGATTAGATGAAATGGATTTAATGTTTGATGCCCGGAAACGGTACATTTTGGATTTTGATACGGGGCATATTGTATATACCAAAAACATGCATGCGGAAACTTTGGACAAGCCCGTGCCTCTAGGGTATCCTGTATCAGAAAATGAATTGAAAGCCATTGATCCCACCTATCGCTGGGACACTAGCCAGTATAAATCGAAAGCTGAAGTGTTAATGGTTCTCAGTCGGATAGGGGAACTAAGAATTCTTGGCGGTTTTAAGCCTGAAATGGTTAATAATCTTTAGGAGGAATTGAGATGTCAGGTCCACTACAGAAAGGAAAATTACCAAAAGAATTGACAGGTGAAATGGAAGCAACTGCAAAAGCATCCCAATATCTTCGCCAAGCCGTTCGTGCTCTGCGTGATTTCTTGCCAATTGAAAAGAAAAGACGCATCTGGAAGACACTCGAGAAGATCTTTGAGACCGAACCCATTACTAAATCGGATTACAAGATGTATCAAAGAGGCGGTTATGGGCAATCAAAGACAAAAATGAAGTACCAGGAGGAATCCATTGGAATAGCAGTAAAACGTCAGGTTCCAGCTTACCACCATAGTTTAATGGAACCAATGGGGCAGCGAGAGCTTCGGCCATTCACGATTTCAACAACTGATGTTAAAGTTGAACCTGAAGCATTACATTATTTGAATAATTTTGCAATGCAACAGTTATATGATGATATTAAGAGAACTCTTATTTTAAACTTGGATATTCCACATCGCACGATACAAGTGCGTGCTGGTAAAGAAGTTACGCCAGAATCTGTAAATCAGTATTTGCGATCTGTCCAACATACGATAGGCGGCGGCACGATTCTATTAGAGCAATTTGCAGATGTCGATCCAGCTTTAGTTTCTGATGCATATTGTAAAATAATCACGGGAAATGATGAGATTAAGGATTTTGTTGATCCTAGGTTTCTAATTGATATTGACAAACATTTCCATGAATCAAAGGTGCAAAAATTTAAAGAGGCAATTGGAGATACCATTCATCTCGTGATACGTGCTCCTACTCTAGTAGTGCGCACGGGAGATGGAGGTGCGACCTTAAAGTGGGGTGCCTTAAATAGCGTTGTCGCCTTTATCGGTACTTATCGTTTGTCATTTGATAGCGTTATATCAGATATTGCGAATGCCACCCGTCAAGCTAATACAATTCTTTTAGGGGAGAAAACTTGGCCTTCCCGCGCGCATTCACCGAATGAATTGGGTGGGATTCCTTTTGGTTACTTAGCAGATATCTGTCAAGGTGACTCGGAATTACCCGCAAAACCATTTCTTGAAATTGCAACGGAAAACGAAGAACTAGCAAGAAAATATCTGAGTAAGACCATAGGATGCATGAGTATCATCGTCCCCGTTCTTACTGAAATGTGGAGTGGTCTATATACCTCCGGATCTTTTAATTTACCCGCTGCTTTAGCCGTAGCTTCATTCTGTGCCGATATTCAAGAAGATTTCCTGGACATTCTTGCTAATTTAACTCACAAATACTTCTCCCGAATTACTAAGTACGAACAGAAGGTGGTTCCAGCTCGGTGGTACAATCTACGTTGGGTCATTGAGACAGTAGTCCATGAGGTGATGACTACTCTAGAAAAATATCCAACCCTGATGGAATTATTATGGTCAGGGGTTCAGCGTACCTTTCTACTGGGATCAATTGCGGCTAATATAGCATCATTATTAACAGGTTCTCCGACTGCCGGGCTCTGGGGATTACGGTATGCGAATGCACTCTTAGTTAAAGAAGGTTGGCTTCGATCTTCAGCAGGGAATGAGATGGTAGATCATATTGGGATGGCGAATTCATGTTCTCTTCGCCTAGAAGAAGGAGGACTTCCCGAGCTCCAAGGTCTTAACACCCCTCTCAATATTTATGGCATAGCTCAAGTATACGGCATGGCGGGGGCAGGGTTTTGCGCCGCACTAGCCCGTGGGGATCCTTGGGTCTGCTCTCCTATTGTGAAGGTCGCATTCGCGGACTCCAATTTAAAGTTCAATTTTAAGGATCCACTCAAAGACATCATTGCAGGAGCACAAAAAGGGTATTCACCAGCAGGTGAGCGAATACAAAGAAAGGAGGAATAATATGACTGAAGAAGGAAAGGATACCTCAGAGAAAAAAGAATGGTGGGAAGAGGAATTCCAAGGTGAATGGTGGAAAGGAGTCGATTGGATAAAAGACCATGGTGGCGAACCTGCCGGCATCATGCTCTTCATCGATTATATGTTAGATAAAGCGATCATTACGCCTGAAGCCGTCAAAGTCGCTAGTCTCATTCCGCATAGATTAATTCTTCTTGAGATTGTACATCCAACGAAAGGTGTAGAACATCTTTCATTCATGGTTTCACCAACTTCCGTGAACCCTGGCATTCCAGATGCAGAGCCAGATATAGTTCTCAGTTTCAATTACTATGATCTCGCCCGTTTTTTAATGGATAAGGAAAATGATTTCACAATGCCCTTTTGGCTCGGGCGTGCTCGCATTTATGGGAATCTAACCGTATTAATTGATTTAGCTGATATTCTAGAAGTGGCGAAAGGAAAAACAATTGAAAAAGCAAAGGAGGATCGGCCCTTCATTTGGCCCGTAGGGCACCCCTGATGAAAGGAGTGAATAATATGGCTGATAAAAAAAGACCTTTTTTAGATGTGAATGATGTCACAGTGGAATTCGTGAGAGGCGAGCCTTCAATTAAAAATATTAGTTTTACAATTGCTGAAGGGCATTCTTTTGGGATTCTCGGAAAATCTGGTTCGGGAAAATCCGTATTGATGAATGCAATTCGGGGCACGAAAGAATATGAACCTATTCGAGGGGAGATCATTTTTCATATATCATATTGTCCGAATTGTTTCTGGATTGAATATGGAAGTAAAGCGGGGCAGACTTGTTCAAAATGTGGTGCAACCCTTGAATATAAGGACGTAAATTACTGGAAAGAACGGAAGGAATTTACGCCCATTTCATATGGATTGTATAATCGTATATCCATAATGTTCCAAAGAACTTTCGGTATTTTCGGAGAATTACCAGTCATGACGAATATTGAAAGAATCCTAACTAAAATCAATTATCCTCAGAAGATGATTAATACCCGGGGGCTTCGGCTCCTCCAACAGGTCAAGCTCTCACACCGGGCGACTCACCTTGCCCGAGATCTATCGGGCGGTGAAAAACAGCGATCCGTCTTTGCAATGTGCTTAGCCCGTGATCCACTTCTATTTATTGCGGATGAACCCACGGGAACACTAGATCCTGTCACGGCTATTGCTGTCCACGATGTGATGAAAGAAGCCGTAAGAGAGGAAGGGCTCACATTACTCGTGACTTCTCATTGGCCTACCGCAGTCGTGGAATTGTCTGAAGTAGCCATACTTCTCGAAGATGGAGAAATAGTCTCCAAAGGCGATCCCCAGAAAGTGGCAGACGAGTTTCTCGAAAAAATGGGTGATGTCATCATCGATCGTCGTCAATATGAAAATCCTCTAATCCGCATTGAAAATTGTTTTAAGACCTATTACACGCACGACCGGGGCGTTGTGAGGGCAGTAAATGATATCTCGTTCAATGTAATGGAGGGTGAAATTTTCGGCTTAGTCGGCGTATCAGGCGCGGGCAAGACCTCGCTGGTCCAAATGTTGATTGGTGAAAAGAAAATTACTACGGGACATATCTTGGTTAAAATTGGAGATGATTGGGTTGATATGAGCGTCCCAGGCGTTGAGGAACGGGGGCGGGCCTTGAAGTACATGGAAATCCTTCACCAAGAATACTGCCTCTATCCACATCTTACAGTTCTCGACAATTTAATTGGAGCTATTGAACAACCAATGGGTGAAGAGATGAAAACAAAGAAAGCGTACGATGCATTGAGAGGGGTGAATTTCACGAATAAAGAGATTGATGCTTTAATTTACAAGTTTCCGGATAATATCAGTGAGGGGGAACGGCATCGGGTTGCTATAGCGCGCGTATTAATTAAAGAACCGAAAATCGTGATTCTGGATGAACCAACCGGAACCGCAGATCCCCTTACAAGAATGGAGATCGTGCGTTCCATTAAGAATGCGCGGGATAACCTTAATCAGAGTTACATGATTATCTCCCATGACATTGATTTCATCAAAGCCGTCTGTGACCGAGCAGCCCTCATGGCTTCTGGAAAATTGAAGTCACTAGGAGACCCTGATACCGTTATTGATACTTTTAGGGAAATAGAATCGAAAGCCCAATTTCATGCTTAAATGAATTTTTTCGTTTCTTTTTTTTTTACAGGAGTTGATTTTTTGGAGTACAACGATATCTTAGAAAAATTAAAAGAGGCAATTATCAAAGGAGATGTGGATCAAGCAATTGAATTGACTAAGAAAGGATTGAACATGGGAATTGGTGCGAAAGTAATATTAGAGAATGGTGTTATAAAGGGTTCAGAGATGGTTGGAGATTTATTCGAAAAAATGGAGTATTATTTACCGGATTTATTAATCTCCGCTGATGCCATGATTAAAGCAGTGGACTTTTTAAAACCGCATCTCAAAGCCAATTCTGATGAAAAGTCCACGGGAACTATATTGCTTGGCTCTGTTGAGGGGGATGTACATTCAATAGGTAAAAATTTGGTAGGGGCATTATTACAGGGACAAGGTTATGAAGTTATTGATTTAGGGACTGATGTTCCTCCCGAAACAATTGTTGAAAAGGCGAAAAAAAGTAAGCCAGATGTGATTGGATTGAGTGGGTTGCTCACGACCAGTATTTCAGCCATGCAGAAGACAGTAATAATGCTGAAAGAAGAAAATATTCAAGCAAAAATCATTGTCGGGGGAGGCATTCTCACGAATGAATCCTGTAAGATGATTGGGGCAGATAATTTTGCTACAGATGGTTGGGATGGTCTAAATAAAATCAAGAACTTACTAAGAGGAGGGAATCAAAATGCATGATTGGAAAGCATCCTTCAATCGAGTATTAAGAGCTATAAATGGGAGCAAAAGAATTGATAAAGTACCTTATTTCGCCTTAATCGATGAACAAATGTTAACTCGAATAAATGGAATTAATGTCAGAACATTATTCAGTTCTCCCGAAATTTATGCGAAATCTGCCTTGATTGCAAATGAATTTCTGAATACGGATATTATCGCTTTACCAACTGTATATGCAGGTCCTGTAGAAGCTGTTGCTTTTGCAAAAACAAATAATAAAACAAACTGCATCAAATGGTTTGATTATCAACCGATTTTCGTAGAACAGGGTGTTATTTGCAAAACAGAAGAAGATATTGAACAATTAAAAATCCCTGATCACGGTAAAATGAAGCTTTGGAATACGACATTTCAAGCTTCAAAGATTTTATTCGAAAAAACAGAATTTCCACAGAATATTGGGCTCGGAATTTGGAGTGTAGTGCAACAACTGCGCGGAGTTCAAGCATATCGAGATATGCGACAGAATCCAGAAATCCTCTTAACGTTATGTGAGAAAATATACGAATCCCAAATGGACGTGTATCGTAACTGGGTCGATAAAGTCGCTCGCTCCCCTTTGATTTTCTATACGGGTTATGCATTTAACAGAACCATGATGAGTTTTGAAGATGCCATGAAATATGAAGGGCAATTCATTTTAAGAATGCAGAAGGAGATTGGAGTCCCATTCATCTTGCATAATTGTGGCATGCAACCTTATTTTGAAGAAGTCTGCAAGGAAATAAAATTTGCCGCTGTCAACGGTTCACACCCCTTGGACATAAATTTCTGGATAGATTTTAAGAAAAAGTTCCCTAAAATGACCATCATGGGTGCAAATATCGATGTCAGTCAAGAGTTATTAACCGGAACTCCTCAAGATGTCGAGGAAAAAGTAAAGGAAAACATCATTAACTTGGCCCCTGGAGCAAGATACATTGTCAGTCCTGTTTGTTGCCTCCCTTTTAACCTACCTTTGCCGAATATCATGGCGGTCTCGAACGCAATAGAGAAATATGGGCATTATCCAATAGAGGACGGGAATTAGCGGGGTTCAAAGATTCGTTCGACAATTTTTTTGACAGGAATTAATAGTTTTATATATGGTTTTTGTTTAATATTATTAGAGAGCTTTTTGCTTGAAGGGTTAGTGTTTGAAGACAATAAAGGAATTATTAGCAGAGATTGAGTACAAATACAACAAAAACCCAGCAGGGTGGAATATCTTAGTTGGGGGCAGGGATCCTCACGGACACGGGAATCTATTCATTTCCAATCCCGTCCACGTCTGGCAAATCAAAATTGACAGCCTTTTTAAGCCCAATCCCTACGGGGTGGGAATGAAGTTAGGAAATGTTGAAGATTTTGAATTGCCTGCGCCCAGAGCACCATCATTCGGGTTTCGTCCCTTGCTACCCAGCCATTTAAACAAGCTCCGGCAAACCGTCGAACAAGAAAAACCGATTAATCAAATAGTCGATGCAATATTAAACACGAAGCCCCTCTCACTCAGCCAGATAGGAAAGTCCAATTTCTTGATGGGTCCCATCATGCATTCAAGTTTCAAGGGTTATGTTTCAGACAAACAAAAAGAATTAGATAAAAAATTAAGGAAAAACTTGGATGATCTCCTCCTTTCCAAAGGGATTGGCTATAATTATATTTGAGATTAATAAGCTACAATAAGAATCTCTTAGCTTTTCTTTTTTATTTTGGTTTTTTGCTTTGATATTGGTTTGGGTTTCAATTTAGCTTTTTGCGAAGGCACATTTCCGCTAGTCCCAGCACCAGTGCGGTAAGTAGCTACCACGTTATTTGTGCCAGTAGGAAGCCTAGCGCCTTTAACTCCATCCCCAAATTGAACAGTAGCCGTACCGTTTTCATCAATTCGGACGATATAGTGCCGATCATTTGAGCGACTTCGGCTAAATGAATTAACACGTGTCCAGAGAGAATTATCTACGTATATTTGTAAATCAGTTGTAGAGGTTGAGTACTCTTTAACAAGTTTAAATGATTGAGATTTCTTTTTTTTATCGCCACTCCCTAGAACCTTTCGGGCTTTTGTTGACTTTTTTAAAGCATCACTCACTTTTCATCACATTGGAACATTTTTGATCTAACTCTTTAAAAAATATCTCATCTTGGAGGTAACGAAAGATTAGAATTGCTTTTGAAAAAGATTTATGTATTGAAAACTAATAGAAAACACGTGAAAAAATAAGAAACTAGGTTACGCTAATGGATGAATATGAGGAAGAGCTAGAGCGAAAAAACCGAAAACCGCTCATATTGAAAATTTCCAGATTTGTAGTGCAATTATTCTTTTTCATTCTCCTTGGAAACCTGGCGTGGCTCGGATTCTCAATTTTGGTGGGATACGCAAACACTGGATTTCCCCTTCCCATAATGCAAAGTCATGCTACCCCTGGCGGTATAATCGTGGGGGCGTACGATGTATTCATGGAATCTTTTGCAATAGGGATTTTTCCCTTTTTGGCACTCGGGGTCTTTCTTGTCTTCGGAATCTTGATAGGGCGCGCAACCTGCGGCTGGATGTGTCCGTTTGGTTTTGTATTGGACCTTTGTCACCACATTCCTGTACGAAAACGCCATCCAGGCTACCAGATCAACCAACAACTTTCTAAGCTCAAAGTTGCAATATTGATCTTGACCTTATTTATTGCAATCATTTATGGGCTCGTTCGGCTTGGTGGAGGTGATCCATTACCTATAGGTCCATTCGAGTACAATGCGTTTTCACCAATCGATCCTGCAACAACATTTCAAGCCGTAATTCCATATTTCATCACACATCCCGAGCTACACCCCTCCATCGAACAAGGAATTTGGGGCATATTCAGCTCAGATTTGGCGTGGTTTTGGTTTCAAGTTATATTTATGACCATAATTCTAATATTATCTACATATATCGGACGGGCTTGGTGCCGCTGGTTCTGTCCTCTGGGAGCGGTACTCGGAATGATGGTTCCCTACGCCGTGGTGGGTGTCCAACGAAATTTATCCAAGTGTCTTGGGAAGAAATGTCGCGAATGTGAGCTAGCCTGCCCTATGGGCGTTTCGCTCCTTCGTGAACCCTGGGAAAAAATAATCGATTCAAACTGCATCATGTGTTTAAAGTGCTACGAAGCTTGTAAAGAGCAAGCCATCACATTACGCTTTTTAAAGTTCAAACCGTCTTAGGATTCAAGGTGAAATGAGATGAAAGGACGTATCGATTATCACATTCACACGATATTATGCAACCATGCGACTGGAGAAATGGAGGAGTACGTGCAGGCAGCGATCTCGAAAAATTTAGTCGAAATCGGATTTTCAGATCATTTCCCAATGATTTACCTCCCCAAAACATTGCCACTCGAAGATTATTGCATGAAAGAAGAGGAACTCCCGCTATATGTAAAATTAGTCAGGGAATTGCAAGAATCTCATTCTGATATTCGTATTAAACTGGGAATCGAAGCGGATTACTATGATGGTAAGGAGAAAGAAATCGAGCAATACTTAAAACGTGCTGAGTTCGATTATATATACGGATCGGTCCACATACTTGATGATTGGTGCATTGATGATGACCGATATCGCGAACGGTATTGCGAATATGACATTTTTGAGTTGTATACGCGCTATTTCAAGACCTTAAAGAAAGCTATAGAAAGCGGTTTATACGATATAATGGCCCATTTAGACTTGCCAAAGAAATTTGGGGATAGACCAGACCGTCCCATCACTGACCTAACTGATGAAATTGTAGATGCACTTGCGAAAAATAAAATTTGCATCGAAGTGAATACAGCGGGGTTCCGCAAACCCGCCAACGAGCAATACCCCAGTATAGACATACTTAAAGCTTGCTACGAAAATGACATTCAAGTTACCATCGGCTCAGACAGCCATAAACCTGAAGAGGTAGGTTGGGAGATAGATCGAGCATTTAAGCTATTGAAGGACATTGGGTATACTCAGATTGTGGGATTTCAAAAAAGAAAGAAAATTTATTTCGAGATTTAAGGTAGAAAAAAAGAAAGAAACCAGCTAGGCTTCCGCCATCTCATAAGGCAACATCGCATGTACCAAATTATAATTGGTGATGCGCCGATCCTGCCTGCGTCGTTTGCGTTTTCCTTCTGTTCGCTTCCAACTCTCACTCGGATCTTCTTTGTAAATCAAATTTTTCTCCAATAATAGTTTCAACGCAAACCCTACAGTCCGATCGGGCATTAACGTTTGCTGAATTATCCGTTTCCTATTCATCGAACCTTTCAATTTCAATAAGTATAAGATAAATTTTGCAGATGGGGGTAATTTCATGATCTCTCGTTGTTGGTAAAACGGGATGTGATATACTTCACTTTCTGTCATAACATGAACCTCGGCAATTTTTACTTATGATCCTTATTAACACTGTTATATTTAAAGTTTCTGCTTCGTATTAATGAGCTGGGTGAAGAAAAGAAGAGTTAAACAGTGTTAATTAAGCTATTTTTGAAATCCAATTTTCTAGAAAAAAGATATTTTTTAGAAGTATTTATAGCAAGATCATTAGTTTGTTGTTCTATCCTAGTAAGGTGATGATGATGGAAAGTAAAGTGATGCCGATGAAAGAAGCGGTGAAAAAGTTCGTGCGAGACGGCGATTTGGTTTTTCTGTCAGGGTTTGGTAATTGTGTAACATATGCGGCCGGGCACGAATTAATTCGGCAAAAGAAAAGAAATTTAAAGATAACCAAAGCAGCAGGTGGAATTTTATTCGATCAATTAATCGGGGCAAACGTAACGAATCATATTATTACGTCACACTGTTGGAACGGAATTGGTCCCCAGCCTGCTTGGAATTATCGCCGCGCTACGGAAAAGGGTATTCCCGCACCGCTTACATATAATGAACAGTCTTTATTTAGTGTCAATATGTCTTATTTTGCAGGGTACATGAACATCCCTTTTATGCCGATTCGGTCATTAGTTGGAAGTAGCATTTTTGACACGCCGAAAGAGATCGGGAAAAAAGCTGCCATCGTTAAAGATCCTTTTTCCGATGAGGAAATTTGCGTAGTCCCTGCGATCAAGCCCGATGTTGGGTTTTTACACGTTCAGCGTGCGGATATAGATGGAAATGCCCAACTATGGGGGGTTATTGGCGATTCAAAGATTGGAATTAATGCCTGTAAAAAAATTATCGTCATCACAGAAGAGATTGTTGATCGATTTGTAATCAGTGAATCACCCGAAAAAACCATGGTAGCAGGATTTAAAGTAGATGCCGTTGTACATGAACCGTGGGGTGGTCATCCAGGAAGCGTTCAGGGATTCTATTATACGGATTTGAAATATACCTTTGATTATGCGAAGGAAACAGAGACCCTTGAAGATTGGGAAAAATGGCTAGACAAATGGGTTCTTGGTGTCGATGACCGTAGTGAATATTTAAAAGTTTTAGGAGTTGAGAGATTAGAGCGCCTGAGGGCTAGCTCACTAATAAGAGGAGCAGTCGATTATGGATATTAAGGAGGAATTGAATTGGTAGAATACTGTGAAGAATTTTCTGGGTTTGAGATGATGCTGGTTGCAGCGGCTCGTGAAATAAGGGATGGTGAGGTCGTCTTTAACGCTTTCCAATGGCCATTTCTTGCGGTCTATATGGCGTTTAAACTTCATGCACCAAATATCACAATGGTCTTTGAAAGTGGAACTTGTCACGACTTTATGCCCTTAGAGAAAATGCCCTATTCATTAGTGGACCCCGTGATTCCCCCCACTGCTACATTCATCGGGGATTCCCTTGATTCCCTTGCGTTTCTTCAAAGAGGGGACATCGATATTGCACTCTTGGCGACAAGCATGCTTGATAAATACGGAAATTGTAACACGACCGTGATAGGGGAGTATGATAACCCAAAAATCCGGCTTCCCGGGGGTGGGGGCGCCACGGAGATTGCAGTTCTGGCCAAACGGATCGTGTGGCTCCTGGATGAGCACTCGAAACGGCGCTTGCCTGAGAAATTGACTTATATAACGGACGTTGGGCATTTAAATGGCGGTGACAGCCGTGATAAAGCGGGGTATTCTTCAACCCAAGGACCTGATGCAATCATTACCGATTTATGTACATTACGTTTTGATTCTGAAACCAAGGAAGCGTATTTAGCAGCACTCCATCCGGGAATTACAATTGAGGAGGTAAAAAAGAAGACCGGCTGGGATTTAAAAGTTGCAAAAGAAGTGAAACAAAGTGATCCTCCAACAATGAAAGAGATCGAAGTCTGCCGTCAGACAATGAAAGATGCCATCGACCAATTTTATATTCTGAAAGATGATTGGATAAGATTTATAGAGTAGATGATTAAAAATGGTAGAACCCACTATTATCGAAGCTCACTCCCATTATGTCATGGGCGTGTTGTTTTCTAGCGACAATTCGTCCTTAATTTCAGTAGGCATGGATAATTTCATAAAATCATGGGTTGCTCCTAATTGGACGTTACGTCAAGCGGTTGAAGGGCATGCGAAGAGTATCAATACGCTCGCTTTATCCCCCAATAATAAGGTATTAGCTACCGGATCCACAGATACGTCTATAAGATTATGGGAATTTTCCTCATTTAAATTAATAAATACTATTATTGCTCATAAAAAGACGATAGCATCCATTGATATTTCTCCTGAGGGGAAATTCCTTGCCTCAGCTTCCTATGATACAAGGGTGAAACTTTGGGATCTTGCCACTGGTAAAGGGTTAACTACGCTTAAGGCACATAAAAAGAATGCAGTTTCAGTTGCATTCTCAAGAGATGGGAAAACCTTAGCGTCGGGTGGAATTGGAGATGAAATATTACTATGGTCAGTTCCGGATGGAAAATTAGTCAATAAACTAAAGGGGCATGAAATTGCAGTTAATTCCTTGAAATTCTCATCGGATGGGCAGTTCCTTGCTTCAGCTGGAGCAGAAGGAGCAATAATAATATGGTATGTTAAAGATTGGTCGAAGGTACTCACCATAAAACTAGAACAAAAGGGAGTGTATCCACTTGCCTTTTCCCCTGATAGTAAAATTCTTGCGGTAGGCATGAACTACAATGTACAGATGTATAACACCCAAAATAGTAATCTAACACAGGAATTTCCCTTGAGAGTTAAGGGGATTTATGGCTTAGATTTTTCCTCAGATGGCCGCTTATTGGCTGTAGCCGCAGCGGACAAAAAAATAAGGATTTACGCAATTTAAAATCTATGACCTTTGATTAATTCGTATAAAAAAGGGATATTTTAGTAAATTTTTACAACACCAGGACGTGGTCTGCATCCTGTGCCATGTCGAGGAATGTTGCAGCTCCAACGATTCCTTCTACTTCCTCGATCAAATCTTCTTTCTTAACATTCATTAATTCCATCGTAGTGGAGCAGGCCCAGAGGCGAACCTTCCCAGTTTCTACCATTTTTTTCAGCATTATAGAAGGATCTTCATAACCCACTTTCTTCAGCTTCTTCTTGAACATTCCAGTGCCAAGATTTCTGAGGATGGGGGGATATTTGATCTTGGCTTTATCTGCACCACCTTTTTTAAGTAAGCTGAGTCCATAGAATGTGAAGAAGAGGTCAGCTTCGACGTCCATCGCGGCACCAGTCGTGTTCAATATGATTGCCATCATCAATTCTTCAAAATTCCCTTTGTGAACGATATATGCTAACTTCATTTATAATCCTCACTTTTATTTCAGTTATTATAACACTGTTAAGTAAGTTGAGGTTGCTTTTAAAAATTCCGGTAAAAAATATCCCCATATTTTTCTAATTTATACAAGGGAATTCCCATCGACTTATTCATGTCATTCAATTACATTTTCAAAAATGGAATTCAACCGCAGATAGATATCATCCAGAGTATAGCGAAATCACTGGTGAGACCAGTCAGGAAAAATACGGTGGGGCAAGTTTTTTCATTACTGAATGTTTTGGGGGCCATTTCCAAGAAAAAGGTTATAACCCAATCCAATGAATCCTTTAAACCAAAAGCCATCCCAACTCTACAAGAGTCTTTACCCATTGAATCAATAAAGGGAATTGGAAAGAAAATTGGTACAAAGTTGAGATTTTGTGGTATAACGACAACTGCAGATTTGAAAGTAATCAATCCAAAGGCATATAACATACCAGGAGTTTCGCAAAAGCGTCTGGAAAAGTGGAAGAATAACCTTTAAATTTTTGAATTTTCTTGCGAGAGCCCCTTCTTTACTTATTGGGAATGAATTATTATTATATCGTTTACTTTCCTCAATCAAAAAATAAAAGAGCATCTTTATACCTATACTTTCAACTATTAGGATGGATCAATGTTGGTTGAATTATCTCCAAAACTATTTGTAGAATTAACATTAGAGATGCTTCCCAAGGTCATCACGAAATTAACAGAGACACTCGAAGAAAATAAGGAGAAATTACGGAAAGCTTCTAATCCACAAGATACCATGCAAATTCTTTATGAAATAATCCTAGAATTCCGGAATGAAATAGGGGCAGAACTACTCCCAGAGGGAATAACCGGTGTGGATATGGAGGCTTACACGGTAGATTATGAGGCAGAGATAAAAGAATATGTCGAATCAAACCCGGAAATAAAAGAAAAGTGGCATGTATTAGAAACGGAATTTAAAGAAAAGTTCCAACAAATGGTAGCTTAAATCATTATTCCTTATTAAGTAAAAAATAAATTAACGGTTTTATAGGTAAACCCTGAATGAACGTTAGCACATTAAATGAGTTGGAAGATTTAATACGGCATAAACTTAAAAATAGAGACCCTTTGGTTTTGGATCCGCCCAATTTCACGCATGCTGCCGTGCTTCTCCCGATTTTTTCTGAAAATAAGACAATTAAATTCATCCTTACGAAAAGAACGGAGAATCTGAGGCATCACCGGGGTGAAATTTCCTTTCCAGGGGGTAAAAAAAGCAAGAAAGATAAAGATTTAGTTCAAACCGCGCTCAGGGAAACGGAAGAAGAAATTGGAGTGACAGGAGAACAAATAGAAGTCGTGGGACGGCTCGATGATTTATTCACCATTACAAGATACATCATCACGCCTTTTATTGGAATCCTGTATGGAGATATAGAATGTTGTTCAAATGACGCGGAAGTTGCAGAAATATTGAGGGTGCCGTTGAGCCTGTTTGTGAGTAAAGAAAAATTTGAGGAAGACCGTTGGGAGAACAAGGGCGTTAAATATCCACTCTATTACTATTATTGGGAAAATTATAAAATTTGGGGGGCAACTGCTTACATAATCAATCAATTCATCGAAGATGTTTTCGATTTTCAGCCATCGCTAATCAATTTTAAGAGACATGACCCAAGTTTAATTGATGACTTTCTTTAAATTACCCTAAAAAATCTTATATTTACATTATCACAATAATTTCACTATGATAAATCCTCCATATAATCTAAAATGTGAGTATCTTAACAATCCAATTGGAATAGATGTTTTCTCCCCACGTTTTTCATGGATTGTTAATCATAATGAAAGAGGGCAGAGTCAGTCAGCGTTCCAAATAATCGTATCATCTGATACAAAGCCTTCAGAATCAGAAAATGGAGATGTGTGGGACAGTGGTAAGGTAAAATCTGATAGCAATGTTAACATTTCCTATGAAGGCAAATCATTGGTAAGTAATTTCATTTATTATTGGCGTGTGAAATGGTGGGATAAAAATGATGTTGAAAGTGAATACAGCAACGTCGCCAAATTTGCAACTGCTTTTTTGACGGAAACCGATTGGAAAGCGACTTGGATTACGAGGAGGGCCTTTACAGATAGAAAGGAAAAAAAGAAATTCCAATACATCTCCGGGACTGATGTCTTTCGTGGATTGGTAAGAGAATATTACGGAGTTTATTCTCGCAAAGAATTTTCTCTCACCAAAGAAGTCCAACAAGCAAAACTATATGTCTGTGGATTAGGGCATTACGAGCTTCGAATGAATGGAAAACGGGTAGGAGAGAGAATTTTAGATCCTGCTTGGACTGATTACACCAAACTAGCATTGTATTCAACATACGATGTCACAGACTTTTTAAAGGAAAAGAATGCAATTGGCGTCGTTTTAGGAAATGGTCGCTGTATTAGAAAATATGGTTGTGAGTTCCCTAGACTTATCTTACAACTCATGATTCAATATAATGATGGAACGAGGGATGTAATCTGTTCAGATGATTCCTGGAAAGTCTCTCAAGGACCAGTTTTAGAGAATGGGATATATTTTGGGGAGAAATATGATGCTAGGTTAGAAATGCCCGGTTGGGATGAACCGAATTTTGATGATTCATCTTGGGAAAATGTCATAACGATTAATGGCCCGAATTTGGCATCTCAATTGATACAACCGATCCGAATTACTAAAATTATAAAACCGAAAAAGCTCTATAGCACGGCACCTGGTATTTACATATGTGATTTTGGTCAAAATTTTACAGGATATGTTAGATTAAGAGTTTATGGGCCACAAGGAACTGAAATTAACATTAGATATTCTGAAATAATTTATAACGATGGAAATCTCAATACAGCTACAAATAGAGGCGCAAAAGCTACTGATACCTACATTTTGAAGGGAGAAGGTAAAGAAATATTTGAACCACACTTTACCTATCACGGCTTTCGATATGCTGAAATCTCAGGCTTTCCCGGGGTTCCCACGTTGGAAAGTATTGAAGGAGTTTTTTTCCATACGGACGTTCCGAAGATCGGTGACTTTTTCTGCTCGAATGAATTAATTAATAGAATCCATTCAAATATCTTATTTGGACAATTAAGTAATTTCATGAGTATTCCTACCGATTGTCCTCAACGAGATGAGCGCCACGGGTGGATGGGAGATGCACAATTAACTGTAGAAGAAGCTATTTTTAATTTTGATACGGCTAGATTCTATACAAAATTTTTACGGGATATTAAATTATGCCAAAGAAAAGATGGAAGCCTATCTGATGTCGTACCACCATATTGGAGATTTTACCCAGCAGACCCAGCTTGGGGTACCGCATATATCACCATCGCGTGGTATCTGTACTGGTATTATAATGACATAAGAGTTCTCGAAGAGAACTATGAATCCATGAAAGATTATGTTGAATTTTTACACACAAATTCAGAAGGGAATATTTTAAGAAAATTTGGTAAGTTCTGTGACTGGTGTCCTCCAGGCAGCATCGTGTCGAGAAAAACACCAATTGAACATGTCTCCTCGTGGTATTATTATCATGACACTTTAATCCTTTCAAAGATTGCTCAAGTTCTAGGAAAAGCTCAAGATTATAAAGAATTAAATAAAAGATCAGAGGAGATCAAAGAAGCCTATAATGAGAAATTTTTGCAAGGAGCATATGAAATACCTAAACATTCTTTAGTAGATACAACAGTGAGTCAGACCTCTAATATTCTACCTTTATATTTAAAAATGGTGCCAGATGACAAGAAAAAGGGTGTGCTCTCGACACTATTACACAGCGTGATAGAAACTCATGATTATCACGTTGATACGGGAATAGTAGGCACGAGATATTTATTTGATGTTTTAACAGAAAATGGATATCCTGATGTTGCATATAAAGTAATCACGCAAGAGAGTTATCCAGGATATGGGTATATGATAAAAGAGGGAGCCACGACGTTGTGGGAGAGGTGGGAGAAGCTTGAGGGAGGTGGAATGAATTCGCACAACCATATTATGCTTGGTAGTGTTGATACGTGGTTCTTTAAAGGTTTGGCAGGTATATCCTCAACTGAGCCTGGATGGAATAGTTTAAGGATTAAACCTTATATACCACCGGATTTAAACCATGTAAGTGCCTCTTTGAACACTTTAATAGGTTTTATTAATACTTCTTGGCAAAAAAGCGATGAACTTTTTCAAATGGTGATAAATATACCCGTGGGGTGCAAATCAGAAATCTGGATCCCTGTTGAAAATATGAATTGCATGATTAAAGAAGGTGAAACAATAATTTGGAAGAACGGAAGTGTAGTTGAAGAGATTGATGGGTTGGAATATAAAGAAATAAGTGGAAATTACGTCCTCTTCAGTATTGGCTCAGGATATTACCAATTTATCATTCTACCAATTTACGATAAGGAAAAAAAAGATGAAAAATAGTAAGGTACAATTGATAAAGGTCCTTAAACCGGGACTTTTGATACGAAGCGAAAGAGGAGCCATCTTGGATGCTCGTTCAACGGTCACATTGATTCAGGAGAGCGATTATAACATACTAGTCGATACGTCATTAAGAAGAGACAGAGAAATCATATTAAAGGCTTTAAATGAGCAAGGATTAGCCCTTGAGGATATAAATATTATTATATATACACATTGTCATAAAGATCATATTGGAAACAACAAAATTTTTCGTAAAGCTCGTGTATACGGACATTTCGCTTGTGAAAGAGTTCCGAATCTCATCAAAATAAACTCATTTCCTTTTGCCTTAACACGAAACATTGAAATCATTGAGACCCCAGGGCATTCCTGGGACAGCATTACCGTCCTTGTTAAATTTGAAAAAATATATGCGATAACTGGCGATGCTATTCCGATTAAAGGCAATTATGACAATTGGATTCCGCCTATCGTTCATGTCGATGCCGAGCTGGCCCTCGAATCAATGAAACAAATCGTGCAAGTAGCAGATATAATTATTCCGGGACATGAAGCACCTTTTGAAATAGAGAGAAAATAAGAAACAAATTAAATACTAATCGGTATACGCGGTAATGATTTTTACTCCTTGGAATAGTATTCGATGTAGTGAAATTCTATTTTTCAATAAACCCATTAGAAAGAGGATGATCTTAGAGGGAAATTTCCTAATGTAAAAGGACCTCACCATAGTTTTAGCAAGTCGATTGAGCATGTTAAGCGGTACGCTGCTTAGTTGATAATTTGCATTTGCCCAGGAAAGTGCCCAATCCTCTAATTTCTGTGGAGGATTAAATAAATGATTCTTGACGGAATAGTCGAATAAAGAACTTCCCGGATAGGGCACGAAAATTTTTAAAAGGATGTCATCTGGGTTGAGGCGAGTTATGAATGCTTGAGTTAATTTAATGTCTTCCATCGTTTCTGTTGGAAATCCAATTACGAACGATGCAGAACTCATGATTTTCATCTTTTTACAAATCTTTACAGCATCCATTGCTTGAGGGAGCGTGATTCCTTTTCTAATGAAGCGTAAAATTCTGGGCGAGCCAGATTCTACGCCAAAAAATAGTTGTTCACACCCACCCAACCTCAGAAACTTCGCTAATTGGGTCGTCAATAAGTCGACCCGACAATCCGCTGCGAATTTAACGTCCAGGTTATTCTTATAAAGTTCCCTACAGATTTTTTCTACGCGTTTCTTCTTAACCACGAAATTGTCATCTTTAAAATTGATACGCTCTATCTTGTATTTCTCTTTTAAATATGAAATCTCCTCAATCACGCGTTCCGCACTTTTAAACCGCCATTTCTGCTGGTTGAAAATCGTGTTATAACAGAAACGGCACTGGAACGGACATCCTCGTGAAGATTGGACTGAATACAATGACAAACTACTTTTTTTAATGCCCATAGAAGTCGCACGATATTTTTCCGGATCTATTAAATCCCAAGCAGGGAAAGGCAGGGAATCTAAATCTCGAATGAAAGGTCTAGGATCATTTTCAATGATTTTAACGTTACCGTTATTTACTTCTTTCCATACTAGCCCTTTTACTCGGCTTAAGTCGCGACTATTTTCAAGGCAATCTGCCAATTCCACTATCGTCGCTTCACCCTCTCCAACAACGCACATATCAACCCGAGGATCGCTCACGGTTTGAGCTGGTAATAGAGTGGGATGCACTCCACCCCACACGGTGGGAACCTCTAAGTGCGTGCGAAACACTTCCGAGAGGTTTAAACCATCAAGGATCATCGGACCGGTAAATGAAGTGAAACCAACTAACTCCGGATTGAACTTAAAACAGTCTTTTAGGCCATTATTTTCAACGTTGTGGTCGAAAATCTTTACTATATGACCATCTTCCCTTAAAACTGCTGCTAAACATAATAAGCCTAAGGGAGATTGTGCTTTTACTGACAGTCCTTTGGCGTATATTCGGGTTGTCGGATTGACTAATAATATTCTCATTTAAACTTACTCGTAATCAGACTTTTTTTCCTGCAAGGTTATCCTGGAACTTCCGAAAAGAAATTATTCCAATGATAATGATTTCTATTTCCATTATCTGATAAAAGTCGACCGATTACATCATAGATATTTTCATATGAATTAATTAAACTCTCTTACCCGCTAATTTATCTGGAAATTTCCGGAACGAGAGGAGTCCAATAATCATTGCTATTAAACCTAGTCCTCCTATTGTTAGAAGAGGTCCGATTGGATTGTAGAAATTCAGAAAAGCCCCTGGATTCGCAGGATCTGGAATTGAATAGAGGAAAAACATCCCCAGAATCAATGCCTCGAAAAATATAGCAATTGAAATAGTAATTTTTTCGGTCATTTCTTGCATACCATAAAAAATTGCTTCACGCCTCAAGCCTTTCTTTTGTTCTTCTTCATCCACGATATCTGCTACGAATATTGGAGGGAAGATCCACATGCCGCCCGTGCCTACCCCTGCGACAAGGGAAATAATAATGCCAAAAATAATAGCCGCCATACCTTTAATGACTAATAACAACCATATAGCGGCTAAAGGAATGGTGAAAATCATCATGCTGTAAATATACGCCTTTTTTCGCCCAATCTTTGACGCTAAATACTTCCAGAAATAAAAACTTGCGAGTGATCCAACGAAATATCCGGTCATAACAATAACGGATTGATCGAACGCGAGCCCGATGACAGAGGTAGCCACAAATACCATTCCTGCAGAGAGCACGCGAAACGCGAACTGGATGGCAATTTGATTCACAAGATAAATCTGATAGGGCTTGTTTTTCAAGGATTCTTTGAAGGCTCTCATAAAGCTGACTCTCTCGATTTTTTGAAACTCTTCTCGTTCTTTAATGCTCGGATGAATTACCACCAGTATCGTTCCGAATACCATGATTCCCAAGATAATTGACCCCCAAAGATAACTTAAATTATAAAATAAGATTGGGGCAAGTAGAAAACCCAGTGCAGTGCCGAAAAGTGCGAAGATATTTCCCCACATTGATAAGCGCACACGCTCTTCCGAAGTGACCGCAATTTCGGGAAGGAGTGCATAATAAGGAACTACCACGTATGTGAAAATTGCATCAAATAAGGGAATTGTAATAAAAAGATAAATGATGACTGCATTCACTCCCAACCATATAGGTGGGTTCCAAATGAGAATGAAGAGCACGATCAATGGTCCCACCCCAGTTAAAATAAAGGGCTTCCGTCGACCCCATCTAGAGCGGAGATTGTCACTTGCCGAACCAACGATGGGATTTACCAGGGCATCGACCAGTCGCCCCACCAATAAGGCAACGCCAATTAAAATAATCCCAGTATCCCAGCCTAGAAACGTAGTATAGGTAAACAAAATATATCCAAGAAAGGTTGTATTAACAATGGATACTCCTAAATTAGCCGTGCTAAATATCAGGATGGGTTTCATTGATAAAGTTGATCGTGAAATAACAAACCACTCTCATTGAATAATTAAAGTTTAAATCGATTCACGGGACGATCGCAAACGTGCAAGCAGCGTCCACAAAATTCGAACCAATCTACTGCGGATTGTTGCTCCCTAATGTAAATAAATTTTTGAAATCGGAGGACCGCAGCCTTAATATAACGTGTTAGGAATCCCAATTGAGATAATTCTCCCTTCTTTTTTGGAAGTGGGATATCCAGCCCAGCACCCGTCTTTGGTCCCAAGCCCAAGAGGTTATAGAAACAGCGAAAATGGTACAATTTCGCGTATTCATAAGTTCTATCTCCAATCGTGCAAGTCAGCAGGTGGGATTCATCGAGGCAATTGCCTGGACACGCTTTAATGCATTTCTTGCATCGATCACATAACGGGGGACCATCATACATCGGATCTGGAGGAAGCGGGGCTTCAGTTATTATAGAACAAAAGCGTACCCGATTCCCAAATTGTGGCGTGATTATCAACCGATTGTAACCAAATTCGCCTAAGCCAGCCGCAACGGCCGCGTGTCGATGAGAAAATTCCCCCATTTGTTTTTTATGATCCCAATCCTTCGAATGCCCCGTTGGGACGATCGGAAAACAGCGGTACCCTTCTTTCTCAACGAGTTTAGCGATGTGAAAACAGGCCCGACCCAATTCTTTATTTAACAGGGCGTATCCATAATATTGATAAGAGGAGGGAGTTTTCTTCCAGTTCTCAACAATTCCATCTGGCATGTGGCATCCAACAACAATCACGGAACGTGCAGAGGGTAAATAATCGGTGGCATGAAAGCGTTTTGGAGCGTTCTCGAGGTGCGACAGATCAGTTATGCCGATTAGATCCATCCCTAAATCGTGCCCTTTCTGCTTCACTTCACTCTTCAATTGTTCCATTTCATTTCATCCGTTTTTATGATAAATGAAAATCTCAAGATCTGACATAAAAAGTTTTTTTTGATTACATTTTCTAAAATAAAATGTGTTGAAAATGTTTGGATTGAATGGAAAAATTGCTCGAATAAATCTAACCGATAGAAAAATATCAATTGATCCCTTGGAAGAGGATATTATCAAGAAGTACCTGGGCGGCTTAGGGATTGCAATGCGCATTTTCTACGATGAAGTGCCCCCAGAGGTTCAGCCGTTTGATGCTGAGAATAAATTAATTTTCATGATAGGACCGCTAACGAGTTTGATTGCCACATCTACCAGGCACGTCGTGGTAGGAAAGAGCCCATTATCCGGGATTTTAGGTGAGAGTTACAGTGGGGGGTATTGGGGCTATGAATTGAGAAAAGCAGGTTTGGATGGAATTGTAATTGAAGGGAAGGCACCCGAGCCCGTTTATGTTTGGATTGATAATGGTGAGATCGAAATAAGAGATGCCAAAGATATTTGGGAATTAGACACTGAAGAAACTCAAAAAAAGATTCAAGAATTATTAGGAGACGATAAGATACGGGTAGCTTCCATCGGTCAAGCTGGTATTAATCTGGTTAAATATGCGTGCATAATGAATGGACGTAATGCGGCAGGGCGCTGTGGATTAGGTGCAGTTATGGGTTCCAAAAATTTAAAGGCAATTGCCATCCGTGGGACGCAAGATATAAAGCAGACAGTGGTAAATAAAGAAGAATTTAAAAAGTTGGCGCAGGAAGCATTAAATAAAATATCCAATCATATGATGGTCAAGTCAATTTTCGGCCCCGTAGGTACCGCGGGAAATACGGAAGTAATAATAGCGGCTGGGGACGTGCCCCATGGTTATTGGAAAGTAGGGGCGTGGAAAGGTGATAAGGCATTTAGAGGTCGCAAATGGAAAAAATTAATCACAAAACATAACTCTTGTTACATGTGTCCTGTAAAATGTAAAAAAGACTATGAATTGAAGGATGCCGATGAGAACGTTCAGTTCTATGGACCTGGGCCTGAATACGAGACGGTCGCTGGATTTGGGACGCTTCTTTTGAATGATGACATCTTAACCATACTAAAAGCAAACGAATTGTGCAATAACTATGGATTAGATACCATATCGTGTAGTGAAAGTATCGGATTTGCCATGGAATGTTGGGAACGAGGCATCATTCAGAATGCCGATACCGAGGGCGTGGATTTAGATTGGGGCAATTCAGAATCGATCTTAAAAATAATCGAGCAAATTGCTTTTCGGAGGGGATTTGGTGATATTCTCGCGGAGGGGGTAGATGGGGCCGCAGAACAGTTTGGAAAAAACTCAAACAAATTTGCTTTGACCGTGAAAGGCGTGGAGATCCCACATCATGATCCTCGAGCCTTTCATTCGATTGCACTGACTTATGCAATCAGCTCTCGTGGAGCGAATCACAATGACGGGTTTGCTCTATTTTTATCGACGCTACCACGCCGCGAATTAGGCTTTAATGAACGGCTACCGAGGCATTCAAATGATCCGGAACTCAATTCTAGAGCGGTAAAGGCAATGCAAGATCTCACATGTGTAGTAAACTCCCTTATTACATGCTCGTTAATCGATGGGGTTCTGCCAATAGAATTCATTCTCAAAATAATTAAAGCAATTTCAGGACTTGATAATACCAAAGAAGAATTACTTACAATTGGGGAACGGATTTTCAATTTGAAGCGGATGTATGCGGTGCGTTGTGGTATTTCTAAAAAAGACGATACTCTTCCAAAGCGTTTCACCCACGAACCACTCCCAGATGGAGGGACTGCTGGAAAGGTTCCCGATCTCGAAAATATGTTACCGGTTTATTACAAGCTCCGAGGTTGGTCAGAGGACGGGATCCCCACTGATGAAACCATAAAACGCTTGGATTTGATTGTAGATTAGGTGAATAGATGACCAGGAATCCCTTTCGGATTGATGTACATCATCACATTCTCCCAGAAGAATATATTTCAGCACTTACCAGTATCAATATCAAGGAAAGTGCAAGAGTAGCGTTCCCAGAATGGAGTGTAGAAAACTCAATTGCGTTCATGGACCGGAGGGACATCTCGGCAGCTATTGTCTCTGTTTCTGCACCAGGAGTTTTTTTTGATGATGCCGAATTTGCACGAAAGTTGGCACGCCGTTGCAATGAGTTCTCCGCTCGGCTGATTCGCGACCATCCAAGACGATTCGGCGCGTTTGCGGTATTACCCTTACCAGACGTGCAAGCATCCTTGCTTGAACTGGAGCACGCTCTTGACACGTTGAATTTAGACGGCGTGGGTCTACTTTCGAATTATAATGGACAGTATCTCGGGGATCCAGCATTTACTGACCTCTATGCGGAACTAAATCGCCGCAAAGCAGTAGTCTTCGTGCACCCCAACACCCTTCCTGATGCCATGCTGCCTAAAACCAAAGTCTCCCCTGCCATCATGGAATTTGTTTTTGATACGACGAGGGCCGTGGCGAATCTAATCTATAGCCGTACTTTGAGGCGATACCGTGACATTCGATTTATCTTTCCACACGCTGGTGGTACCGTCCCCTACCTGACATGGCGAATTTCAATGGGAGAACAAGGGATTATTAAGCAACTCAAGCAGCTCTACTACGATATCGCGTTATCTGCAACCCCATATGCATTACGATCTCTCCAGGAATTGGCGGATCCATCACACCTTCTTTTTGGTAGTGATTATCCTTTCTTTCCAGAATCATTACTGACTATAATGCTTGAGAGTGTTGAAAATTTCGATGGGTTCGATGAGCAGACACGCATTGATGTGGAGCGGAAGAATGCCCTCGCGCTCTTCCCACGCTTCAGTAACTATTAAGACTGATTAGAGGTATCCCTTGAAAAAAGGTTACCCATATCTGTTCTCGCTCACTATGTGGACGAATCCCTTTGATCCAAAGGCTTTACTAGGTACAGTAGTAATAAAAAAGGGTGAGGGGTGATTAGTTTTTTAATTCTAGGTTCGCTTTTTTAGGAAAATAAAAATTGCGGCTACTAAAACCCCAATTGTGATTAGTAGAAATATCAGCAAAAGCAAGTTTTGGTCCTCAAGGGTTTTTCCAGGGTAGTCACCAGGATCGAGGGGGTCATTTCCGGAGCCCACCTCTACGCCATCGATCGAACCATCGCCATCAGTATCACTATTGTTTGGATCAGTTCCTATACTTAATTCAACACCATCGAGTAGATAATCATCATCACTGTCTGAATCCAATGGATCTGTGTTATTACCCAATTCGTTTAAATCAGATAAACCATCATTGTCGGTGTCGGGGAGCGAGGGGTTCGTATTATTCCCTAATTCATCGGGATCCGATAAGCCATCGCCATCAGTATCAGTGGAGGTTGGGTCTGTCAAATGGATATTTATCTCGTTTCCGTCAGATAATCCGTCGTTATCAGTATCTGGATTAGTTGCGTTGGTGGAATGGACATTCAGTTCTGCAAAATCAGTCACGTTGTCATTATCGGTATCTGAATTTGTGGCATTGGTGAAGTGGATGAAAAGTTCTGAATAATCGTCTAAGCCATCACCATCAGTATCGGGATCAAGAGGATTCGTGCCATTGGCTAGTTCATAGCCATCCAGGAGAGTATCGCTATCAGTATCGGAGTCGTATAAATCTGTTCTGGTTATAAATTCATCCCTATTTTGTGCACCATCCGCGTCGAAATCACCAAAACAATCCACGATATTATCAATCCAAACATTAGAAAGACCTTGGTCATCTGCCTGATAACCTGCTTGGCATTGATTGTTCAAAATAATGATATTTCGCGTGAAGAGGGAAAAATTTCCACGAATTTGCAGTCCATATCCATCGTTATAAACTATCTCATTATTCGTGAATGTGTTAGCAAGGCAACTTATATCAATATACACTCCAAATTGAGTGTTATTCGTAACAGTGTTATTGTTTAATACGTTCCAATTGCTCGAGACGTTCAAACAGAATCCCATTTTTTTATTATAACGGGCAGTGTTATTTGTCAACCTATTCAATGTTGAACTAGATAAAATAATTCCGTAATCCGTGTTGTTGGTGACTACATTGTCGGTGAGTTCGTTATTATCCGAAGATTCTATAGAGATTCCATTCATCTTATTATTATTGGCGGTGTTGCTGGTTAGCGTGTTATTATTACAATCAGTTTGTAGATAAATTCCGTGAGAATTATTATGGGCGGAATTAATGATGAAAGTATTATTACTTGAATCATATGAATGAATTCCGTAAAATAGATTATTTATAACAACATTGTTGGTGAGGGTATTATTGTGTGAGTCCCCTAACGCAATTCCAGTTCCACTGAATACCCCGTCGTTATTATTCGCAGTATTATTGATGAGCGTGGTATTATCTGAATAAGCTAAGACAATCCCGATAGCTTCGTTTGTATTGTTATTTGCTATATTGTTAATTAAAGTATTGCCGTGGGAACTATCTAAACAGATTCCCCAGGTATAACTAATGAGTATAGAATTATTACAATAGCTTGCTGAATTATTAATGACCCTGTTATTGTGTGAGCGATTAAAATAGATTCCGCATTGGCCTTGAGTATAATCTACGCTGTTGTTGAGGAGGACATTCTCTTCACATGATTCGTTTAAGAAAATACCCATAAAATTTCGATTGAAATGATTATGAGATATATTATTATTCCTCGATGCTTCCATGTAAATTCCCGTTGCAATTCCTGGAAGATTACTAGCGTTATTATTAGTGATTTCACCATTAGTGACATTTCTAAGATAAATACCTGTATTCCAAAATGGATTGTTAATATCAATTATGGTGCAGTTCCGGAGGATGAAATAAGCATCCGTATTATTGATTATAATCCCTGGTATGCCCGGAATGGTATTATTGATGATCATGTTCTCAATAATGTATGGGTTGCTGGCGGTGCCATTCCCTGTACTGGCATAAAGGCTAAATTGTGCATTACCAATAATTGCAATCAAATTTTTAACGCTCAATTTAATATTGTCATCTGTTTCTTGTACAGCAATATCCCCTTGTTCCATATTGAGGCACGGTATCGTGATTAGTGAAAGTAAGAGAAGGATTGCAACAATTTTTCTTTTTTTACTCATGTACTTCCCATCCTTTTTTCGAATTGAAATCTAGATCTGATTTCGAGTTTGACCTTAATAAATAAGTTCAGAAGTCTACCATGTGGAAAACTGTGGTACTTTATATACAAAATATTATAAGTCTACTTGATGACAGAACTGAATGACGGCATGATCAAAGGTTTCAATCATATTTTGGGAGAGCATTGTGAGTCAACAGCAATGCGGGATGTTTTAGAATATATCGGGCTAGTTTTTTCAGAGCCTATGGTCTTTGCATTAGATGCAACAATGGGATTTTCTTATTTTCGAGGTAGCGCTACCCAATCGCTACCAATTTTCGTGGGTGGTAAGCAAGGCACCATAACTGAGAATAGCTTGGCATGTCGCGTCTTAGGAGTGAAAATAACCGAAGAACAATTTCAATCTGCCGAAAGGGCCTGGGATAGATCCAAAGAATTGCTCCTCCAGAATAGACCCCTATTAATCCGGATTGAAATGGCATATCTCCCTTATATCGAACTCCCAAAAGGAGAATTTTTCGGGGGGCACATCATGTCACTAGTTGGATTCGATAATGAAAATGCCTTTCTCTATGAACGGGACATGAAAGATCCGGTCGAACTACCGATAGATGTATTGAAGAAAGCCCGAAGTTCAAAAGAAGATCACTGGTTACCACCACGCAATGCACATTATTTTTTAGAGAAGAACCCGAAAAGACCACCTCTCTCAGCAGCCGTGAAACTAGCCATCCAACAAACCGTGAAAAATATGTTAGCCGCCTCTGTAAATTCTTTAGGGCTTCAAGGCATAAAAAATTTTATTCAATCGATTCCATCGTGGAAAGAAATCCTCGTGGGAACAAAAACATTAGTAAACCTTGAATTGTTACACGGTTACATTGAAGAATATGGTACCGGAGGAGCGCTCTTCCGCAATCTTTTTGGTGATTTTTTGGAAGAAATAGTTACACATCCTGAGATTACAGGTGGGGTGCGTCCATGGCGAGCTGAGGAGATTAATTTAGTTCAGGATCAACTAGCTCTAATTCGACAATCAGCTCAATATTGGACCCAGTTTGCACGAGAAATTAAAAGGGCAGTGGATGAGGGGAGGGAAGATTGCGTGAATCATCTCGACCTGCAAGAATTGGAGAATGTTGGTTGGGAGATTTATAAATTGGAGGAAACTGCCTTCAATAATTTAAAGAAAATAAAAATTTAAAGCTAAGTGAGAAAATTGGATGAAATTGATATTCGTGGGGCAAGAATTCATAATTTAAAAAACATTGATATAAAAATCCCAAAAAATAAAATCGTAGCAATCACCGGCGTGAGCGGTTCCGGAAAATCCAGCCTGGCGTTTGATATTCTGTTTCAAGAGGGCATGCGACGCTACCTCCAATCAATTGGATTCCCACCAAAAGTAGAAAAAGAAAAACCGTTCGATTCCATTAAAGGACTTGCGCCTACAGTAGCTCTTGAGCAGAGAACCCTACGTTGGGCCAATCCTAGAAGTACTGTTGGAACAAAATCCACTATCTATACACTTTTGCGGCATTTGTATGCGTTGGAAGGGAAGCAGAACTGTCCCATTTGTAAAGTGCCCGTGAATAGTGAATTACTCTGCGATACTTGTGGGATGAAAGTAGATGCACTCGAAATCAAACATTTTTCTTTCAATGAGCCATCTGGTATGTGTTTAGAATGTAAAGGTAGGGGGTATCAGATGAATTTAGAAGAGAAAAAGATAATCCCAGACACAACTTGGAGCAGTCTCAAAATAATTAAATCTGGGAGCGCTGCATTTGCAGACTTGAAGAACTTCTGGATAGGAGTAGGGGATGCTCTAGAGTTCGATGTCAATACTCCCTACAATGAACTCCCCCAAAAAATTCAGGATGTCCTCCTGTATGGAACGGGTGAAAAATTGAAGCTAAAGTGGAAATCTCGTCGGTTTGAGGGGATAATCGAGGCAAAATTTGAAGGGATCATTCCACATCTAGAACGTGCGATGGCACAGTCTACAAGTGCGTATCGAAGGAATAGAATTGAGAAGGGATATATGAGTAAAGTGACCTGTGAATCGTGTGAGGGGTATCGAGTTAATGAACGAGCGAGAAATAGCTTAATTGCAGATAAACATGTTGGAGAACTCGCAGAATTAACAATTGATGAATTGATCGGATTCTTAAATGATGTAAATGAGCTTAGAACGGGTCATGGAGAGGTATTAAAATCAGAGATTTTGAAGCGGTTAGAGAAATTTAAATTAGTCGGACTTAGTTATTTGACATTAAATCGGCGTATTCCTACATTATCGGGTGGCGAACTCCAACGCCTGAGCTTTCAGAACCAACTCGAATCCGAATTAAATGGTTTAATCTATATTATGGACGAACCTACCCTTGGAATGCACCAATTAGAAAAGAGGAATCTTGATCTGATGATCAATGAATTGAAAGATCTTGGAAATTCCGTTATAGTGGTGGAACATGACCGGAGTATCATAGAAATTGCGAATCATATCATAGATATTGGTCCAGGCCCTGGAATTGAAGG
This sequence comes from Candidatus Helarchaeota archaeon, assembly GCA_013375455.1. Next base: position 5,201 of record JABXJT010000015.1, on the reverse strand, counting down.
TGGTCAAATTGTTTTTGAAGGTACCGTGGATGACATTAAAAAAAATATGACCTCTTATACAGGGAGATATCTAGCAGGAGAACTTGAATTTCCGAAAAAAACCCAGGAACATCGCCGAAAGGTTGGGGCCTCAATACCTAAACTAACCCTTGAAAATGTTGAGACCAATAACTTGAAAAATATTCAAGCAGAGATTCCACTAGGAGTAATGGTTGGCATTGCAGGGGTCTCTGGGAGTGGAAAAAGTTCTCTCATCTCGGATACGTTAGTTCCCCTACTAAAAGAGCATTTCTCGAAGAAATCCGATGATGAAAATGGGGAGGAAGAAGAAACAATTCAGTTGGACCATATTAAAGGGAAGTTATCGGGTTGGGAGGCAGTCTCTGGTTGTGTAGTTGTAACGCAATCTCCAATTGGGCGGACAAGAACTTCGAATCCGATTAGCTACATTGGTATTTGGGATGACATCCGAAAACTGTTCGCAAGACAACCTTTGGCTAAAAAGAAGAAATTTTCTGCGGGTCATTTCTCCTTCAATTCCGAGAAAGGTAGGTGTCCAACCTGTAAGGGCTTAGGAGTTCGAGATCTCCAAATCTCGTTTCTAACCAGTGTCGATATTCCCTGTGAGGAATGTGAAGGTACGGGTTACCTCCCTGAGATAATTGAAGTGAAATTTAAAGGGAAAAACATTCACGAAGTGTTAAATTTGACAGTAAAAGAGGCTCTTGATCTTTTCAAGGGGGAACAAAAAATTCTCAAATACCTAGGAGTATTAGATGAGATTGGAATGGGTTACATTACTCTGGGGCAATCTGCCATTACTTTGAGTGGGGGCGAGGCTCAAAGAATTAAACTTGCGAAAGAGTTGGCGAAAACGAAGAAAAAGGGTACTATTTATGTATTAGATGAGCCTACGACAGGTTTGCATGCAGCTGATGTATCAAAATTAATAGCAATTCTCGATAAATTAGTTGAACAAGGAAATACCGTGATAATCATTGAGCATGATATCGATGTGCTTAATTACATGGATTGGATTATTGAGCTGGGACCTGAGGGCGGACCAAAAGGTGGTGAATTAATTGCATCTGGACCACCTGAAGCAATTGCGAGCAATAAATTATCAAAAACAGGTCCATTTTTAGTGAATTAAGCGTTTATCCTCCCATCAAACGTTCTCCTATTAGTTTGCCGATTCCTGCGACTTCGGGGGTATCATCAGTTCTTACTTTAACAAGTGTAATGGCGCCCTTAGGGCAGTTGGCGGCACAGACACCACAACCTAAGCACTGATTTAGGTTGAAGGTGATCCGATCCTTCTCATCTTTCACAGGGTATAGATGGGTTATGGCACCCATAGGACATTTTTTGATGCACGTCCCACAAAATACGCAATTCTCTGGGATCCAGCGCGGATCGAAGTTAGATCGGCCATAGGGTAAATGATGGACTACCATCCCTCTTAATCCCGTGCAGCAGTCTCTACAACAGTTGCAAATGAAGGTTATGGCTCCGATATTCATCCCATAATGTATTAAGCCTGCCTTTTCACAATCCTTAACCAGTTGGATCGCAGCCTCCTTAGATATTTCAGTTGCCCAACCTTGAGACATACCCAACTGTGCAGTAAGCCCGCACAGTAAGCACCCCAGATCTTCAGGGGCATGCTGGCAGGGTACCCCCGTCATTTTAGCAATTTCCCTACATTGACAATAAACGGTCGCAAAGGTTTCATTTTGGTCGATTAATTCCCGAACCAATTCGCCTGGGAAGATCTTTTGGTCGTCCATCGGTATGGATTCATCAATCTCAATGATTTTTTCTTCGGCCTCATAGGGCAATTTGGGTAACCAAATTGGTTTATTCCTCTGCTTCAAATCATTATACATCGGGGGAGTCAAGTTCAGGAACGCCCATCTGAAGTATTGTGCCGCTTTCAAGGTCTTTTCTTCAGTATCGCCACGGGTTAGGATATAATGCTCATACAGGCCAGGAACTAAATTTATGAGCATGTAACTATTTCCTAATTTGAAGAGGGCCCCCCTTTTAGATAGGCGTTTTAAGATTTTCTTAACCTTATCTTTCTCCCAGCCAGCTTTTTTTGCTAGTTTTCTAGCGGTCAGTAATTGGTAACCTTCATCAAAATAATCCAATAACTCAATTTCTTCTTCATTATAAAGCATTATTAAAAATTCAATAGTTCTCTTATGTTTAGGCGTTCCCAATTCATCTATACTCATTTTTTGCCGTACACTTTCATAATGATCGACAGCCATGAAAAAACCTCATTTTCTTCTATAGAAAAACAGAAGATGTTATACGATTATTATATATTGGTAGACTTCCGGTCTTTAAGGATGGAAACAAAACCCAATCCCTCGTCCATAGTATTTAAATTCGATTCGGCAGTAAAAAATGGGATTGGAACAACGGATTATGAATTAATCCAAATCCAATAATTTAGAGTGGGACCATGAGATGAAAGAATACATCCTCAAGTATGAAAAGGAACTTTTCGAATCGGTAATCCCTTTCTGGGAACGGCATTGCATCGATGAAAAATATGGTGGCTATTTTACCTGCCTGGACAGGGATGGAACAGTGTACGACACTGACAAGTTCCTGTGGATGCAATGGCGAATCGTTTACATGTTTGCCACGCTTGCTGAAACAAAGTATGCAAATGATAAGAGAGAGCAATGGCTCGCTATAGCAAGGCAAGGATATGAATTCCTAGTGAAAAATGGGAGGGATAAAAGAGGGGCCTATTATTTTGCACTGAATCGTGAGGGAAAACCAATTGTAGCCCCATATAATATTGGATCCGATTTTTTCGCAATCATGGCATGTGCAGCTTTGTATAAGGCCACAGGAGAGAAAAAGCACCAGAAATCGGCTTTTGACTCAATAACCAGCGTGTTAGGCCGTATGGAAAATCCCAAGGGTATTTGGAACAAGAAGCTTCCAGCTCACCCAAAACGGTTGACCCACGGGGACTTTATGGCACAAGCAAACTTGGGGACGGTTTTAAAAACTTGCATTGGTGGTTCTGGTTTTGATCAGCAAGCTATGGAAGCAGTAGACACCATCCTGGATAAATTCTGGAGTAAGAAGCATGGGGTGATATTCGAACATATTAACCTGGATTACTCGATTGACCTTGAATCGTGTGACGGAAGGGATATCGCTCCGGGACACGGATTTGAAAGCATGTGGATCGTCCTCCAGCATGCAGAGATATATGACCGTCCTGAAATCATCCCAAAAGCTTGCCAGATCGTCGAGTCGTTGCTTGATTTTGCATGGGACAAGAAACACGGGGGAATTTTCTATTTCATGGATGTGCTGGGAAAGCCCCACTTGGAACTCACGTGGGACATGAAGCTCTGGTGGGTTCACAACGAGACGCTAATCGCGGTACTATACGCGTATCGCTTAAGCAAGGAGAAAAAATTTTGGGAATGGTTCAAGCGGATTGATGATTGGACGTGGTCGCACTTTCCAGATCCTGAATACGGTGAATGGTATGGGTATTTAAATCGCCGGGGGGAACCAACGCACTATCTAAAGGGTGGAAAGTGGAAAACTTTCTTCCATCTCCCGCGTTGTCTGTTGGAATGCATCGAACAATTGAAATTAATTAAATAAATTATCAATAGTTTGAAAAAATTGGGGAAGATAATTATGAAAGTATTACTTACAGGGGCATTTGGAAACATTGGAGAGAGCGCATTAAAAGCTTTATTGCAACAGGAACATGAGATTTTATGTTTCGATTTAGAAACAAAACAGAACAAGAAAACGATGAAGAAAGTTTCAAAATTGGGAACGTTTCAAACTCGTTGGGGAGACATTTGCGATCCAGAAACTGTTTCAGAGATAACAGATGGCAGGGAATGCATTCTCCATCTAGCAGCAATCATTCCGCCAATGAGTGAAAAAAAGCCCGATCTCGCACGTAAGGTAAATGTCGGAGGGATGAAGAACATAATAAATGCTGCAAAAAAGCAGAAATATCAGCCGAAATTCATACTTACAAGTTCAATTTCCATGTATGGCCCTCGAAAGCCAGGTTTGCCACCTCTAAGAGCCGACGACCCTCTCAATCCAACCGATAACTATACCCATCATAAAGTCGAATGTGAAGACTTGCTGAAAAATAGCGGGCTTCCTTGGACAATCTTGCGTTTGGGGGCGTGTCCTCCTCAAAAGTTACAAACTGAAGGATTAGATATATTGTTCGAGATACCTTTAGAACAACGAGTCGAGTTTGTCCACACTCGAGATGTCGGTCAAGCTCTTGCAAATGCAGTAACAGCAAACACGAATCATAAAATTCTGCTAATTGGAGGTGGGAAAAGTTGTCAGATGTTAAACCGCGAGTTTACAAAAACCATGTTAGAAGCAAATAGTATTGGCATGTTTCCTGAATCCGCTTTCAAAGTGCCTAAGGATGCAAATGATTGGTACTACATTGATTGGATGGATACTACAGAAGCTCAGGAGTTGCTCCATTTTCAAAATCTAACGATTGAGGATCACTTCGCGGATGTAAGGAAAAATCTTGGATGGAAAAGGTATTTTTTTAAGTTAATGAGCAGAATTATTCGCTGGTACATGCTCAAAAAATCAGCTTATTACAAAAAGAAGAATTAGTGTTTAAAGCGTTTCTCGAGAAAAGAAAGCCCGATTTCTCTAAATTTAAGTAAACCCATTTTTTCATAAATAGTCGGGTATAAACATTTATGAAAAAAAAACATGATCCGCAAAAGTAGTCTTTTAGGGCTTTGCGAGGAATTCGTGGGTGTCCTTAATGAGCTGACGGATCTTCGGAACCTTAGGTTGCTTTGTATGCCAAGCGGTGGATTGAAGCAGGTGGCGCTGCCTGAAACAGGCGAGATCTGTTTTCACACGGGCTCGATCCTGTCGTAATAGAACCTGATTAATCAAGTCCGGGTCATAATTCTGTTGCACGATACATAATTCGCCTCCTTTCACCCGAACCATGTTCCCGACTTGGGCCCGCCCTGAAGCCATCCGGAAATGGTGGACTTCCAGTGAAAACATCTTCTCCAGCGCGACATTACTTCGTGGCAAACCTGGCATCTTCAGAAAGTGAAAGAGTCCTTGTTCATGGGTAGAATACAGGCGAATCCATTCTGCAATGATATCTTCCAAGGGAAATTTCGCCGAAACGCGCT
>JABXJT010000141.1 GCA_013375455.1 Candidatus Helarchaeota archaeon | reverse complement strand
ATCCGTCAACTCATTAAGGCCACCCACGAACGCCTCGGAAAGCTTTAAAAGACTACTTTTGCGGATTATGTTTTTTTTATGTAAAAATAGTTGGTTATACCCGTAAAAGTATGAATTAGTTTGAATACTTTGTCAAAAAGAACTTAATTTTTTGTCAAAAAAGAACTCAATTATTCGGGTTCAATGTAAATTTCTACTTGTTTGGTGTCATTGACACCCTGATCATCAGTTACAGTCAAGGTTACGTAATACGTAATCGACATCATGTATGTATGGAGGACAATCTGTCCAGTTGCATTGGAAGAGTCCCCAAAATCCCAGTAGTATGCGTTGATGGGTATAAACCCATCCGGATCATACGAAAGCGAACCATCGAAATTGATAGGCTCTCCTGTGGATACTGGGGTTTGGGTGGGGTCGGGATTCATGGTAAAGTCAGCTACGGGAGCCGCGTTCACGCGGATCACATCCACCATGCCACCTGATAGGGGGTTTCGTGCGTCGTCATCAGTGACCATGAGGGTGACGGGGAAATCTCCTGAGAGGGTGAAGGTGTAGGTAATGATCGCTTCAGTCCCAATGAGTGTATCCACACCGAGGAGCCATTCGTAGGTCAGAGGATCGCCGTCGGGGTCGGAGGAACCCCTGCCGTCAAAAGTGACCGTAGTCCCTGGGGCGATGTTGTAGGCGTCTGCCACGAAGGAGGCGATAGGACGCGTATTATCGATGGTTATGGAGTGATTATCTTCATCAGTGCCACCCCATTCGTCTGTGACTCGAAGAACAACCTGGTAACTTCCACTTGGATTAAATTGGTGCAAAATATTTACCCCGGTTCCATTAGATCCATCATCAAAGTCCCATTCGTAGGAGACAATGGTGCCATTCACCCCATAGGACCCACTCGCATCGAAGGGCACATCCGTCTTTTTATTATCAAAGGTCGGTGCGAAAATATCAGCCACGGGAGGGATTCCATGAACAGTGATGGAAAACGTAGCTTGATCAGTCGCGCCCCAAAAATCCGTCACGGTGAGAGTCACGTTAAAAATACCGAAAGCGCTAAACCTGTGCCTAACGACCACTCCGCTCGCGGTACCTCCATCCCCGAAATTCCACTCCCACCGTCTTATTGCCCCGTTGGGATCGTATGATTTAGACCCATCAAAGGTGATATCCGTGTTATACTGTTGGATCTCCTCTGCTTCTATGATTGCAACAGGCGGGACGTTCTGATTCCATATGATAAAAGAAACAGCAGAAATAATCGAAGCTGAACCGATAATAGCAATCACCAAAATTAATTTAAAATGTTTTTTAATCAGATTAAATCCCTCACTAATACTTACTCCTTAAACTGTTATTTATATTTTTATAAATTAAAAATAAAGGATATTTGTAAATATTAACTATGAACTCTTTTTCTTTACTTTAAAAAGAGATTGAAAGAAAGTTTATTGAGTTACGGTTTTACCCAGCTATTTATGTAAAAATAAGATTGAAATTAAGTTTATTGGATTACGGGTATACCCAGCCATTTTTACATAAACTAATATCAACTTCTTTGAGATTGAATTTTTATTAAAAGAAACCCATAGTTCTAATTGCAGAATATGATTACTAGAATTATTAAAGGGGAATTTTAGAATGAAATATGATATTATTGTTTCAGGATCGGGTCCTGCAGGGTCGATAGCAGCTAAAATTGCAGCCGAGAATGGGCTGAAAACATTAGTTCTTGAGAGGCATAGTTTAGAACCTCGTTTCGAGAAACCCTGTGGAGGGAGCATGCCAAAATTAGTTTTTACGGACTTCAATATTCCTCCAGAGAAGGTAGCAGAGAAGGAAATTGTGGGGAACATTATAGTTGCCCCTAATAGAAATGAGTATGTTTTGGAAGTTCCAGGAGAACTATACGGGTGGAATGTTAAAAGATCAGTATTTGATAAGTATCTGTGTCAGGGTGCAATAGATTCTGGAGCCGAAGTGATGGAAAATACATTAGTAAATGAGTTAATTTTTAAAAATAGACAAGTAATTGGGATCAAAGCAAAATATGAGGGGAAAATCAAAGAATTTTTTTCAAATCTCACGATAGCCGCAGATGGGGTTGGTTCTAAAATCGTTGTAGAAGCAGGATTAAGAAATAAATGGGATGTAAAAAAGGATCTTGGAAGATGCGCGGTGGCGTTTGTTTCTAATTACAATTTGAAAAATGAAAAAAAGGACAGCAAGTACAACCAATTTTATCTATCAAATGAAATCGCTCCAAATGCGTATGGCTGGGTTTTTCCTTTATCTGGTAATCTCGTAAATGTTGGAATAGGAATTCATAAACTTACAGACGCAAATCCAATGGATTATTTGAGAAAATTCATAAATTGGGTTGGAATTAAGAATAAATTTGACAATCCTAAAATTGAGTGGAAATCAAATTATCCAGTCCCTGTTAGTGGTATCAAAGGAAAAACTTTCACTGATGGATTAATAGCAGTTGGAGATAGTGCAGGCTTTGTTAGCCCGTGGCTTGGAGAGGGCATCTATTTTGCTATGTGGACTGGTAAGTTTGCGGCTGAAACAGCCATTGAGGCTCATGAAAAAGAGGATTTCTCAAAGAATTCATTAAAAATATATAAGAAAAAATATACTAAAAAGAAATTTCCTTCAATTTTTTCAGCTCATAAGGCGTTTCGAGCTTTAATCATGACTGACCTAGAGAAATCAGTGAATGCAATAATCAATCTGTTAAATACAAATCCAGAAGCTCAGAATATTTTAAAAAATACTCTTATTGGAGAATCTAAAGAGATTCCTCCAGATTTGATGGTAAAAGTATTGAATCTTATTCAAGAAGCATTGAGATAAGGACAAATCCTTTGAATAATCCTATTACCAAATTAATTTATCTTAATAAGATGGAGAAAGAACGCAGGGACATTCGTGCGATATTGGCGATATGAATCGCCGAACCGCTCAACCAACTCCCCTTCCTCAACGCGAATATGGAGGGAAAAACCAAATACGGTTATACCCAGCTATTTATACAAAAATAAATCAGATTACAGCTAAGGAACTTTCAAATAGTCATTCTAGTATTCGTTAAGAGATTACGCGATTAAAGTAACGGTAGAAAACATCAAAATATATTAATCCAAATGACGTGGCAAATACTATGAAAATGGGTACTATTCCGCGGGGCTCCGCCCAAAGTTATCCCGATGAAATTGGACTAATTTTTAAGGATAAACGTATTTCATTTTCGCAATTCTGGGATGAAGTAAATAACATCGGTCAAAATTTCCTGAAACTCGGGCTTCAGCCAGGAGATCGCGTGGCGCTCTTACTCCAGAATTGTCTAGAATATCATTACTCCTATTACGCCTTTCCCTTCGTTGGTGGGGTCACAACCCCTTTCAATTATTTTATGTCTAATAAGGAACTTGTCTATTGCATCAATTACAGCAAACCTCGTTTCTTTTTATACCAACCTGAATTTGAGGACCAAATTAAGCTGTTTAAACAAAAAAATTCGACTGTAGAACATTACTTTTCTACAGATGAATTCCAATCCATGTTTCATGAAAGCCCTGAACCTCAACGACGGCCAAAATTTTCCAAACGCTCAACTGCTTTTCTTATTTTTACCGGTGGGACGACGGGTTACCCAAAGGGAGTCATGATTAGTCACACCAATATCACCTCCATGATTGCAATGGCGGGACAAATGCTGGTGCAAGGCTCGCAGGAGTTCAAGGAATCCTTCCTAGATGAACAACTTAAAAATAAAATGCTTACGGCTCTCCCCCTCTTTCACGGAGCTGGCTTCTTCCTAGCCATCTGTAGCATGTTCGCTGGGATAACCTTTATAACCCAGGAGCAATTCGGTGTTACCGATACTCTCGAAACAATAGAAAGAGAGAAAGTCACTTTCGTTGCCATGGTACCGACCACGCTGAAACGATTTATCGAGAGCCATCAGCTCCCAAAGTATGATTTACGCAGCCTAAGAACCATAATCTATGGGGCGGCCCCCATTACTCCCTCCATTCTCGGCAAGGCTCTTGAAAAATTTCCCAATTGTGATTTCACACAAGTCTTTGGACAAACCGAAGCCAGCCCTGTCCTGACAATCATGAGCGCGCTTGATCATGCGAAAGCTCGAACGAATCGACTTTTACTCTTCTCTGCAGGTCAAGCCGTCCCGGGCGTTGAGGTGAAAGTTGTCGATTATGAAGGTAACGAACTTCCACGAGGCCAGGTAGGCGAAATCGTTGCACGGGGGGCCAACATAATGCAGGGCTACTGGGAACTGCCAGACAAAACGGCTCAAACTCTAAGGGACGGGTGGCTCCACACCGGCGATTTAGGAAAGATGGATGTGGAGGGCTACATCTATATAACCGGTCGCGGAAAGGATATGATCGTGTCCGGCGGCGAAAATATCTACCCCATTGAAGTAGAGGATGCCATTTTATCCCATCCTGATGTCCTCGAGTGTGCTGTAATCGGGATCCCTGATGATCAATGGGGTGAAGCCGTTTGCGCTGTCGTATGCCTCCGGTCCAAGATCATCTCGGGGATTGACGTTACTGAAGATGAGATCATTAACCACGTCAAATCCAAAATCGCCAATTATAAGGCTCCTAAAAGAATCATTTTCAAACGGAAATTGCCCAAATCGCCCCAAGGGAAAATACTGAAACGGAAACTACGCGAACCGTTCTGGAAGGATAAAGAAAGACAGGTTCATTAGTATCTAACATCACTTAACTAACTCAATGCATTCTTCATGACAGTTACCCTTTCTCTTTTAATTTAAGGAGAGTAAAATTTCCAAAGGTATAAGAAGGACTATCAACTTAAGAATACGAGAAAGGATCCGTATTGAGAAGAAAATGAGTGAATACGACTATTTATTTAAAGTATTGGTACTGGGAAGCCAGGAAAATCAGAAAGATTTTATCTTGGGTTCGGTTAAACATTTTGGAGATCATCACCGATACGTCATTGGAGTGGATTTTGGAATCACGAATGTCTTAGTCGATGATCGCAGAATAAAATTACAGATTTGGAACCCAGCTACACAAGAACGGTTCTCCTATATCCGCCCTTTGTATTATCGAGGCGCGAGTCATATACTCCTGATTACCGATCAAGGTCACTATTTGGAGTTAGCTCCTTTTATTCAGGAATTATTAAGCAATTGTGGTCAGATTCCTGTCCACTTTGTCATTCGCTGTTCTTCTCAATTTGCCAAAACTCTGAAGGATCAATCCGAGCAATTGAGAAATAGAGGTCTCACTAGTCCTATCACTGTTATCAAACAGCCTCAGGATTTGTACCCCCTCGTAGGGCAGACCTTGCTCTACCATCGTCATGATTTAAATTGGGCCGTGCAATTAACTTTATTGTTAGATGACGATTTTCCATGGCGTTTCATTAACTCGGAGCAGGATGATACTGCTGCCATATTTTTTAATTTTTTAGAGGACCAACTAACTGCAATAAGAAATTGGAACATTCACTCTCTCGGCTTCAATTATGACGGCTCTCAAATGGATGAAACCGCCCTGATGCGTCAGTTGGAGCTGTATTATGAGATCATCGAATCCATGGGCGGTGAAATCGATGAGGATCACTTACTCGCCATAGTTGAAAACGAAATTGGAAGATTCAAAATCAGCTTGAGGAATGGAAGTGTCATATTCATTCCGAAGAACTGTTTTGACTGTAAAAACCCTTGCTTTTCTCATGGTCAATCGCTGTGCATCGTGCAACGCTCGGCTGGATGGTCCAGCGAGGCCTTGTCCAAGAAACAGCTCCTCATTCTCTCAAAAATCTATGCTGTTAAACATGGAGTTCTTCCTAAACACGTTTGGAATCAAATGAAAGGGCATAGATGCTATTCGAAAAAGAAATGCACGAATCCAGTTGCTCGAAGAACCGCGCAAGCTCTCCCAAACAACGTGCCCGCCCCCACGCTAACCCACCTACGCGACGACATGCTCAGAGAATTGGAACGCTTGAAGCGGATTATGATGGGCGAATAGAAAAGTTTTAACCCATCCCTTTTTTTGGTTCAAAATATAATAAATAACAAAAAATCAAATTGCCTCATTTACTAAAGTTCGAGTTGATTGTGAGATGCCACTGACTCTTGATGAAAAAATCGCGTTACTGAAAGAAGTTGGAGAAGAGATCATCACGGAAAAAGAATTGCGAGAAATGATCCAGTGGAAAATGGAGAACGACGAGGAAATTATTGCATACGATGGCTTTGAACCCTCTGGAAACATTCATATTGCGCAGGGACTTTTAAGAGCCATCAATGTGAATAAATTAACAAAAGCTGGCGGCATTAAATTTATATTTTTAGTGGCTGATTGGCACGCCGCCGCCAATCAGAAGTTCAACGGGGATTTAGAAGTAATCAAGAAAGTGGGCGATTTTTTTATCGAACTCTGGAAAGCCTGCGAGATGGATCTCAGCAATGTTGAGTTTAAATACGCATCGGACATCGTAAAAGACCCAGACTATTGGGAATTGGTGTTAAAGATATCAATGGCCAATACAGTGACGAGAGTCAGGCGCTGCACCCAAATAATGGGACGAGCTGACTCTGATGCTTTACTAGCTTCCCAAATTCTTTACCCACTCATGCAAGCGGCAGATATTTTCTACCTCAATGTGGACATCTGTCAGTTAGGTTTAGACCAGCGAAAAGTGAACGTGCTTGCTAGGGAGGTCGCGAAGAAACTGAACAGGCCGAAACCCATAGCGCTCCATCATCACATGCTCATGGGGCTAACCAAACCTCCTCAGACGGACCTTGCCGGCGTGGATCGCGCGATCGCGCTGAAAATGTCGAAATCAAACCCCGACTCTGCCATTTTCATGCTGGACTCTCTTGAAGATATCGACCGTAAAATCAAGAAGGCCTACTGTCCCCCCAAGGAGGTTGATGAAAATCCCGTCTTGGATTACTGCAAGAGCATCATCTTTGAATTGATCGACGTTGTTCGCGTCGAACGCCCGGAAAAATATGGGGGCGATATAGAATATCATTCATACTCTGATTTAGAGAAAGATTACCACGCAGGGAAACTCTCTCCTCCCGATCTGAAACCTGCAGTTAGTAACTATTTAAACCAGTTGATTGAACCCGTCAGGCTTCATTTCACGAAAAATAGAAAGGCAAGCGACCTTGCTGAATTCGTTAAGAAAGAGTATAAAAAGTATCAATCAATCAAGAAGAAATCTTAAAGGGTTATATAATCTAATAGCTGATCTTTACCTTAATTGAAAGCCACTCCCTTTAGGGAGTGGATGGATCAAGAGTACAGTGTATCTCAGTTGAATGTTAGCATTTTTCCTTTTGCTACATGTATTACTTTCAGGTATCTCTCTTGCTTTTATAGTACCGACTCCAATAATAATTTAGGAATTTCGAATTACAATCATTCGAAATTACCATCCTACCGTAGGGACTACGGAAAGTCACGCCTCTGGAGCGACCGGGTTTTACTTTATGTTTAAACACCTGTAACGTTCGGATATTTGCTTGAGAACGGTTTTTCGCCCCGAAATGGAATT
>JABXJT010000140.1 GCA_013375455.1 Candidatus Helarchaeota archaeon | reverse complement strand
TCTTATGTAATGGGTGATTTCTTAAAAAAGAGTTATATTTATATATTTTTGTCGGTCATGGGAAATTGTAAATTCTCAATAAATTGAAAAAATAATTTGAATTAACGTGAGAAGATTAAAATGGAAGAATATTTACTTCAAATAAAAAAAACGTTGGATGAAATAGTACAAATTAAGGTAGACGAGAATAATTTTGTGCTTAGCATGATTATAAAAGGCGAAAAAAAGATGAAAAGTGATTTAGCCAACCCAAGTGAGGTTAAAGATATGCTAAGAATATTCGGTGGATTAAAGGAAGATCTCCCAATGGAAATAGATATTGACGAGAAAGCCCAACAAATCAACATGAAATTTCACAATAAGGATAATATGATAAAAGTCCGGAATATCTTGGATAACCTTTGGGATCGGACTGCAGACCTTTTAAAGAAGGCTTTAGCAAGTGACTTTGCAGCTCTTAAAGATCTAGGCGATTTTAATGATTAGAGTTTTACTAACTTACTTGTGATTATGATTTTAACAAATACTTTTAATTTTGATATATATCAGATATATACTTTCACTTTGGCATTTTGCGAAGTGTCTGTGCGCCCGTTATTTAGGCTCATACAATGATTCTAAATCTGGTAGGAAATTAAATATAACTGGATAACCTGGTGGTACTGCCTCTATCTCAAGCAGAGTAAAACAGCCTGGACAACAATATTCTCTTAATTCCATAAGTTCTGGATCAGAATGCATATAAGGAGGGTAGATTTCCTCCATAAGTTCAACAGAATCTCGTAAGATTACTTTACATTTTGTCTTGAAGTTTTCTCTATAATCACAGAATTCGTAGCCGCAGTCGCATTTTATTATATATTTTTTATTTTTTTCAACAATATAGAGGTGCTCAGATAATGGAAGAACGATTTTTTCCTTCCATCCCAGTCTTTCCTGTAATATTTCAACGACTTTTTCAAATCTATCTGCATCTTTTTCTGATGAGATAATTTCTTTTACCTTTTTCCACTTAAGGTTTCCATCAATCAAATCAGATATTGTTTCCTTATCATAAGTTTTCATAATAAAAAATCCTCCGGCAAATTCCAGAATTTATGGAACTCCTCTCTAAATTTTTTTGATATAGTCAAGCTATCTCTATAAAAATCTAATATTCGTTCATTCAAATTTTTCTTTAATATATTTTCCCTTTCTAAATCGTAAAATCTTTCATATGAGATTGCTTTTTCTTTCCTCTTCTCTCTCATTTTTGCCCTCTGCATTTCTGTTTTTTGTTTGTCAATAATTGATTCGTTCTTATCAGCATCAAATTTTGTTATAACGCCAAAAACTTTTTCCAAAGTCTTTTTTGTGTATATTCCATCATCTATGTCTTTTTTCACATTTCTAAGGCTCCTTTCTAAAGGATCCCCATAACCTGGAGCTCCAGAAAGAATACAATGTATTAAATCATAATTATTAAAATCTTTACTTGGCACAAGATGACCAAATTCACTCTTAACAATTTCACCTTGAATAGATTTCTCCACTTCTGAATCAATTGGGTCTGTTTCACCGATAGGGTATTTTTTCTTTAATTTTATCAACTCTTTCATATTAGTATCCCTTGCATATAGTCTATAACCAGTTGCATGGGGATATCCACCAAATATTCCTGAACCTACAAATGTTGTTCCTTCTCTTCCAACCCCTAAAGTTACACGCTTAACTCCGTATACCATCCTCAAAGTTTCCCATCCAGAGCCACCTCTAAATTTCCCAAAACCTGCTGTATCTGGTTTTACTCTTCTTCCAAGATATGGTAATCCTCTCTCAAGTGATTCCCAAACTTCAGCATCACCCATATCAGATTCTGGATTCCACATTGCATAACCGAAATCAAGTCCATCCCTTATTGCTGATGCACCAAGTCCAACAGATGATATTTCAAGGTTTGCAATTGGAAAATAATCTCCAAGTTTTGTTATCCCTCCTCCCTGGATAGCATCTGCTGTCATACCATATCCTGAGATAACTTCTTCTCTGTATCCTTTTGAAAAAAAGCCTCTTGATAAAAGCCTGAACAATCCTGTAAAAGCAGGCATCAGAAATGCCCAAGCAACAGCATAGGACAATTTAAAATCTTTTGGATTTGACCAGCTTCTTTCAGGAAAATATGCATCAACAGCAAGGTATGCACCATCATTTACTTTTCCATCATAACATAGTGCTTGAGTAAGAAGCACCCATAGCCCACCTTGCATCGATGTTGGCGTACAATTGAATGCATGTTTACCAGCTGAATTTGCTCCTTCAAATGAAATCTTAAATTCACCATCTCTTCCTATTTCAATCTCGATAGGAGCATGCATTCCTCTTATTGTGCCTACTTCATCCAGTACGAGTTTGTATTTTCCATCTATAACCTTTTCTCTACATGGAATATCAAGTGAGAAAGATGCTGTTCTATATCTTCCAGGAAAAATTCTCTCTCTTACCCTGGCACGAAAGATTCTTCTACCCTCTTCAATTATCTCTCTTATAAAATCCTTGTAATAATCTATTCCTTCTTCCTCAATAATTTTATAAATTGAATTTCTTATCATATGACATCCTGCAATTCTTGCCTTTTCATCAAAATCCCAATAAAATGGTGTTCTTACAGCATATTTACATCTCATTTTATACCATTTGAAAACCTTATCATTCTCACCAATTTTTTCACAGGATATGTGGATTCCTTCTTCAAATCTAGATCTAGCTGTTGCGGGGTCATGACCTGGGGCCGCAGCTCCTATGTCAATCTGATGAGTGACTCCAGCCGCCCATCCGATTAGTTCATCTTTGAAGAAAAGCGGCACAATTGCTTGCACATCTGCAGTATGAACATTCCCCATTGCCGGATCATTATTGCAAAATATATCACCTTCTTTGAATCTGACTTCATTCTCATAGTTTTCTCTTATCATCCATTTTATTGCTTCACTCATAGTATGAACATGAACAATTATTCCGGTTGATAGGGCAATTGAATCACCTTCTGGTGTGTATACAGCAAAGCAAAGTTCACCAAGAAATCTTACTATTGGAGAAGCAGCAATGTGCAATGCAGTTTCCCTAGCAGATACAAGCGTACCTCTTATCTTTGCAAAAACTCTCTCATATCTTAAAGGATCTTCTTCCTTTCTTTTCAACTTTTCAAGTCCATAGTACTTTCCTGTTTCTTTAAGAAGATTTTCACTCTCATTAAGCATCTCTATTAGCTTTTTCCCTTTCCAGCCAATCAACATTATTGCCTCCTCAAATGAAATACTTTATATTCATCTAAAAATGAAATATAACCTTTAGGAATAAGGAAGGTGGTTGCAGGGTGTTCTAAAATTGCAGGGCCATTTATTTCATTACCGGGTAAGAATTTATCCATATCAAAAACTTTTGCATTTTCCCACTTCCCTTCCCAATATATTTGTCTCTCAGCTTTGAAATAATCATCTATTGGCTTCGATGAAGAAATTTTTTCTTTTTTTATTACCGGTTTTTCTGTCTTAACCACCCCAATTCCTATGGCTCTTGTAATTAGATAACCACTTTCCGGTGTTTTTGCTGCAGATGTATAAATTTTCTCAAAAACATCCTCAAATCTTCTTATAAGTTCTTCAAGACCTTCCTTTTTTATCGGAAATTTTTCATAGGTAACCTCAAGGTCATCAAGCATGCCAAGATATTGTATTCTGGCACAGGGTACAAATTTTACTTCTGTTTCCCCCATCGCTTTCTCAATTTCCTCTCTTATTCTATCATATGCAATCTGCCAGCCGGCATTCAGAAAAGCTGTAACTGTTTTATAATTTGAAAAATCAGAATTAAGTGGCATATCAATTTGTCTATCATATCTAAATTGATAATCAGAGCAGGCACAACCAAATGCTGAGAATGCAGGTGCCCACATAGGTATCAATGTATCCTGAAAATTTAGTCCATCAGTAAATCCTGCAACATGCAAAGGTCCACCACCTCCATAACAAAGAAGAAAATAATTTTCAGGAGCATAACCCTTTCCAAGTACAATAGAGTTAATGTGGTTTCTCATTTGTGTCTCTATAAGTTTTACGATACCAAAAGCTGCATCATAAATATTAATTTCTAATGGTTCTGAAATTTTTTCTTTTAAAAATTTTAGAGCTCGCTCAGGATTCAGTTTTATCCTACCACCCAGAAAATAGTCCGGATTGATATATCCAAGAATCAAATTGCAATCATTTATTGTGGGGATAGACAAATTTGCAGCTTCATAGGATGTTCCTATTTTATATCCTGCTGATTCATCAGATAATTCAATCCTTCTTGTGATACGGTCAAGGTTTACGAATGTACCAGTGCCTGCTCCAATTGAGTCCAGTGATATTGATGGTATAGAAAGTTTGAGTCTTGCAAATGCTGGTTCAATTTCAATGGGAATATTTCCTTCAGTTATAAGTCCTGCATCAAATGATGTTCCACCTACATCGCAGCAACAAACATTTTCAATTTTTAAAGCGTTAGCAAGATATTTAGCGCCAATAAGTCCTCCAATTGGTCCGGATACTATGGTAGGTACAAGCCACTCATCTTCTGGAGGAATCGTTCCACCATATGATGTAAGAATTCTTAATGGTGCCTTAGAACCTATCTGTCTTAATCTGTCTCTTATTCTCACAATTTGCGCTCGTGATGGTTCAGCAGCATAAGGCTCAAGGAGTAAAGTATTTGTTCTTGGAAGCTCCCCTCTTGTAGGAGTAAATTTTGATGATAAAAATATTGGAATTTCATGAGATCTTCTTTTCATCATACTTTTTGCAATTTTTTCAACCATAAGCTCATGGGATGGGTTCCTGAATGAAAATAGAAGACTAACACAAATCCCACAAACATTTTTTGAAAGTAAATCATTAATTGCATCTTCTACTTCATCTTCATATAATGGAATCATTTCTTCGCCATATACATTTATCCTGCCTCTAACACCTCTTATATAGGTTCGTTTAATAATTGGTTTTTCAAACTTATGTGAAACAGAATGAAGTCTATCAGGATAAGAATATCCTACATATGACTGTATGCCTCTACCCATCCTGATTAAATCTTCAAATCCTGCAGTTACAATCAAACCAATTTTTTCTTCACCAGACCTCGTGAGAATCTTGTTTAGAACAGTTGTTCCTGAGTAGATGATAGCAAGAAGATTTTTTGCTCCTTCATTTAGATTAATTTTCCAATGGTTAAGTGCATCTTCAAATGACTGCAAAACACCATCTGACTCATCCATTGTTGTTTGTGCTTTTCCAATGGTAAAATTTCCAATTTCGTCAACTACAATAGTATCGGTCATTGTTCCCCCAGTATCGATTGCCAGAATTCTGGGTAACCTTTTCATAGTTTAAAATATGTAATATCATTATTATTATGTGTTTTCTTGTTTACCTCTTAGATAGAATTCACTAAATTGAAATAAATGGCCTATTTTTGTATAAAGATTAATAGATTATCCATCAAGTATCTTCCCAATGAGGATTTCAGCCTCGTAAGTTCCATTATCGTAACGCAATGCAAAGGGACATCTCCCTTCAATGGTATATCCCATCTTATTGACGTAGAGATGCACGGCTATTTCGTTTCCCTCGACGTAACCAGCTTCCAAGCGTATTAGACCTTTTTCCCTTGCAATTACTTCTATAATCTCCAACAATCGCGTTCCTAGCCCGTTATTCTGAAAATCAGGATGAATGGTTATGCCCCATTCTCCGCGATGCTGCAACCGCTTGTTTTTGACTTTTATTTGTAAACTAACCGAGCCGATGATTTTCTCCTCGTGTAGAGCGCCAATATTTATCATCTCCTCTAGATTTGCTAAGGATTTGTACCAAGAGGCTTTATCGTTCTCCAATTCCTCTTCAAGGAACTCCATGCCTAAGTACCTATCGACTTTATGGAGCCAGCTGTGCACGAATTCATAGTTATTATCCTTCTCATAATCATCTACAAATAATCGCTTGATAGTGACTAGGGTTCCGTTCTTCAATTCGAACTGTTCAAGCATTCTGCTCACACTCGCGTCTTTAGGGCATCCCTCTGTTCTTTTTCAGAAAAAAAGGAATAGGTTCTTAAAAAGTTTTATTATTTTTTTAAGAGAGGATCCCAAAGATACCTTTGCGCAAAGAGGAGGCGGAGGAGGCAATATGAAATTTAAATCAGGTATACACGTTCACCGTGGTATTTTAAAATACCAAGACAATCGTATATAAACGAAGTTTCACGATATAAAATTTAATTCTTTATAATAGCTTACTTTATAAAACGCTTTCTGCGAAATCAATATCTTTGAGAGAAGATTTGCAATTTGGGCATTGCCCTTTAATTTTAATCCATTCCAGCAGGTGGGTTCTGTGTGCTGAGGAGTAACACCATGGGCACTTTTCCTGCTCTTCAGATAAATAAATGGGTAATTGACATACTACGCAAATACCAACTAGTTCTTCTATTTTCGGCGTGATAACTGATGGTAAATTTTGATTAAGAGGTGAATCAAAGCAAGGTTCCTCTAAAGAAAAACACTGAGAATTCCCACAAATTCTCATAGAATTTAACCCCATCGACAAAATGTCATTTCTTAACTTATTATCTATTAAATAATATTTAGATTTTAAACAATCCCGCAATAAAAATTTAATATCCATTAAAGTTTTTCCAAATTTTGTGTGTAGGATCTCACAGGCAAGTCGTCGAACCTCAGGATTTGAATCTAGTAGGCAGTATAAGATTCTTTTTTGATATGAGTGATATCGAACTCTCTCATTAACCTTAATTTCATCCCAAAAATTTAAAATTTTCATTAAACAGCTCTTCCGCGTTTTAACCCGCGGATCTCGAAGTTTGATGAGAAGCAGAGGTTCCCTTCGAATCGGATCCTTATACCCAAACTCAACAAAAATGATTCCATATTTCAGGATACCTCGGTTCCAATAAATTTCAAGAGCAATAGCCGAAATGATACAAGTTCCTCCAAGAAGAAGATTTATTTCAATCATACCAAAGTAATCGCACGCAATTGGTGTCAATAATAAAATTCCAAGCCCTAAAAGAAATAACAACATCACTTCCAAAAAAAGAAAAGTACCGAGAGGGTTTGTGGCGTCATCCGCTCTTTTAAAATGTCCCATTTATGATGATCAACCATCATTATTTGACTTTTTTATTATTCAATTAAGTTAAAAAAATATTAAATTAAAAACTCTTAGATTTTAAAATATCACGGTGAGAATATATATTTAACATATATTAACAATTTTTTATGATATGTGTTCGATAATACTGAATATTTTTACATGGGTTGGTATTGGATTTCTAATCCTTTTATTCTGGGTTTTTGTGGTGGCTAAAATCATTCGCCATTACTATCATTTCCCGATCCCAAGCGTCTTAACCCGAATTATTGACAACCCAATTCGCAGAAAATTCATCCAACGTCCTAAGGACGTCGTGGAGCGGATGCAACTCAAACCAGGAATGATCGTGGTAGAAATCGGTCCTGGCAAAGGAAATTATACGAAAGCAGTCGCAAACAACATTTTACCCGATGGAAAAGTATTTGCCTGTGATATTCAAGAATCAGTAATAGAACGCCTGAAAAAGCTCATCGAAAAGGAAGGAATTCCAAATATTATCCCCAAAAT
>JABXJT010000139.1 GCA_013375455.1 Candidatus Helarchaeota archaeon | reverse complement strand
CGCTTGCGTGCCTCCTCTTCTTCCCTAAGTCTCAGTTCTTCAGCTTCCCTGCGCTTGCGTGCCTCCTCTTCTTCCCTAAGTCTCAGTTCTTCAGCTTCCCTGCGCTTGCGTGCCTCCTCTTCTTCCCTGCGTCTCAGCTCCTCTAGTTCCCTTCGCCTACGCTCCTTCTCTTCCTTGAGCCGGCGCTCCTCCTCTTCCTTGCGCTTCAGGGTCTCCAACTCCCTACGCCTCCGCATTTCCACATCCCTACGCCTCTGTTCTTGGATTTCAATGATTATTTTGAACTTTTCATATACAGGTTTTATCAGTTCTATTAATTTGTTTATCAAAGCATTTAATTTTTCAATTTCTCCATCTTTTTCTTTAAGATTATCTTCTTTTGCTTTAATATCTCGTTGAAGACTTTCAAGCTTGTCTCTTATTTCGTTAACATCTAAGTCCACCTCTTCTTCCGAAAGAGAGGTAATATTACTTTTCAAAGTTGTTATTATCGCGTCCTTTTCTTGGAGTTCGAGCTCCAAAATTGTTAGTTGTGCCTCCTTTTCCTGAATTTCGGATTCCAAAGTTGTTAGTTTTGCATCTTTTTCTTGAATTTCGAATTCCGGAATTGTTATTTTCGCGTCCTTTTCTTGAAGTTCGGATTCTAAAATTGTTAGTTTCGCGTCTTTTTCTTGAAGTTCGGATTCCAAAGCTATTAATTTCGCGTTTTTTTCCTGAATTCTGGATTCTAAATTCGTTATCTTTGCCTCTAATGCAGCTATATTTGCGGATAATTCAATACTATTGCTTGATAATTCAGCAATACTTTTCTCCTTTGCGTCCACCTTTTGCTTTAAATCCAAAAGCTGTTGCCCGTCAATTTTATACCCTTTCTTTGGTTTCTTCTCGATTTTCTGCCAATTGATTGACATTTGATATTCCTCCACAATTTTTTTGACTCTTATCTGTAATGATAAATGCAATATAGATGAATTTAAAGTCTAGTAATTTGGGTGACTAAATTTGTTAGAGCAATTTAGTTGGAAATTTTGTTTATGAAACGCAATTCCCAATCTATTGGTTATTCTTTCTTCTCTTTAGCCTTTTTTTTCTTCCCAGTTAAAGGGAAGAAATCAGGTAAATCCCCAGGAACTTTCAATTTCCATTTAGGTTTTCGTTTTTGAAGGAAAGACATCACTCCCTCCGCAGAATCTGGTTGCTTGCCGATCCAACCGAAATAGGTATGATTTATCTCTTCAGCTTTATCGAAACTAGTCTCAGATAGGAACTGATAGAGTAGATGTTTTGTTAGGGTTACGCTAACAGGTGCGCATAATAGAATCTCTTCAGCGATTTCTTTAGCAGTATCCATTAATTTATCATCTGGCACCACCCGACTGACCAAACCAAATTCAAGGGCTTCCTTAGCGTTGAGAATTCGTCCCGTATACATGAGTTCGGCTGCCCTACTCACTCCGATAATCCTTGGTAAAAGCCAAGGACTGGCTATTTCGGGAATTATACCGCGTCGGTTGAATACGATTCCAATCCGCGCACTTTCGGCGGCTATTCGAATATCAAAGGGTAGAATCATCGTCACGCCGACCCCGACTGCGGCCCCATTGATTGCCACGATTACCGGCTTTTTGAGGGTAAAATAGCGCCCTATCAGGCTATGAGGGTTTGATGCTCCGAAAGTTCTTGCGCCAGCCGAAAGATCAGCCCCTGCACAAAATCCGCGACCTGCTCCAGTTAGAATAGTAACTCTTAAGTTAGGATCAGCCTCAACCTTTTTAATTGCTTTCCACATCTCTTTCTTCATAGTGGGAGTCCAAGCGTTAAGGCGTTTTGGTCTGTTGAGAGTGATGGTAGCTATTTGATCGGACGTTTCAAAAAGAATTTCTTTGTATTCCATTCTAAACCTCCTTTTTTTTATCAAGTCTCTTTATCTTTTTATTACTTTTTCCCTGTTTTCTAGGGCGTTGCCCTCGAATTTACTCTAAAAAAATCAGAAGTTAGTCGTTTTTCAAGGTAAAGGTGAATTGACATCCCTTTTCTAAATATTCAATCTTCCCTTCAAAGAATGGTAAGGCTTCCTGGAGTTCTAAAAGTGTTGTTTTGCACTTAAATCTACACAAAGCTTCGGGTTCTACCTCCACAACCCCTAGTTTTTTTATAATTTTGTTGTGCCTTAATTTTTGCTTGCATTTTTTGATTTGAATCACTTTCTTGTGCTTTGAATCTTCTATAATTTTCAAATGTTTAGGCTTTTCATAGATCGTTTGATTATTAAGGAAGTTCTCCACCCCCTTCTCAAGTAAAAAGGATGCGGCAATTTTAGAAACACCCGTTATTACCTTTATTTTGAACCCACTGAATTTTATTTTTCCAATATCCTTTAAAATAGTGTCTAAAAATTTAAGTAATTCCTCCTCACCGAAATTTTGAGTGAGATACTTTCCTATTTCCGCTTGTAACATTATGTAATCCTCGGTCAAACGTTTAACCTTCTCCTTTTCTTCCAGCTCAGTTATTTTCATATTATCTCAGCCTATTGATTTGATTTCATTTTTTAATGACTTTTTTCCCATTTTCTAGTACGACTTCACCAGAGGAATGAAGCAATTGAGCGTTTTTACGGCGTTCTTCTTCGGTTTCCCAGCAGATTAATTGGCAAACTCCGCACGTGACATCAAAATTCTCAACAGGTTTTACTTCTTTTCCGAAGCCCAGATGCGTATCGGTGGTCAAGCGTAAGATGTTCTTTGCTTTTGCACCACCCGTCAGAATATGATCTCGAAATGTTTGCTGTAACACTTTCTGAGCCTCGGCATCATTATCAGGGATGTCTACTCGCCAAGGTGACCAGGTGGACCACGTTTTATACTTTGATTGACCTGTAAGGCCACCACAAGATAAGATACATTTAGCTAATACGTGCTTTTTGCCAATTTCTTCCTCGATATCGCCAATCTTCACCTTTTGCGATTCTTTTGCATCGAAGAAAGCACCTTGGCACGTGGATACACACACTTTACAACGATTACAAGGAACCTCTTGTACATAAGGATCGGGTTTCAATTTTGCATTGGTCACCACCGCTCCAAGATACACCCGAGCCCCATATTCAGGCGTTACGAGATTTCCACTCCAACCAAGCCTGCCAATTCCACTTGCCACAGCAACGTAGCGCAGTGATATATAAGGTGTTAAATTTGGATTAACCAGTTTTATTTTATCGGACTTCAAAGCCTGCACTAGGGGATGGTCCGGTTCATTTTGGACCAATTCAAATAATTGTTTCAATGTTTCAAGGTCTTTTCGACGGCGCTTGTATTTCCGATAATCCATGTTTACCTTACAGTTAACAGCCTCATATCCTTCTGATTCCAAGAACTCCTTAAGTGCGGCGCCAATATCCTGCAGTTTATGATATAATCTACCTTCATGCATCGATTGTTCCCTTTGGGCTGATAAATCCGTTTTCTTCAAATAATTCCGAATGATTTCTTTGTCCAATGGGACGGCAAATCCGATCACCGATTCGGCTGAAGGCAAATAATACGAGGGATCCGAACACTCATTCCCAACTAGGCGATCTTTTGACGTGATACCAACTAAAGCTGCCCCAGTCTCTTTTGCAACTTCTTTTATTTTGTTTTCGAGACTTATTTGCGAAATTTCTGCCAATTTACTTTCCACCTTTTGAATGAAATTAAAAACCTTGTATTTTTAATTAAGTGACCATTATTTTTATTTTGGCATGAAGAGATTTAGAATAGAGATAGTGAGATTTATGTCAAAGAGAAAAAAGATCAAAAAAAAGGATATTTTCATAAAGGCGAGGATGATTTCTGAGGGAGTGTGCATTCAAGCCCTTCCTGAGAGATTTTCATCTGACCTTCGTGAGTTATCCGAAACGGAGAGAAAAGGGGAACTCAATGAAATTGAAGTTCCCAAAAAGCTCGATTTCAGTGACATCGATAACATAATGAAGTTAGCTTTTAATAACTCAATATATAGTTCAGCCAATTCACTTCTTGGAACCACGCTTATCTTGGAAGAGAGTGGTCTTCTCGCGCCAATCTACCCGAATAAACATTCTCGCCTTGATTTCAGCATGGAAGGCGAGACTGTAACAATATCAGATGGCGGTGATGTGCTCGCTACTGGAAAGCTCCCCAAGAAGCCTGAATGGATGAATGCGAAGCTCTCTAACGGTTTGCCTATTACTGCCGCGTTGCCAGGAGTGAGCGCTTCGATTATCAATGTAGTCTTCACCTTAGCATGTATGAACTACAATTCCAACCGGGGTTGCCGTTATTGTAATCTTTTTGCTAACCCAGTGTCACGACATCCTGATATGCTCATGCTTCCAAAGAAAGCCCTGAGCGAATGGGCTAAGTACCAAGCGGAAGCGGTCCAGATAGCTACTGAGCATAGGTGGCACGGAAATATCGCGTTAAGCGGAGGGGCACTACCACCGCGTTTGAGAGGTGAATATCTTGAACGGATAGAAATTGTACTATCCATGCTCCGGGAATATGTTGGGGAAGAAACTTTAAAGTCACAAACTAATATCGTTTATAACCATTATCCCCCCGAAGATCTCTCAGACATGTGGAAATGGAAGGAGATGGGTATCCAAGCCACCAGCATAGATCTGGAGGTGATGGATCCTGCATATTTTGCGGCCATTTGTCCAGGAAAGAATGCGTATAAACCTCATGCATATTGGAAGAAGGCGCAAGAAAAGTCTGTTGAAGTATTCGGACCTATATTTGGTACAACAGGGTGTATTGTCATGGGTATCGAGCCTATGGAGACCCTTGTGAAGGGAATGGATGAACGGCTTTCTAAAGGGATTATGCCGATTCCGTTAGTCTTTTTCTCCGCTCCAGGAGCTGCTTACTGGGGTTTTCGGGCTCCAACCGCGGAATGGATTGTCGAGGCGTCCGAGAAGATAGTTGACTCTTTCCTGAAATATGCACCTAAATACCTCCCTACTGCACTAGCCCAGAGAGGGCGAAGAAGTGGGAGGAAAACCGGTTCCAGATCACGTCAGTCTACTCATCTGACAGTTGTTTTTGATGAGCTTGCTCGAAGAATGGGAGGTTCTTTCTAATAATTTAAAAATGGCTGTTTCATATCCCGTAATACATATTAATTTGGTTTTTCCTATTAATGTCATAACCAAATTGAAGGTTTACTTTACGTTCATAGCATTGTTTCAAGCAGGATCTTGATCCCAATGAGGTCCGGGATCCGCATTTAATGGATGCACTTATTAACCTAATAACCGGTAATGATTAAAAAAATAACAAAACTCATTCTCAGTAAAATTAGATGATTTTTTTTCCCTCAACACAAGGGAGATATAACCAAACTTATTCTTTTTCAACTATCTTCAGGGGTTAAGTGCATCTATCTTTCAAAAATTCACAATTTTTATACAACAACAAATAAAAACGCTATCTACATCATAATAAAATAGTTGTTGAGAGCGATGGTGATTGGCCTAAGGACAAAAAGGCGACTCGTGACAATATCATTTCGATGGGGATTGGAAAAGAAACTGAATTTTTGAAGCAGTTAAATTAGCTCATAATAAACAATTTATTCACTTTTCTTCCATAATTTGTGGGCAACACAACCATGAAGGCATTTCCCACAAAAATCGCCGGTCACGAGGGGGCGTTCATTCAAGAAAAATTTGTCAATTGGATTCACTTTCTGGTAGGCTTTAAGGTAATCGGCAGCTGTAATTTTCTTTTCAGCGCGTGGGGGTAATTTTCTCCGAGTTCGTCCGCCAGATCCTTGCACCAAGCCAAAAATGCTCATGTTACACCGCATTTTATCTAGTTTAGAATATTTATACTGATGCTGACCAATTTTCACGGTGAATGTCTCATCGAGCGTCAACGCCTCAGTTGGACAATCCTGCACACATTTGTAATTACATTTTTCAGGGAGGCACAAAGTTGGCCCTTGGTATATGGGATCTGCCTCCAATGGTGCGTTGGTTATGATTGAATTAAAGCGGATTCGAGCTCCGAATTTGGGCACTAACACTAATCCATTAAATCCAAATTCGCCGAGCCCCGCGGCTACCGCTGCGTGTCGGTGAGAAAAATCAGCCAGCATCGGGGGGTATTCTTCGATGACACGCTCCATAAACCGATATTGCGAAACAGTAAAGGTAGGTGGAAATAAGAGAGCTTTAAACCCTTGAAATTCCAAAATGCGTTTGGCAGCAAGGTAGCCAATCCAAGACATTCGATAATTAACTAAGCCGTACCCATAATACAAATAAGGAGAAGCACTTTTATGGGGTTGACTGTAGTCTCCCCAAACATCGCATACTTCATCCAAGAGTTTCATTCCGAAGGAGATCACGCAGGTGGCATCTGGCATGTAATGCTGGGGATGAGTTTCCTCAGGACATTCAGTAAATCGGGAAATAGGCGCGACTCCAACAAGATCTGCACCTTCATCAAGTAAAAATTTCTTAATTTTATTCGTTAATTCTTTACTCTTCATCATCGTTTCCATCCTTCAACCATCGAAAAATGGTAGCTGTAATTTATTTTCTCGGTATTGCTACAAAATGTTTTATTAACATTTAGAATTAAAAGTTTCCACGAATAAATGGGTATTATTGAACAATAATCCTTAAAAGTACAACCTTCAGATCATTCTACTAGATTTACGGATGGAGAGAAATGGATTATATTTTCCTAGTGATAACAATTGTTTTAGTCCTGATAGGCGCGATAATGACCATTTTTTTGGCAATATTGGCAAGAAAGACGAAGTATATCCCCACAGTGCTTTTAGGAACATTTTTTGGAGTTTTTACGATTGTTTTTTCATTAACGCTTCCAACATTCTGGATACCTTATGGAGAACAGTTATTAGCGGAATTTTTCCTAAATTCATCCGTGGTTTTATTATTTCTAATGTTCCCACTTTTAATTTTAGCTTTTGAGGGCATGAGGGGACGGTTCTTCTCACCTCTCACGACCTTTTATATCTCATTTACGACCTTTGCAATCTCTTTTCTTGTATTCATGCAACCGTGGGGAAGTTATTGGGGCGACTATATGTATTATGGAACAACTACCGAGGCGTTCGATATCGTGTTTGCTTTATACGCCTTCTCAGCAATTATTATCGTGTTAGCCCGATTGGTCGAGTTTATCAGGGGAGAAGGATCCGAGCGAGATAAAAGAATGACAATCATTGCTCTCATTGGATTCCTTGTGGCGATGGGAGGCGGAGTTGGTATCTTTCTTCTCGGAATTCCGATCCCGAATCTAGACTATCTATTCGTGGTAAGTGGGCTTGTCGTAATAGCGAGTATCTACATGAAATACCCTCATAGTTTCTTTCTATCGAATACAAGAATTAGTGCAATCATGTTAATTAATTCTGAAAACAAAATCCCATACCTGACCATAGGAGAGGAAAGAGGCGTAGATGCACAGTTAGCAGCAGCCGGACTTGGGGGTATAATGATGCTCCTTCAAGAAATACTCGGCTCAGAACGTCCTCCAACAGAACTGTTTCATAAGGATAAAGGGATCTTGTTAGAACATGATATGAAATATAACCTAACGGGAGTTATAGTCGCTGATCAAGTCAATGAAGTGCTCCGCAGGCCTCTCAAATATGCCGTTTCATTATTTGTAAAACAATTTAAAGATGAAATAACCCA
>JABXJT010000200.1 GCA_013375455.1 Candidatus Helarchaeota archaeon | reverse complement strand
GTGCCAATTGGGCTCTCGCCAAATAAATTCCCAGCACTAACTACTGGAGATGCTTCTGAAAGACCATATCCTTCAACGATTCTTCCACCTGTATTTTTTTGAAATGATTGTTGTACTGGGGCATGTAAAGGTCCAGCACCTGAAATGCAAAGCCTTAACCTTCCCATTAAACCTGGAAATTTTTCAAGTTCTGGGAAATCAGCAATTCTTTTAAATAAAATTTCTGCTCCCGCATAAAATAGTCCCTTGGGAGCAGGAATGTGAGTAATTTCCTTTAGGAATACATCAGTTGGAGGTGGTCTTGGGAATAACATCATCCATCCTCCTAAACCAATAGCTACATTCATAACAGCTGTCATAGCAAATGAATGGAACAATGGTATTGCTCCAATATCTCCAACACCCGGATCTTCGCCACCTACCCATAAAACAGCTTGCATTGCATTTGAAACCAAGTTAAAATGTGTTAAAACAGTAGCTTTAGGAACTCCAGTCGTTCCACCTGTCATTATATATGTTGATGCATGCTTAATTGGATCAATGTCTACCTTTGGAAGATCAGGTTTAGTTTTGAGTAGATCTAAGAACTTAATTGCACCAGGAAAGTCAACTTTTCCTTTTGGTATCTTTCCAATCATTTTTCCTAAACCTTTTTTCCAACCTGGTAACCCAGAAGCTAAATCCGCAATATTAGTAGATATAACCATTTCAACATTTGTTTTATTAATTATGGGGCGTGCCAATTCACCATATAATGCATCTAAAGTGATTAAAACTTTTGCGTTAGTCAATTTAAGATGGTGCAATACTTCTAATGGTTTGTAGGTTGGATTTATTCCACTGGCAATAGCACCAATTTTTACGGTTGCATAAAAACTGATTACATATTGAAAACTATTTGGCATTAGGAATGCTACTATATCTCCTTTCTTTAT
The DNA here is from genome assembly GCA_013375455.1 of Candidatus Helarchaeota archaeon. The sequence goes on along the minus strand of JABXJT010000200.1, from coordinate 206 downwards.
TCCTAGATTATGAAGTGCAGTCCCTAAGGAATCTATCGCCTTACCAGCCTCTTCATAAGTCATCCATGATTCTAAAAACCACATCATGGGTTCATTAGCATACTTCTTTCTTTGCCTTTCAAAAAAATTTCCTAATGATATTTTTTCAAAATTGTAATTCTTTGGAGTGTCTTTAGGCCACCACTTCTTAAACCAAGCTTTATCTT
>JABXJT010000138.1 GCA_013375455.1 Candidatus Helarchaeota archaeon | reverse complement strand
TCGAGCACGGCCCTTACGAAACTGAATCCCCAGACGAGGTTCTTATTTTTAAGGATTTTATAGGGCTATATACTGGTGAGCTCCCGTATGGATTGGGTGAAGCAAATGCTGAAAAGGACAAATTGATGCCCATCATATCCCATCTACTAACTAGAGCAAAGGCCCCTGTTGATAATTTTATTGTTGGTATGACATTGAAAAACATGCAGAAATTGACATTCAATGATTTTGGCACCTTGTTTGCCGAACCTACAGATTATACCAAAAACATTACCTCAATAGGGCTCTGGAAAAGAGAATCGATGCATCCTAAAGATATGAGATACCCAGACCATCTTGGCGAGATTAAAAAACTATCTTTTGATGTTCTTAAACCACTGGAAGTGTATTCTCAGGGTGCGATAAACGAAATATATGTCAAGGTTGCATCCTGGGAATTTTTAAAAAAACTCATAACTGGTGTGATGTTGTATGCCAACGCCGTCGGCGCCGTTTCTGCGCTCTATGCCGGTATAGAGAATGAGTTCGATTGGAGTTGGCCACTTGATGTATTGAGAAATGAACAACACTCTGATTTGGTTAGTACGAAAGATGTTAAGGGATACATAGAAAAATTAGCTAAATACCCAATGGGACTTCATCCCTTCTTATCACGCGTCTATAGACGTAAGAAAATAATGAAACAAGATCCCATGTATTATTTTCTTCAAGATTAACAACAAGTGAACATCTTGGACAAAAAGAACTCCTCTGCAAAGAAGAAGCCTAAACGGCGATTCTTTAGCCGCCAATTTGAAACGGTTTTCCTCGTCTTGATCGTTCTTAGTGCTTTTAGCGTGGTTTTATTCATAGTCATTGATAATATTTTTCCAAATAATGGAGGGTTTACCAGAAATATATTATTTATCAAGCCAAATCAAGATGGAGACCCCACATATTTCATAGCCATTGATGATATTTACCCGACCAGTGACAACATACCCGTGGATTGGATCTTACACGGGCGAGGGAATCTCACCGTTTTTAATAACAATCAATCAGCAGTTTGGTCGGTTAATAGCTATTTGAACTCCGATAATGTGGTCAAGCTGTACGCCATTTTTATCGAACCGCAAGTAACCATCTCGGAATCAACAGGGCCATTTTATCCAACCCAAACTTACAAGCATAATCCCATAATGCTTCCATTTATCAAAGCCCGGCCAACTCAAACTGGCCCAACTCGCTTCATAACCATCCTCTATCCGCTGAACGAATCACAAACGCTCCCAACTATTACCACGAATGCTGCTCAAGGCGTGACCTACATTGGCTCGAATGACTTGCTTTTCAGCCAAGACTCAGCAGCCTCACAGAATTTTGATAATTTCACGACCAATGCTCCCCTCTTGTTTCTAAGGTCGGATGGCGAGAACATCTCGAGCTTCATCATGAAAAAAGGGAGCCACTTATCGGATCAAAACAGAACTTACGTTTCATCCCAAAATACCATCTCCATTAACCTGGAATACCAATCCTCGAATATTAGTGGCATGATTTGGGTTAGTAGCCCCACTCAAATTTCCCTTTGGGTTCCTGATGATCCGAAACAAACAATTTTTAACGGTGAAAATTTATCAGATTCCTACAATCCGGCTACTCACATGGATACTTTCACGATCGTGGAAAATGGGTCGATTTTTATTTCGCACGATCCTGTCAAAAGCCAGCCTCCTCCCTTACCTCCACCTGCTGAAAAACCGGAACCTCCAACTGTGAAGAATGGCCCCCCAGAAACCTATGGTCCCCACCCATACCTCTATTTCAATGAAACTACTCTCCCAACGTTACGGAATCAAGTTTTAACGCAGCAACCTTGGCAAGGATGGTTCGCTAAAATTGAGACGAATGCCGACAGCCATCTTGACGATGATATTTCGACGGTGGGTAGTTCAACCCGTTTTATATCTGCTCTAGACTTGGCATTTACTGGCGTTATGAGACTAAACATGACCTACATCAACAAATCTAAGGCGTTTCTACTGGCAATGGATGATATCACGGACTACAGTAGCCATTTAGAGCGGGGCAGTGCCTGTGGTCATTACTCGGTGGCATTTGACATGATATATCAAAATTTAACGCTGGCTGAACAGGTGGAGATTGCTAACAAACTTGGAAACCACACCCTTCCACTCCTTGAAAAATTTGATTATCTTCCACGTAACAATCACATCGCAATAGTAGCGAGTGGTCTGGGTCTTTCAGGGCTTGTACTTGAGAAAAATGATTGGGTTTCACGTGCCATTACGGGAGTCGATGACTATTTCGCGACATCTTTCGCTTCTGATGGTGGGAATTATGAGGGTTATTCGTATGCCGGGTTTTTTCTTCATACAGGCTTGAAATTCTTTAATGCTCTAAAGAATCTTGGTGGAAAGAACTATTTTGCCGAACCCAAGTTCATTTCCTTCATCAACAACACGATTTATTGTTTATCTCCCCTCATGATAATCCCCCTATTCGAAGATTCTGGGACTCAAGCAGAAATAATAGAGGCTCTTCTCTGGTCTGCCGCCCCGATCTATCCTCACGCACCATTACTTAGCAATTATTCTCAGTGGATTTGGGAAATGCGGCAACTCAATGATGTACTTTCTTATGATGGAACTTATCTGGAAAGCCACGAAATACTTTCATATTATTCGGGCTTGGTAACTCGCGTTTGCATGTATTCGATGAACATTACCGCAGTTCAGCCAATATTGGACACTACCGTCGTCAATCGGGATTCAGGACTCGCCTTTCTGAGGAGTGATTGGAACCAAGATGCCCTTTATCTTTCAATTACCTGTAAAAGCAAATCCCAATACCAGTATCACGCCCATTATGATGAGAATTCGTTTGAAATTTGGGCTTATGGCGCCTGGCTCGCGACTAACCCGGGTTATCCTGGTTTCGGGTATGGAGAATATGATTACATTACCTCCACGGAAGCATCCAACACGCTTTTATTGAATGAAGAGAACCAACAACAGGTAAATGGGGACGGCTTCCAAGAACATTTTTCTTCCCCAACCCTCGATGGCGTGGTCGCCTCCGCTAATTCCATTTACTCTTCCCCAGGACATTTCGCCATGAATAATTATTTTCTTGGAGTTCTCATCTTCATTTTAACAAATCTTGTCGCAGCATTGATAATTCTCATTTATTTACGCCGTCGTGCGTATAAGACCAATATTGTCCTCCTCCCAGCAGAAGAACAAAAAGGTGTTGCAGCAGTTAGATCAAAAAATTTATCTTTAAAAATCCATCTTACATTGATATTTGGATTGAGTTTGGGCATAATCTTATCATTGGTATCCTTCTATCTCTTCGTCAATCCCTACGTTCAAGTGTATGTAGTCGGCAAGCATGAGGAGATCATGAGTCTCATCCCCATAATTCAAATTGCGCTTCTAGTTCTCGTCATCCCAGGTGTGCTCCTAATTTTATTCTTCAAATTCAAAATGCAGAATAGCTTGGTGCGCCGCATCGCCATTTTTTCATCAAATTTAAAAGCACCCCAAATTCCTCCCTTAAAAGACACGATCAAATATTCTTATCTCCCGCAAACCCTCTTTCTCATCATCTTCATTCCGATAATGATTTTTCTCTATGTACCTTTGGTAAATGGGGTGGTCAACCACATCTTTACATCAGGAGCATCGCTCGTTGATATCGAAAATTTCATGATTAACACGTTGAACACTTTTATTCTGCTCTTCGCCCTAACCCTCCTCCTCTACCTGCCGTTTAAGATTATAGGGATCTATCTTGGAGGGAGAGATATATCTGAAAAACTGAGACAACCAACTTCTGATAGCATGTTGATGCTGACGGCCAGTTACCTACTGACTCTTACCGTCTTCATTCTAGTTATTTTCTTTCTGTCCCTGGTTCTCTTTTATGCATTAAATTTCCTTGGGATTTCGTTCATAGTTTGAATTAATAAAGTGATTTGACGTATCATTTTATTAAGTTAAGAATAGATTTTTTCAAAGTAAATTAATGATTTTTGGAAGTGGATGGAAAATTGCCAGACGTATTCATTGTGGGGACAGAACAAGGGGTAGTCGCGGCGGTGAGCGAGATGTTTTCGCTGCTCGAGAGTCCAGATACTCCCCTACTCAAGAATTCGAAAGAAATCTACATAAAAGTGAATGGTATTGATTATAAGAAGCACTGCTATACGACCCCTGTCGTTTTGGAGGAAGTAATTAAATATTTGAAAGGGCTGGGTGCAACCAACGTTTATGTCATGGAAAATTCGACTCAAGCGAATTTAACGCGCGTCGTGTTCGCAATTAATGGCTATCGGGACATCTGCGAGAGAACGGGCGCCATCCCAATCTATCTAGATGAAGAGGAAACTGAAACCCTCGAATTCAAAGGGAAAAAAGGGGTCGCAGAGGATCCAAAAGGGTATATCCTAAAAACTTTTAGAATCCCAAAAACTATCGCCAAAATAATTAAAAATCGGGACTCTCTTACATACATCAACTTACCAAAATTGAAGACTCACTCGATGGCAGTCGTCACTCTTGGAATTAAAAATCAGTGGGGGTTTCCCCAACACGCCGATAGAAAAAAGGACCATAATTACAATCTCCATTCCAAACTCGTTGATGTATACGAACACATCCAACCCGATATCACCATTATTGATGGGATTGACGGCACTATTCACGGGCACTATCCTCCAACTGCCTTTGAAGACCGTTTAGTGAAGCAATTCAATATCCTGATTGGCGGTCGGGATACATTGGCAGTGGATGTCGTGGGTGCCAGAGTCTTTGGGCTATCGATCGATGAGGTCCCACATCTTAAAATCGCCTATGACCGTGGTCTGGGTGAAGGGGATTTAACCAAAATCAATGTTATTGGAAAAGATTTGAACGCGTATACTGAAAAATATGATTACGATTTGCTCCAGGAATTTCCTAGCGATGTCAAAATCATTAAAGGAAAGGAAATGGTCTGTCCCGAAGGGTGTCAAAACAATACCTTGACAACGCTTCAAGTGCTCGCCTATGATTATCCGGAGAAATTCAAAGGGGGCTTCTTTATCGTGATGGGTAAAGGCTTTGACGATAGTTTAGTCGAGCAATTGAAAGCTGAGGGGCACAAAAAGGGCCTTGTCGTAGGGTTTTGTGCCATTGAGGAGGTAGGTGAAAAACTCAAGAGTACATTTGGGAAACGAAAAATTTTCTTCTCAGATGATTGTAATGAGCTACCCCAAACTGTTTATGCCCTCTCTAAATTAAGCCGGGTTTCACTTCTCAATCTGATTCCAATCCCTATCGAAGAAGCTGCGGAAATGATTAAGGAGGCAGAAGATCACGGAACAACTTCAGTCATTCCTGATTTAGGTTGACCCAAAAAGTAATCTTAATTTCCTATAATTTAAATATCCATAATTTATAGATGATTACACCTTTTTAGGTGAATTCTAACAAAACCTAAATCGAGGGAATAGTTGAAATGGCTGAAATTTCGAAAGGTTTTAAGATAATAATAATTGTCAGCGGTGCTGTAGCTCTCTTTTATGGGATTTGGTGGACTTTCTTAACTGAGGCATATTATACAATGATTGGCGGCACTAACTATGATCCACCATCGGTGCGAGGTCAGGGTGGAACCTTAATTCTCTTAGGCATTTTTAACCTTTTGGCAGGATTGCGACTCGAATGGGATCGGATGAAATATTATATACAGTTCGGAATGTCTTGGCTAGTAGTAATGATAATCTTGAACATCGTCAATTTTTTTGGAGATGTCATGACGCCGGCGGCTCTCATGCTAACCTGGATGAATATCGCTATCCTTGCGGCCTTTTTAGTGCTCTTCGTATATTTCTATCTCCAAGAAGAAAAGAAATCTTAAATCCAACTTCCCTTTTTTTTTAATAAACGAATCATATTAAATTAGAAGTGTCAAGATAATTCCACTTCAAGGGGTTCAATTTTAAGAAGTACTTATTAGAATGATGAGATGATTCCAACGGCTAACACGTAGATGGTGACTGGAACCACGAGAAACAAGTAAAGATTAGGTAAGTAGAAAATGGTCCATACAAAGTCGGGCCATACGATTTGACTCATCCCGGGCATGCCCATGCTGGCGAAGAGCTCGAGGCTATCAACCACGAAAAGCGCAGGGTACATGAAGACTAAAAAGGATCCAATCAAGAACCAGGTGAAAATTTGGATTAAATAATTATTAGGTCCCGTCTTCAATTTTGAACCCAAATGAATTTGTGAGACATTAGTTGGGTCGCTTTGATAGTGATTAAAAACATAGAGGCAACCAGTCAACATGCCAAAAATGAAGATAAAATTGTATAGAATGAACGAAGTCATGCCCGTGAGTAGAAGTGGCATGAATAGATATGAGAGGACTGCTGCAAGGCCTAGGAGATTTACTTTTGGTTTGGAAATTTGGATGCCCTTCACTTCCAGTACTTCCATGAGTAAAATTGCTCCGAGATAGAGAGCCGCTAGGTTGAAGGAGAGGGTCAATTGAGTGGGGAAGAATCCCCAGGACAAATGAAAGAATAACCTTTCGGGGCTGAAGGTCGGTCCTAGGAGGAATAATAACGAAAAGCCCATTAGGAATCCTTTCGAGTACCATCTTTTTGCAGGAGTTTCCATGGGGAGTGGTTTGCGCATTAAAACCAGAATGCTCAGAGCACTAAACCCGACGACCACAAATATGGTACCGAAGAGAGCGTCAAAATAATACTCCGTGGGAATGAGTAAGATCACTGCAGCAGCGATTACAATGCAATAGAGAAAATCGCGATTCTTAGCTCGGGTTTGGAACAGTGAGGAATTGGATCGGATTTGATGTGAAAGCAGCATCCCTATTGCTAACCCAGCGAAGATGACTAGCTTGGTACTAATGAGAAAGAGAATAACACCTATCGATAGAGTCGAAAGAGCAAAAATTAGGCTATTTCGAACGCCAATCAACCGGTCAATCCTCTTCTTCAAAATTACTCCCAGGATGAATGCAACCAAGAATATGACTGCAGACACTAGGTTCAAAAAAGTGGAGTAAAAGCAGTATCTAGCCATCAATAACAGCACAAAACTGATAATGAAGAACATCCCCTTACTGATAAACAGTTCAAATCCCCCGCCCTTCTGTTCAGATTTTACATCACCTTTTTTATAGAAGCCCCACTTATACACAAGAACGATCACTACACCAAGTAAAGGAACCAACCCTGCCCAGACGAACACATTTAGTTCAGACTCTTGTCTCAATTCAGACTGTAGTTGCGATTTCTTAAATACTTCCGCAAAAATATCGGGGCGGAGGAAAACAAAATCATCACTAATATTATTTAATTGATCTACGATATTCTTTAGCTTAGTGAAGGTGAAATCCCAAGCCCAGAAGCCCACAAAGGCAAACACGGGTTCATTCGGACTAGCAATTCTCAGAGATTGGAGCTTTCCAATCATTTCCTCCACCCGCTCCAGAAATATAGATTGAAACACGGGCGTATCTTGAACGAGAGTATTAACCTCCGCAGGAAAATCGTGATAATTGAGATAAATGGCTGAGAAGTTACACGCATCCGAAGCATAAGCATTCAGCACTTCATCTGAAAAATGCATTGGGTAGGCTTCATACCCGTTTAACAGCCACACTTGGTCCATATCCGCCTGGTCC
>JABXJT010000199.1 GCA_013375455.1 Candidatus Helarchaeota archaeon | reverse complement strand
TACCCAACGGAAACTTAATGAGGAAACCGATTGTATCGCTGCGGAGTACCCACGTCTTTGGAATTATTTGCTATCTCATGCCGAGTATCTAGATAACCGGAAATCCGCGATATACAAAAAAAGACCACGATTTTCGATATTCGGAATAGGGGATTACGCGTTTAAACCATATAAGGTAGCAATTTCCGGCTTTTACAAGGCTCCTAATTTTTCCCTAGTATTTCCAATCAATGATAAACCGGCCATGCTTGATGACACTTGTTATTACCTATTTTTTGATAATTTTCAGGATGCCTTTTTTACGTGGATTCTACTAAACATGGATTTCACTAAAGAATTTTTATCCGCACTTGTTTTCTTAGATTCAAAACGCCCCTACACCAAAGATATACTCATGAGGATACAAATTTTCAAAATAGCTGAATCGTTAACATATGAAACCCTCAACAACTTCTATCAAGAGCATCTTGCAGGTTATTTAGAACATAACTTCAATGAGACCGATTTTATCTCGTATCTTCATTAGTACTTTTTTACTTTTGTTATTCAATTTCTACTAATGCTTCGCGTGCTTTCCCAGCTGTTTCAGGAAGTAATTTCACTAATATAATTCCCACCATGAGGAGAATCGATAGAAAAATAAAGCCATATATCTCCACCGCTGTGCTTGTTATTATGAATAAATATATCATGGGTCCTATAAACCCTCCAATTCTCCCTATCGTTGTCATAAAACCCGAGGCCCCCGCTATATACAAATGACCTACACCCTTCAATTCAATAGGGATCGTCGCGGCAATCGGCGCGATTGTGCCCACCATAAACCCGATAACAAAACTTAAAGTCCAAATACCGATTTCTCCAAGAAAATTTATTAAAAGTAGTGAAGGAATGAGGACTATAATAGCCATCAATAAAAAATGTCTTCGATTGCTAGCTCGATCACTTAAAATGGGCATAATTACATTTGCTACCATTGCTCCATACGATATCATAGAAATTGCTATATCCGCAAGGGTTTTACCCATTTGAACTTCAAATATAGGATGAAGGGCTTTTAATCCTGTTAAATAAACCGCTAAAAGTAATAGATTTATCACACCTAGCATCCAAACATATTTATTATGGATTACCTTGCTGAGTGATTCACG
>JABXJT010000137.1 GCA_013375455.1 Candidatus Helarchaeota archaeon | reverse complement strand
AGGTTACTGACATGTATATAGTAGTATTGTCTAGGAAGGCAGAATTCTTCACGATATTATTATTTCTTATGGTCTTTGCGTAATATTGAGGATAAGGCTTAAGTTGTGTCGCTATATATCTTTCATTTAGGTTTGAAAGCTTAACCAAACTTAGAGATTTACTCTTCTCTATTTCTGCTAATTCTTTTTTGGATAATTTGGACTTCAAATAAGAAAAAACTTTCTGACTCATAGAATCCCTCTGATCCGCAACTTGATTAATTATACGATAAATTACAATTTTCATCAAGACATTTATTGGATAAAAAAATGATAAATTGCTAAAAGCCGGACTTTTTTAGTTGAGGTTAATTTTTTAAGTGTATAGAAAGCCAGTTAGTGCCGATTGTAATAATAACCTTATGAAGATAAAAAATTTTGAGAAGGCGTTTAGGAATATCCGCCCTCATTTTTGTCATTTTTTATTTTGGTTGGGATACTGGCTTTACGGTGTCGGGTCTTTCAGACAAAAAGCGATATTTTTTGCGGTATTTACTTGGGTCGAAGGAACAAATAACTTAATTTTTTGATGAAAACATGGCTAAGTATTCAACGGACCTCTCATCCGCCTTCACAGAATTAACATTGGACAAAATCTAAATACTTGCACGAATCAGGGAGCTCTTGTATAATATTAATGAATTTAGATTGGGTTCGGATGTACTCGCCTCTCGCAAGCCGACCGTGCCTAGAACGCACAAAGCTCATATATAACTTACTCCTTGTTCTTGTAAGTGTAACGTAGAAAAGTCTAAGTTCTTCTTCCGTGTAGTTCCCTTGGATATCTTTTGGGAAAATCCCGTTCTCGAGGCCCATTATAAAGACAACATCAGCGGTTAATCCCTTAGCCGAGTGAATTGTCATTAATTCAACAGTAAAGCCTTTTCGTGTCTGCGAATCATCAGTATATTCTTCGGATTCGAGATTTTGGCTTTCTATTTTCTCGATGAAATTTTTAATAGTAGTCATTCCTTCTGCGATCTCAAAAAGTCTATTAACAGCTTGACCATTATTTCTTTCAATGTTAAAAATTTTTAAAAGCTTTTCCAATATTTCCGGGGGTTTATCTCCTTTATCGATAGATAGTAAATCATAACAAATCAACTTAATTTTCTTATCCTCTGACTGATTCACTGTTTCCCAAAGAGATAGATTCTGCTCGAGGGCTTTAGTAATTACTGCGTTGTAATCTGTACTCGTGGCAAGTCCGTGAAGGACCCAACGGAGTGCCAAATTATTATTCGGCTGTTCTATAAACTTTAACGCAGAGTATATTCGTCTAGTTAGGTTCTGGTTTAATATTTTGGTTCGCTTGGTCCTGAAGTCCACCACTTTTTCCGAAAGAATTTCCATAAGATCTCTATAAACATCCTCTTCGCTCGCAAGAACCAAAATTTTATATTTCTCACCTAGGCTTTTACGCGAGAGATATTCGTTTTTTTCTTCAATGATTTTCTCTGCAACCCATTCTGCCTCCTTGTTTCTGGTTTCGGTGGAAGATGGCAAAGATATAATTAATCCTTTCCGTTCACTGGGGATGCCTTTTAACACTTTTGGTATACTATCACTCATCTTGGACCTGATATAATTAGCTATCTTAACTATAAAGTCAGGGCATCTATAACTAAACTCCAAGTTTACAATTTGAAATTTCCGAGAATTGTATTTTTCTCTAATCCCATCTGGAAAAGCATACCTGAAACAGTATATACTCTGGTCATCGTCTCCGCAGATGGTTAATCCATCATTTTCTTCGGTTAACAATTCTATAAATTTTTGGTCTGCTCTGTTGAGGTCCTGATATTCATCAACAATCAAAAAATCAATTTCCTCAAGGTACTTATTCCTTATCTTTTTATTGCTCTTAAGCAATCTGATTGCCTTCCGTGTTATTTCGTAAAAGTTGAAGCCATTATAGAATTTTTTGAATTTATAATATTCCTTTGCTTCATTAAGGGATCTTAAGTCAGCCAAATTCATATATATCTCATTGAGAGCTAATCCTTCATAACGAGAATCATGGAGAATTAACTTATCATCCATTTCATCGGTGATATTCAACTCAGTATTCCATCCTGTTTGTGCGAAATTTTGTAAGACTATTCTATAAGCGAGACTATGAACCGTGGAAATTTTCACCGCTTCTGGCACTTTGTAATCATCGAATTTTTCTTTTAGGTCCCTTACAGAAGCGTTATTAAAAGATAGGACTTGAATATTCCGTGGTTCTGCAAGTGACTTTTGAATAATACTATTTGCTCTTTCGGCTAGCAAAGTTGATTTTCTAGTACCCGGGCCGCCGATAATCAAAAGCGGCTCTTTACCAGTTTCTAAAATCCTTGCCGCAAGTTGTTTATCAGTATAAGAATCCACGCAAAATCTCCGGTATTAGATTTTTTTCGGGCAAATACGGCATCGCCTCTAGTCCACAAATTTTAGAACTGCGATCTTTTTGTATTAATCCTGCTCCTATGCTCTTAACATTTCCGCACTTAACTCACTCAAACTGCGCGTGGCTTTCTTTGTTGCTGTTTTCTTCTATCCTCAACACATATGGCAGTTTCTCTCTGATGGTATCGATATGTGTTATCAGTATAATCTGTGCGAATTGATTTGTCAGTTTGTTGAAAGCATTCAGTATATTGATTCTTCTCGATTCATCCTGACTTCCAAAAATTTCATCAAGAGCCATAAAATTAATCTCTGCTCCGCTTCTTTCTCCTATTACCTGCGACATCGCGATTCTCAGGCATAGATTTGCCAGGTCCTCTTCTCCGCCTGAATATCTCTTTAGACCATATTTTTGATTTTCATCAACTATATAGATATTGTAATCCTCATCCAGTTCTATCAAAGGATACCTGTCGTCAGTGAGCTCCCTGAACAAATACGAAGCTCTCGCAGTGAGCAGAGGTCTTATTCTATTTATCAACTCATTTCTGAAATCCGACATAAGGCTTTCTAGGCGCTCGAGATACTGAATATCCGTTTGAGTGGATTTTATTTTGACTCTGTATGTTTTCTGCTCCGTTATTTTATCCTTTATTGTTTTTAGCTCTCTATCTTTTACCTTTAGATTTCCTTCTTCCTTTTCCAAATTAGTCTCGCATCCGCTGAGATCATCAGAAACTTGCTCAAATGTTCTCTTTGTTTTTTCATATTTTCCCTCATCAAATTTTAGTTCAGCAAGAGCCTTTTTCTGAGTTTTCAGTTCCTTTTCTTGTGCAGCTATGGCCTTTGAATTAATTTTGCCATCCTGCAAAACTTGCGGCAGTCTTGAGACATCTTTTCTCAGCCTTATTATTTCATCTCTTATTTTAGAAAGACTTTCGAGTTCGGTTTTGAGCTTCTTATACTGAACATCGTTAAATTTTACATGAACAAGGCTCTTTAATTCTGATTTCTCCTTAGCAAGTTTGGTCGTAGCCTTTGATAGCTCTTGTTTTTGATTTCGGAGTTTTGCCTCCAATCCAGATTTACGAGCTAACTTTTTATTCAAAGCATCCTTATGCTTCTCAAGTCTTGCTTCGTTATCTTTTATTTGCTTTTCCTGGCTTGCAAGTTTTCCTTTGATGTTCCTTATCTTTTGATATTCACCCTTTATTTTAGTTATCTCTTTTTCAAAGTGGTTCAGAATATCTTTATGAGTCTTGCCAAGTCTGCGAAAACATACAGGGCATTTGCTGTTAGGGCCGAGGGAACTTATCTCATCTTTTTTCTCTGACAACTCCTCGATTTTTGACTTGAAAACCGATTCTTTTTTAATAATCTCCTTCGTATCCCTGTCGAGAATCATTTTCTTTCTTTTTATTTCCTTTAAGTCTTTTTGGGCCTTTTTGTATTTTCTATCAATGTCTTTGAGAGGAAGCAATCTGTTTTGAGTTTCTTTAATAAGGCGGTTTTGGGTTTTTATCTCCCGTTGTTTTTGTTTTACCGACCTTTTTAAGTCATTCTTTCTATTGTGCCTGAGTCTTAATTCATCCATTGCTTCCTTTTGACGCTTTTTCTTTTCATACAATTCCTCCTTCGGCTCCAGAGTAGCAAGAGTTTGCTTCTCTTTCTTGAGCTTTTGTTCTTCCTTAAGTAGTTCGTTTTTACGTTGCGTTAACCCTTCTAATTTACTTGATAGCTTGGAAATGGAATTCTTTATCTCATTATGCTTCTTGTAGAGCACTTCTTGTTTGTCTCTGGATTTTCTTGTTCTGCCTTTTTTCTTTTCCAGCCTCGTTCTTTTAATTTCTAAAGTGTCAATTTTTTCTTTTAATCCTTCAATCTCTTTAGTTGTATTATTTTGTTGCTGTTTCAGTTTTTTCATATCTTCTAGTTTAAACTCGATCCCTCTAATGAATTCCTGCTTATCTCTTTTATCTGTGCGGATTGCGTCGACGGCCAAATCTATCTTATCGATATTCAGCATTCTCCTTATGACTTTTTGGCGCTCGGCTCTGGTTAGTATGGAAAGTGAGGCTAATTCTTTCTGTTTTGCATAAACACTTCGCATGAAAGTTACATAGTCCATTCCGAGCAGTTTCTCGACATACTTGTTTACTTCGCTATCCCTTGCAACCTCGGGGAGGTTTGATCCATCGATAAAGACAAATGCTCTTGATAGCGGACTCTTCCCTTGCAGTTCCCTGACTATTTTATAGTTATGTCCCCCTAGCGAGAATTCAAGTTCTGCTCTGCATATCTCTCCTTCTGGGGCGTTCTGGCTTTTTATCTCATCCTTTCCAGACCTCGACATAACGCTTCCGTAAAGTGCCCAGCCTATCGCCTCAAATATGGTGGATTTTCCGACTCCGTTTCTGCCTATAATTCCAAGAATGCCACGAGGAAACTCTATGAATTCGTCTCTGAATTTTCTGTAATTCTTTAGCCTTATGTTATTGAGTAGCATTATATCTCCTCGGGCAGGATAACTCTGGTCAGATAATCTATGCCCATTTCCTTAAGTCGCGCCTTGTTCAGGTCTCCAATCTTCTGTCTCGACAGAAAAGTTTCAAATTCAGTTGTAAGAGTGCCGATGGCTGTCTGAGCAACCGGTTCGCCGCCCTCCGTTACTAACTGATAGTCGAACTTCACATAAGCTGCCTGTGAGGTAAGGTCCTTCATCTTCGCAAAATCCAGTTCTACATATTTATGTCTTGATAGATTCGCAAGAGTTACGTGAACAATATTGTCCTTGATCTTGTTGTTTATTCTCTTTTCCAATGTTTTTATTATTTCGTGCACAGTCAGGTCGGCACAATCTATCGGCTCTATTAAGAGCATCTCCCTTATATCCAGCGGCATAAATTTAGCATCCGGGTTGCCTTTATCCAAGCTTACTAGTAAAAAACCTTTATCCTGGGCTGCGTCGTCAAAACTAAACCTTTCCGTTGAACCTGCGTAATAAGCATTATCTGCGAGTTTAACATTCCTGTGATAATGTCCCAACGCGATGTAATCAAAGTTTCTCTTCTTTGCTAAAGTGCTGAAAGGAACTATCTGCTCGTTGAATTCGCCCATCTTGTATTGAGTTTGCGCTGTGATACCGGCATGCGCAACAATGATATTCGCATCTGACCTTGGATTTGGTTTTAAGTTGTTAAAAGCTCTCTGCATTTCCTGTTCTGTTAACATATGAGGCAGACAGTGTATTGCGATACCGTTAATATTAATTTGCTGGTAATCTAGACCATAAACAGGACGGATGTTATCGAACAAGGCAAAAGACTCGAATATTGACCCTGAAGTTCTCACTCGTGGAGTGGAGTGGTTGCCTGATATCAATACAAAAGGTATATCCAATTTTGAAATTCTTTTGATTTCCTTTAAAGCAAAATTTATTGTCCGGTTGCTCGGCCGTGGGTTATCAAATAAATCGCCTGAATGGACAATAAGGTCTGGCTTTAATTGAGCAATATAATCTACCACTCTGCTGAATGCTCTATAGATATCAGCCTCCCTCAGATTAATACCTGTCTCGGTGTCTGTTTTAGTGCCTTCAGAATATCCTAAATGAGTATCGGAAAAGTGAATTATCTTCATTTCAGCTCTTTTTATTCATATAACCTTTTCACTTTTAAACTTTTGTATTATATCACTTTTAATTCTTGACCTGCGATTTATTTTTTAAGTCTTGAATCCAAGAAAGTTACATTTTTGATTTCATATCCCATAAAAATTTATCAGGAGAAATTTAAATTTTCGTTTTAAATTTTAACATGAATTCGGAACTATTGCAAGAAAAAACATTTGCTAGGTTGCCAGACAATTCGGCTTGGTTTTGGTACTTTTGACAATGTTCAATTTCCCGATGTTTCGGGAATATCCGCCCTCATTTCTGCCATTTAAATAGTGAAGGGACCGTGAAGAGGCAACAATCAAATGGAAATAAAAAATTTAAAACTCAGAAAAACATACGGAAAGCTGCCGGAAGATTACGAGGAAAGATTAAGCAATGCCAGCAGACTTATGGCCTGCTGGCTGGTGCGTTTATATATGGAGAGGAAAGGATACCGTCGATGCGTGAGAAAAGCTCTGAAAAAAAGCCTTGACAAGGGGTGAAAACTATGCTAAACTATGGCCGAAAGAAAATAAATGCTTCTTGGGTCAAGGCTCATGGAAAAAAGATACAAGGCAAGTGAAGTGGCAAAAATTTTAGGCGTATATAAAAGAACTCTTTTCAATTGGGAAGCTGAAGGAAAGATACCAAAGGCAAAGCGCGACCCCATGAACAATTACAGATATTACACGAAAGAGGACATTGAAAAACTGAAAAAGATAACGGGGAGAGGCTAATGACAACGTCAAAAGAAAAAAGATTTGCATGGGCTTACCTGAGGCGGTCAACCGACAGACAAGAGCAGTCGATAGAGGACCAGAAAAGGGAAGTGCTGAAATTCGCAAAACAGCATGACGTCGAGTTGCTGAGATTTTTTATTGACGCTGCCAAATCCGGCACAAGCACCGACAGCAGAGAAGGCTTCAAGGAAATGATAAGACTAGCTCAGGGGAAAAGCTGTCCTGTCAATACAATCTTGGTCTGGAACATTGCCAGGTTTGGCAGATACGATCCTGATGAAGGCGGACATTACAGGTTTTTGCTGAGGCAAAATGGGATTGAGATCGTTTACATTTCCGAAGGCCTGCAAGGAAACGATTCCGACGATTTGCTGATTCCGGTAAAGCAGTGGCAGGCCAGGGAATATTCGAAAAGCCTGGCAAGAGACGTGATAAGAGGAAAGATAACGAGAATGAGAAAAGGCGGCTCTAACGGGCAGAAAGCGCCTTACGGCTATGACCGATTGATAATAAACAGCAAGGGCCAGCCATACATGATAGTCCGCACCTTGGCAGACCACAAGAAAGAGATTTACAACATAAGAGGCAAGCTCATCCGGACAATCCCGAAAACAGAATCCATTACGAAGGCAGATAGGGATTGGGTCTCATTCATTCCAGGAGACCCTGAAAAAGTGAAAGTGGTCAGAAGAATATTTAAGTGGTTCATTTATGGCTGTCAAGGCAAGGAGATGGGCTACAAAGCAATTGCACGTCTTTTGAACGAGCAAGGAATACCGTCGCCAAATGGGGATTACTGGGGACACAGCACAGTAAATTCAATCATAAGGAATCCATTTTATTACGGCACGCTGACTTGGAATAAGACATCAAAAGGCAGGTTCTATAGA
>JABXJT010000136.1 GCA_013375455.1 Candidatus Helarchaeota archaeon | reverse complement strand
TCCGCAGGAAGCCATGTAAGATGAACCACGCCATCCGTGTCTGTTCGCGGGGAAATTGGATCAATCAATGAAAACCCTACTGGATATTGTTTCAGGACGGTCACGTTTCGGGAATTCGAGATGGTTGAGTTATAACCCAAATTGCCTGCGACAACCACGTAGTAATAGGTCCCATCCGTGAATTCCACGTCGGTGTAATTGGTTTGAGCTACTATGGTGGCGTGCGGTGTTAACCCCAGGACCGTGTTAATTATTGAGGTATCTCGATAAACGTAATAATGCGAGGCGTTGTCGGCGACTGACCAGTTCAAATGGATGATTCCCTCATAATTTAGCGAGGGGCTGATCGGATCCAGTATGGGGGTGCCAACTGACCAGTACTTGATGATCGTGACGTTCTTGCAGTTCGAGATGGAGCTGTTGTAAGCGGGATTGGACGCTATGACCACGTAATAAAAGGTAGCATTGACAAAAATCGCATCGGTGTAGTTCGACTGAGTGACGACCGCCTGAGGAATGAGACCGTTGATCGTGTTGATGACTGAGGTGTTTCTATAGACGTAGTAGAAAGTGGCGTTCTCCGCATCACCCCAATCGATGAAAATCTCGCCGTCAAAATCTGGATTCGGCAGAATCGAGCTCAACACCGGCGTCGCCACGGGCCAGTATCGTTCCACCGTTACGTTATCGCAGTTGGATATGGAGGAATTGAAGCCTAAGTTCCCACCCACGATGACATAGAAATAAGTGTTACTGATATCGATTTGATCAGTATAATTTGTCAGGAATGTGACTGATAATGGTGTTAGTCCGCTCACATCAGTAATATTAGAGAGTTCTCGATAGATGTAATACCAGCTGGCGTTTTGTGAGGCACTCCAACTTAAACTAACGTTCCCATAATAGTTCAATTCCGGCCAGATGTAATTCAGGCTCGGGGTGCCGACCGGCCAGTACTTATCAACGGTCACGTTCTGGCAGTTGGAGAGGGTCCCATTGTAGATTAAATTCGCCCCGAGGACCGCGTAAAAGTAAGTCCCACTCGTGTATAACACATCCGTGTAATTTAGCTGACTGACGACCGCGATGGGGGTGAAGCCCGTGACGTTGGTTATCTCGGAGGTATTTCTATAAATTGAATAGTAGGTTGCATTGGCGGCAGTGCTCCAGCTCAAGAATATTTCGCCGTCGAAATCCGGATTCGGCACGATGGGGTTCAAGACTTGCGTGCCCACTGGATAATATATTTCAACGGTCACGTTTTCACAGTTCGAGAGGCTACTATTATAGCCTGGGTTCCCTGCGACCACCACGTAATGGTAGATCCCGTCGATGAAGTGCACGTCGGTGTAGTTTGTCTGATTCACGGTCGCTATGGGAAGAAGTGCGCCAACATCCGTAATTACGGAAGTATCTCTATATAGATAATAAACCGTAGCGTTTTCAGCCGAAGTCCAATTTAAAACAATAATGCCATCATTGTCAGGATTGGGCACAATGGGATCAAAGGTCGGGGTGCTGACTGGGTACATTTTGATGAACGTGACACTTTCGCAATTCGAGAGGGATGAATTGAAGCGTATGTTCCCAGCGACCACCACGTAATAATAGGTTCCATCAATAGAAAGTATATCTGTATAGTCTGTGCTTGCGCCCGTGATTGCGATGGGGACGAGGGAGCCAACATCGGTAATATTTGAAACATCCCTATACAGGTAATATCTCGACACATTTGTGCAAACCGTCCAGTTTAAGAAGATAACTCCATCATAATCAATCGCGGGCGTGATTGGGTTCAGGTATGGAGTGTCAGGGATGGGATAGATATCGAGAAAACTCTTATAATAGACATCCCAATCCGCCCCGAACCCGAAATCGGTCTGATCTTGCCATACCACATGGACTTCCCGAGCAATGGTACCCTGCTGATTTAAAGTAACTGCTATAGTAGCAGAGAAGGCGTCTTCGGAACTCGCTACAGTAACAATACCCGTAGTATTAATGTATCCCTGCCATGTCAAATTGGAACTGTTCCAAAATTTGTAGAAGATATCGGCATCGGTTCCAGCCCCAAAAAGATCTGAATAATCCACCCAAACAACATGCACTACCGAATTTTCGTCGATCGTTATTCTTGGGTAGATGGAAGAACCATCACTTCCAGAGCTCACGACATCCGTAGAATTGTCGAAACCTAACCAGAACCCAGTTACGATATCTCGGTTCTTGTAAAAGATGTCATGATCGCCACCGCTTCCCGCATAGGGGGTTAAGTCGTGCCAAGCAACATGGACCGTCCCATCTCCTTCCACCGTCATTGTTGGGTAGTTGGAGTCCAAGAGGCTCTGTGTTGAAACCAGCTCGATTCCTGACCAATATTGCCCTGAAATGTTCGCCATTCGGTAAAAAATGTCATCATCGGCCCCTGAGCTGAGGGATGAGGATGCTGCGTCCCAGACTATATGGACATTATAATTCGCATCCACTCCTATCTGAGGGTTCTGGGAGTCCCCTACGATCTCAGAGGAGACCGTTGCATTACCAATCCAGGAGGAGGAGGTCGTGTTCCAAAAAGTTGCATAAATATTAGTCTGTGTACCATTAAATTCAGACCAGACGATGTGAATATTACCTGAATCATCAACTGCGATTCCGGGTTCGCTCGATAGGCTCCCGCTCTCCGTCGTGGCTACCACCATTTGCGACCACGCTTCAGTAGTAACATTATAGATCTTATAAAATATGTCTCCATCGGTTCCCGACCCATTCCAGTCTGAGGCATCCGCCCATGCAACGTAGAAATTACCTAACGCATCGATAGCTACAGTAGGTGCAGTCGAATCAGAAGTGCTTTCTGTGGAAACGACCATTACGCCGCCCCAAGTCCGAGTCGACGCGTTCCAAATCCTGCAGAAAATATCCACATCCCCACCCGATCCGTAAAGGGTGGAGGCATCCGCCCAAACAACAAAGAGGTTACCCTCTGCATCCATCGCCATTGTTGGCGAACTTGAACTATTTTTGCTATCAGTGCTGAGAATGAAGGGTATCGTCCATCCCGTAGTCGTGCGAGCGGGAATGGCGACCGTAACCGGTTCTGAAGTAAAGCCTGTTGAATTGAAAAGGTAATTGCCTCCGACGATTGCATAATGGAAGCTCCCGTTGATGGGAGCGTAATCAGTATAATTAAGACCTGTTACAGTCGCTATGGGATTTAGGGAGGCAACGGAAGCTATGAAAGCGGTGTCCTTATACACGTAGTACCACGACGCGTTCTCTGCAACCTGCCAAGTGAGCTGAATGATCCCATCAGTATCAGTGCTAGGCGAGATGGAATTCATTATTGTGAAACCGACGGGGTATTGTTTGAAAATGGTCACGTTCTCGGAATTACTTGGACTGGAGTTCCAACCCAAATTTGCCGCGGTCACGGCATAATGATAGACCCCATCGACAAAATTGATGTCGGTGAAGTTCGATTCGAGAGTCGAGCCGATGGGATCAAGTCCGGCGAGGGTAATAATTGGTGCGACATCCCGGTACACGTAATAATGGGTCGCATTACCAGCGTCCGTCCAATCTAAATAGATAAATCCATCATAGTCAATGGAAGGGATGATGGGGGACAACGTGGGAGTTTCCGGGAGAGGTGAGATTATAACATCCACACTCTCACAATTGCTGATGCTGCCGTTATGTTCTATATTACTCCCCATAATAACATAATAATAAGTATCGTCAAGAACAACGGTATCGGTATAATTGGAATCAGTAACCTTCGCGATCGCGGTCAATCCGGAGATGTTTGTAATAACGGACGTATCGCGGTAGATGTAATAGTCTGTTGCATTCTGAACATCTGGCCAGTTGAGATCTATGATCCCGTTAAAATCGGGGTTTGGCGATATGGAGTCTAGCGCTGGAGTGCCAGGGATGCCGTACCGCCCCGTAATGTTTGCCATTTCTGTATTAGAAATAGTAGACCACGCGGTCGCATTTGCGGCGACCACGACGTAATAATAAAGCCCCGTGGTTGAGAACTGTGTATCCCAAACGTCAGTGGTGGTCACGTTAAACCTGGGGGCTTGAAAGATGATATCCCAAAATTCATCGATCGTGAAAAAGAATCTTCTAAAGACTTGGTAGTAGGTTGCCCAAGACAGGGATTGCCAGCTTAGATGCACGTGTCCATCATCAATCGCAGGAGGGACGATGGGTTTGAGCACGGGACCTGGCTCACTCGGGTTTATTCCAATGGTATTATTGACGCAATTAATTTCTTCGAGGGGCTTGCCATTATTGAACAACAGATTCCAACTTATGAGAGAATTGTTGGTATTCTCAAGTTTAATACCAACTTGGCTAAAATTATAAATTTCATTGTATTGCACCGTGCTATTCAGATTATTGAGAAGGTAAACCCCCTCGGTGCCATTCAGGATGGTATTCCAAGTAAACACCGAATGGTTTGAGTTTTCACAATAAATCCCATATTCGCTATTATTGAGGATATCATTGTTTGTAATGGTAGAATTTTCATCGTTTATGATGTGGATGCCTTCTCTATTATCAATGAGAGTGTTAGAATCGAGGTAAGCAAACCCAGCCCAAGTTATATAGACTCCAATATCATTACCTATAGCGTAATTATTGGTAAATTGGGTATTATCGGAAATAAGAAAGCCGTAACCAGTGTTATTATAAGCGGAATTCCCATCTGCAATAATGTTTGGATCCGAGCAATAGAAGCCAGCCCCGTTATCATATGCGATGTTATTGTAGAGTTCCATGTTGTTCGCCCCTGCCGCTAGCCCATAGTTGGTGTTATTCCAAAAAGTGTTATTCGTGAGGGTGGTCCCTCCAGAGCCCCAGAAAGAAATTCCATTTGTATTGTTCCAAATCTCGTTTTTGTAAAAGCTCGCACCCCCCATCCACAAATCTCCGGCCTGACCATTGTTGTAGAACTTATTGAAATTAAATTCCCAACCGGCCGCATTGCTTATGACCGTGTCCATTGCTACAGCATTATCATGGAAGGTGTTATTATAGAAAAAGTTCGGAACCCCCGCATGAGACGAGTAAAATCCAGCGATCGAGTGGTCGTAGATATTATTTTTTATAAAGTAATTATTATTTCCACCACTGTTCTCAAAAGCAATACCTGTTCGATCATAGCCAATAGTCCCGCTATTACTGTATATTTGATTCCCTGTGAGATTATTGAAATTAGACAATTGTGTAAATAATACACCCGTGCCTAAATTATGATGGATGTGGTTGTTGAGCAGTGTATTAGAATCGGAAGTATAAAGCCAGAAGCCGAGCCCTCCATACACGGCCGCTCCATCATTACCATAGACGTTGTTGTCCTCAAACCAATTACCATCCGAGTAAGTCAAAGCGATTCCAACTGAGGTGCCACTTGGATTCGTGTTATCATATACGGTATTATTGATCAGGATATTTCCACTAGAACTAGTGAGGTTTATCCCATTCTCATTCGAATAAACCGTGTTGTTGATTAGACGCCCGTTCATAACATTCCTTAAGAAAATTCCATAATTACCGCCGAATATTGTATTATTCTGCGCGATGAAGTAATCCGTCGTATCGGAAATATGAATCCCATTTCCCCCAAAGGCGTTTATGTACCAATTTTCGATGAGCCAGGGGTTGCCTTGAGTTCCGTTCCCAGTGAAGTTATATTTCGGAAAGTCTGCATTTTGAGCAATCCGAAGTCTATGGAAGCCATATATCGAAGAGACATTGACCCCCTCACAGTTGGAGAGGGAGCTGTTCCCAATTTCGTTTTCCGCCACGATCGCGTAATAGTAGGTGCCATTAGCAGTAATCACGTCTGCGTACGAGTTCGTTGAGACGACGGCGATGGGGGTCAATCCATCCACTGAAGTAAAATAAGAAGCGTTTCTATATACGTAGAATTGCGCCGGCTCCATCGGTCTGGTCCAAGTGAGTATATTGTCCAGATTCGGGTTTGGATTGGGGAATATTGGATCTAAGATTGGCGCCAACGGTGCAGAACCTATCGACTTACTGAACCAGATTTCGTCCCAGCTAGCCTCTTCATTCCACACAACGTAGGAGCTACCGCCCGCGTCTACAGCGATCGCGGGGCGCCAGACCTCATCAGAAGAACCCGCGCTCGTGGAAACTTTTACCATAGAATCCCACGATCCCGCACTGGCATTCCACATGCGGTGGATGGCATCATAGTTGCTGTACCCATCAAAATAGTATTCCTCCCACGCCACATAGGCGTTTCCGAAAGCGTTCGCCCCAATACTCGCATAACGAGAAGTGTACGATCCGCCCCTTTCAGATATCACGTCAATGTTATTTTCATGCCCGCTCCAAACCTGGGTCGCGGCATTCTTCATCCGGTAGAAAATGTCGATATCTGTCCCCGCCCCGTAGATGACGGAGGTGTCATGCCAGGCGACATGGACGTTCCCTAAGCCATCCACTGCGATGGAGGGCTCGTAAGCGTAATTATAAGTTTCATTTGAAACCAGTTCAGTGTTTGACCAGAGCCCGGTAGTGCTGTTCCAGAATTTATAGACGACGTCATTATTGAGCTCTGATTCGTTAAAATAATCACTTCTATCATCCCAAGCTACGTGCACGTTGCCCTGAGAATCAGTGGCAATGCTGGGGTAGGTAGCTCCTTGAGTGGAATTGGTAGATACGACCCCTAGAGGACCCCAATTGCCAGTGGTGGCGTTCCAGTTTTTGTAGTAGACATCAACAAAACCAGACGATTCTAAAATATCATTATAATCGGCCCAGACCACGTGGACGTTCCCTTGGGGGTCCGCAGCTATGTCCGAATAGTAACAACTTGAGGAGTGCGCCGCCCCACTCGTGACCAGATCGTAAGTGTTTACGTGTCCCGACCATGTATCCGTGGTTTTGTTCCACATCCGGTAGAAAATATCATAATTGCTACCTGCTCCAAAGACATTGGTATAATCATGCCACACGACGTGGGCGTTCCCCTCACTATCGACCGTAATGGCGGGCTGATACGCATCGGCTGTGGTGACGGTGCTGACATCAATGACTGGCGTAAAACTTGCTGTGGTGGCATCCCACCTCCGATAAAAAATATCCCAATTATAGTCGGAATCAAAGCGGTTCGAGTAGTCTTCCCACACGAAATGGATATTACCCTCCTCATCTACTGCGATCTCGGGATACCGTGTATCCCTATCACTGCCCATTGAGATCTCCACAGGAGATACCCAGTTCGCTAAAGTTCCTAGATCAATTGAATCGTTTACCGGTTCCTTATTTGGATCGCTAGCTATAATATCGCTACTAATAAGACCGATAAAAGTCGCAAAGAAGCTTGAAAAGACTATTAGGAAGATAATTCCGACGGATTTTGCTTTTTTAAATTTCATATTTCATTCCTCTTTTATCATATTTTTGTTAATTCCTCTAAAAATTCTTGCTTCAATTCGTCTGTTAAGTTGTTAAATTCCTCCAAAATTTCCAATTTTTCTTCAAGTGGGGCGTCGAGCTTCTGCAGGAATTCCACCAGCTCCATGGGGACCGAGGTGAAGGCTTGACCAAAGAAATCAGTTAATTGCGGATCATACAATTCAACGACCAACTCAACTGGAATATTATTCTTCTGTAACACGTGGATTTTCTCGGGGATACTTTCGCTCTGATTTAACTGAGATCTCGCGTCACCCAATTGCATCTTTGACGGCTTAATTCCAACAACACTTGGTTTACTTCGTGTTCTGAATACAAAAAGAGCGGCCACTCCCGCTACCACGCCGATAATTATAATAATGATGATCCATATCTTGGAACCACCATCATCGTCTATTTCCGGTCCCGGACCTTCCGCCTCAATGATAATCAAACTCTTAAAGAAGATGTCCCAATCCGTCCCGAACCCGAAGTGGGTTTTATCCTGCCATACGAGATATATTGAACCTGTTATTATAGAGGGAGCAATCGAGTCCCCGGAGCTTTCACCGGAGATAACATCAGTGGTATTCACAATCCCCTTCCAAATCCCCGCAGTGCGATTGTAAAATTTGTAGAAGACATCAGCATCAGGGCCGGTCCCATTAATATCAGAAGAATCGATCCAACAGATGTGGATATTTAACTCGTTGTCTACCGAAATGCTTGGGTAGAGAGA
>JABXJT010000135.1 GCA_013375455.1 Candidatus Helarchaeota archaeon | reverse complement strand
TGATTTTTTTGTATGTTTCTCAAGAGATTCAAGAATTAGTGCCATACAATTTGCAAGTGGGGTCATCGTGGGTTGAGCTTGGAAAAATAGCATGCAAGTCTCTACTATTTTCGAAATAAAATTATCGTCCTTAAACTTTTGAATTAATTCAATTAAATTATAAAGAGCGTGCAATACGATGTAATTAGCACCCTTAATATTCACCCGTTTTAATTCTGTGGCAACTTTTTTTATAATATCTAAGTCGGACATCTTAGTTCAACAAAAACGTCTATAAAAAAAGGGAGTATTTATTGATAATAAATGTAGGTCATACAAAAGAACTTTATTCAGTTGCAGCAGGTGGAGTAAATACGCGTTGAGCCAGTTCTTGATCAAGCATGTATATACCAGGACCACTTTCTCCGAGCATTTTTATTTTATCTATCATACTTTTAGCTGAATCTTCTTCTTCTACTTGTTCGTCAACGTACCACTGTAGAAAACTTGTCGAGGCATAGTCATTTTCTTCCACGGCTAATTTCATGAGATTATTAATCAAACCCGTGACCTTTTTCTCATGTTCGTAGGTGTATTGAAACACATCCAGAGGTGACTTCCATTCAAAAGGCGGTGCTTCAATATCGAGAAGTTTGACTCGCCCCCCACGCCCGACAAGATAATTATAAAATTTTATTGCATGAAAATCTTCTTCCTTCGCTTGAACTCGCATCCAATTCGAAAAGCCTGCTAGTCCAATCGATTCAAAGTATGCAGCCATTGCTAAATAAAGGTAGGACGAATACATTTCGCGATTCATCTGTTTATTGATGGCTTCTTCCAAGGTTTTACTTATCATGTTTAATCATCTCAGGATTTATCAATTTTTGATTTAAGTTAAATTTATAGGAAATTATTATTATAACTAAACTTCCACCGAGTTTCGCCATAACCCATGAATATTGCAATAGGATGTAGCTAGAACCGTTCCTGATTTTTCAGTATTTAAAACAAAACTCACAGCTGGTTTTGTAGCAGAATCGCCGTGAGCATTAAATTCAGATTTTCCAACATGCAAGGCAAATTTTCTGTCCTTAGGTATAAAATATACATCTATCCACCGAATATGGTGTTCAGGCGTGTTGGGATGTGCTATTTCTTTTCCTACGGCTACCTTGATTTTGACACTTTTATCGCCCTTTTCAATATCAATTGCAGGGACGTGTTTTTCGGTTTTCCAATCAGCTGTCTGATATATTTCATTCAGATCTACCAAATTATCATCTCCTTTTGAATTACTTTTTTATCCTCCAATCTCTTTTAAAAATTAATGTGTAATTTTTAGGGGTATTATTGTTTAAAGATTTATGATTTAATTATATTTTTTCTAAATTACGAGATGCAATTATGTTGGCATCTAAATTAAGAATATTTTTCACAAGGATCTGACCCATTTTTATAGGAGCATTAATTTTGACCTGACTAATATAGTTCATGCAGTTAATTAATTGATCCTTTGGAAGTGGCTTATCAGAACGGACTGGAATTAATGGTAAAATACCGTCCTTTACTTGAATTGTCGTTGTTAAGGTACGCTTTGGTGCAGTAAATTCCTCAATGGCATATTCTTCGCCCCGTTTGCATTCATTTCCTTCAACTCTAAAGGCATCCCCCATTTTAGTGACCTCAATTTGGCAGCCACTAGGACATCCAATACAGGTTATGACTTTAGTTTCAGGTTTAGGCAGTTTCCTTAACCTCCTTTACTTTCGGAACGATATTTACCGTGATGTTTGAAAATTTTTTGATTGTATCTTTAAGAACTGGCACAGTTACTTTGATCATCTCACTAGGAATGGCAAATTTCGAGAATTTTCGATGAATTCGTTCAGCACCCATTTTGAATTCAATATAGACTTCCTTTTGAGGCTTTTTTGCCCGCATGAAAAACGTTATTTCATCAGAAAAAGCTTCTTTATGAATAAATTGAGGAACAACATAACCCACCATTTCCCCGGGAATGCATTGGATTTTCTTTTCTTTGACCTTGATTTCTTTATGGACGTAATTTACAGCCATTTCACCAGCGCGCGATCCTTCCAATGCTACATTATCGACTAAATCGTGGACTTGTAGCACGTTTCCGCATGCAAATATACCCGGAATATTAGTTTCCAGATAATTTGTGACCTGTGGGCCGCGTGTTCTGGGATCAATCTCGATGCCAGCACCCCTCGAAAGTTCATTCTCAGGTATCAATCCCACGGAAAGGAGCAATGTATCGCATTTGAAAAAGCGTTCAGTGCCCGGAATTGGGCGCCAATTTTCATCAACTCTTGCAATAGTGACTCCTTCTACTCTTTTCTCACCATGGACACGTGTAACTGTATGTTCTAGTATGAGGGGAATTCCGTAGTCCTTTAAGCACTGCACTTGATTACGAATTAGACCACTAGGGTATGGTAAGATTTCGACGACTGCTTCAACTTTTGCGCCCTCCCAAGTTAATCGTCGTGCCATAATCATGCCAATATCGCCACTACCAAGGATTACGAATTGTTTTCCAGGCATGTATCCTTCAATATTGACAAGACGTTGTGCTAAGCCTGCAGGATAGATTCCTGCAGGACGGGTTCCTGGAATAAGAATATTATGGCGCGTGCGCTCCCTGCAACCCATTGCTAATATTATTGTCTTGGCTTTTATTCGTAAGACACCATCCGTTTGATTGACTGCCATTATTTCCCGCTCTGGAGAAATTGCAGTAACCATTGTATTCAATTTGACGAGAATTTTCAATTCTTCAGCACGATTAATGTATCTTTGAGCAAATTCTGGTCCAGTCAACTCCTCCTTAAAGACGTGTAATCCAAACCCATTATGAATGCATTGAGGAAGAATTCCACCCAGTTCGAAATCTCGCTCGATGATCAGGACATCTACCCCTTTTTCTTTCGCCGCGATTGCAGCAGCAAGGCCTGCAGGTCCGCCCCCAATAACTGCCACATCGACATTAGTTTCCTTCAGTCGTAACACCTCGCAAATCTTTGGTCTTCCCGATTATCAGCTCCGATTGTGGCCCTTTTTTTCTAATTTGTTCCACCGGAAGTTTGAGTTCCTCCGCAAGTATGTCCAGGATCCGATTTGTGCAAAAACCCCCATGACATCGACCCATCTGAGCGCGTGTCCTAAATTTTACACCATCCAAAGTAGTTGCTCCTAACGGCCGGTGGATGGCTGCCTTCACCCCTGCTTTAGTGACGTGTTCGCAACGACAGACGATTGTTCCATAATCGGGATCTTCTGAAATTAATTGGCTACGTTCCTCATCTGATAAAACTGCAAATCTTGGGGGGATTTTTCGAATTGGATTGAAATTTGGATTGGGAGTTAATTCTACGCCAATTTCTTTTAGAATTTCAATAACATGCTCCGCAATCGCAAGCGAAGCAGTTAACCCTGGTGATTGGATGCCTGCTACATTGACAAACCCATCAATTTTCGTGGGTTCGATGATGAAATCATTCGTATTGGAGACCGCTCGCAAGCCCGCATATGTTACGATTGCTTGATTGATGGGGAGATCCGGAAGTAATTTACGCCCACCTTCAATGATCTCAATGAGTCCTTCGGTGGTCGTGGATTTATCCTCTTTCTCTACAATATTTTGGGCGTTCGGTCCTAGAAAGACGTGGTGTTCAAGGGTCGGGGAAACCACTATACCCTTACTAACAGGAGTGGGTATTGGGAATAAAACATGATTTAACTCAATACTATATTTATCGAGGAGGATGTATTCGCCCTTTCGAGGAGTAATTGTGAAATATTCTAAGCCAGCCATGCGGGATATTTGGTCTGCATGGACTCCTGCAGCATTAATTATGGTTCTTGCTTTAATTTCTTCGGAAATAGTTTGGACTACCTTGTATGTTTCCTTAATCTCCATACCAGTTACTTCTGAATTAAATAAGAACTGGACGCCATTAATACAAGCATTCTCCGCAAGCCCAATGGTGAGGTCATATGGTGAGACAATTGCGCCGGTCGGGGCATATAAGATGCCCGTGACTTTATCAGTGAGGGAGGGTTCCATTTTTTTAATTCGCTTGTTATCGTTAATGATTTGTAACGCGGGAATCTTATTAGTTTGCCCCCGTTGGTATAACTCTTCCAAGATATTTATACCTTCATCAGTTATCGCAACAACAAAAGTTCCAATGCGTGCGAATGGGACTTTTAAATCTTGACAAACTCGATCAAAGAGAGGATTCCCCGCAGCATTAAATTTTGCCTTGAGGGTCTTTGGTTTTGCGGCATATCCCGCGTGAACTATTCCTGAATTCGCTTTACTCGTCCCTGAGCAAACATCAGCACCTTTTTCCACGACAATTGTTCTCAACTGAAATTGTGCTAATTGTCTAGCAATGGCACACCCTATTACTCCCGCACCGATGACACAACAATCAAATTTCTCGTCATTCATTGATTTAACCTTTTAGATCAAACAAAAAATATTATGAGATCAACAACTACAGCGCCAATACCAAGATAAATAAAAAAGTTAACAGCCGTGAAGAAGCCACCCTCTGCTATAAAGAGGCTACCTAATAAAATTAATAAAACACCAAGATCCCATGTGTAGCCAAACCCGAAAGGGCTCAACAGGAGAAAATAAGAACATATTAATAGGACGATAGTAGTTCCATAAACGTCTTTTTGATTTAATAATAGAGAAATGATCACAATGATACTAATACCAATGCCAATACTCGCATTTAAAATACTTGAAAGATTAAGAAATGATTCAATTAGTATGAGAATAGTCCCAATAATGGGTGTAATCCAAAGATACCTCATTAATTTCCCCATAATTTTATCAAAATTGAACATGATCCATACCTCACTTTATTTTTAAGGAATACGTGTTTTTAATTGAAGTTTCTTCAAATTCTAATAATAACTCTAATTCATATGTCCCCCCTGCATCCTTGGGGAATTGATACTTAATTTTACCTAACGTTTGAATTGAATCTTCCTCCAAATTTGTTGTAAAATCACCCGAACTGACAACTTCTTCGTGGTTGTTTAATATCTTCCACTTGATAGATGCATTGGAAATAACTCTGTGTAAGTCATTTACTACGTATATTCTCGTCTTATAGACCTTGTTTGGTTTATAAGATCGCTTAGGCCAATCCACCATAGCAAGTACAGGCTCGAAGGATAATTGGGTGGCGTAATACCCCTTCTTTGGTGTTCTCCAATAATCAACGATTGACCAAGTGATGCCAGGGAAACAATCATTGAATAGAAACATAAGCGTGCCACCATTTGGGTTATAGCGGTTAATTCGCCATAACTCGTTATAAAATTTTAATAATTCAGCTTGATATTCTTGGGTTGCGTCAATGACCTCGGAAATATTTTTATATTGACCGAAATTAAACCATCTTTCGAAAAACATTGGTTGGCAACGATGTTTATTTTTTAATAATTGCCAGTTGATTGGCCAGAGATCTTTTTCGTTGACAAATTTTTTGAGATTTTCAAGGTTTGGAAACGCTTGGGCCCCATATTCTGTTATAAAGCAGACCATTCTTTTGAAAGGAAAATGCGTATAACCATAGGCATCTCGATAACCTTTTCCCCAATACCAGCCCTCGTAGGTGTGAAGGTCGGTTCCCATGCGAATTAATCCCATTATTCCAGAATTTGGAACCACAGGCACGGAATCATCAACTTCTAAAATGGCTTCAACAAGATGTTTGTCAAGGACATCTTTATTCTTGTTATAGACGAACAAACTTGTTGGTAGTAATCCGAGTGGAAGAGCAATGAGTATCAATAGACCCCATAATACAGCATTTTGAAATGAATTCACAAGTTGTGAGAGGATAAAACATAATACCAAACTAGCACCCAAAATAATAATCGGTTTAGGACTCATACCTATAAAAGGCTCGTTATGACAACAATAAACGCCTTGAGATGGATAATTTTGGATTTTGCGGGCCATTTGTTTAGCCTGAATTTTCGCATTTTCCTTAATTTTCAAGCTATAGCCCCATTGAAGGGCGAAATCTTGCCAAATGAGCACGCCCTTCTCCGCACAAACTTTATGGAGTTCAATTCGATCAACATGTGCGTGAACTCTTATCATATTAAAATTCCCTTCAACTAAGAGATCCACATCGCGTTCATAATCTTCCCTCGTTATATTGGCAATTCGATGATCACAAGGGGCGTAATTAGTCCCTCGAAGGTAGATCCGTTTTTTATTCAGGTAAAATTCCCAAGATCGCTTCTTAATCTTTCGTTTGAATTCGCGAATCCCAAATATTTGTTCTTGCTCGTCTGAAACTTTTTCATTCTCAAAAACAGTAATTTTTAAGAGATATAGGTAAGGGTATCCGTGGTCATGGGTCCACCAAAGCCGGGCATCTTCGATCAGTAATTCCGTGGTGAATTCATTTTCACCCAGTTTCAATTTTTCATAGAATTCCTCTTTCAATTCAGATCCCTGAAAATTTTTTGGTTGAATCTGGAGTTGAAACTTTTTCTCCCCCTCTCTTTCAGTCACGACTTCAAATCGTAGAAATATATTGGCAGTTTTTTCATCAATTATCTCCGATTTTATTTCTGTATATTTTATATATGTGGTTCCAGTTTCAATAAGGGTAACATCACCCCAGATACCCCCAGGATTAAAGGATGGGTCGGAGGCATCCCAATCCGAGAAGACCCCTGTGATTTGTTTCTTATTGGATCGGTCCGGTTCATCCATGCACTCGACTTTTACACAAAGCAGGTTTTCTTTATCTAAAAAGCTCGTAACATTAAAATCAAAAACATCAAAATACCCTTCGTGAGTCCCTAATATTTCTTCGTTCAACCAAATAGTGCAATAATAAAAAACGCCCTTGAACTGCAATCGAATGATTTTGAGGAATTGCTTCATCTGTTCAGAGACATCGAATTTATAACGATACCATAAGATACCTTGGTGATCTGGAAAGCCTTCCTCTTGCCAATGACCCGGTACTTTGATTTGCGCCCAATCGGAATCATCATAATCTAGTTCATAATATCCCTTTTTTTCCCCAACATTCTCGTTGTCGGGTTTAGCTTTCCAGGTTCCATTCAAACTTAACATTTAACGTCATCTCACATTTCAATTATAGTTTTGTTATATTCCTTGACTGTAAAATCTTTAGTTTTCCCCCCTCAATGGCCCACTCAATATCTTGTGGGGCACCCCCGAAGAGATCCTCAATCTGGATGCCATATTGCACGAGCTCACGAATTTGTGCCTCGGTTAAACACAGGACCTGCTGCTTTTCGACAGGAGTATCGATTAGGATCGTTCCGTCCTCCTCAGGATTTTGGATGCTCATCTTTAATTTGGTACCAACTCTCGTCTTGACTATTTTTAAATTAGTCTTATCAACAACGATAGAATCCGGTTCGACCTTCCCATCGGCGATGCATTCGCCAAATCCGCAAGTAGCATCGATTAACGCTTGGTTCCTATCCTTAGTCAAGACATTCGCAGTAAACATCACGCCTGATGTTTCAGAATTTACCATTTTTTGGATAATTACACCCATAGAAATCAAATTAAGAGGTACCTTAATCATTTGTTGAATGTACATTAAAGCGCGAGCAGAATAAAGTGAAGCCCAACATCTTTTAATGCATTCTATTAACTCATCCACGCTTGAAATGCATAAGAAAGTATCAGCCTGCCCGGCAAAGGATGTTTCTGATAAATCTTCGACATTCGCTGATGAGCGGACCGCGACTTCAAGGCCAGGGGCAGTGGCTTGTAATTCGTTAAACCGATTAATAATAGGTTGTTGTAATTCGGAGGCTAATTCAGTTTCTAAAATAAATTGTTGAAGAGTTTGGGAAGTTTGAATAACTTCAGAGAGTTCAATTTCTTTACCTAGAATCTCTCTTATTTTTTGGCGGAAAGGGCTTCTATTCAGGAATCGCTCATAAGCAGAAGTGGATAGGACAAATCCCTCTGGGATGGGAATGCCTTTTTTTATTAATTCACCTAGATGAGCAGCCTTTCCGCCTATAAAATGGATGGCATCCTTTCCCAAATCACCTAAATTGTATAAGATCTTTACTTTACTCATTTAGATAAATTTCTCCATTCTCGTCATCTACGCTTACAATTTTTCCCTGCTTCCCATTTAAAGTTTG
>JABXJT010000014.1 GCA_013375455.1 Candidatus Helarchaeota archaeon | reverse complement strand
TTTGCTCTTTTCCGACGAAAATTACGTGCCACTTATTAATTTCGTCGGCAAGGGGAAAAAGAAAATTAGTTTTTTTTTGTAATTAAATTAATAATTCTAAAAAATAACGAAATTATTGTTACTGAATGAAACATTAAAGGGTGATTGGATTTGTACGCAGAGGTATTGATTTACGGTACGGTGCAAGGATCTATCTTAGCTTTACTTGCTTTAGGCTTTTCTTTAGTTTATGGTGTGGGCAGAGTTCTGAATTTAGCCCATGGTGCGTTTTATTTAATCACTTGTTATTTTGCATATTGGTTTCTCCCTGTTTTTGGTCTTCCAGTAAGTTTAACAATTGGATTAGTCGTAGTGATAGGTATTGGGGCATTTACCTATATAGCGCTTATAGAGCCTCTACAAAATACTCAAATTGGTGTCGTTTTAGTAACTTTTGCGTTAGCTTTTTTCTTTGAACAATTTGTAAAAGTTGTTCCTTGGAGTGATTCTAAATATCATTATATCCCCCCAATTATACCAGGAAGTGTGGAATTTTTAGGAGTAAAATTTCTTACTCAATTTGTTGTTATAATAATAGGAGCTCTAGCTCTGATAACAGCGGTCATATTATTTATCAATAAAACGAAGTTCGGAAAATCAATCCGAGCAGTGGCTCAAGACAAGGAGGCTGCTAAACTCATGGGCATTAATACAAACATGATACTCATGGCATCTGTTATGATTTCTGCAGGACTCGCAGGTTGTGCAGCAATTTTATACGCCCCTGGAAACTTCATCGCCCCACATATAGGGTGGGGGTATCTAACATCTGCATTCGCTGTAACTATTTTTGGAGGCATGGGTAGTATCTCGGGTAGTATACTAGGAGCCTATATTATGGGGTATGCAACAACTTTCACTCAGTACCATCCCCTACTAGGTCCAACATATGCCGATTTGGTTCCTATTATAGTGATCGTGATTATGCTTCTAGTTAGACCTCAAGGCTTGCTCGGGAAAAAGGAGGTACATTAAAAATGAGGAAAAAAATCCGCCGTTCACTTTATAATTCTGGGATGGCAGCTAAAAATTTTGTTTCTTGGTTGCCAAAAGCTACAAAGAACTCTATCAGTGAGATCCCTTCTTCGTTGGGTCGATTTAAATCTTGGCTCCTTACTTTTAGAGGCGGGATTACTATTGCTAGTTTAATCGGATTGATTCTCATCCCTGTACTCACAGGAAAGGATTATTGGACTTTCCTTTTGATAACTGCAATGATTTATGCAATTTTTGCAGCGAGTTGGGATTTTTTAGCTGGATATGCGGGGCAAGTCAGTTTTGGACATTCTATTTTCTTCGGTGTAGCAGGATATACAACTGCAATTTTAATAAAATATTCGGGGTACTCATGGTTATTAGCGCTATTTATAGGAGCAATCGTAGCAGTACTAACTGGCTTGATCATTGGTATTCCATGTTTAAGATTAAAAGGTCCATATTTAGCATTAGTAACTTTAGCTTTTAGCATAATTCTGTTCACTTTGTTCATGATGCCAGATTTTCCTTATGGAGGGTCAGATGGGATCTCGGGGCTTGCTGCCATTTCTTCTGAATGGATAGGATTATTTTTTATTATTTTGGGTTTTATGATATTCAGTTTCATCAGTCTTCATGCTATTGGCGATTCCAAGACAGGTACGATTTTAAAATCGATTCGGGACGACGAAACCTGTGCCGAAGCCTCCGGGATCAATACTACAAAATATAAATTACTGGCATTCATGATTAGTGGGTTGTTTGCAGGTATCGCAGGTGGACTTTTTGTTTTAACCAATAGAGCGGTCAATCCTGCAATATATCAGCCTCTTTATTCATTTTATGCCATTATTATGGCGGCCATAGGTGGGATTGCAACGATTTCTGGTGCAATAGTTGGATCTTTCTTATTTGTCCTTCTTAGTGAATTTCTTAGTCGATATACGCCGTTTGGTGCGTCTGCATTATTAATTTTTGCGTTCATTCTAATTGTTATTATAGTTCTAGCAGACAAGGGAGTACTGAATCCTTTATTAGATAATCTCAAGAAATCTTATAATTTTTTAAAAGAAAAGATGAAAATTTAGGAATTGTGATTAAAAAATGGGAATTATTTTAGAAGTTAAAAATTTAACAAAAAAATTTGGTGGATTAACCGCAGTTAATGACATAAGCTTTGAAATTCGTCGAGGAGAATTTCTTGGTTTAATTGGCCCGAATGGTGCTGGTAAGACAACGGTTTTCCATTTAATCAGCGGCTTTGAAAAACCAAATCAGGGTTCAATTAGATTTGATGGGGTTGATATTACTGGATTAAAACCTTTTCAAATTGTAAATCTTGGGATTGCGAGAACTTTTCAACTGGTTAGGTCATTTCGTTATTTAACGCTCTTGGATAATGTTTCTGTTGCTTGTCTTTCACCGCGGGGAAAAGCAGCATTTGGAGAGTTAGGGATAGATGAATCTGCAAGCTCTATTCTTTCTTCAATTGGTCTTGTAGATAAAGCTAGGTTACCCCCATTTATTTTACCTCATGGAGATTTAAGGAAACTAGAAATTGGTAAAGCCCTCGGAACAAATCCGGAATTTCTTCTTCTAGATGAGCCATTTAGCGGTCTAGCTCATGAAGAAATAGAAAGTCTCACTAGATTGATTAAAAGATTAAATGAAGAAGGTGTAACGATTTTCATAACAGGACATGTATTACGTGAATTAATGACCATCGCCCCAAGAGTGATTGCAATGCATCGGGGTAGATTGATTGCTGAGGGACATCCTGAAGAAGTTGCCAATAATAAAATTGTACTTGAGGCATATCTAGGAAAAGGTGAAGAATTTGCTTGAAATAAAAAAGGTTTATCACTATTATGGAAGTGCAAAAGCCCTTGAAGAAGTTAATCTACAAATTGAAAAGGGGTCCCTAGATGCCGTCATCGGACCAAATGGGGCGGGAAAATCTA
The DNA here is from genome assembly GCA_013375455.1 of Candidatus Helarchaeota archaeon. Next base: position 82,766 of record JABXJT010000014.1, on the reverse strand, counting down.
CTTTACTGCGGGTTATATCTGGTTTAGAGGAGATTGATAGAGGTAAAATTTTTTTTATGGGAGAAAGAATTGACGAGTTAGAAGCTCATGAAATTGCCAAGAGAGGAATTGCGCATTGTCCAGAACGCCGTAGGCTTTTTTATGATATGTCAGTTTTTGAAAACCTTGAAATGGGTGCCTATTTGTTGAATGATAAAAGGAAATTTGCAGATCTGTTAGGGTTTGTTTTTGAAATTTTTCCTCGCCTTAAAGAACGGAGAAAACAGCGAGCAGGCACCCTTAGCGGAGGGGAACAGCAAATGTTAGCAATTGCTCGTGCACTAATGTCTAATCCAACATTACTTTTATTGGATGAACCATCTTTAGGTTTGGCACCTAAAGTGAAAATAAAAATCTTTGAAGCTATAAAACAAATAAAATCCGAAGGGACAACGACATTATTAGTTGAACAAGATGCAGTCTTAGCAATGAAAGTCGCTGATTATGTTCATGTACTTGAAGAGGGGAAAATTGAGATGAGTGGTACTCCTGAGGAACTTGAAAGAGAACCGCGAATAAAAAAGGTTTATCTGGGTATATAGGAGGAATAAAAATATCTGCTACTCTAAAAGATTTATTACGCGATGCAAAAGTTGAATTGGTAATTGCCAGGGCTGAAAAGGACGCATCTATTATCAAAGAAATAATTGGCTACTTAAAAAGTGATATTAGGTCAATACGATTTAATGCGACATTTGTTCTGGGTGAATTAGGTGAAAAAGCAGGAGATGCAACCTCAAATCTTATTGAGTGCTTGGCAGATGAGGATTGGAGTATCTGTCGTGAAGCCGCTAGATCATTAGGGAAAATTGGAGAAAATGCCGAAGCAGCAATCCCAAAATTAGCTGAATTATTACAGGATGAGGAAGTTTCAATTCGAAAGGCAGCAGCTATTTCTCTAGGAAAAATAGCATCTGCAACTGATGAAGCTATTTCCAGCTTAATTGTTGCGTTAGAAGATAAAAATGATGAGATCCGAGCAGAAGTCGCAAGCACTCTTGGGAAAATCGGGCCAGATGCTTATAATGCCATTCCTAAATTAATCCAATGCCTCAAAGATCCAAGTTGGTCTGTAAGAACAGCTACTGCTCAAGCAATCAGTGGGATTGGAACGGGATCGACAGAGGCCATTCCAACTCTTATTAAAACGCTGGATGATAATGATTGGAGGGTTCGTTACCGAGCGATAACAACGCTGGTACAAATCGGAGAGGAAGCTATTCCAGCCATTCTTGAGGTCATAAATCATAAAAAATCTATAGTAAGAAAGGGAGCACTTGAAGCTTTAGGAGAATTAAAAGTAAAGGATTTAAAAATAATTGAGAGTATTGCCTCTTTACTAAAGGATAGTGTTGAAGGTGTTCGTGGAAAAGCTGCGGACGCACTTCGTACTATTGGAAAGGAGGCAATCCCTGCATTAATCAAAGCATTTAAGAAAGTAAATAACGAAGTGAAGATTCTTATTCTTTCAGCAATTGGAGGCATGGGGTCGGATGCGCAGGATGCCATTCCAAGCTTAATTGATATATTAAAGAGGGGATCGACATCTGTGCGTGCAGAAGCAGCAAGAGCCTTGGGAAAAATAGGAATAGTGGCGGAAAAGACCGTTCTTATTTTGCAAGCTGCATTAACTGATAGAAAGAGCGTTGTGCGGCGTGAAGCTGCCCTTAGTTTAGGAAAGCTCGGTTCAGCCGCTTCAGATGCCACTCCTGGGTTATTAGAAGCGTTACATGATAAAAAACCAGATGTTCGCTGGCGCGCATCAGAAGCCCTAGGGAGAATCGGTGTAGGGAGTGCGATAATAATTTTGGCTTTGGAAAATTTACTTCATGATAAGTTTGATTATGTAGCGGAAGCTGCCCAAGAGGCACTAGATATAATTAGCGAAAAATAAACTAAACGGTGAGATAATGAGTGAGGATCCATATGTGGAAAAACCGTGGTTAAAAAATTATGATGAGGATGTCCCAGCTCATATAGATTACCCTGAAATAAATCTTTATGAGATTCTTGATGCTGCTGCTAAAGATTTTGGGAAGAAAACGGCAATATGGTTTCAGAAAAGGAAGATATCATACAAAGATTTTAAAAATATTGCAGATAGACTCGCCACGGCGCTTGTCGATCTAGGTGTTAAAAAAGGTGATATTGTAGCGATTATGATTCCAAATTTCCCCCAATTTATCTTAAGTTTCTTTGGAATCTTAAAAGCTGGTGCGATTGCTACAGCATGTAGTGTTCTACTCACAGAACATGAGCTCGCATACCAACTCAATGATTCAGGGGCGGAAACTATTATTGTATGGGATAGACAACTTGAAAAAATAAAGAATATTAAAGATAGAACCCGGCTGAAAAATATTATTATAACCAGTGTATTTGACTATATTCCGAATGCTCCAAGGGACCCACCAGAAATTGCAGGAACTAGGCAATTTCTTAATTTAATCAATAAAACAAAACCTAATCCACCCAAATTTGAAATCAATCCTAAAGAAACTCTTGCAGTTCTTCAATATACTGGAGGAACAACGGGTCTACCTAAAGGAGCAATGCTTACCCACTATAATCTTGTATCAAATTGTATCGCCACGTATACGTGGACTGCTTCAGAAACAGAGAGAGGAAAAGATACGGGACTTACGAGCCTACCATTATTTCACATCTATGGAATGACTGTGTGTATGAATGTTATGATTTATAATGCATCCACAATCGCATTAAACCCTGATCCTCGTGATCAAAAATCATTGTTTGAAATAATTCGAGACACGAAACCAGCGATATTCCCCGGCGTACCAACGATGTACATGCGGCTTTTAGAGCGAGATGATCTCGAAGATTATGCGAAGGATCTGAAATCAATTAAATATTGTAATACAGGTGCGGCATCCATGCCTCCTGAAGTGCTTAAAGAATTTGAAAAAAGAACTGGCGGTAAAATAATTGAAGGGTACGGATTAACCGAATGTTCTCCCGTAACACATAGTAATCCAATAGGTGGATTACGAAAAATTGGTTCTGTTGGAATGCCGATACCCGACACGGAAGTTAGGATCGTTGATGTGGATGATTATACGAAGATCATGCCCATCGGGGATGAAGGCGAGATAATGATTAAGGGACCCCAAGTAATGAAGGGATATTGGAATAAACCAGATGCGTCAGCCAACCAAATAAAAGACGGCTGGCTCTTGACTGGCGATATTGGAAAAATGGATGAGGATGGATATTTTTTCATAGTAGATCGAAAGAAAGATATGGTTAATGTGAGTGGCTTTAAAGTTTATCCGAGAGAGGTTGAGGATGTTCTTTTTGAACATGAAGCCGTCGAAAAAGCCGCGGTTATTGGAGTTCCGGATCCAAAACTTCCTGGTAGTGAAAAGGTAAAAGCTTTTATCGTGTTAAAAGAGGCTTTCAAGGAAAGCGAGGAACTTGCACGTGAAATTCAAGAATTCTGTAGGAAAAGCGTCGCACCCTATAAGGTTCCAAAGTTTGTTGAATTTAGAAAAGAACTCCCAGAATCATTTGTGGGTAAAGTACTTAGAAAAGACTTAAGAGCACAAGAAGCCAAAAAAACTGAACAATAAATTTGACTCAATTTTTTTAGGGAAAAATTTATCTTCTTTTTTGTAAGAATCCGTAATTAAAAAATAGTGGTATCATAAAAAAAGATTAGGTCCGAAGGTACGACGGATATTCAAAGGCATCCATTGGCGGACAGCCGTGGAACTAGATCTTAAAAAATCTACGTTAACTAAATGAAAATAAGTAAAATGTGCTAAAAAAAAGAGAGAATATAGTTATTGCATGTATGAACCGCCGCCAACAATGATGCTTTCTCCGCTCATATAATTAGACTCATCAGAGGCGAGAAAGATCACGGGTCCCACGACGTCCTCTGGAGTACAAACCTTACCCAATGATGTGAGAGCTTTCGATTTTCGGATGGCTTTTTCACCATACATAGCAGCAAAGGATTCAGTATTGATTATTGGAATACAAACTGCATTCGTGGTGATGTTTCGTGGTCCAACTTCGCGGCATACGCTCCGCATGAACCCCAGAAGCGCTGAAGCAGCAGTACTCAAGGGAACCTCAGGTATTTTCCCTCCCATTTTACCATAAGTGCTACCAGCGTATCCTGTGAGTGAAGTTACGTGAATTATTTTTCCGGATTTTTGCTGAATCATTTGGGGCAGCACGGCTCTAACACAGCGGAAAGGTGCTTTTAGGCTTTTATTCAATACATCCATGAAGTCATTAACAGTTAAATCAACGAAAGGAGTTACTTTTGATTCCCACAAGTTCGTGATTAGAACATCAATCTTTTCATATTTGGAAATTGCTTCATCAACGACTGCCTTTATTTGATCATCATTCGTTGCGTCACATTCAAATGAAATGGCATTCCGTCCATTTTTTTTCGCATGTTCAACGATTCGATTTGCGATTTCTTGTGATTTGCCTCCGATAACTAGTTTCGCTCCTTCATCAAGTAATCCTTTGCTAATTGCCTCGGATACTTCATTAATCCCTATTAATAATACCACTTTATCTTCTAATCTCATCCACATCACCTAATGGAAATATAGACCTCCGCATACTACCAGTGTCTCGCCTAACACGTAATTTGATAAATCAGATGCGAGAAAGACTGCTGCACCGGCAATCTCTTTTGGCTCACCACCTCGCCCGATCGGAGTCAATTTTGGCACGGTATCCAACATAGGACCATAAATTTTTCGGAGAAAAGGATTTGGGATAACTCCTGGGGCGATTGCATTTACGAGAATTCCATGTTCTGCAAGTTCCTTAGAGAGCGATTTCGTAAATCCCATTATTCCAGCTTTCGTTGCACCATACTGCGCTTCGCCCATTGGACTACCGATCCAACCCTCAACTGATGCGATACTGATAATCCGACCTGACCCCTGTTTAATCATCGTGGGAACGACTGCTTTAGTGCATAAGAACGTTCCCTTCAAGTTCACATCAATCACTAAATCCCATAGTTCATCGGTCATCTTTTGAACCATAGCGAGTTTATTCCTACCCGCGTTATTTACCAAAATATCAATCCGACCAAATTTTTCCAAGGTTTTCTCTACCATATCATTAATAGCTTTTTCATCAGTCACATCACAGGCTGCACCTATAACCCGATCTTCTCCATATTCCTTGGCAAGTGCATCGACGAGTTCGCCAACACGTCGAGCATGGGCATCACTGACTACGACCGACGCTCCTTCATCGAGCATTAGTCTGACTGTAGCCTGTCCAATCCCTGCACCTGCTGACGCAGTAACAATCGCAACTTTTCCATCTAATAAACCCATTTTTTCACCAGCTTTGTTATTCAATATCGTTTATTTAATGTAATTTTGGTTAAATCTTCATTTTTAATTTTTAAAACTTTACTAATGTGATTATGGAGAATTGTTCTCTTTTTCATTACGGGGTTTTAGAGAAAGCGGTTGAATTAAAATGTGGAAAAATAAAAAAAAAGATGACCTTCAGAGGAATCAAAGTTTAATCTTGAGATCCTTGAATAATTTTTCAGCGTTATTATGGTAAATATTTTCAATAACTACTGGCTTGTACCCTTCAGCTTCCCAATCTTCATATAACCTTTGAAAAACTAGAAAGGGCCAATCGCTCCCAAATAGAATTTTTCTCTTGCATCGTCCATTAATTTCTCTTTTGAAGTCAGGGGGGAAGTACTTGGGGGACCATCCATGTACCTCATTGTAAACATTGCCTTTATGGATTAAGACAGAAGCCATTTCATTGTGAAATGGCCATGGCATGTGGGCTGCAACGATAGTAAGTCGCGGGATATCTGCAGCAACATCATCGATATACGGAATTGGGTTTTCGTAACGCAGCTTCATCCCTGCGCCACCAGGTCGACCAGCTCCTGCGGCGGTATGCCCACAACTGATCTTTACGGGAACTTTTTTCTTTGCACAAAATTTCCAAAAGGGATACATTCGTTCGTCGTTCGCCGCAATTCCAGCAGAGGCACCATAAAAGAATGGACCAAAGAAACCTAAATCAACAATGCACCTTTTCATTTCTTCGAGCCATTGCTCCCGGCCTTTTTCGTCGCGTAACATCGGACCATTCATCATTATCCATGCACTAAGGATGACATCAGGATATTCCTCTTTTAATTTTGCAACATAATTATGTACTTCAGTGATTACATTGAAATCTCTTTTCGTAGACGTGGGAGGCACGAGAATTGCTTTAATGTCAGCCTTTCTATAAACTTCAATCATTTCCTCTTCAGTCTGGTAGTAAGGTATTTCACACTTGAATTGTTTTTCAAAAAAACCCTTCATCCCTATATCAAATAAGGCACCTTTTTCTGTTGTCATCTGTGTCTGAAAATCAATAACCTTAACCATTTTTATTACCTTGTTTTAAATACCTAAAATTACTTGAATGTAAATCTTTCAGAAATCTTTTAAAATATTTTCACCATTTCAGACGGGGGTTTTTTATACAGCAGTTTCGACGTAACCCTTATACGTTTCACGGAGTTCCGCACGTTTGATTTTCCCTGCTGGAGTAGAGGGAAATGCATCTACAAATTCAATAAAGCGGGGTTTCTTGTAGCTAGCCATCCGTTCCTTACAGTACTCTATGAGTTCTGTTTTTAATTCGGGGTTGGCATCTTCTTTATTTTTTAATTTGATTAGGCCAAGCACGGAATAGCCCCACTGAGGATCGGGAACCCCAATTATAACGGTTTCGTACACTTTGGGATGAGTATTCAATACTTCCTCAACTTCAGGTGGGTGGATTTTCTCCCCACCAGTGACAATGGTTTCTTTAATGCGTCCTATTAAATAAACATAATTACCATCTTCGCCAACTTTATAGAGATCGCCGGAATGAAGCCACCCATCTATAATAGTTTTAGCTGTTTTTGCTTTATCTCCAAAATACTCTTTCATGGTAGGTAGCGCATCAACCTTGAAACAGCCTTCGCCTTCCTCCCCAGGTTTGACCTCTTCCCCCGTCGTGGGATCAATGACTTTTAACTTGTCTTTGAGGAAATCAAACCGGTTAGATTCCAACTTATCTCCCGGTACATACACCGTAGGGAGGATAACGGCTTCAGTTTGACCCACAGTATCAACGATCATGGTGTCTGGGAATGACTCCCACCATAACTCTTTCGATTGCGCACTGAAGGGAGCGGCTCCTGACAGTATGAGTAAGAGAGTTTTAGATATTTTCTCGGGATCAAAATCATCGGGATTATTTTTTAAAACATCAATGATATCCCGCACGGTTTTGTCTCCAATCGTGCATATAATGTTACATTTTTCGTTCTCAAGTGTTTTTAGAATTTCTCGAGGATTAAAGGTCTTGGATGCGGCAATGACAACGGTCGATCCAGAGAAGAGAGGCAAATTTGAGATAAGCCATCCTTTGAAATGAAACATTGGAGCATGCATCAAGGTTCTGATTCGGCTTTGAACCGATGTTGATAACCAGCCTTGCTTGGTTTCAGTCTTGGTTGGATCTTTTTTGGATATTTTATTGATGATGCGGTTGCCAAAGGATTTAGGCATAGGTAACCATCGAAACCACGATATGGGAATCGGAAGCAACTGTTTGTAATTCTTCTTTTTCAATTTTCCTTTCAGATCATGCAGCCGCTCGAAAATATTTTTAAATAGCTCAAGGAATCCCGAGAGACCGCCCCCACGATATAAATTTTCGAGGGCCCCGTGGACCCAAATCGCGCCCTTGGGCGTACCTGTGGTGCCCCCCGTGTAGATCAAGAAAGCCTTGTCGCCATCTTTGATTGGTTCTGCTAGTTCAGGGTAGGTATCGGGATGTCGAGCGATTAAATCTTCAAAATCAAGCGCTTTGGTTGTTAATTCAGGGTATTCTTGTTCGCATTTTTTGAAATCCTCAGTGATAATGATAAATTTCTCAACACTCTCGAATCGCTCTTTACAATTATTCACCAAATGAAGAAAATCTTCACCTATAACAAAGACTTTAGCCTTACTTTGATTAATTATATAGGTTACTTCATTCTCTCGATAACGGTAATTTATCCCAAATCCAGCGGCGCCGCATTTATAACTTGCAACATAAACTTCTACGTAAGGTATGCAATTGTAGAGCAAAATGCCCACGTGGTCGCCCTTCTTTAAGTTTAATTCGTTAATAAATGCATTTGCGAGGCGGTTCGTCCTTTCCTCTAGTTCCTTATACGTTACTCTTTTCTCGCCGTGGATGAGTGCGTCTTTTTTCGCAAATTTTTTAGCCATTTTTGAAATGAGGTCACCTAAACCCAAAGAAACCACCTTTTAAAAAAATGTAATTAAATTCATCATTCATAAGGATTAAAAATATTCGGTGTTGAAAAAGGAGAAATTCCCGATTAAGCGATAGAAAGTAACAAAAAGAACAGTATCAAACTCTTAACTGATTGATGTAAGAAGGTGTTGAAAAGTATGAAGACTTATAATTATGGCGAGAAAAGACCGGAAATTCATCCAAATAGTTGGCTAGCCGATGACGTGGTCGTGTATGGAGACGTGCAGATCGAAGAAAATGTCGTGGTTTTCCCAGGTGGCGTTATTCGGGGGGACATTGCCCCCGTAATTATCAAAACTGGGACGGTGATTCAAGATGGCGTGCTCATTAACCCATCTGCAGGTAATAAGACGAAAATAGGGGAAAATTGCCTCATTGGGTTCGGTTCAATCATTCACGGAGCAATTATTGGTGCTAATTGCATTATCGGTGCGCGCTCACTCATAATGCCTGGTGTGAAAATAGGGGAAAACAGCATGATCGGAGCGTGTTCCTTTGTTGCACGGGGAACCATACCTACAGGAAAAGTTTTTTTAGGAATTCCCGCCAAAGAAAAGCGAGATATCTCCGAACGCGATTTAACCATGTGGGACGTTGGCAAAAAAACCTTCCGAGAGATTGCCCAGAAATATAAAAATTCAAAATGAAAATTACAGTATCGTAAAAAATTCATCAGATACGGATTCAAGGAGCTTCTTTTCAAAGATTGTATAAATCGTCGTCTTAAAAATATTATAATTAACATCTGACGGAATCATACTGCTAATTTTATCAGTTAACCGAGTAGAGACCGTCTTGTACGAGAAATTTGGCTCTTCATCAAGGCCGGGATCGAATTTGTGGAGGAAAATTGAGAGCTGAATTTTTTTTCTGTCTTGTTCATTAAAATGTTTGAAGATGTCTTCAAAGTATTGTAACGCCTCGACATATCGATCTATGTCCTGAACGTCGATCACGTAAATGAATTTACTGGTTTCCTGTATATATTTTTCCAAATCTTGCAGGTATTCGTCGCGATATTGTTGTTGCCCACCTAGCTCCCATATATTGAAGCGAGTATCCTGCTTATCTATAGAGATAATATTCAATCCTGGGGTTGGCTTTAATGAATAATACGTCAATAGATTAATTTTCTTCTGATTCACGCTCTTCTGTAAACTTAGGAGAATCGAAGTCTTTCCGCTATTATCAAGACCCATTATTAAAATCTTTGCTATTTTTTTCGGTTTGCTCGGTTTCGTGCTCTCACTCATATCGCATAGCCTCTTACATAGTCTAAATCATATTTAATATTTAATAGTATTTAATGGTATTAGTAGTATTAGTAGTGAAATTTGAAGGTAGAGAAAGAGGGGGCTGATAACTGAAAAAATGCAACTAAGATTTTACGTATTTAGGCAAGTTCTTAAGGATCTCTTCAGCTTCTTGAATGGTTCTATCGACTAGTTCCTTTACAGTTGGGACATCTTTAATTAATCCGGTCACCTGGCCGCATAATATGCTCCCACGCTTATCCCCAATTTCTGCTGCTAAGTAGCGCCCTTCTGCTTTATATTTCATCAATTCCGTATCGGGCGTGTTTTGCGCCATCTTTTCTTCTAACCCTTCGGTCCATTCATTTGCCAAATACCGACAATGTGGGGAAAAGAAGCCCGGCAAAACCACCGTAGCATTTTCCTCAGCCGTGGTGAATGATTCTTTATAATTGGCTTTGAAATCACTATCGCTCGTCGCGATCATACGCGTTCCCATTTGTATCCCGACTGCTCCCATCGCCAGAGCTGCCGCAAGACTTCGACCATCTGCCATCCCTCCTGCCGCAATGACCGGAATCTTGACCGCTTTAACAGCTCCTTGAAGTAAAACCCACGTATGAACTGGGTTCAGGGCGATATGCCCACCCGCCTCGTAGCCGGAGGCAATGACCGCATCACATCCTGCCTTTTGTACTCGTAAGGCATGGCGAGTGGCAGCTGCCACGTGAAAGTGCAAAATTCCCGCACGATGTAACTGCTCGGCCCATAATCCACCTTTTTTCGTGCCGCCTATGGGGTCTCCCGCGGAGGTGACCACGACTCGCAGTTTTTTTGCGAGATCAGAGTCGCCTTGGACCTTTTCGCAAATCATCGCGATGCACTTGCGTGCGTCGGGTTGCTCTTTTGCCACTCGGACGTTAACCCCGAAGGGGGTTTTGGTCTTTTTCGCAACTTCATCAATCGCTTCGGACATTATTTGTGGAACGGGTTTTTCGAGCCCCATTAGTGGGCCACCTGAATGGCTGATTAATCCGAGTATTCCAGCGTTTGATGCAGCTATGGCCAACAGTTTCGTGGAGAAAGGACCCATCCCTGCTTGAATTATAGGATGCTTAATATTTAACATGTCACATAATTCGGTATGAATCATAAACGTCGTCTCCAACCATGTTTCTGCTGAGATAAAATTTGTACGATAAATCATTTAAGTAATTTCTACCAATTTAAGGTAGAATTGATTTTGTTTTTGAAATAAACAGAGAATTAAAGAGAGAAGTTAAGAGTAAATGGAGAAGGAAATGGTGCAAGAAGAAGATGTCTTGACCGAATCAAAAATTTTGGAAGATTTTGGATTATCTAAAAACGAAATTCGGACCTACTTGACAATTTTATCCATAGATTTATGTGAAGCCAAAGATATTTGCACGCAGACACACATCCCATCGAGTAAAATTTATAACATATTGGAAAATTTGGCAAAGTACGGGTTAATTGAAATCCAAGAATCTAGACCAAAGAAATATAAACCTGTTGGGTTGGATTTAGCTCTTGAAAATCTAAGAAAACTTAAACGAAAAGAGTATGAAACTTTTAAAGCGAAAATACCAAAATTAGAAACTTTTTTACAGCGAAGACTCACAAATTATGATACGGATTCATTATTTTGGAACGTTACTGTCAATGAATCTGAAATTTTTAATAAACACGTTTCGAGGTTTCGATTTGTTGAATTTGTTTCAATGATCTGCATTGATTTTAACATGCTTAATAAGATGACAGGGAATTCCAAAATGGCACAGGAAATCAGCCTAAATTTCAAGAAGAAGAAGATAGATACCAAATTGATAATTGGATATGATACTGACAAGCAAAAGGTAAAGATTCTTCAGTGGATTCATCGGCGGCCAAGGAAATTAAATGCAAAAAATCAAATTAGGTTGCTGAAAGAAAAAGTTTCGGTACCGTTTGGGTTATTTGATTTGAACAAGGTAATCTTATTAATGAGGCATCCAATAAAGCCGAATGAATTCCTCCTTTCAATCTACATGGTAAATAAGTCACTGTATGAAGACTTGATTCCTTATTTTGACGATATATGGAACCGGGCAGAAGCGGTTTATTTGGAAGAGGATGTAAATTAACGAGGGGCTTGTTATAGGACTATTTGGTGACCAATTTCAATTAAAGATTATTATTTTAGGCGTTCAATTGGGTAAGTTCAGCACTGATGTCCCATTAACTAAGACAAAAAAAAGAAGGGAAATTTGGATTCATTTATTCATCCAGTGCGTATAAGAGAAAGCCGACGAGGAGTACACTTGCATAAGTGGGGAGTACGGGGAATATAGTCAGGGAAGTGAAGTCTATCCATATTGTTGGCACCAGTGCGGGCATTATTATAAAGGGTGCAAGGACAAAGATTAAAGTCAGCCACCATTCATCCGGAAGTACATCGAAAAGTTGCAGTATTAGAAGTACACCAACGATAAGGCCAGCAAGCAACAACCAAGTTCTCGTTGCTATAATACCCTGAATTGAGAGGACTATCAAGATCGACGCGCCTATTAACATCACAAATTTTGATGCCTTCCAATCCAATTTACCTCCTTCAATTAGAAGCTCCATCAATCCAGCAATTCCCACTAATAATCCACCTAGGTACCACGGAGTACCCCAAACAAAACCTATAACGATAATATTTGTGATGAGTGCCAATAGTATTACGCCACCACCTATAGCCAATAGTAGCCACCACTTATATGGGATTGGAGTATCGACCTCAAAGCCAACTCCTAATACGAGGAGTAAAATAATGCCGCCTGCAACACATGCAAAACCTGTTATTATATACAAAACTGGATTAATATAAGGAAATCGTAAGAATAAGAAACCTTCGAGAAGCATGACGATAGCACCGATGAATGCAACGAGTTTTGTTGCTCCAACGTCTATTTTGGATTTTTCAGGAGGAGTTTCATCCATTTTTTTCACCTACCTCATTTTCTTAAATTTTTCTGTAACTCTCCATTACAAATTACTCTTATTTAAGTATATATTTCATTTTTAAGGGAGGTATTTGATGTTTCCAAAAACGTTAATTCTAAAAATAGAGTTGATATAAAGATCGGAACGTGGCAGTTCGGATGATCTCTTTTTATTTTTTTTAACCCTGCTTTAATTTGACTAATTCAGCACTAATCTCCCAGAGACGTTTGGCCACGGATTCGTCATGGGAAATTTTGGATGACTTGGCTTCTTTTTTAGCCATGAAATACTTGCCGGTCACGCCCTCGACTTCGGGTGAGGATGCCAGATATATGGAGGTGCGAGCTCCTTTTTTAGGACTCTTCAGAAAGGGAGCCCCAATTATATATCCAATTCTAAACAAAAGAGAATGCTGACCTAACCTTGTTCTCACCCCTCCTGGATGGAGACAGTTCGCCGTGACACCGGTGCCCTCGAGGCGTCGGGCGAGTTCGTATGTAAATAGGACATTGCCCAATTTGGATTGAGCGTAAGACTTGAACATGCTAAATCCCTTTTCCATTTGAAGGTTGTCAAAGTCGATCTTCCCACCATGGGCCCTGGAGCTGACGGTAATAATTCGTGCGGGAGCGCTCGCCTTGAGAACGTCCAAGAGCAGATGTGTTAGCAAGAAGGGGGCTAAATGATTAACAGCAAAGACGGTCTCGATCCCATCAACGGTCAAGGTTTTTTTGGGTAGGACGATGCCTGCATTGTTGATCAAGACGTGCAGATGCGAATAGTTCTGTTTAAATTCCGTGGCAAGATCGCGGATCGCTTTCTGGGATGCTAAATCAGCGAGTAGCAGATCTATAGATTGGTTTCCGCTTTGGATTTTAATATCTTCCTGCGCAGTCAAGCCCCGTTCCTCATTTCGGCAAACCATGACTATATGAGCTCCCATCTTTGCCAGACCCAGGGCGGTTGCTTTCCCAATACCTGAGTTAGCCCCGGTGATCATGCAAATTTTGTTGCTCATATCAATTGATTGATTCATTCGTTCAAACTCCGAAAATCCTTTAGAAGTAATCTAGAAATTTTGTTGTTATGTTTGACGGTAAGAATTGCAGCGTCATACATTTGATCAGAATAATTAGGTTGATAACTTTTTCTTCATAGATCAACCTATAAACATGTAGATTAAACATCCAATCAATATGAAGAATGTTAGTAAAACCACAAATCCCATTTTCCTGTTTTTATCGAAGGAGACCCCTATCATGCTAAAAAGTGCAGCATAGATAACTATAATGTAGGGGATATGAATTGCGAGGATATCTCGGAATGGAATTAAAAGGATGTAGTCTAATAATAATTCTAAAAAGAGATAGAATAGAATAATTATATTAGAAATTATTATCTTTTTTCCCTCTTTCTCTTTAATAAATCCGAACATAGTGATGGTGAACGGCAGGATCAGAAAAATTACAACAACACCAGCTACCTGCAATAGAGCTAGATTAGCAAGTTTTGATGCGAGGTAGACAATACTCACTGAAATATTGAAAATGATTGAGGAAAAAATGAATAAATTGTCCATAGATTTACTCATATTTATCGCCATTGATTTGCAGTTGTATTCATATTCGTTTATGAGAAAATCAATAAAAAAAAATGAAGTTTAAATCTATTTGAGAATCTCTTTTACAGCACCAAGGAACTTGTTTGCCTCATTCAAATTCCCGCGTATGACCAGTTGGTTCGTTGTGAGCATACCTTTTAAACCAGTGTAGGGGTCTTTTTTTAGTAGCTCCATGAACGCGTCAGGTGAAATTAGCATCGTTACTTCAGGAGATGGGTAATCTCCAGTCCCGAATTTCGCCTCTCCATCTCTTGTTATTATCAAGAAGAACCCTTTTCCATCCATTTTCCAGGAAATGATTTTGCCCCAGTAGTTCTTCTTAATCCACTTTTTAATAATTTCCTTATTTGCTTTTTGATTATTTATCTTATCTGCAAGCGTTTTTACCCAATTGATAACATCATCTACTGTAGCCATTTTCATCACCTATTTATTCACGTCAGCGATCCACATTTTAATCGCTTCAATTACTGCTTTTTTTGTTTCGTCAGGGTAAAAGGTTCCATATTTTTTTATGACTGCGGCCTTGAATTCCTGGAACAGATCCTCGTCAAATAACGTGTAGACTCGAAATTTTAAATCATCCACAACAAATTGCTTTAACGAGGGCATCGCGAGCCCTAGGTCGAAATCTTCTCTGATGAAGGGCCCTGGTGGTTTTTTCTCTTTTTTACTCATAGGCATTCACCATACTTTATTTGTTATTTTTAATCCATTCCTCGATGGCTTCAATTATGGCCTTATCAGCTTCGGCTCTCGTGAATGTTCCATATTTCTTTTCTACGACTTTCTTGAAGGAATCAAATAAAGGATAATCAAAGATCACCGTCATCCGGAACCTCTGATTTTTTTCATAATACTTAACGAGAGTTGGAAACATTTTTACAAAACTCGGCTGGTATTCTTCAATATCCTCTTCTGAAACGCGGGGTTTTCCTAACCATTCACTCATTTCATCACTTCCTTAAGATTTTTTTACGAACATTTTATTACCCCAATGATCGGCAAAGAGTAATTCTGAGAGTTTGGGAGCACTAGTTGCCGGCATCTTACTCTTTGGGTACCCAATATAAAGACATCCAAGTGGTTCCCACGATCTGGGAATGTTTAAATAATCACAGAGTATTTCTTTCCGTCGGTTATCAATCACGCTGAAAATATCATAATTGCACCCAAGTCCGAGTGCTATCGCAGCTAGCCACATATTTTGGATGCACGTCCCCGTCGCTCCCGCGAAGATGTAATCCGTCATGCCCGCAGTCGTGGCGGGATATTCAGCCCATGTCGAATGTGTGTAGCAAGGAATGATTATGGTGTCTGCCGTTTCCGGATATTTCAGATATTGGATATATGACTCCATCATTGCAGTCAAGCCCGTACCCCCAGTTGTCAACCCGATTGCATTCCGTAACTCCACGACTTCCATATTGAATTGTAGCATCATCTGCTTGAAATTTTCATCTTTTCGCACCACCACGAAGCGCCAGTGCTGCAGATTTTCAGGATTTGGTGCCCATTTCGCCGTATCCATGATTCGTTCAATTTTCCAGTCTTCAACGGGTTCTTCCTTGTAAATCCCGATGGCAGCTTGCTTTCTCTGCGCTTTTGATAATTCCATAGTGGGAAGATCCTCATATTCTAAGTTATCGCTTCGGTAAGCCAAGCGCACGTAGTTATTTCCCCAAAGTTCTGAGTAAAAAACCCCTTCAAGGGGTGCTCTTGCAGGACCCACGTGGCGGGGTTGTCGCGATACGCCGAAAGAGAAAGCCCCCAAGAATTCCCAGGAATGTGGGATGCCCAGATGATCGGCAACCATTTCTCTTCTCCTTGGATCGTTGGTGGGCATCGCGTTCAACGCACATGCATAACCGAGTTCAGTTGTAGTGAGCCACATATTCTGACACGCCATCCCAATGGTGGCTGAACATATATGAGGAACTGGAATCGTGACCACTGGTAGCATTGCGGATCCCCACGCGCCTCTAGACCAGCAAGGGACTATTACAAAGCTTGAATCGCTCGGGTAGGTCCACAATTCGCCGGTTGCAGCTTCACCCCTTACCTTTTCCTGTAGTCTCTTATCATCATGAAGATACCAAAGGTGCCCTCTCATGATTTCCGAACTAAGACCAAACAACAGAGAAGCGGTTTCCTGCCCGAACTTCCCGAGTTTAGTTTTCGTGCGGTTATCGGAAACGACAAGGAACCGCCATGGGTAGATCCCATAGAGGGGTGAAGGTATCTTATTAACTGTTTTAATTATTTTTTGGAACGCCTCGCCATCTGGTGGTTTCATCTCATCAGCAGCTTGGCTTTTTTCTCGATTGAATCTTCTCATGCTTCTTCTTTTATAAATAGCCTCAAAAACATCCATTTTAAACCCTCAATTGATAAATGAGATAAAATTTTGATGATAGGAATTAAGTAATTTCTCCCCTAAAGATTTTTTCTACTAATTCAAAGTTAGAACAATTATTAAATTCTAAGATAAAAAAGTATTATAAAAAAGAGAGGAAATGAATTCAACAGGTGAACAAAATTGGGAAAAGAATTAGAACTTGATTTAGAAAATGAACCTTATAGCAAATTATCAAAAATGGCAGATGACCTTGGGTTGAGTCTTAAGAGAATGTGCAAGCATATTCTTGAGGAATTCACCTTTCAAGGAAAAGTCTATGGTGGCGTATGGCCTGAAGGACCTGGGAAGCGGATCATCATTGATTTTCCGAAGTATTCTTCGCGAGTCCTAAAATTAAAAGAAAAAGAATTAAAATAGGAGGAAAGTGAATGAGTGAATGGCTTGGAAGACCCAGAATAAGAAAAGAAGATATTAAAAAATATCAACCAACATTCGTGGAAAATTTTCCAACATTAACAAAGTACTTCGTAGATAATCAGAAATTAAGGATAACACTCGTGTTAGATTACGAATTTGGTGATGAATTCGTCGAAGTCGTCAAGAAGAAATATGGAAAAGTGACCCCTACGACAATCCATTCGGCAGCTGATGAGGCTCTGAAGAAATGGGTTAAAGAAGGTTAATTTAATGGCGCTCAATACTCAAGAATTTAAATCCTTCTTGGAATCTATCATTTCGTCAATAAAATCCAAACCCGAGGCCAAGAGCCTCGTGAATAAGTGGATCGATGGAAAATATGGGAAGATTATTGGCTGGAAGATTAGATCTCAAGATCAGGAGGAAAATTATCACATGATCTTTACCCCTGAAGAAGCGCGATTAAATGTAGGGGAGTATCCGGCTTTCGATATAATGATAATTGGACCCTTAGAAGCAATTCTCGGAATGCTGACTGGAAAAACTAAAATCACCTCAGCTTTGAAACAAAAACACATCATGGTCTGGGGAAACTTAAACGAAGGGATAATGTTTGAAAAAGTGATTAGAAAAATACAGAGCTTGTGAGGGAAATATAATGAATATTTGGGAATGTATTTATACTAGAAGAAGTGAAAGACGTTTTAAAGGAGATAAAGGCAGAAAAATTCCGGCTAAAGAAGTGGAAGAGATTTTAGACGCTGCCAGATATGCATTTCAAATCGAGGGCATCCCTCAATGGCGATTCTTACTGATTTTTGACCAAGATACTAAAAATTTGCTTGCGGAGTTTGCCCAGGAAGTCGCCCATATGATATTTGGGATATCGTATGAAATTTTCGGCGGTCACATCTGGTATTTACCGGAGGATCGCCGCCCCACGATCGCGGAATATACGCAAACCGGAGAACTCTGGAAGTATCCAATAGAAGCCGATTTTGTAGTCATCCCTTGCATCACCAAGGGGGCGTGGTTTGATTCGCGCGTTCCCTACATGGAGCAGTCTACCGCCGTTGGCGGGATGGCAATCCAAAACATGTGGTTGACTGCTAATAAGCTTGGATGGGGCGCGGGTTGTAATGCGATGCCATTAAATGACCTTAGACGACGAGAATTATTCTCGACCTTTACTGGAGTTCCAATGTCATGGCAAATGTGTGCAGCTTATTGCTTTGGCGACAAGGTTTCTGCACGCAGCGTGGGACCATCTCGTGCCAGCTTGGAAGGCATTGCTTTTAACGAACACTGGGGAAATCGGTTCGTTAGAAGTGGGTTCAGAACAGAATCATCTGAGATTGTAATCCCCACGAAAGACGTCACGGAAACCATTAAAGGAGTTCACAATTGCTATAAGTTCGCTGCTGGAGCCGAAGTGGAAGATTGGAAACTGGAAAAAATGCTTCATTGTGGCATCTGGTCCCCAAATCCCGAAAACTTGAACCATTGGCGTCATATCGTAATCCGTGACGAAAAAACTAAGCAATATGTAGCAGATTGTACCAAAGAAGCTTACGTTCTAGAACATAAAAGCAGTTTCGAAAAGACAAAAAACCATCTTCCTCATCTTTCAGAGGATCAAGTCATTGAATACGTGGAATGGATGATGGAAGAAGGCTGGAAATATCCATTAGAATGCGACGCGATAATTCTCACCACCTTTGCTAAAGATTGGGTAGAATATGCACATATAGGAGGAACACTCCCTGGCGGGATAGACTACATTTGGTCCACGGCCACTGGTTGCGGCATTCAGAATATGCGTTTGGCCGCCCAAGCATTGGGATTAGAGACCCAAATAAACCTCTATTCCATTGCTGAATTTCGACGTAATGAAGGGTTGGTTTCTCAATTAGGCATTCCTGGTAGTTGGGTTCCTTTAACTATGCTCTGCGTGGGGGAAGCCGGGGATGCCCCTGATTTCATTACGAAAAAACGCCCAAAGCCTCCAGTTAAAGATGTCGTTTTTGATGAGTTTTGGGGCATTCGTCACACGCCCCTTGCCTAATTCTCTTTTTTTAAATTCTCTTTTTTTGCCTAATTCTTTTGATGAATATTACTTTTGGAAATATGAGATGATTTTTTCAGAATATATTGTAATAGCTTCGTCACGTTCTTTACCAGGGTTCAAAATTCCTAAAATAAAATATCGGCAACCCGCATCGACGTATTTCGCAATTTGCTCGAGGCAATCATCGGCGGTTCCATGTACGAAAATTTTTTCGATGGCTTCGAAGGGTACCTCGCTAATTTTTCCCGCATCTTTCATTGGATCCCGCCCTTTAAAGCTTTTAGAGGCATCGAGGTTGTAAGTGGGTGGTTCAAATCCATGATCCTTCAACTTATTAGGAGAAACCATGAGAAGGATTTTACCATGGCGTTCAACCATTTCTCGTGCGGCATCCGCATCCTCAGATATAACAGTATAAAGTAAATATCCTGGAGTAACGGTATCTGGTGACCGATCTGCAGCCCGAGCAGCGTCTTGGACTTCTTTTAAATCACGTGCATAGATTTCGGGACTAACCTTAAATGGAAACCAGCCATCCCCGAATTGCCCCGTTATTTTACGCGTGCGTGGACGGTTCCCCGCAACAAAGAGCGGGATATTTTTGGGGCGTGGGCTAATGAATGCATTTTTTAATTTGAAAAATTGCCCATCGTACGTGACCTTTCGCTTTCTCCAGAGCAATTTGATTATTTCTAGGAACTCTTCGAGGCGAGATACGGGTTTCTCCCAATCAACCCCATAGGCATCAAGATTCATTGCTTCACCTGCCCCGATTCCGATCATCACGCGATTTTCTCCAAGAATTCGTTCCATGGTCATTGTTACGTGGGCCATGACGCTGGGATGAAGGCGATGAGGATCAGTCACGCCAGTCCCCACCTTAATTTTTGCGGTTTTCAGACCTAGCGCCGTCAGCGTTGGCCAGACACTCAGTGCATCTAAATTTCGTCCCCACCCGACAAGGTGGTCAGGCATCCAAACAGAATCATAATTTCCGAGTTTTTCTGCTAGTTCGGCAGTCTGATAAATCCATTTCAAACCACGGGGAGGTGTAAATACCCCAAATTTAACGTCCATTCTTCTTTCACTATTCCTTTGTACCCAATTTCCTTTTTTTGAAATGGAATGCTGTTAGCCACAACGCGAGATACGCGGCAATAGAGAACAATACGGAAGATCCATAGATTTCACTTGCCAGATCCGAACCGTACAAATCCACTGGGAAACCAGGTAATAAATTGAGAACCCCTAAAACTACAAGAAGTATTACTGCACATACAGCTTGGTAGGAATAGATGGACTTATAATGTCCTGCAAACTTTACTGATGAGAGCATTACAAATAAAATTATTCCAAAAATCGTTAGTGATATGCCTAAAATAAAGAAAATAATATTAGAGTATAGGCTATATAAAACCAATCCGATTAACCCCTCCCAAAAAACTATCATACCAAAGATAACGCCTATTTTTTTATCGAATTCCTTCAATTCCGGGCTCAATAGCTCCGCCTTTTCTGCCATGAAACCACGCCCTTTAATCTTGTATCCCTATAAACTTAAACATATATAAGAGAAATCGTTTCATGGAGATAAAATTAGTTATAGTTGATGAAAAATGCCGGATTATGACATTATTATCGTAGGAGCAGGGCCAGGTGGAAGCACGGCAGCGAAATTTGCAGCAGAGAAAGGATTTAAAACCATTTTCTTTGAACGATCACAAATTCCAGGGCAGAAAAATTGTTCTGGAACCGCATTATCGCCAAAGGTATTTAGAGATTTTCCATATTTAAAGCCGGATCTAGGATTAGAATCAGTGCGGATTTCAAGAAAAGCAACCGCCCATTTAATTGATGAGAATTTAGATGAAAAATCTTTCTTCGGGTTTTCTTCTTCCTCAATGGCGAAATTTCCGGAAGCTAGAGAGTTCCTCACGGTGAATGTTTATCGGGCTGAACTTGATCCTTATCTTGCGGGATTAGCAGTGGAAGCAGGAGCGGAATTGAAAACCTCCATATTAATATCGGATCTCCTACGAAATGAAAAGAACCAAATCATAGGCGTGATCGATGAAAACAACACGAAGTATTATGGAAAAATCGTCATAGGTGCAGATGGAGTCGTCTCGACAGTTGCATTGAAAAGTGGCTTGCGGACCCGATGGAATCCAGATGATTTAACGTTAATGGTTACCATTGATTTTGAGGCTTCAAAAGAGAAGATAGATAGGGCGTTTGCAGATAATGCTTTACATTATTGGTTTTCAGCAGCATTTCCCGTAGCATACTCTTTTTTTCATGGCAATGGTGTGCACGTGGGACTCGGGCATTTTATGAAAGCCTGGGATAAAAGCCCAAAATACTATTTGAATAAATTCCTAGATACACCCGCCTTGAAACAACAACTTGAATTAGTTGAGGGACGCCCGCGAGAATTTCAGGCACACTTGTTAACCTTCGTTCAAGATCCGGTAAGAACCTATTCGACGGATGGAGTAATTTTAATTGGGGATGCAGCTGGCTTTCCATGCCCTCTTGAAGCAGAAGGGATTTATTATGCGATGCTATCAGGGAAAATCGCGATTGAGGTATCTGAAGATTTTTTTTCATCTGGAGACCCTCAAGCGATAAAGGGGTATGAAACGCGATGGAGGAATTCACCTATTGGAGAGGAGTTTGAGCTCGGTTTAGAAATTTACAACTTCATTCGCGAAGTTCCGTTTTCAATGGAGGCGGCCAAGTGGCTAGTGCCGTTCATCAACGATCTATTCTATTCCCTTCTAAATGTGGGAGAGAGCCATCCCCAAAATTTCGCGAATTTCTTGCCGAACACGCTCCGGTATCAAAAATACTTCCCAACATTATTGAAATATATTGCACCTGCTATTGTACCCATTACTGAACAGATGATTGAAGAGAAAATCAAGGAGATCCTTCCGGAATTCATTCCCGATTCTATAATAACAATGGGCCAACGAACTTTTCAGAGTTGGAAACGATTAAGGCGGAAATTAGCTGAGCTTCTTTATAAAATCTTGAAAACTAATTAAATCGAGATGTTTTATTCTTTTGCACCGCCACCCGCCAACATAAAGAGCAGGAACGCCATGACGCCCATAAAAATATAGAATTGGATCATGCCATAATCCAGGAAGCTTAGAGTAACGGTTTCTCCTCCACCTAGATCGATAATATTGTCCCCAGTGACAATGAGATTTATGGTGGCATACGTGAAATAAATGGTGATTGCCACACAAATTCCTATAAAAATAATCTGAAGGATGTTTAATTTCATTTTGCGTCATGAAAAATTCTTTGTGTAAATACGTCTACTGCAATTTATAAAAATTCTTACTTATGCATGAAAATTAAAAAAAAGAAAGGAAAAGGATTAGTCTATACGGCTAATTTGATGTCTGCTTTGGTGATTGTCTTGCGTTTTGCATGTTGCGCGAGAGCTAATGCTTTTTTGGTGATTTCCATCGCAGTATCCGTAAGATATTCTTGGAGTGATAGTACTGCGTTTAAAGCCACGATATCGGCACCAGCCTCTTTTTTCATTAATCTCCGCAAAGCAGTTTTGGTGATGACTTGATTGCCTTTTGCCATTTTTCTCCCTCAATTAGATTCGGGTAGATCGTTTCTAATCTACTGTTATAGCTTACGAGAAAATAGATATAAAAAGGTAATGGTTTTTTGTCCGATTAGATGGAATGATTTGCGATCTAGCTGGTGCGATTAGTATGATTTGTGATCTAGCTTTGTGATCGGGATAGTTCAAAACAATAATTTTAGGATCTAGCTTTTACGATCAGAATAGCTTGAGTTTGGAATTGAGATTTTGACATCTTGTGTCAATATGAAGTGGAATGAAAAATACTAGATTTTTATCATTTATGATCTGAATTGCATTCCAGTGTAAAGATCTAGAAAAAAATGTTCAAGAAAATAGTTAATTTGAACGTATCCAAATGGTTTAACGAAGTATTTTGTTAAAAGATCATTTAAAAAAAAAGGAAAAAAATGAAATCTATTCCTATTCTTAATTCTTTTTAAAGATTAATGGGATATTCCCCATATTTGTGTGCGGCTTCCACCATCCATTTCAAGTTTTGTACGCGCACCGTATGCAACATGTTTTCTGAAGAGATGATGAGTCCGCCCCCAGGACCCGCTGTTTTAATCGCATTTTTCACGGCATCTTCGACTTCTTTTTTGGTTCCTTTGGTCAGAACCCGAGTAGTATCAATGTTTCCGAGGAGACAAAGTTTATCGCCCACCTTTTTCTTCACCACTGCGAGATCGACTCCCGCTGCTGGTTCAAGGCAATGAAGCCCATCAAATCCACAATCGACTATGAAGTCAAGAAGGGGTGTGATTTGACCGTCGGTATGCAAGATGACTTTGGCGCCCCGTTCATGAAGATCTTCGGTCAGTCTTTGATAACAAGGTTGGAGTAATTCGGTAAATACTTTAGGGGACATAAAGGGGGCAGTTTTGGTCGCTAAATCGTCATGGCAAATACAGGTTTCAGCCCCACCATCCATGTAAGCATTAAACCAAGCGATGGTAAAATCGGTATAGGTGTTAAATATGTCTTTTATTAAGTCTTTGTTAGTAAAGAGTGATTTAGAGAAGAATATCATCCCCATCGCCTGCCATGTGCTCGCCCAGATACCTGAAAGTTGATTGGTTGCAAAAAAGTAAATCGAATCTTTGAATTTTTTCTTAGCGCGTTTGAAATGTTTTTTGCCCAACCTGAAATATCTATCATTTGTCCCATCCTCAAACTCTTTCTTAACTTCTTCCCACCTCTCCACGGAATCAATGATACCGTGTGTATATTTGGGGGAAATACTGCCTTCGTTATTCCACATTACCCAGACCTTTCCAAATATGTCCACCATTTGAGTCTCGTTTATCACCTTTAATGGGATAATCCCTATTTGAGTTGCATCAACACCAATTTGTTTTGCGGCCTCGATCACGCGTGAAAAGATAACGCCCTGCATTTCTCCCAGAACACCATTCATTTGCTCTTTCCAGGTTTCTGGGTAGTCTTCCCTTATACTTAACATAGCTTCAAAGCTGCCTCTCTCAGGCTTTCCCAGAACATCATCAACAAGGTTTCCCTCAAGCCAGAGTAAATGCGTGGGCACCTGATCAGGCTCTTCTAGATCCAGTGCGGTATGAATTCTCTCTCGGGGTTCCATTTCAATTCCCTCAATAATAGAGTGATTATATTTACACTCTTTCAAATTTAATTATTTCTTCAAAATCACATTAAGGTAGATCAATGACATCAATCATCCGTAACGTATCATCGCTCTCTAGCGAGGCAAAGGCAACCAGATCAACCTTTGGCATCTGTTGGACTTCTGTGACGATGATTTTTTTCATTGTTTGAATCCATGCCTTATTTTTATATAAAATATCAGTTAAAGGGCATTTTGAATCTTCATCGAAGTAGATGAATAGTTTGTTTCCCTCCTCTTCGTAACCCCAAACCAGTGGATATGCACGGCAATGTAATGGTTTTACATCCTGAATTAAACATCGGCGTTTCCCTTTTAAAAAAATGCACCGCCCATTTACTTTCTTGAAACCATAGTATTCATGGTCCTTCCCGTGGAATTTAACGGTATCTGCATCCAGAAAATCACGAAATCTATCAGGAAAGTTTTTTATCTTTTCCCTTATCTTTTCTATCTCATTTCTGGCGCAAAACGTGAAGTATGGATCAGCACAGCATTCTTCGTCCGTACAGCTTTCACAAACAGAGAAATAATTGAACTCGTCTTCTGGTTTTGAGTTACCCACCATCTAAATTCTACTCTTCAATAAGTTAGAAAGTATTAAAGAGTGAGTTGATTTAGTGTTTTAAATTTCTTTTTCTATCTCTCTTTAAAAACCAGAAAACCAGAGGATGATGAGAAAGATACACCCGGCTACAATTAAGGATTGAATCAATAGAAACGCAATAATTCTTTTCTTTCCAATGATGAATTTAGGTCCTAAATGGTTTTCAGTTGAGCTCTCATCAAGCATCTTTTCATTAACATTTCTATTCGGCAGATATTCTGGAAGATGCCTTTTGTAATGTTGTTGGAGCATAAATTTATCATATAGGTAGCTGGCAATAACGAAAGAAAACATAATTACCCCTAAGATAAAGCCAGCCTGAATGTTTATGGAGTTAATGAATTCACGCCACCAATAGAAATAATGGAATATGATAACGACTGGATCATATTGGACAAGAAGTCCATGAATAAAGAATAATATAATGAAGGTGCTTAAAGAAATAACACTAAAATTGAAGAAAGTTTTGGAATGCTTTTCCATAGGAGTTCCATAATTACCGCGATTATTAAGAATAACCCCAGCGTAATAGAATACTAACAGAATAATTCCCCAAAAGTAAAGAAGACCAAAAAGAGTAGTACGCAAATCATAATAGAACAGGTCTAGTATGTAAATTTTAATATGAGATTCAAAAATTATTCTTTCAAACCATGCAAAAAAAAAGCAAATAATTCCCAAAATTATTGATATTAAAGCAAATCCGTTATATGCCTCCCATAGATTCTTGAATTTTTCGGAATACTTTGACATCGGACCCCCGCATTAATATTGCTTATAAATATGATTAAGTTTCATAATTTTATTATTTATTGGTGCAAATGCGTCTCGGAATAATTTGCTATATTACCGCCAAATTTTTATGCAATATTCTTACATATGTCCTATTTAACACTTTTATAGTTTATTGGTGCGAATATTTAATGAAAGAAATCTATAGGTATGAATTCAAGGGGAAAATAAATTGAAAATCGAATCGTATGAGTTTGGACGAATTAGAATCGATGGAAAGACCTATACAAGTGATCTAATCATATTTCCAGATTATGTGGAAGATAATTGGTGGAGAAAAGAGGGACATAGCCTTCATAGAGAGGATATCGGCGCGATCATGGAAGAGGCACCCGAAATTCTGATTGTTGGAACTGGATCTTCTGGTTATTTGAATGTTTCAAGGGAAATAAAAAAATATATTGAATCAAAAGGAATTAAGGTCAAAATCGCAAAGAGTAGAGAGGCGTGTAAACTGTTCAATGAACTATCAGAGAAACGGCGGGTGGTCGCAGCCTTTCACTTAACTTGCTGAAGTATATTTGTCGGACCGTAGTTTAAGAGAAACGATAATGTAGAGGTCTATGCAAAAATATTTTAGTCTTTTTTCGTATTTCATCATGTTTTTACAGTTATGATAATCAGGTGTGCATCATGCGACTTAGTCCATTCAAAGAAAGCATAGCCATCAAGGCGAAATATTACCCGAAGGATCGGATTTCCATTATCTATGGGACGAGAAAAATATCGTGGAACGAGTTAAATGAACGAATCAACCGATTGGGGAATGGTTTGCGTGACTTGGGTATCAAGAAGGGGGATAAAGTCGCAATCCTATTTCACAATACACCGGCATTCGTGGAGTCGAATGTAGCAATTCAAGCGATAGGGGCAATTCCCGTGCCGGTAAATTATCGATACGTGTCCAGCGAATTAGAGTATCTGTTAAATAATAGCGATTCTGTCTGCCTAATTTTTGAAGATGATGCACTTCCCGTCGTGGAAGGAGTTCGGGAAAAGGTCCCTGCTGTCAAGCATTTCATTTGCCAAGGCAATAATGGTCATTCAAATTACGTGAGTTATGAAGAACTCATTAATGACAATTACAACATTGAATTGAGAGTTCGTCCTCGTTTATCTGATAGTGATATCGCCCTGATTTGTTATACAGGGGGCACGACAGGGCGTTCTAAAGGAGTAATGCTTACATATGAGAGCATTCTGTATAATCAAGAGGCCGTCTTCAATTTCATGATGCATCTCCTACCGCCTGCAAAAGATGTGGAATTAGACGTCTTTGCGAAAAATGAATTCGAACGGAAAATTGAATTGGCGGCGGGAATGTTTGGGGGGTCCATCTTCGATTTTATGAGTGATCCCATTCTCCGCGACAAGATTTTTGTCTATGAAGCTCCTCTCAAGCACGGACCAGGGTTACCTCCCATAACAATGACAACGAAAGAAGGGAAGTTGAAGTTATTCTCGGGAAAGCCAAGCCGATGGGATGCGAAGCTCCATGGGCATATTGGGGATCATGTACGTGATTTCGTGAACCTGCTCCCCTATAAATACACCATGAGGGGGCGCGCCGAATTACTTCCGAAACTGGTCTGGCGATTCCTCTTAGGCGGGGTCAAAATCATGGGAAATATTGATGTGCGGTTAGCGATAATTCGGGCACTAATGAAAACCCCAAAAGTGGGGCATCGAATGACAATGCTCATCATTCCGCCGCTTTTTCACCTCGCTAGCTATGCCCTTTTCATGGTGCAATGGTTATATAGCGGAAGTCCCATCGTCTTTCCTGCCTCAAAAAGTTTTGATCCTAAAGAAGTGCTCGAATTGGTAGAAAAGGAAAGAGTAGTCTTTCTGTTCCTCGTTCCCACGATGTGGAAGCGGTTGTTAGAGCGCCCAGACATCGAGAAGTATGACCTCTCTTCCGTAAAATTGGCAGTTACGGGTGCCGCCCTGATGCGAGCAAAGTATAAGAAAAGGATTCTCCACCATTTTCCTAATGCAATGGTGCTGGACGCCTTCGGACAGACTGAAATGGCACCGGTAACCGCAATGAAATTATCAGCCGAAGAAGATAAAGTCAAGGATCGGTCCGTGGGGAAGACGCTTGCGGGCATTGAAGTGCGGATCGTGGATGAGGAGGGGCAAGATCTTCCGGATGGAGAAATTGGCGAATTATTGTATCGTGGTCCTACAATTATGAAAGGTTATTACAAGGATGAAACAAAAACTAAAATGGCAATTGACGAAAAGGGATGGTTCCATTCAGGAGATCTTGCGTATCGTGGTCCGGATGGCGAAATTTACACCGTGGAACGGAAGAAGGCTTGCATCAGTAGCGGTGGCGAAAAAATTTTCCCACTTGAGGTCGAAGAAGTTTTATTGGACCATCCAAAAGTCGATAATGTCTGCGTGATTGGCGTGCCAAATGAGGAATGGGGAGAGACGGTACGTGCAGTTGTTGTCCCTCGAAAAGGAGTGGAAGATATCACGCAGGGAGAAATTATCGAATGGTGCGTTGGAAAAATTGCGGGCTATAAGAAACCAAGGTCTGTTGTTTTTACTAATAAATTGCCACTGTCACCTGTGGGGAAAGTACTTCGGGCAAGAATCAAGGAACTCTATGGGAAGCCTTAATCAATACCGTTCTTCAGTTCCTTGTGGTTCTAGATTAGGTTTCTGTAGATTTTCCAGTGTATGATCGATTCTTATAAAATTTTGAAAAATAAAGTTTATATATAGCCATGACTTAAACCCACCCAATGTTAATAGGTGCAGCATTACAAGAATTGAAAATCTTACGAAGTAAACTTGCCCGATTATATAGATTGCGAGAAAGAACATTTAATATCTTAGAGAGCAAAGAAGTTGAAGTCGATTTTGACAAGATCTCCGAGGAAATTAATGATCTAGTATTAAAAATAAGAGATTTAAAGGTCAAGATTAGTAAAACTAATGTCAATACAATAGTTTCTGTTGAAGGAAGAGAAGTAACGATTTTAGAATTAATCTTAACAATTGCAGATTTACGCTCTGAATTGAGTCGCTACGCTTTTTTACAACCGCTAGGACCAGTCTATCTTCGAGGACACGCGGTCGAATACATCGCTCAAAGAAAACAAGATGAAATAGCTGAGAAAATTGCAGAGCTAGAAGCGCAGAAAGCTAATGTTGATAAGATTTTGCAATCCAACAATTGGAAAACTGAATTACTTCACTAGTCTCTACAAAGGAACATGGCGAAGAATAAACCGTAAATCCTGGAATTGATAGACGCGGATCACCCCACCCCTTTGGATTGCGAGCTTAATGCTCGAATCTGGTGATGGGTTGTTTTATTGTTGATTGATTATATCCTCACAGGTCATTGATTGTTGCGAACTTAGATTATACGCTACCCTTTTCAATTTCTTGATTCATTGGGGCGAATCCCCACGGATTCAATTTCGCTACGTTTCCTCTTTTTTTTCTATAAATAGCTGGGTATAACCGTAATTCTATAAACTTTCTTTCAATCTTATTTTTACATAAATAGTCGTTGATATACCTAAGTTCTATCTTTTTTTATTTTTATTTGTTACTTTGCCATTAATTTTCATTTCTCTTGCCCTAAAAAATTAAAGAAGCGAAATTAGTTTTATTGGTAAGGGCATCCTTAAATTCTTCTTCGGTTAATTCAACAATTCTATTAACGCCATCCTTAATCCCCTCCTTTACTGAAAGTTTTCCACCTTTAACTTCAATATATGCTTGGAAAACACCATGGACGATGAATTGAACAATCACCCTATCTTCGGCATCTTCTAGTTCATCCTGAAGATCTTCGTTAGTTCTAGCCATCTCTTCGAGAGCTGCGAGGAAAAGAAGCAAATCATTAGCTTCGATTTCTTTCGATTCAAGCTTTTTCCTTATTTTATCAATTGCCCCCATTTCACGATCATCCTTTTTTATTATATTATCTATCTTTAGTTTATAAGTTACGGAGATAACCAACCATTTTTACATAAAAAAAGAAAGGAATTAGGGCTTGAATTTCTTTTCATTCTCTACAATAGTTGCGATGCCGACGCCACCTCCGCCACAGAGCGTCTCAATGCCCCAGCGCTTGTTTTGATGAATTAGCCCCCAAATTAGCTCCACGAAATAACAGCACCCAGAATTGCCTATGGGATGCCCAAGACTAATGCCACCGCCAGTAGGATTCACGCGTGGGTCTAAGAAATCATATTCAAAGTGCTTCGCGAATGCTAAAACAGGACTAGCGAATGCCTCATTCGGTTCAATGAGTTCCATCTCTTCCATTCCCATGCCAGCGCGAGCTAAGGCTTTTTCTTGTGCGGGAATGGGTCCTTCGAGCATCAATACTGGATCGGAACCAGCAACGCCCATAGTTCTGATCACTGCCATAGGTTTGAGACCTAATTTTTCTGCTTTTTCTCGTGACATTAACATGACTGCCGAAGCCCCATCTGAAATTGCGGAGGAGTTGCCCGCTGTCACCACACCATCCTTTTTAAATCGGGGTTTCAAGCTTCTTATTTTTGTCATCGCCTTCTCGGGGTCATCGAGATAAACTGCCCGAGGGGTTTCATCCTTCGTAAGCAATTTTTTCTTTTTTTTACCGTTTTCATCTCGTAGCGGTTTGTCCGTCGCAGGATCATAATCAAACACTTCAATTGGGCAAATCCGCTTTTTATACCATTCTTCATCGCGCATTGCTTTAACAGCCTTGCGATGTGACCAAGCTCCAAAATCGTCCAGATCTTCCCGCGCAAGCTGCCATTTCTCTGCAATCGACTCAGCAGCCATGCCCATAGTAACGGTGCGCTTTATAAACGTTTTGTGGAATACGGTTTTTCGGCGAACTTTTGGATCTCCATGGATTGCCAAAATGGAGGACCCGAGAGGATATTTTGACATGAATTCTTGCCCGCCAGCAACCATAATATCACCGCAACCTGTCATAATTGCCATTGCTTGCGAATTTATAGCCTGAAGCCCCGCGTTGCAATACCGATCTACCGTCCATCCAGCGATTTCATCTGGTAAACCTGCTACAATGACAGCTATCCGGCCTAAATTCCCACCCTGTTCCCCGAATTGGGCTGAAACTGACCAACACACATCTTCAATCATTTTCGGCTCAAAATCTGGAGCCTTTTTTTGAACGCGCTCGACCAATGTTGAAAGTGTTTGAGAACACAATTCATGGCCTGTGGTATAATAAAATTGTCCTTTTTTCGTGGCTGCCTTCCACCCAGAACGCCCCATAGGAGTCCGGATGGCATCAACGACCACAGCTTCCTTCAATTCAGGCATCTTTTCACATTCCTCATATCAATTGATTGTGATTATTTTACTTACGATTTAAAAAAGTTATTAAAAATTGTAACTTATAGAACGATTTACAAAATCAATCTTGGAATTGTGGTCAAATTGGATGTTTCAGATATGAAGATTGGGGTGCCGGCCCAAATTGTTCCACCAGCAGATAAAAGCATAAAGATAGCGAAAAAACTTGATGAGCTTCAATATGACTCAATGTGGTACGTGGACCATTTCATGGGATGGATACCAGATGCCATTTGGACCCCTGATTTAATACCTTTAGCTAATTTTCAACCCACTCCTCACACCTATCTTGAAACTTTTTCACTCATCGCGGCTCATGCAGCCGTGACAGAGCATATTCAAATGGGGATTGCTGTCACCGAAACGATTCGCCGTCATCCCGTTCTAGTGGCTCAATCAATGCTTACGCTCGACCATATTTCTAAGGGACGGGTCATCTTTGGAATGGGAGCTGGTGAAGCAGAAAATATTATCCCGTATGGGCTCAGTTACGATAAACCTGTCTCAAGATTAGAGGAGAATCTACGAATAATTAAATTATTTCTCGAGAACCCCTATCAAAAAATTGATTATGACGGGAAATTTTGGAAATTGAAAGATGCGATTCTAGGTATTGAACCGTACATCAAGGGAAAGACCCCACCGATATGGTTAGGTGCGCATGGACCCCGCATGCTCAATTTAACGGGTGAATTGGCGGATGGGTGGCTCCCTATTAGTTTACCATTACCTGACTACAAGGAAAAATTAAAAATAATAAAGGAAAGTGCGAAAAAACACGGACGAGATCCAGCGCGAATAACACCTGCCATTTATTTTTATGCAGTCTTATCGAATGATCATAATGTAAGCCACGATATCATGACGACTCCATTAGGCAAGGCTTGGGTACTTACTGCATTCGATTCACTTTTTACCGAGGAAGGGTGCGAACACCCCTTGTGTGAAATTTTAGAAAAAGAACACGTTAATCCTCTAACGGATTACATTCCAATTAAATTAAAGCGTGAAGAAACGATTGAGGCAATGAATAACATTCCGTTAAAGGTCATTGAAAAATTTTATTTACACGGTACTGAAGAGGATGTAATCAAGGCATTGGAAGACTACTATCGCGCGGGTTGTAGGCATTTTGTCTTTTGGAATTTTACAGGAATGTTCAAATTGGAGAAATATGCTGAATCTAACCAAATACTTCTCAATGTCCTCAAATACGTGAAGGATTCTAAGAAGCGCTGAGGAATTTACTTGTTCTTTTGTGACTTTTTAATGTATTTTTCGCCCAATATCAGTTGGGTCGAATAAGCTCCGACTAATGCACCGATGCCACCCATTAATCCCCCCATTATAAGGGAAATTATCATTAATATGGCGCCTGATATGCCAATTATTGACCCAATTAATTGAAAGAACTCGCCGAGTGGGCCGAGGAAAGCAAAGTAGATGAAATAGATTCCCCAAGCTAGAGCCACGCCTACGAATCCGATGATAAAACTAAGCCAGCCCTTCTTCACGAAGAATCCCGCAATACCACCAGCTAATAGCATTAGTAAATACACGCCTGTTAGTTCTAATAAAAAGGCAAGCCCCAATGCAGCGATTAATCCAACGACCCATCTTTCAGAATAAAAAAAGTTTTTTATGGCAGGAAATTTACTCATTTTCATACCTCCACTAGTTGAAAATCACGGTTGAATATATTTCATTTACCGGATATGCGCTAATGTTTCGAGGGAATAGAATTTGATGGTATTCATTATTCTTCCAGTATTGATAGTTATCATCATAGTGAGAGCTCAATGGATTCCCGGATTGGCCACCCGGAATGGTCGCATATCCGCTGTAAAGATTCTGGGTCGATAACTTTTCCAAATCCACGATCATCCGAAGGACTGGTCCTCCATGGACCTGACGCCCCCCTGCCACGTTAATCGTTCTTGAACTGCCTGAACACGGATATTGAGGGTAATTGAAGGCGGGTAAAAGACCTTCTAGATAGCGGATATCCATGACGTGGAAATTGCCCCAAATCCAATCAGCGATATCTGTATAATTCTGACTTAATACTCGAATGGTTTCATTTAATGCTAAAAGCATGATGTTTGAAGCATTTTCAGTAATTCCTGTGGTGGAAACGTTGTCAAACCATCTGGAACTTTGATTGTATCGCGTGATATTTTCAAGGAAATCAGTTAATTGATAATATAACCGTCCTCCGAGGGTGAGATTTGCATCCTCAAATTCATCAGTAAAGGTGAAGTTTTTGTACTTATCGAACCAGGTATCGAAAATGGTTGGAGCGATGAGATCCTTATCCATTATCCACCGGGCATTGCTTGCATTCCAAGTTTTCAGGGCTTCAACTGACTTGTTTAATAATTCAGTTTCACCCGAAGCAGGAACACCAGCAGGATGGGTGTTATTAAAGGCTTCAAGTAGAAGGGGAACAAAGATTTCCGCCGCGATATCGTAATAATCCGTTTGAATTTGTTTCATCCTTTCTATTGTAATATTCGTGCCAAATGTATTATGATAATACGATTCATTTTCTAATATCTGATTGATTCGCCTGCTTCGGTAAGAACTGGCAAAGATGTATGATGTATAATATCTCGTATATTCCGTTGTATTTACTGTTCGTTGATTTGCAGACGCTAAATACATCTGATTTGGTGGATTTATCTTATGGGGTATCCAATCAAACGGAATGTAGCCCGTCCATTCGTCCTCCCCATTGCTCCCATTCAAGATATATCTACCTTCCTTGACAATTCCCGTTACATTCCTCACGGGATATTTCCCCTTTGGATAGATCGCGATGTTTCCATAGACGTCAGCGAACACGTAATTGATTCCGGGGTCAGTGTAAACTTCCATTGCTTCGAGAAAATCAGATATGTTCTTTACTTGACTTAACCTGGCAAACCCCTTAATTACCCCGTAGTCTGGGGCATATCCAGCCCATTTCACTGAAAGATTTATGTTTCCAGGATATCCGAATTCTGTTGAATTAATTAACGGGCACTGGAAGTCATCTTGTGCAGTCCAATTATGCCGCGTGAGCTTGATAGTGTAGTGATAATCCGGTTGACCTTTCACTTTTATCACCTCTGTAACGGTTTCAATTGGGCGTTCTGTATTATTGAAATAATATTTCGTGCCATCGGGAGATAATTTTTCAAAATAATAGTCCCCTTGATCGCAAAATGCATTGGTCATCCCCCACGCTGCGTAAGCGGTATGGCCCATTATCGTGCCAAGAGTACCTGGGAAAGAAACTCCATAAAGGGCATCATCCGAGCCAACTGATGTATTCACGTAATGAAATTCCCACAAGACCGCCGGCAATAATAACTGGAGATGTGGGTCGTTACATAATATGGGCTTCCCAGAGTATGACAGGCTCCCATTTATTACCCAATTATTAGAGCAGGCTTGGAATAACTGGTCCTTCAAACCAAAGACATCAAACTTCTGAAATAAATTGGCAATACCTGCTAAGCCATCGCGCAATTCTGGGATATTTGATAGGCTACTCTGGCCAAATCCCCCACTTGTTATCATTTCAGGCCCCTTCATTTTAGGAGAGCCACCTGAGGTATTATCGACGAAATTTGGAACTACCATTTTTTCAAAGGGGAAGGGTTCATATGGAACCAATTCGCGAACTACTGCATCCCCCATTGTATCTCTTAGTAGAGTCATTTCAATATCAAATTCAGTGAAACCTAGCGAAAACGATTCGAATTTCACGAAAGTTAATACATCCAATACCGTCCAATATTCTGGTTGCATGCCCAACAATATGTATTCGAATGGGAGATCATTTGGCATGCTCTCATCAATGTATTTATTTATGCCTGCACAATATGCTTGCAATCCTTCTATTGCCATTCGTATTTCAGGGTCTGAGGGCGCATCTTCAACCATTTTATTCCATAATTCTTCCGCACTGCGTGAGAATCCCATTAATCTATAGAACTTATCCATCTCTAGGTAATCACCTGGCCCCATTACCTCTGCCACGCGACCTTCAATTGCGCGCCTCTGTATGTCCATTGCAAACATCCGATCCCTCGCTTGAAGATACCCCATTATAAACGCCCAATCCTTATAATTCGGGGCGAAAATGTGCGGGATTCCCAGCTCATCTCTGTACACCTTCCCGCTATAACCCGTCCCACTTATTGTTTGCATCTCTGGATATTCGGCCTGATTCGGCCCATTCCAGACGCCACCTATAGGGGATAAAATTCGTCCAAGTCCTGGTAAAATTCCAATTGGTGTGATTAAAAGAAAAATGAGCATCATCATGCCTACACAAGTTGCACCAAGCTTTACGAGCAAACGTTTATTCATGATTCCTACCCCGTACAATTATCTAATTAATAACTTACGATAATCTCATCTTAATTCTATAAAAATGGCTTTGCTACCACAAAATTATTACAGGAAAAAGTTTTAATCCATTTAAAAAAATTAAATTGAAGTTTTATCCTGGCAACCATTTCCGGGCATGCTTTTTGTAGTCCTGGTATTGTTCGCCATACAGCTCGTCGAGATAGTCTTCTTCATAATTCGCCAGCCAATTATAGAGTATGATGATGGCAATCCACACCCCGAATCCAATGAGGGAGCCTACCAGAAGGACGAAGGAGAGGTGGATTAAAATGATCCCCACGTACATGGGGTGGCGGACTTGTGCGAAGATCCCATCGGTTATTAGAGTAGAGGGCTCACTTACTGATTTGAAATAGCCACCAAACAGCGCTTTATGGGATCTCAGTATGAAAAGCATTGCAAAAACTAGGAAAAATACACATAAAGCTAAGTTAATATACCAAGGGATGAACTCCAAAATCCACGTGGTAATGTTAAGAAGTGAATCTATGATCAATAGTGATACCATTATAATTGCACTTGACACATGTATTAGATGCGATTTGGGCATTTCTGGCTCTTTTCCTGACATGGATTCATCAATCTCCTAAGCAATGATTTTTTCCACAATTAATACCAACTGTGGTTTTCATATTATAAATATGTTTTACATTAGTATTCCTCACTAGATCTTTGAATTTTCGAAGTTTTATAGAGCAATTGATGAGGTTTTCGACAAATTACTTTTCTTCAGACTCCCTAGCAAGTAGGATGAAGCCAACCAGAATGGGTACGAGAGAGAGGAGGAAGAGAAAGTACCAGAAAAAATAGAAATAGACCACATCACCAAAATGCCAAGGAGCCCATGCCATATAAGTGATGGTTAAGCCTAGATAGCCAAGAAATAGTATCTTTGGTCCAGTCGTGTTCGATTTACGTCCGTAGAGTAGAAAAATATAGCTGATGGAGAAGCAAATGGGTACCCAAATCCCAAATAGAAAGCCATACATCATCCACTCAATATCTCTTACTATAAACAACCCGTAGCTAAACCAGCTAAATCCGATTACGATCACTGCTATTGAAGGGATTATTTGTTTCTTTTTATCCTCTACTAATATTCGGAGAATCCCGTATAAGCTGCCCCCAGCCCATAAGATCATTCCGAAGCGCCATAAGAAGAAGAATTCAGGCGAAGTATTTTCATTTGCCCAAGTGAATCCCCAACCCCTGAAAATGTGTGCTATAAATGTTATGCTATAGACTAAAAATCCGAGACCCCAAATGAGAAGTGATTTATTACCCCGGCCGCCTTTGATCCAGCGATAGAGTAAGAATCCTCCTATAGTTAAAATTAGCACGGTGCTGTCTAGACCGAGTCCATAAGTAACTAGATTATAAAAATTACCAATGGTTGGATCTAAGATATCGGGTGCTGAAGCATGTGGTTTTGTAATAAGAACAACCACGCATAATGCTGCGATGATCCCAATTCCAATAAGATAAAATAGATGTGATTTAATGTATTCTTTCAAATTAACCATTATAATGACCTCGGTCTACCATTTCTGCTTCTCAAACCCGCTTAGAATTTTGCTCATCTTCTTCCGACAAGCTGCAGCGGTCGCGTCTATCTTTTTTTCGATATCTGGATGTTGGGATATCGCGAGAATTTTGATGAATTCAAGTTCATCAGTATCCAAATCCACGATGAATTTATCAATAGAAGCAGGAACAACCAGACGTTGGGTTATCATTTCGATGAGTTCCTTGGTAGCAGAATGGATTTTTTGAAGATTCTTTTTTATTGCAATCTCACCATGACTCGAATCAAATTGTCGGGCGCGTTTTAATAGCTTTTTACAAAATAGATTAGAGGGCCCTCCAGAAACTTTCCCCTTATTTAAATTTATGATCAAACCTGATTCATAAACTTCAGAGAGGTATGTTGGTCCTCCGATTATATCTCCAGGAGCAAATTCCTCAGTCCAATGGATTATTTGAGGTTCTGATTCAGTACAGAAAATGGTGAGCGTGTCAACAATGAGTTCTACAAGAGGCTTGTCGCCCGTTACGATGACGGGATCGCCTTTAATTAGCGCATTCACTGCCTTATCAAGGTCTTTTCGCACTAAGTTGAACAGTAATAGCGTGCTCTTTTTGGGCGTCCTTGGTTCTGCTTTTTTCTTAAAGGCAGCTACAATTGTATCAGTAACTTTTGAATAGAAGCTTTTCAATTCAGATTCAATTTTTTGCTTGTTTACCTCTGTTTGGATTAGTTTAACCATTTTTTCGGCCTGTTTATTGAATAAATCTTCGTAAAGGTTGATATTTCTGTAGAAGTGGAGCGCTTCCGCCTCATTGAACAGTAATATAATTGTACTATCTATAACTCCTCCTCTGCGGGTTTTGTCTTTAATTTCTAGGGATTTAATTAGACCTCTGAGGTTTTGAGATGGGAAAGGAATGATGGCTAAAGATTGTGGGACTTTTCCTCCTTCTGCAGATAATATATTGAAAGATTTTAAACTGATACGATCCATAATCTCATTTGACAACTCAGGAGGTATCCATGCAACTGCTATTGGTCCCACTTTCTCATCAAATTGAGAAAAGATGATTCCAGTAATGAATTCGTCTTTAATCATCAATTCCTCTCGTTTTTTGTAAAATAATTCTTACTTCTTTTCTTAAAAAATTATTCTTTCTTCTTCTCTTCTTTTTTTTAAAAATTAAGGAGGGCAAAACACCTTTAAAGGACTCTTGAGAGGAATGAATTGCTCATCACGAGTAGTTCACTCATCAGAATCATTAGGATGTAAATGGTGAAATAATTGGCTGAAATGAATATTGATGGAATTAGTCCTTGTGGCGTGCCATGTTTTGCCTGCGGGAGCTATCTGAAGGACACTTGTAAAGGGTGTAGGGCAGAAAAACAACAAAAACGCAAATCCAAATGGGGCTGCAAGATCAGGCTTTGTGCATTAAAAGAGAAAAATTTGAGGTTTTGCTCGGAGTGCGAACAGTTTCCCTGTAAGGAAGTCAACAGAAAATTGATTAACTCACATCCTAATGATAAGAAATACTCATATCGGCATGAAATTCCTGAGAATTTCAAGTTAATTGAAACCCTTGGCATGGAGCAAGGGTTAAAGGAGCTAGATAAACGCTGGCAATGTCCGGAGTGTGGGGGACGAATTCTTTTTTACGCGTACACATGCTCTAGTTGCGGCCAGCAGTTTTTAGAAAAATGAGAGGTGATAATAATGCCTACAAAAATTGATTTTAAGAAGAAGTGGAAACATCTTTACCGGCCACCCACCGATGAGGTGGTGCTTGTTGAAGTTCCGAAAATACAATACCTGATGGTTGAAGGGAAAGGAGACCCAAACACATCCCAAGAATTCAAAGATACATATGCAGTTCTCTACCCCGTAGCATATACTTTGAAATTTGCAAGCAAAGCAAAAGGGAAAGACTACGTGGTCATGCCACCCGAAGCCCTATGGTGGAGCGATGATATGGAGGATTTTCTAAAAGGAAATAAGGATCAGTGGAAATGGTTCAGCATAATGATGCAACCTGACTTTATAACAAAGGAAATGTTTGAGGATGCCATTAAAACAGTAAAAGTAAAAAAACCAGACTTACCCCCTGCAATTTCTAAATTAAGATTTGAAGTCTATGAGGAAGGAACTGCAGCACAAATTATGCATATCGGACCCTATTCGGAAGAAACAGCAAACATCGAAAAAATCCACAAGTTCATTGAAGCACAAGGTGGCAAATTTGATGGACTAAAATGGGGAATGTATCATCATGAGATCTACCTTAGCGATCCGCGGCGCGCGAAACCAGACAAAATGAAAACTGTCATCAGACAACCTTTTGTAATGAAATGAAACATCTTTGAAACTTCGCTAACACTTGCACATTATCTTAAAATGTTTCCCCAATTCTCCTTTTATGCTACAGTGCGGACAGGTTAAATAGGAAACTGCGTGGCTCACAAAGGTCTTGAAGCATCGGTTGCATAAAACTAGCTCTTGAATGGTCTTTGCGAAGTAGTAAAACTTTTTGAGAACCCTTCATTGAAGAGTTGATCAAACTAAACAAATTTTAGGAAAAAAGAAGGCAAATCATATCCTGAAATATCCTTAATCTTTGACAGGCTTCTTTGGATCAGGGGGTGCTTGCTTTGGGGGCGATGGGGGAGGGGGTGCCATGGGGCGGGACCGTTGGAGGAGACCGTAGACCACGATGGCTACCGCGATTGCGGTGCACCCGATGAGAATGGAGAGTTCGAGCAGGATACTTTCAGGTTCTGGAGCAGGTGGGCTAGGGAAATCATATTCATCTAGGGGATCCGTGCCGGCAGCCACCTCTACCCCGTCGGAATACCCATCAGCATCGGAATCATAGTTATAGATGCTAGTATTCAATAGATATTCTTGGATGTTCGAAAGTCCATCAACATCGAGATCCACGTACGCATCTAAGTGATTCAGGGGGGATAGGAAATTAGTAACCTCCCACCTGTCAGGCAGTAAATCATCATCGGTGTCCCATTTGCTGGGGTCCGTTTCGTAATCACGCACTTCCTCACCATCGGTGAGCCCATCCGCATCTGTATCGTTATTCCGAGGATTGATCCCATTGTAGAATTCTTGGAGGTTCGGCAGTCCATCCCCATCCAAATCAGTCCCATTGTCGATGTCGGAAGTTGGATTCAGCGAATAGGTAATTTCATACCCATCCGGCATCGAATCATCATCCGTATCGGGATCGTGGGGATCCGTTCCATTGCGGTACTCGTAAAGGTTTAGAACTTGGTCGAGGTCGGGATCCGCCAACCCATCCGCGCTATTGGTGGGGTAAAGCGAATTATCTACCTCCCAGCCGTCTGGTAGCCCGTCATCATCCGTATCGGGATCGAATGCATCGGTTCCACTCGGCACTTCATCCTTGTTCAACAAGCCATCGAGATCCCGATCGGCATCGGGAAGCCCCCAGATATTCTCAGAGAACGTATTATTATCACTTGGCTGAGAAGTATCAAAAAGGTGATCAGGGCTATTCCCCCAAAGTAAGTTATGATAGAAAAAGTTGTTTTTGGGACCTTGAGGGGGGGGACCACTTAAAATATATATTCCATACTGGTTATTAGAGGTAATCAGATTATGGATGAAATTGTTATATTGATTACCGTTATCTGGCTCGAAGAAAATTCCACTATCTCCATTCCCATCGAGGATGTTATCGCGAAAAATATTCATCCAGCTCGAACTGAAGAGTTCAATCCCATTATCATTATTACTAATGGCGGTATTCTTCTCTAACACGAGACCTTGCGATATATCGACTAAAAATCCATCATCTGTATTGCTAATGGCGACGTTGTTAGTGACATGAATATTTTGGCCCGTAAAGTAAAAGCCAGAGCCAATAATAAGTCCATTATAACTGGCGTTGTTGTGAGTGACGTTAGTCCAGCTGCCGGTTCCCCCAATAAAGAATCCATCGTAATTATTATAAAAAGCGGTATTATTTGCTACCACGTTATTCGAACCAGCAACGTAAAATCCATAGAGACTATTCATAACAGTATTGTTTAGGATTTGACCATTATCGCAGCCTTGTATTCGTATGCCCGCATACAAGGGTGAATCAGAATTGAAGACTGCACAATATCTGAGAATGAAATAGGCATCGGTGTTCAGGATCTCGATACCAGGATTTCCCGTCCCGCTGGCGTTGATCCAGTAATTCTCGATGATGTACGGGTTGCTCGCGGTGCCGTTCCCCGCGCTGGCCGCGTTGGCAAGTTGCGTGTTGTTATTTATCGAAATAGGCGGATCCCACTTTACAGTCAACTCGATCTTTGGTTCAAGCACCCGTATTGAGGTCTCTGGCTGGGTTATTTTCACACATCCGACTCCAATTAATACCAAAATCATCAAAACTGGTAATACTTTCTGAATCCGTTTCATGCTGCTCCCTTCTTAAAGAAAAAAGAATGTAATCCAATTAATTATCGTCTATTATTTTGTAATATTCAATATAAATACATTTTTAACTTGATTTGACAACGAAAGTAAATCTAATGTTATAAGTTAGTAGAAAAATATTATTCATAATTTCATGGTTCTTGAACTTAATAATCTGGTTGAGAGACGATGGTTAAATTTTCTCAAAAGGAAGCCGAATTTTTGAAACGGTTCATGAAGGATGTTGATGAACTCAATAAAAATCCGAACCAAAGCGTTGGCACCCGCGTTGAACGGAACGCCGTGGAGATTCCGAACCATGCAGCAGTATATTTTCAGGATGAGTCTTGGACTTGGCAAGCGTTTAATGAAGCATGTAATAAAATTGCGAATTATTTCTTAAAGTTAGGTCTAAATCCAGAGGAATCCATCGCGTTAATGTTGAGGAATAGGCCCGAATTTTTACAGGTAACAACTGGAATTAATAAAATACAGGGCATTACGGGGTTAATTAACTATAATCAGAAAAAGCAAGCGTTAATCCATTCATTTAATAGGGTCGAGCCAAAATTTGTTATTGTTGGAGGGGAAAGTTTGCCATCATTTTTTGAAATCGTTGAAGAGCTTCATTACAAAAATAGCCAAATTTTTGTTATTAATAATGAAGAAGGTATACCCCATGATTTTAGAGAATTATCGGCTGAATTGAAATCGATCTCGGGCGTTAATCCCTCCACCACCTCCAATTCGAATCTAGAGCAAATAGCGTATTATATTTTTACGTCTGGTACAACTGGCTTACCCAAAGCCATAAAAATGGTTCAAAAAAAACTGTTCACTCAAGGATTATACTTGGGTAAAGCAATAGCGGAATTAACTCCTGAGGATGTGGTCTATATTGCAACACCACTGTACCACAACCTGGCGGTAGGGCAAAGCTGGATGGCTGCGGTTACCTCAGGTGCAGCGGCAGTGGTGGCGAAGCGATTTTCTGCATCGGAATTTTGGAAGGACGTAAAGAAATATAAAGTGACTTATACCGCTTATGTAGGAGAAATGCCCCGTTACCTCCTCAATCGACCCC
This sequence comes from Candidatus Helarchaeota archaeon, assembly GCA_013375455.1. The sequence goes on along the minus strand of JABXJT010000014.1, from coordinate 40,221 downwards.
CATCTGAATTTGAAAAGAACCATTCGTTAAGAGTTATGGTAGGATTAGGCCTCAGAAAAGAAATTTGGGAAAAATTTCGGGCTCGTTTTCAAGTCGAACACGTATATGAATACTATGGAAGTACGGAAAGTCACAGAGCGTTTGTCAACGTGGATGAGATTCCGGGTTATATCGGAAAATACAATATGCCGGGGATTGTTTTAGCAAAAGTCGATCCCGAAACGGAGGAGTTTTACAAAAACGAGAGAGGGTTTTACGTCAAATGCAAGGCGGACGGCGATGTCGGGATGGCGTTAATTAAACTGGATGCAAAGGATTTCTTTGCCGCTTATAAAGATCAGAAGAAAACCAAAAAGAAGTTACTTTTTGATGTGTTTAGAAAAAATGATTGTTATTTTAACAGCGGTGATTTAATCATGCTTCACGAGGGGGGTTGGTTGTCTTTCTACGATAGAACTGGGGATACCTTTCGATGGAAGAGTGAAAATGTTTCCACGCTCGAGGTGGAATCGATTATAAATTCGTACCCCTCTATATTAACATCTACTGTCTTTGGAGTGATAATTCCTAACGCGGAAGGAAGAGCCGGGATGGCCGCAATCAAGCTAGATCCAACTCTACAGTTTGAACTCGGCGATTTTTCTCAATTTGTCCGCGATGTATTACCCAATTATTCCATTCCTGTTTTCATTCGAATCTGTGATGAGCTCGAATTGACTGGTGGTACGCTCAAGGTGAAGAAATTCAATTTGAAGAAGGAAGGGTATGACCTTGAACTGGTAAAAGATCCGCTCTATTTCTGGAATGCGTCCATAAAAAAATATGAGCCCTTCAATAAGGGAGTATTCCAACAATTTCTCGATGGCAAATTGAAAATATAGCAATAAGCGGCGAAAATCAGCTTATCTTGACTTTCCTCATTGGACATTTACCTTTTTCCTTTACTTGGATTCATCACCATATTCCGGGTATGAGGCGATACCGCGTCTTTTTGACATAATCCGGATACCCATCCAATTCTTTTTGTAAATAAATAGATAACATTTGAAGAATAGGATGTATCAGATGCGCGTGAATATGGGTACCGAGTTATTTATAAGTAAACTATTATAATTTTGAATATAAAGGGCAAATTTTTTTTATGTTCGCATAAAAGACATATGTGTCGGACTTAAAAATATGTTTATTTATGTAGATTAAATAGTTGAAACACTCCAACTTTTTTTTGAAAAACCTGAATATAAGTAAAAAAAGGGATTAGAATGATAACGACGATGGAGATAGTTATTGCGGTGGTATTATTTGCCTCTTTGTTTCCAGGAGCAGCAGTCAAAAGATATTATAGGAAGAAAGCAGAAAAACTAGCAACTGGAAAATCACCTTTAAAAAATAAAACAGAAAGGATTCTTACAATGAGTCTTCTCATAGCTTTTAGCACGATTTTTGGATTTTTAGCACCTTTTTTCTTGGTTTTCGATGTGTATCATCTTTTAATGGATTGGTCATCATTAGCCTTTCTAATAACCTCCTCGAGACTTTTAATAACGTTGCAGATAATCGGCATTTGTCTCTATATAATAGGATACATTATTTATCTTACGGGTCGCCTTGCTATAGGCGAACGGTTCTCAGAATTATGGAGTCCAGCGAGGATTAGTGATGGCTTTGCACACACGGGGATCTTCAGTCGCTGGCGCCATCCCCTGTACAGCGGCAGCATTATATTCTCCTTTGGGTTAGTTTTGATGTTTCAGACGTGGTTTGGTCTGTTACTTTATATATATCCATTGTACGTAATGATTAAAACATCTTTGGCAGAGGAACGGTGGCTTATAGAGCGGTTCGGAGACGAATATGAGCAGTACATGAAGCGCTCTTGGCGATTTTTTCCAAAGTTATGGTGAGAGCAAAAACTCCTTCTCTTTTCTTTTTATGTTTTACTTTCTAACTAGTCTAAGATTAGCCCGCTTTATTACAGAAGAGTGGGATAATGGAATCAATATAGCGTATTTGGAATTCAAGACTTCAGATGTTTTAATCGCCGCTTGATAATCAACGTAACAACGATAGCCAAGCCAGCCAGCGAAGTAACAATGGAGATCGTGATGTAAATGCGTTTATAGGTCACGGGATGATTGTAGTCCGCGGGGGTCGTGGCAGTAAACCAAGCGGTGGGAATGGGCTTTGTGATGTTAATTGCATCTATGAAATAATTTTCAGTTCCCGCATTGTTAATGCCGATCACGCGCAGTTCCAGCCGGGTCGTGTTGGTGGTGAAATCCAGGGTTATATTAAAGTCGCACCAGTGGCTACTCCCATTAAACACAGCCGAATAGGCATTATCCCGGGTTTTCACTTCGTTTTCATCGCCCATGCCAGCTGCCGCCGTAACTATGTAGATGGGATACTCGGGATCAAAATAGTCTGGATCGCCCGTGGCATTGTATTGATTCATGTAATTGACGGGAAAACTGCGCTCATAGAAATGGTTATGACCAGTGAAAACGATATCCACGCCGTACTGTTCAAAGAGGGGGCTCCAGTGAGATTTTATATCCAAGCGCTCTTTATGGGATGCTGAAGCAAATACGGCTTGATGAAAATAAACGAATTTCCATAAAATCGTGGGATCGTTCTCGGCTAATTCAAGATCTTCTTTGATCCAATTGAGATCTTGGGCCTGATAGGGCGAAATGCCGTGGCTTTCTGAATCCAAGGCCGTAAAATGGGCGAGGCCCCAGCTAAAAGAATAGTACCACTCCTCATTTCCATTCTCTGGCAAAACAAAATTTTCTTTATAGTACGATTGCCTAAAATCACCAAATTCGTGATTGCCTTGGATTGGCATTATGGTTATATTGGCACTGACATTTTCTACATCGAGCGCATAATTTCGCCACAGTTCCATGTCATCCCCGCTATAAACGAGGTCCCCGTTCTGAAGGAGAAATTCGGGAGAGGTGCCGAAATACGTGCCATTATTGATGATTAAATCATTCACGGCGCGCCTACGTTCCCTATTTGACCGGCAATCACCATACACCCCAAAATGAATGCCTCTACTGGGGAGGGCAGGTGCGGTCTGAAATTGATGGATTTTGCTCCACCCTGTAGAGTTTGACCCGCATTGAAAATAGTACACTGTATCGGGAGTTAAATTCTTTAATTCGACATAATGGAAATAGTAAGTATCTATGAAATATTCAAATCCTTGGGCAAGTTGGCTCAAATTCGATTGATCGGTATCATATTTCGCGTGGGATTGAGCCTCCCCATTTGTATACCACGAAATCACTTTGGAGAAGCGGGCGTCGTTTTTAAGAGTTTGATGAACGCCCCAAGGAGGGTCCGTCCCCTGCGTGGTTTCAATGGGCATATCGTCTTCAATCAGAGGGAAGTTTTTTTGAGTCATCAAAGAAAACAAAATGAAACTGAGGATGATGATAAGAAATAATAATTTTGAATGGTTTCTGGAAAATTTTTTCAAATACTTACGAATTTTGATAAGTATCATTAAATTAAAAACCTCCCCGCCACTAGTGAGACAATTCCAATGAAGCATAGCACGACTCCAAACATCAAAAATAGAGTTCCCAGACCAAAATTTTCTTTTGTAGCTAGAAAATACGCCACTACGAGTAATACCGCGCTAATTCCAACGAGTGCCACGCAAACCCAGATAGAATAAAGAATCAACGCATAAATCTCATGAAAGAGAAAATAGCCTAATAAAAACGCAACAGCAAAAATAGTCCCTAACAAATAGGCATAAATATTCAGAATTTGTGATCTCGAGTATTTTAAAATTAATTTAAGCAAAGTGGTATAAAAAATAAATCCAAGAAGGATCAAAAAACTGTTAAAAAGCGTTGGAATAGTTTCTAGGTCTGGAAAATCATCAATAATACCGTAAGCTCCCAATCCAAAAAGTGCGATAAACACGAACGTAAAAAGAATGAATAGAACTATTTTTAGTAATTTATTCATTAAGTACATCCCATTAACTGTTTAAAACTTGCACGATTACCTCAATTTGAATTAAAAAATTGGAATCAATAGAGCTTCTCTTGCCGATTTCGCATTGCCGCGGCCCATAGCTGATTTTCCAGGTCGGAATCATCCCGCACTTTCACTAGGCTAATTGCATCCTTTTGACAATTGGAAGCGCAGAGCCCGCACCCGATGCAGATATCTTTCCGGATGACAATTTTCGCATCGGAGAGGTCTTCTGTAGCTCCGTATTGAATGAAAATGGCATCCACTGGGCAAATTTTTATGCATTTCTTGCATCGAATGCAGAGAGAATCATCGATACGTGGCTCGAAATTGGACTTCGCGACCGCCCCTTTCAGGTATTTGAACTTGTTATAGAGCGATAAGAAGCCGCAGCAGTCGGGGCAGCAGTTACAGATGAAAGAATGCTTATCTGATTGATTATTAGCAATGTGTACTAGGCCTGCTTTTTCTGCTTTTTTGAGGATTTCGATGGCTTCTTCCTTGCTAACCTTCCACCCAATGCCAACGCGATCCACGTATTCTGCAACGCTATTGAGGTTAAGGCAAACATCAATTGGGCGATCGCATCCGTCACCAATAATCCCGTGATAGATGCGGCAAGGACACGGCATCACTGCAATGGACCAGGAATTATCGAGAATTTTTTCCACATCTTCAAATAAGAGGATTTGGGACTTGCCTACATCGACTTGTTGATCTAATTCGATAACTTTTTCACCATTTATTGCAGGAATTACGCGCGAAATCTCGTAATTAGACGCAAAGGCGGGAAAAACTTCGGCTTCAACTTGATGAAAAATTTTCGCACCCTCCCGCTTCTCATCCAGATTGACGTATTTGCTAGCAAAAAACCACTCGAATAGTCCTGGAAAAAGTGGTGGAAGGGCATAATACAACTTATTATTATCTTTTTTATTGATATAATTAAAGAGGAGCCCCTTCTTTTCTAAACGTGTAAAGATTTCCTGAACTTTATCCTCGGAAAATTTCACTTTTTTGGCCATTTTTTCAATTGAGTAGGAATCCAACATCGGTGAATTGAATTTAGAAAGGATTTGGGCTTCTTCGGGGGAAAACCAAAATTCTAATAACTTCAAGCTTTCTTTCGCCTTCGGCATGAAAAGGGTGTCACGAATTTTCCTGTAATATTTATCAGCGTTCTCTTCACTCATTGTAAATCACTTATTATAAGAAGGATAAATGATCATTAAAATATTTTGAAAGGAAGTAATAATTGCTAAATGGCTTTATGTAGGCGGATTATTATCATTACACCTTGTTACCACAGGAGGGGCAAAATTTATCACTTGCAATTAATGTTCTTCCACATTCTGAACAAACGTTCCTTTTCAAGTCTAGAGCTATGATCGACATCCGTGCCACCCCTTGATCATCGCCTTCCCCTCCACCTCCACATAGAAGGAGTGATCCATCGGGAGAAAGTGCAAAATCCCGTAAAAATCCTGAGATCTTCATTACTTTAATTCCATCATGAGTCCGAGCATCCCACACTCGAATTACTCCATTACCAAAGCAGGCAAATAGTAAAGATCCATCATTGGAAAATGTACAAGCGTAAGTCCATTCCGATTCACCTTCAACTACACCTACCTCTGCCTCTATTATTTTTTTTAATTGACCTGTTGCAACATCCCAAAATCTAATGTTATTTTTTGAACTACCTCCCACAACGGTTGCGCCATCAGGCGAAATGGTGCACGATAGTTGATCTTCAATATAAAGACCTTCTCTCTCTTCTATGTTGAAAGTTTTGATTAACTTTCCAGTCTGTGCATCCCATAGTCTTAACGTGTTTTCCGTTGATGCTGATAAAATTGATGAACCATCCGTGGAAAACACGCAATCTTTAACTCGGTAATTATGCCCTTCTAGCGTTGAAATCCTCTTCCCACTTTCGACGTCCCAAAGTATAAGAGTTTTATCATCACTACAAGATATGATTCGCGTATCATCGGGAGAAAATCTGCATTTATTCACATCATCCACGTGCCCCTTAAAGACTTTAAGTCTCTTTCCACTCTTTACATCCCACAAGATCACTAACTTGTCCTTAGAAGCAGATACGATGCGTGTTCCGTCCGAAGAAAATGCACAACTAGTAACGGGTTTTTTATGACCTTTGAAAATTCTAAAATAGGTACCTGTTTTTACATCCCACAGCCTTAAAGTTCCATTGTATGACGCGGAGAGTGCTTGAGTGCCATCCGGTGAAAAGGCACAGCTTAATATAGAGGGTCCATGTCCCGTTATGATTCGGATAGGTTTTACTGCCCAGCTTTGAAGTTTTTCTTGAACTTCAGCACGTCCTTCTTGTTTTTTCTTGAACTCTTCCTGATATTCTTCATCAAAATCTTTCAATAACCACTCGATCTCACTCTTGAGGTAGGATTTTCGCCCAGCTTTCCCAGCGGTGATCCATGTAAATTTTGCATTAATTAGCAGGCGTGTCGAATTTGCCCCTACTGGTGTGAAATTTACTGTAATTGTCCGATAATCCAAATCAAACCCGCCCCCCGGCAATCCGCCTGAAAAAATAGACTTCGCCTTGCTGCCTTTTTCTACCATTAATTGCTTCTTGGGAGTCTGACTCTTGACTTTATAATCGTTCCTATCAAAATATCTCATTGCTATATCCCACGCGGTGTCCACATCTTTCTCCACGGTCGCTTCCTGTTTAACCATATTATTCCACACCTTTCTTTTCAAAAGAGATAAGTTTCTTCTTCAGTCATTTTCAAACCACTTCATACGTTAGGAAGTAAATATCAAATTCACAACATATATATTTTTATTAGAATTTTTAATGACGAATTAGTATTGAATATTAAAAACAAAAAGGAGATTTAAATGCCTGTTGTTCATGTCCATTTATGGAAGGGATTTTCAGAAGGAAACATTCCAAAGGTTATTGGTGGTATTACTGAGGTCTTCGTAAATTTAGGCATCCCGCGTCACGCCGTTGAAGTCATTATTCATGAAATTCCCAAGTCTCATTGGGGAATTGAAGGGAAACCGGCAACCGAATCGCGGAAGGACGCAAAGCCACCCTAATACTTTTTTTAACTTTTTCTTAAAAAAAGAGGAAAGATTAGAATTTGGTCATTTCCATCATGAATTCGTCTTCTTTGACCCAATCGGGGAACCAGCGGTAGAACTCCTTGGGATAGGCTTTCCGTAGTCCGTCATAATTTGCTTTCGCAAGAAGAAGTTTCTGGCTCTTTGGATGGCGTAAAGTGACGATTAAGTCCTTTTTTTCCAGTTCTTCAAGAGCTTCCAGGATTTTCTTCCGACTACCTTTAAGATTGTTTTTAATGTCATCGGGGGTCATGTATAAACCAGGATTGCACTTGAAGTCTTCAGCCAATATTTTTAAGATATTTTCCTCGTTAACATCTTTGCCCTCCCATGGAGAGGGTTCCGACGTAGCAATAGGCACACCCATTTCTGGATGAATTTTGAATCGTTGTTTGAGATCTAAGAATCCCCGTTTCTGTAGGGACATACGGTAAATAATCATTTTTTGAACTTCAGTAGTGCCTGCCACAATTTCGCCAATTTTAGCTTCTCTAACTAAGCGTTCGATGGGATAGAAGCGGCATAAGCCATCACCGCCAGTTATTTGGACGGCAGCCAAACCAACTTCGCGTGCTGATTCAGTGTTATAGATCTTAGCAATCGATGCCCAAGTTCCAGTCTCAAATTCTGTAAGTTTTAGCTCTTTATTGTGGTCTAACAAATATGCAGAGTAGTAACTGATGAGTCGTGAAATGTAGTATTTCTTTATGATATCTGCAAAATCAAATTGTAGGTTGGTAAAGCGTTTAACTTGACTTCGAAATTGAACCCGGCGTTCCATGTAATGGTTAGTCAATTTAATAATATCAGCGAGCCCGCCGCCAACGACGGCAGCCCCGATGAGCCGCTCAAAGTTAAGACCTGACATCATAACTTGCCAACCCTGACCCACTTCGCCTACTCGCTGTTCATCTGAAATCTCAACATTGTCGAAATCCAGATAACCATTTGGTACGTTATCGAATCCTACAAGGGCATTAATTTTTTCTAGAGTGAAGCCTTTAATGCCACGATCTATCACAAAAGCTGTAATATGCCGATATTGACGTCGATCTTCGGGATCATCGCTAGTTTTAACATAGACAAAATACCGTCCTGCAACACCTGCGGCAGTAATCATCCGTTTCTTTCCATTTATGACCCATTTATCGCCATCTTTCTCTGCAGTCGTATAAACATTTGCAGCATCTGAGCCTGCAAAGGGTTCGGTGATACAAACTGCCCCCATGACTTTTCCTTCTGCAATTTGTGTGAGATACTTCTTTTTTTGTGATTCAGTTCCAAAAACAAGTAGCTGGTGTAATCCTCCAAGCATTGAGACCACAAATACGTGTCCAACCGCATATAATCGTCCAAGCCCTTCGGCCACAATACAAGACCCAATGGCGCCTAGATCTAACCCACCGTATTCCTTGGGGACACCTGCACCCATATATCCTTTATCAGCGACTTTTTCCATTACTTTATAAGGAAAGCGTTTTGCCCAATATGCCTCTTCTGAATCTTGGACATGAGAATTTACAAATGCATCAACATCCTTCGCGAATTCCTTCTGTTCATCTGTCCAGAAAAAAAAACTTTCTATTACCATAATCAATTCACCTTTTCCTGTTATTTATCAGTCCTATATATAAATGTGAATTAGTGATGGAACGTTTAGTGTTGACCTTTTTGAGGATTTCCCTCTTCTAAGAAGAGAAATACTGTGGCTAAATTATTTAAACTAAAACAAACACGTGTATGTGAGGAATATGAGTAAAGCAGAACTGGGAGTTTATCCGAAAAAATTTGAAAAGTGGGTTCGGATACGAGATGGGACAAAAGTTTTTTTACGCCCAATTAAACCGTCAGACGCGAAAATATGGGTTGAACTCTATAATTCGCTAAGTTCCATGAGTAAATATTACCGATTTTTTACAAGTAATCGAGAACCCACTCCAGAAATGATTAAAACATATACTGACGTTGATTACGTGAACAATTTCGCGATCGTAGCGATTTTAGAAGAAGGTGGACACGAAAAAATGATCGGAGTAGCCCGATTCATTTTAGATCCACCCCCTGATTCTGCAGAACTCGCGGTTGCGGTAGCAGACGCTTGGCAAGGGAGGGGGCTCGGTACAAAATTGCTTTTTTTTCTCCTCCAAATTTTAATTAAACGGAAGATCAAAAAAGTTCATGGCACTGTTTTTCTGGAAAATCGAAAAATATTGCAACTCATGCAAGAAAGTAGCTTTAAATTTAAAAAAGAGGATAGTTATGGAGTAAGGCATTTCGAGTTTGAATTATGAATCAATAAAAAAGTTTTAGATTTTTTTATTTATGTTTCTGATCCCTTAATTTTTTTGCTCGTATTTTGTCTGCACACTTTGGACACCAATGACCTGCTCTAATGTTACGGGGTCTAGCTTCCCAAATGCTTAAGGTAGTTAATATTTTAAAAAAGTGTATGGGAACATCTTCCTCGAAAGTCGTGCTATGATGCTGTTAATGCATGAAATGGTAATTTTTTTAGGGTGAGGTTTAAGAATTTAAATCAATTGGTAATTTGATCTCAATGCGTGGTTAATACCTATCTTTTTATACAATGATTTATTGAAGTATTTCAAGCGAAGTGTTGAGATGAGGCGTGTATTTTATTATTTAGATGATGAATTCCAGAGGGGATGAATGACATTTCTAATATATTGGTAATGGAGAACCACGGAGAGCAATTTCGGATAAGTAGGCTAGGGGGAATTAAGCTTTTTTCGGACTTTGAAAGGGTGTTAAAAGAGAATGGACACCGATTTAAAAGTTTCAAGAAAGGGTCCATTACAGGTCCCGATCTAAAAGGGTATGACATTGCAGTCATTGGATTAGGTCTGAAGGACATCCGTCCAGGGGAAATTCAATCTCTAACAGACTTTGTTTCTGAAGGTGGCGGTTTATTTATAATAGGTGGGGTGAATTATTCGCCGTCTCTAGGAAAATCTTACGATTTGGAGCGGTTAAATAGCTTGGCACCACAGTTTGGAATTACCTTCAAGCATGAACCGATAGAAGCCGGAAAAAACCACATGAAAGAAACAACAAAATTTATAAAAGAGCGCCATGTTCAATCCGTTCCGCTCATTACTAAATTCGCACCCCATCCAATAGTGGCAGGGATCTCCGAGTTAATTTATTTGGGTGTACCCTTAGAAATTGCAGGAGAGGTCCAAGCAATTGCCATATCCGATGAAGACACGACACCTCCGAATTGCGTGGTTTTAGCCGCTGTTCAATATGGAACGGGTAAAGTGGTGGCTATAGGGTCCCCTAACGTGTTTCTGCGGATGAGTTTGATGAAAATATCAATGCCCTTCGGAATGGCTAAACCCGATCATATCATCTTAGCGGTGAACATCATAAAGTGGCTAGGTCAATAATGGCTCATCATACATCTCCCTTTAAAATTTCTACTCCTGATCATTTTTTTGATAACACCACCACGCTACAATTTACAAATGGAAAAAGAGATAAGCGTAAAATTCACAAACTCGAATTAATTGTACTGCAGTTAATTTAAGTAACTTTTTGCCCAACTATTTTTAGATATCCCAACTTTTTTAATAATCGAAGGCTTTTTATGTTAGGAGGCTCTATCAAGAATAAATTTCCTTTACTGTTGGGCTTGTTACATTGTTTTTCCAAGAACATCAATTTTTAGTCCAATTGAATTCAAGCTGTAAAAAAATTGAAAACTTGTATTAAAATTTAAAATTTTAGATTTTATTTATTAATTAACAAATTGATTTTAACTTTTTGAGGCTTTATTATTTCCGCCACGGTTCACGTGAAAGACAATATAATTAATGAAATAAAGAAGACTTATATGGTCTTCAATTTTAGATATTATAAATTCGGAAAGATTTTTTTTACTGAAGTTAGAGTAGGAGAGCAAGAGATTTGACATTAAATGACATTTTTGAGGCGATTAAAGACAACATCAAAAAATATTTCATTATTTTCGCTGGATCTTTATTTGCGTTAGCGATTGTTTCGACATTGATATATAATTTGACTGGAATTGAAAATCCAGTATTATGGATCATTTTTCCCGCGGTCTATTTTTTCATGATTATTTTCATTAGTCGTACGAAGTTGGGACTCGCACTCATCGGGATTGCGTTTGGAGGTTATTACGTAGGGTTGGCGATTGCCGGGAGTTTAAAATTAGAGTGGCATGTTATCTACACGCTCATTTTCCTGGGGATTGCCGCCATAATAATCACCCAATTTGCAATTCACAAGATTGTTATTGAATCATTAGGGGAGATTGAGCACCGAAATTTAGTCTTTTTCTATACGGGAGCGGTTATCATAGGAACGGTGATCTTTGGAAGCGTGATGTATGCCACTCCCGCCGCGCTCCCGCTGCAAAACGGGGGACTTATCATTCCAGTCTTGTTTGTAATCGTGAATACGGCAGTGATAGGATATCTTTCCAAGCGGTTCTGGGCGAGCTTTTTCCTGAATTTCAGTTTAGTTCCTTTCATTGCATTTTGCGTGTGGGGATTAACGAATTCGGAATTTAACCTGGAATGGGTAATATGGTCTGTAGCCCATCCAAAGGCGGGAGTAATCGAACTTTTGCTGCTCATGGGATGTATATTCGGTGGATTGTTCGGTTTGCTTGGAAAATATAAACAATACACTAAACCACCTATCACGCTCACGACGCCCATCGATGCGGCCTATGTCTATCGAGATCGCCTTTCAATAATGATGCTTTTGGGGAAGAATGCCTTCATGGAATATGAAACGCGGGGAGATAAAGTCGTGTTCTATAACAGAATGGACGTAAAGATGGGGTTTCGTCCAAAACATGAAATTCGATTGAATATTATTGATGAGAATGAGGTCGAAGTCTATCTTGAGAAGTTTGCGGAAAGGGAAAAGATAGGGAGATTTAAAAATCCAAATAAGTTACGGGAACAATTTCAACCAAAATGGAATTTATTAGGTTATGCTTTAAAAGCACAATTAGCCAAATTGTTACGACCAATCTTATTAATCATTTCTGGAGGCGTTGTAGCCTATTTCATAATATCGTTGATATTCACGATTGCAGGTCTTCCTGCTATCACTTGGCCGGTGATCATTGCTGCAATTTCAGCGGGACTAACCGTTGGCTTGCTGATACTATTCTATTTGTACATTTCAAAACGGATGACAAAGGTCCTTGAAGATCATCCTGAGTTCTCGATTGCCTATATTGGAATGTTTGTTGGTGTTTTTCTTGCGGCTTGGTTCGTTTCCTATCTCATTCAAGGAGCCTTGATTGCCGTGAGCACTGCCAATCTAGACACCTTTATTCTAATGCTGAATACGAACCTCATCTATTTGATGGCAGTTACCGCTATCGTAGGGATATCGAGTATTCAGGTATTAGGTGTACAGAACTTCAATACCTACTTCTATCACAAAGATATCAAAGTTTTTAAGGACCCAGAAGATGAGCCCGTGTGGTTAGACGACAAAGCTTATTGGGTCTTTCGCTACGCCTATGAATTTCCCGGAGAATTCACCGTTTCATCCAGTCAAATCTACCATGAGGATATTGAACGCATGGATGTATGGGTTAATGCAAAAACTGGCATCGCAGAATGGTTAGTCGGAGATTACCACTGGCGGGAGATTTGGACAAGAATTCCAAAATCGAAAGATTTACTGATTGGCGTGAATTTTTCGGTGAATTTTCACACGCCAGTTTATTATGTTTTACATAAGAAAGAATACCAGAAATATTTAGAAATTAAAACTGTTAGACAATTATTATCCTATTTTTGGGATAAATTAAAGAAGGCTGTTAGAGATTTTTTCTCGCTCCTTGCTTTTTGGACGAGGAAGGTTTATCGGCCCGTGGAAGACGAACTCGTAGTTATCAGGGACCCCCCTAAAAAAGAAATATCTGATTGGACTGTGGATTTCTTCACAGATGTACCTGCCCCATTTCGACGGGCATGTGCGGATTACCTCGCAAATATTCCATGGAATTTCTTAAGGTACCCATATGGCGTGGATAACGTTGAAAATGAGCAGCTACTTTATCGCGAAGAGGAAGTTACGCCCCCACGGTGGCCAGAGAAAGTCCCTCCTGAGGAAGGGAAAGGCATCCCGGCAATGGAATCAAAACGAATTTGTCCAAAATGTGGTTACATATATGATGCACCTCGTTGGAATTGTGAAGTATGCAAGACCGATGTCCGTAAGTATTCCGCTTACACGTTACAAGCACCTCGATTGAAAAAAGTGAAAGGGTGGTTTGGAACTCTTTTCAGAAGAACTGCTGAGGAAAAAGCGGAGAAAAAGAGGTTAGCTAAATTACAGGAAAAAGAAAAACTCGAAAAAGCTAAAGCAAAAGTCGAAGCCGAGAAACAAAAACGCCGGGCCAAAGAGAGAGAAGAAGAAGAAAAAGCAAAATATGAAGAAATCAAAAGCTAAAGAAGAGCGGGAGTAATCTTTAAAGGATGATGAGTGAAAAAATCGAATCCAAACAATTATTTTAATTTCATCCCTGCGGAAAGGAAGGGGAGAGCATAAGCAATAAAAAATATGAAGAGTTAATCTTTCCACAAGGCTTTTTATGGGGGTCTGCGACTTCCTCACATCAAGTTGAAGGGAATAATAAAAACAACCATTGGTGGGCATGGGAACAGGAAGGGGGGCATATCGCCGATGGCACCGTGTCAGGAGTAGCGTGTGATCAATATAATAGATATCGAGATGATATACTGTTAATGAAAGAACTTGGGCAGCAATGTTATCGGTTCTCGATTGAATGGAGTAGAATTGAGCCGGATAATGGTAAATTTGATGTGAAAGAGGTAGAACATTATAGAGATGTCTTATCTACATTGATTGACAACGATATTACTCCCATGGTCACGTTACATCATTTTACTAATCCTATTTGGCTCCAAAAAATGGGATCTTGGGAAAATCCTGAAATAATCGATTTATTTGAACGTTATACGACTCATGTTGCTGAACAATTAGGTGATTTGATTCCCTTCTGGAACACTATAAATGAGCCGATGATCGTGGCCCTTATTGGATATTTAATAGGAATACACCCACCGCATAAGAGGGACCTACTTACATTCGCAAAAGTAGCTATAAATCTTTTGAAAAGCCACGGGAAGAGTTACCACGCAATTCATAAGACGGTGAAAGGGGGCAAGCGTCCAAGTGTGGGGATTGTTAAAAGTTTAATAGCGTTTGAATCGATGGATCCTAATTCAAAGCGAGATAAGCTGGAGGCTGAACGAATGAATCAACGATTTAATTGGTGGTTCTTAAATGGAATTAGCACGGGTATAAATGGCGAACCCTTTGGTAAAAATGAGGAGATCTCATTTTTAAAAGATTCTTCTGATTTCATTGGGGTGAATTATTATACTCGAAATTTAATAAAAGATGGCACTTTAAATCGCACTCCCGGGCCCTTGGAAAAAAATGATATGGGATGGGAGATCTATCCTGAAGGGCTTTATAACCTATTAATCAAACTGAAGAAGTATAATAAACCGGTCTATATTACTGAAAATGGTATCTGTACGACTCAAGATGAGCGGCGGTCTAAATTCCTACTCAAGCATTTGGAGGCAATTTACCGCGCAATTCAACAGGGCATAGATATAAGGGGCTATTTGCATTGGTCCTTCATGGATAATTTCGAGTGGGCAGAAGGATTTGACAAGCGATTTGGACTAATTGAGATAAATTATGAGACCTTGGAAAGAAAACCGCGTCCAAGCGCCCACTTATATAGAGAAATTATTCAAAAAAATAAGATTACAGAAGAGATGCAGGAGAAATATCTTTAGTTCGTTTTCCGATGATAAAAGATAGTGCCACTAAAGCTATAATACTGAACATCAGGGGAATAATAGTAAAACCTGGGATACGTGTCGTTTCAGGAGCAATATCAGTATAAATATAATTTGGTGTCTCACCCTCGAATTGGGTCATAACTCCAACCTCCACAGAAGCTAGATCGGAAATTGCAATGCCTACCCCTTCAAAGGTTATGTTAGTCCCATTAATGGAAAACGGCAGATTTACTGGGGATGATTGCCAATTTGACTGGATCGAATTCCAATACTGATATTCCGTGAGGGTTATCAGCTTTACCAAGAGAAAGTCGCCAAAAAGTAGCATAATCATGTATTCCATTATGTCATCAGAATCCGTATTGAAGGAAACGGTTATACTATAATTTGAATTTAGAATTGGAGCTCCATAAAGCTCAAGGATTATATCCTCATTGTTAGGGTGTAAAAAAGCATTTTTGATGTCTATCTCGGGATGGGTACCAACAAGAGTTCCCTCAGTTGGCGTTGCTATGCTAGTTGCTCTTATTACGTCATTTTCTGCGTCAGTAATTGGTAAAAGTCCATAGTCTAAGTAGGTTGTTGCAGCTAGTACTGGGAAACAAGCGAAATTAGTAATTAAAAATACAAAAAATATACTAACGAAAAATTTTCTTTTATTCATTTTGAAACCCTCTGAAGTCCTAACGTAAAATAACTAATTTCTAAGATAAATAGGTTTGGATTTTATTATTAATGAGAAAAATTACTTAAACATACTATTCATTTTATATGGTGAGAAGGTTAGAATTTAGGTCCTTGAAAACAAAAAGAAGAGAATTTGGTTACTCGTTTATTTTTGGGAAATTTTCCGGTTCTTCGCCCATTGCTTGACCTTTAATAGGAAAATTCTCTGGTTCTTCGCCTTCATCAACACGAATGATGCGTGCATTCGCTTTTTTCATAAGATTAGCCTTGGCAGTCGCGGCGTGCCTGGTGGCTTCCGAGTATTCAAATCTATCTGAAAACTTACCCTTCCAGATCCATACGGTATTTTGCTCAGGATCGGCAAGAATGGCCACGAATGCACTTTCTAAAACAGGGGTCTCCTCGAGCTCACCTTTAACGACTTTGAATATCCTTGCTGGTTGCACCTCTTCATCAGGCGCCTCTTTAGTCATCGCAATTTTAACTGTCGGGGTTTCTGCACTTGTCCACAGGCAAAATGTATTTGGACAATGTTTCCGAATGAGTTGCTTCTTTCCATCTACAATTTTATATTCTTCTAAAGTTGTCCAACCACATTTGGGACATCCTGCACCCTTAACAACTGTATCAGCCTTTGCGTACACTGGTTTTTTGGGTATCTGTTCCTTCAAATCCTCGATTTCAGCATCTTTTGATGTAAGTTCTCCGAGTAGCTCATTAAGCTGGGTATTATAACTTTCTATTTCTCGATTCAATTTTTCGAGTTCTGCATCTTTTTCCGCTATTTTATTTTGTAATTCGCGGGATGATGATTCGATTTTTGCATTTAGTTCTAAAATCTTTCCATCTCGTTTCTCGACTTGATCCCTAAGCTCTAAGAGCCGAGCTCCTTGGATTTTAATCCCTTTGGTTGGTTTTTTCTCGATTTTCTCCCAATTAATTGACATAGTACTCCCTCAAAAGGCGATTTCTAACTTTAGTTTTTAATCTTTTTTTATATAAACTAGCATTAAATGGGAATTTAAGTATTAATGAAAACCTTAATTTTTGTTTTATTGGATTAAAATCAGTGCGGTCTCCCTTAAAGTAATACCAGTGAAGATTTATAAAGAATATATTAAATATCTTAGGAATTAACCTATTAACAGGTTAAAATAGGTTTATTCGGCTAAGATGCGAATGATCCGCGGATGAATATATTCGCAAATTGCCAAATTGGAACCTCCATGAGTGTTGATTAAGTATCGTCCATCACAAATATCATCTACACTTTTTTTCACCATTCGAACTAATTCGAGGAAAAATTCTTTACTCAAACCACGTGACCCATAGTCGCCTCGAGCGGTATCATGTCCGAGTAGATGAATTACTATATTTGGTTTAAATCGTTCAATTTTTTTAATAAAGTAGGTTTCTACTTTCTGTAAATATTCCTCATCAGTCGTCGAGTAACCTGAATCAACACAGAATTTTGTCTCTCCATCTTCAATTCGATTCGAGCTACAGAAACATACATGTAGAACGTTATGGTGCCCAAACGTGACATTTCGGGTTCCATTTCCATGGTGGGAATCCGTGTCCAAAATGGCGATTTTCACTTTGTTCGAATATTCTTCTTCCAAGGTTGCAAGGATGCCTCCTGAAACCGATGCATACGTGCCGCCCCAAGCATAATCTTTTTCGGCATGATGTCCCGCTGCTACTCCAAAACAGAGAGCATTCTTAAATTCACCTTTTATGATGCGTAGTGCAGCATCAGCACAACCTCCCACAGTTAATCGAGCACCTTCGTAATCCCACCGCCTTTGTAATGTATTGAAATAGGCCTGCGTGTGAACCTTTAGCAATAATTCTTCAGAGGCGGGGATTGGTTCAATTAATCTCACATTCTCTAATTTTAACTCTACTTCCATCATCTTGGGGAAATTTTGAAACTTATTATTGATGATATCCCAAATTTTCTTGTTGAATAACTCATGAAAATAAACGGCAGTGATACCTTTCATTTGACTCCCACGAAGTGTCGTGAAATGTTGATTTTACGTCATTTCTTATTTTTTTGTTACTTTAAAATGGTAATGTCCAAATAAAAAAGGAATAGAGATCTTTCAGGAGTCCTTATTCTAAAAATTGTTTAAAAAGCGAGAAAATAGGAGTAAAAAACGCATCCATATCTTCTTCCTCTAACAGAAAAATACACTGAAAAATAAGATCTTTTAATATTCTAATTAAATCTGTTTCAGTTATATGAAAACGGCTCTTAGCAGATATCATACACTCGGAATAGTTTGTAAATTCATTTTTTATGATTAATTCTTTGATCTTTTGTTTCATTTTATCATATTCATCGCCGTCTAGAATCCAATCTCTTTCATCCATGAGTAATCCCTCAAATTAGATGATTTACAATGATGTATTGTGAGGTCCCAATTGTTATTAAATTATATTTAATAAAAATTGTTTTGTTTCGTGCGGCGACCGCACTGGCCGGGACCCCCAGCCTCTATCCTGTCCACCTTCGTGGCTTTCAGGAATGCTTTTTGCGATGAGTTTAGGTTAGCAATCTGCTTTAGCTCTGTGGGTCTCACAGAATATGGGACTAACCCTAGTCCCTCGATCCCGTCCGCTGAGATGGCTTTCGGGAATACTTTACGAAGGATATTGAATGCTCCATTAATGTCAGCATTGATAATTTTTCCATTTTGAGATTTAAACAAACCACGTCGAACTCGTCGCCCCACGTTATAAAAGAAATTAAGGAGAATAGTGAGAAGACATGGTGGGAGGACGAAATTCACCATGAGGAAACAAGTGGTGCGACGTCAGAACAGAAGGATTCAAAAATTAGGTATGATAATTATTATACCTAACCTTTTTTTTTATATTCCTAAAATGCTTCTAATAATGTCATTCGGCGGCTTTCAATGAATGAGCGCTGGGGCGTACATCCTGCGGCTGGTTTAAATATTAAAAATATCAAATAATAGAATGGAAAATTTTGGATTTTGTAGAGCAGGACGAGGTCTATTCGGGCATGGCAAAAATTCGACATGCATTGTTTTTCGTTTTTTTACTGGTTTTGGGGCTTTCGATCTTTCTCGGAAGTGATTTTAAGATTAAATCCCCCCCTTCTCTAACACGATTAAATGCTACAGCATCAGGCGATCCACACTTGCCTGATCCATTATTGAATGACGTATCAGTGCCAGAAGGGTATGGGGCTGTTGCAGACTACTATTACATCACGGATAACGCGTCCCCAAGCTACTATCACGTCATCTGGACGCACGCCATCGACCCAAGCGATGCGTTCGATGTTTTCCTTTACTCAGACCCAGATTACAGTGATTTTATGACCGCCTCCGTCCCGGCTATGAGCTGGGTGGTCGCCCGACTCTCCATCAATCAGAAGCTCTACCCGACCGTCCATACTTACTCCGATGCTGGCAACGCCTACACGGAGTGGGAGGTGGTCTCCGATTCCCTCACGCGAGGGGCGACGGTGAGCGGGATTCTTAACGATTCCGAGTACGTTGAAACCTACTGGGTCTCCCTTTCAGAGGGGTACTGGTATAATTTAAGCCTCACAGTTCCTCCGGGAGTGGACTTCGACCTTTACATCTATCACGTCGCCCCCGGATATGCATTAGGTGGAAATAACTACGCTGAAAGGTCAGACGACGGAGGCATTGGCGGCGATGAGCGGATCTTCTGGGAAGCCAGCAAGACCGGACCGCACGCAGTGATCCTCCGGGCGAAAAGCGGGGCGGGGTCCTACACGCTCGAGTTCCGCAGCCCGGAGTGGCAGTACGGAGGGGATGGGCGCCCTTGGTACCTGATCTTTGTTTTACTGGGGATCATTGCAGTGGCAGTGATCATTGCAGTCATTAAAGTAGTTCCAAGACGGGGGAAGCCCTCCGCACGGACGGTTAAGTATGATGATGACAAGTTTTACCGGAGTATCAAATTATAAAAAATGGGATGAATTTTAATGCGGAAATTTAGGGCTTTAGTATTTATAGGTATTATTGTCACTCTTATCTTCCAAATTCCGCAACAGGTCAGTGCAACCGAAACATGGTTGAATCCGAATTTACCAGATCTCCCGACACTTTTCGTGTTATATAGACCTTTATCCTCTACGGATTCTCATTTTCCAAATGGAACATCATTTCATAATCCTGGTCCTATTTATGCCAGCACTATTCAGGGCGTCTATCTTATGGATTTTGAACATTCGGGAATCATCGATGACCTTGTGATCGACCAAGCTGGCGGTTACACCGTTCTCATCAATGGTACGGATATTCTATGTACAAATCCAGATCCATTTGGGTTCCCTATAGTCATTGGCGATT
This sequence comes from Candidatus Helarchaeota archaeon, assembly GCA_013375455.1. The sequence goes on along the minus strand of JABXJT010000014.1, from coordinate 20,204 downwards.
TTGATCGTGATGGCTTCATCGACGACATTACGGGTAAAAGCACAAGTGGTTTCTACAATGAGTCTGGTTTCCTATGCGACTGGACGATTATGATTAATCAAACCCCGAATGAAAACTATTCAAAGGTGTATCGCTCATTTTATAGTTCATATTATTATTGCACTCCAATGGGGGTGGGAGATCTCAATGGAGATGGGTATAGCGATGATATCTTGATGTACGCGGGGCAACCTTTTGACCGGAATTGGAGTCTATTCGCATTCCAGCGCGGAGCGTCGGCCACACCACACTGGCAATTCTGGTTTCCATTCAATCGAAGCGAAGAACCACCCTACTCTTATTCATTCTCTATGAGCGATTTAGAGATAGGGGATTTCGATGCCGATGGAATAGAGGATGACGTCGTTGCGACGTTTGATTTCAACAGGACTTACGTTATCAATGGAGAGGGCGCACTGCTATGGAATTTCACGACGACGGCTATGGTTCAATCCATAAGGCTCGCGGATTTGGATGACGATGGAGTAAAAGATGAAATAGTGTTGGTAGGGAACGATACCTATCTTTGGGCATTTAACCGGACGGGTGGGCTGCTCTGGAATTGGTCAGGAATCGGTCCCTTGTCTGCTGTGGGAATTTGTGAGTTGAATGGAATGAGTGGGGATGACATCGTTGTGGGTGGTTTCAACGGTGGCGTAGTGGCCTTCAATAGTAGTGGCAAAGTGTTATGGATGAAGAATTTCACGCATCCGATCTCCTCAATTGAAGCAGGTAAAATGTACCCCCCATATTTAGTGGATGATTTACTCATTGCTGAAGTACCGCGATTGAACTCTGTTAGTGATTCTTTATTACATTGCCTTAACGCGAGCGGGCAGGACTTTTGGGGTGAACTGCCGGAAGTATTCAGCATAAAAATTAGCGATCTAGATGGGAACGGATATACAGACGACTTTATTGCTTTCACATCCCGCCACTTAAAATCATACATAATGAAACCTTTAAACATAACAGGATTCGTTCCTGAAGACCCCCTAAGAATAGATTGGTTTCTGGGTGGAACGAAACATTTCACTCTCACCATCTCGACACCTGAGCGTATAGCGTTGGAGTGGTTCTGGCGCGGGCACACGTATTGTCTGACCAACCGACCTTATGATGAATTATATAGATATGATTACGACCAAGAGAAATCAGTTTGGAAAGCTGAAGTGAGATTGCTCGTTGAATGGGAACTCGGATCGGCTCAGCGCTCCATAAATCTCTATTATCTCGGGATTAATGTGGCCAATATCGTTTTTACAGTGCACAGCACAATATTTCTTCTTTTAGGGATACTGGCAGTCTGTATAATCGTGGTTATCTTGGTTATTCGTCGCCTACGCCGTAAATACTAAGTTCTTATAGCATCCAGCTATAATTATTGGGATTACACGTGGTATCAAATTATAAACCTTGAGAGCTTGTCATTAGAATGGTAGTATCCACACGAAAAGAGAATGTCCCATAAGACCAATGGTGTGAATGAGTAACACGTATAAAAGAGTCCCATCTTTTCGAGATTGGTATCCCCAAATGAGTCCGAAATAGCCAAAACCTAATATTAATGCGAGAGTTCCCATCGGAGTATCCGTTTCGAGATATAGCCGGAGATGCCAGCCAATGAAGAAAAGACATTGGAAGATATTTGATTTATGTCTTGAGAAATTTAAGTTTTTCTCGAAAATGGTTTGAAGAGATCCGCGAAAATATAATTCTTGAGTTATTGCACTTAATGGACCTATAATGAAAAAAGAATAGGGAAAAAAACCTCTAAAAATGCCGTATAATCCGATTACGCCATATGACACTATGACGATAAAAAGCAAGAAAACACCTGCCCTCGAAATATGTTTCCATCTTAGGAGTAAATCTTGTCGAGAAAAATTGCCAAACTTAAGCAGAATGAGAACAGCGAGGATCGCTGGCACTCCTTCGAGAAGGTATAATATTTGATGACGAACTTCAACCAAATAGAGCAAGAGATAGGGGAAATATAGGGCAATTATTGTTATGGTTATCCAATTTTTCCATTTAGAAGTTGTTTTTTGACTTGAAAGGGGTTCCATGTTCTGTTGGTTTCCTATTATCTTAAAATACAGTTCTCGTGTTAATCTTTTATAATTTATTGAAATATTTTGGGATCAATTAAGTGGTCGCTTCTTTTTGACGCCTAATTTCTTGTTTATAACGCCTAACATGCGATGGAAGCACTCAGTCACAACTAAGATGGCTGCAACGGCTATAAGGAACTCCCAGTATGGAGCCCGGGGTTGGCCTCCATATAACAATGGGGTTGTCATAAAGACAATGACCACCATGTGAAAAAGATAGAGAGGCCAAACTCTTTCAGCAGCAGTGATGATAATACGTTGATAAGAAGCGCTCGGAGGTTTCGGACCACCACTCCTGCGTACCCTATCCCCTAATATAATTCCGAACGAAAATTCCGCGGTCCAGGCAAAAGGAAAGAAATATGCGTAATTGGCATTAATGAAAAAAATGAAGAATAACCTGACTAGAAATAAAGCAATCATTATCGAATAGAGATAATATCGATTCATAGAGTATAACCGACGAAATACAGGATAGGCGAAAGATAATACCATTATTGCGCATATAAACCACCCTTCACACCATATTCCGCCGGTGGCCGCCGTGAATAACGGCCACGTGCACGTTAAATCGAGTACTAATGATAGGGGCGAAATAACAATGGGATTTGCGTTACCCCACACTATGCCAGTGGCAGAGAAGCTTATGGAAAATCCAGCCAGGAGCTTGGCTATCAATACCGCAATCAAGGCTAGATAATAACCAATATAGAGCCGGAAAAACCGTCCCTTGAAGAATTTTACAAATGTTGAACGGTTTAAAGATCCCGGTTTGTTAAATTCATCTTTCAACCCATGAACGTACCCCGAACACATTATAAAGGCACCGATCGCCACTCCACCCAGCCAAATAAGGGGTTCCGCTATTGCGTCATTTAGAAGATAACCAGTTGTAAAAAACATGTGCCCTACAACAACAAAAAAGATAGAAAATATCCTAATTGCTTGAGGACGCCAATCAATGGGAACTTTCATTATAATTTCTTGGTTAGTAGGCTCCAAAGTTAATCGATCTCCTCTCAATTCAAAATTTTTCCAAAGTGGAATTAATTAAGTTCTTAACTGATTAATTGAATGTTGTTATACATTCCTGCAATAATAAGCAGTTCAATCCTTATAATATCGTTCGAACTGTAACACCAAAACTTATAAAAATTTATAAAAAGTTCTAAAAAGCTATCACGCAAAATGCGCAAATTGGAGAAATGCGCAAACGGATCCCAAGAGTTTAAATAGGAGGAGGCCGTTTACCTAATTAGCCACACCGTTCTCTTGGTGTGGGCGTATTACTCAGAGCACAGCTGAGTTTCAGGAAGTATTTCCCCCCATTTTTAGCGGGTGTTCGCACAAGTCGGGGACGTTCTAAAGCCCCGTTTGAACCCGAGCAGTCCCTCCTAGGAAAGGGGCAAGAACTCAGGTGAACTGTGAGTAGAGCGAGGTAACTCCCTTCCGGTCTCCAGACCCAGCAACCAACCCCAAGAGGAAACTCTTGGTGCCCCTCGATACCGCGCTGGATGGCCTGAACCCGGCGACGGGCGCACCGCCGGATAACCTTACGGCGGGTCTACTCGCATGCGGGTAGATGGAGGATTAGCATAGGACTTTATAGAATTTTCTAAAAATTTATAAAGTTTTATAACTAATTTGAAGGTTAGGGATGTCCTTAAATCAAGAGAATTCTTCACATAAAAATGAGATATTATCGTTTATTTGCCAATACTACATCAACTGGTAAGCCCCACATGGAAAGTTCTTTTACTTCCGTGATGGTGAACCCTGCATCAATCATGGATTGCTGAACATAAATTGGACGGCAATCAAGATATTTGGGGAATAGATTGTGAACTAGTTCATAGAGCTTTACCATTGGATTATTTTTTTTGGATAGACTCACAACACATATACGCCCATCGGGATGAAGAATTTTCTTACAGTTTTGGAGAAACACAGGGATGTCAGGTGTATCAAAAAGTTCTAAAGTAAAACTAATGAAAATTGCATTAAAGAAATTGGTTTCAAATGGATAAGCCATTGCATCTCCAAGAATTAAAATCACTCTATTTAACAAACCAGCTCTTTGCATCCTCGTCCGTGTCATTTTATGCATCCCTTCTGAAATGTCAATGCCGAACACCTTACCAGAAGTACCAACAGCATTGGCCAGTTGGAGCATGTTATAACCGGTGCCGAAGCCAATTTCAAGGATCTTCTCTCCTTCCTGTATGTTAAGCATTTCTAAACCGACCGCGCTAAGTTTTTGCTCACTTGATCCGGCGATTAAATCATACCATCGACTCATTCGATCGTAAACAGACTTGGCTTCCTCCCTTGGGCGAGTGACCCGGCAAATATCTGGCTTCTTTTTGACCAAGGTTTTCACGGCAACACGTTATTTTATTTGAAATTAATACTAAGCTCGATGGAGTCTTGAAATTCAATATTTAATATAAAGATGTTTTCCAATAGTTTAAAATGATCACAATTTCCCTTTATCTCAATGTTCTTCTGGATTAGGTGGGGGGGAAGATGGATAAAAAGTTGGCCACTGTGCTGTCCTTTTTTCTCTAAAAGAATCTGAAGTGAATTTTGTGTCTTATTAAAATCAAAATTTTTGACTTCAGTTCCGCCTTGTGTGATGTGAAAAGTGGATGAAAGCAATATGGGACTCTCTGAAATGCCGTGAATTGAGTAGAGCTTAACAGAATGACCGGCTAACGGTTCAGTTTGTAGTAGTGATTCCTGAATTCCTAAATATTTTCGGTCCCAAAACTCAAATACATGATATTTCTTATTTTCCGAATTAAAAATCTGATTTAAGTTGAGGATATAGGTTTTTTCTTTCTTAGACCAATTAAGAACACCGATTATTTTCCAACTATCAAAGGAAGTAGTAATATTGAGAACTATAATTGTAGGATAATTTTCTTCTATTATATTTAGGGGACGTGCAGTGATACCTGAGGGTGGAATGAGAATTTGGACTAATTCTATTTCCTTTGAAGTATAGTTAGCCATATTATCGCTAATAAACAGAAGCCCCCCAAGTAATCCGATGACAGTTACTTCAAATCGGATTTCATTGAGGGTTAATCCACTCTCATGGCGGACAATGAGGGTATCGGGATCATTGACCCAGAAGTGATTATGAAAAAAGTAACGTTGAATATTTTGTTGCATCGCACTGGTAACTGAAGGAAAAGTCTCTAATTTGGCAAAAAGTAAGTTGCTTAAAAATTTAAAGATAAATGGAACATTGAAAGTGGGGGCCGTATCTGTGCTTACACGCATTGCATCAACAATGCCGATTGCTGGTCCGAAAGGCGCGCCACATCCTAAAATAAATGTCTCATCGCCTGCCGCATCTCGAATTATTTCTAGTCCTTTTCGATAGGCTTGTATTCGTGTCATTTTTGGATTATACCGAACAGCTTCAATCGCACCACCATAAATAAAATCAATTTTCAGGTAGTTAAATCCGAATTCTTTTACTAGGGTTGTTATAGTGCTCTTCAACCAAGATTGTACTTCAGGATTTGTGAGATCTAAAGCAAATACTCGATCCCAAAAAAAAGCTCCCAAGAATGAAGAAGCTCCAAGGAAGGGCCAAGATCCCCAGATTTTTTTACCACTTTCCTTACGTAAAATCCAATCCTTATGGTTTTTATATAATTTAGAGTTGTTGGAAATTAAAAATGGTGCTAGCCATAATCCGGGTTTGAATCCTGCTTCTTCGATCTGTTCTGCCAAATCTTTTAGTCCTTTCGGAAATTTTTTAGGTTCAGTTTCCAACCAATCGCCCATGACATTTCTTAGTTCATAGCCATCATCAATTTGAAAGTATTCGAGAGGGATTTGCTCCTGCAATTTTTGCGCAGCTTCAAGATTTCTTTTAATTTTTTCTACATTAATCCCCTTGAAGTATTGATACCAGGAGCACCACCCAACAGGAACATGTGAAGGAATTCGCTTTCTCATCAAAGTTCCAGTGATCTCAGCCCATTCCTCTAAAATTTCGGGGTATACATTTAGTGAAACCATTAGAATTTCAGAATCTAGTTGGTCCCCTTTCTCAATTAAAATAGAATCCCCAAAACAAATTGCTTGGATGGATCCTAATTCATTCTTGTTTTCTATTTTGAACCTAATTTGAACATCTTGATTCTTTAAAGTAGTAAAACCTAAAAGTAATTGTTGTTCTGTTTTAATATTCTTTATAACAGAAAAATAATGGGACCATATTTCTCCTGCTTTCGGTTTCTCTTCAAATGCATGTTTGCCTCGCCTTTCAAATTTGCAATTGGACCGTTTTTCTTTATATGATAAATCAACAACCTCAATTGGGCTCCATGATTGCCAATCATTTTTTAAAATTCTAAGATCAGTGCCAGATCCTATTAAAAAATCACCATGATCAAAAACAAAGGGTTTCAGATCTATAAGCTTGAATGAATTAGCTACTGCTTCAAAACTAATTTGGACGAAAATAGAATTTAATTTAGAATACAAACTAACTTTAAACTCAATATTTAATTCAGGATGCCTTTGATAGAGTGTAAGCATCAGTCCTTTTCCTATGGAATCTTCAATTTCTTTGGTATCCCATTCCCATTGCCGATTTTCGATACTTGAGAAAGTTTTGCTTGTTTCATCAACAAGAAGAGAAATTTCATAATGGACGTCTGTGACAACAGGCTTGTTAGACGTTAATTTAATTATATCATAGGTCCCCTTGTATTTATTAAACTGAAATAGAATTAATGCATTATATAATTCAAGGAACACATCAGATTCGTTGAATTTTATTTGATTCATAAAAACTACCAGCTCAAATGATACCAAATAAGATAAATATCAACAGTATTAGAATTTAATTCCTTTTTTAGCAGCCCGGGCCATTACCTGCATGCGTAAATGAGGGAATTCGAGGTCGCGGAATCCAATGGCGTCTATTTTTTCGCGTAGGAGTGTTAGTTGTTCCTTGGTTGGTTTCGGCGTTTCGGGAATTTTATTAGGAATGAGTGGTTTAAACCCAGTCTTTTCTAAGACCTGGTCAAGAGTCACGCCGGGATGAATGGATTCAATTTTCATCAAGCTAGTCTCTGGATCTGGCTCAAATACACAAAGATTGGTCACCATCTTAACTGGACCCTTCCCCATTTTATTTTCTTCGCGCCATTTTGAGAGCGGATAGCCCTTAACCATTAGGAAATCAACTTTTTCAACGAACGTGCGTTTACGATGGGATGGGGTATAAAGAACTGCCCGTTCCAATAAATTGAGTGAATCGCTTACAGCCATTCCACCTGGAAAGCGAAATTTTGGTTTTTGAAAATTCCGGTCTTCCCCAAATAGCACGCTATTATTACAATTCCAATACTTGTCAATTTGTGCGGGTCTAAGGAATTCAAGCGTCAACTTTCCAAACACATTCCACATTTCGCGACCACATAAATAATTAGTGATCCGTGTTCTTTTCAAAACTTCTGTCAATCCTTCACACAGCATTGCCTCGAAATTGAGTGGTTCGGCTGGCGAAATGCCTAATGCTGAAAAATAGACAGTATTTTTCGCGTGTGTTGCTCGTGCGAGCTCTATTGCGACCATAGGCATTGGGGTCGCAGCACCTTGAAATATTATGTCACCATTCTTAATGGCACTGGCAAGAGCTGTAACCATCAATTCTGAAATCGTGTATTCTCCTTCCATTTACTTAGCCTCCCACCACGGACCTAACTTTAAATCGAATTTCTCAAGATATTCTGCTCTATTTACTATGGAAAAGATTTTCTTCTCGAAAAATCTTTGAAGCCGCCTTTCCTTTGTTAAAGAATCTGAAAGATTCATTTGAAATGCCATATCATTAAAGTAAAGGGGAGCAACGCTCCCGGGGTGCGCGCCATATGGAACTTCAACCACGACATCTACTTCGAATTCATTTAGAATTGTATTGGTTGGATTTCGATAAATGTAATTAGTTTCAACTAGCTTCTCCACTGAAACGATGACTTTGCCCCCCTTCTTCACGCTTCTTGCGACACTGTCTTCCATGTAAGTTTTACATTTCTCTAATTGAATGTTTCCACGGTAATCACCGACCATACTGTGAATTATTGTGACATCCGGCCTTATAGCTTTCACCGCAACCAATTTCTCACCATCAAATTCAATTTCTTGAAGATAGGGATTCACCTCAATCAACTCACTTCCTAATCCAGATCGACACGGAAGGTAGGGCAATCCCATTTCAGCTGCCCGCATTGCCCAAAACCATTGCATTTCCGTGAATTCATTCATATGAAGCGAGCCCTCTTGAACTCGTCTTTGGAAATTTGGGGCAAATCCTAATTGTTCGAATCCAACATAAATCGTATTCAATGCCGTTACGCATCCCATACCAATCATCGCATCCAAACCAAAGTTTCCAGTTAGTATTGTTATGGTTAAATCTTTTTTCTCTTGTTTAATCATTTCCCACATCAGTGGAATCGGTTTCATATTCATGAGTACGCCGCCAATGGCCACATTGTCACCATCTTTAATCAATCCAACGGCATCTTCTATCGATTGAACTTTATCTCGTGTCATTTTAGAAAAATCCTTTTATAATTCCTAATGTTTAATTAATACCTCATTTAACCACAAAAAAATTCCTTTTAAAGATTAAGAGGGATTAAAAAATGGAATAGATATGATAATTTTCATAATCAATTAATGCAGGTGAGCGGTGCAGTGAAAGCAGTACTGGATGGAATTCGAGTTTTGGATCTCTCCCAATTCTTTTCGGGTCCCTGGTGTGGAATGTTATTAGCGGATATGGGCGCTGAGGTCATCAAAGTGGAGCCCTCTCCGATTGGGGACTATATTAGGGTTGGAACGTTATTTGAAAAAGGGTTAGCACCACTATATACTGTCTTCAATCGAAATAAGAAGAGCATAACATTGAATCTCAAAAAAAGCGAAAAGGCCAGAGAGATTTTCAAGCAATTAGTTATAAAATCAGATGTAGTGCTCACTAATGCACTTCCAGGTGATTTGGAATCCATAAATCTCGGGTATGAGGATTTAAAGAAGGTTAATCCACAGATAATTTTTGCCGCAATTAGCGGGTTTGGGCGATCCGGGTTAGAGGAATTTATAAAACAGCCAGCCTTTGATATTGTCGCGCAGGCCACGGGAGGCGTTCTTGATACTTTGAAAATGTATGAGATGCCAAAAATTCCATTTGCGGATATCAATGCCGGGACCTATTGCGCTTTGGGAATAATGCAAGCCCTTTTTTTTAGAGAACGAACGGGGAAGGGGCAATTCATCGATATTTCAATGCAGGATATAATGTTTGCATATAATATTCTGGCACACATATCACACACCTTACGAGATGAAATTGAACAATCCTTTTCACGCATTCTCCCGCTCTATAATGTATTTAAAACTAAGGATGGCTATGTGACAATAGTAGTCATTACCGAAAAACAGTGGCATCGAATTTGTGATGTGATGGAAAATCCTGATTTGAAGCGAGATAGACGCTACAATTCCCCGCTTAAGCGCTGGAAACGAGGTGAGGAAGTAGATACGATTCTGTCAACTTGGACGCAGACTAAAACGAATGCTGAAATTGTTGCGTTAATGAATAAAAATCGAATTCCAGGCGGTCCAGTAATTCCTTTTGACGAGGTGCAGGAGCATCCCCAACTACTTGCGCGTGAGATGAGCCGAGATGTTGAACTACCTGAAGTGGGAAAATCCGTGAAACTCCCAGGAATTATAATCAGGTTGTCAGAATCGCCAGGTAAAATAATTGATCCTCATGGACCAGCTTTAGGACAGCATACCATAAAGATTCTTTCAGAAATTTTAAAATACTCATCTGAAGAAATCGATCAATTGAGGAAAAAAGGCGTAATATGATTTGTGAAGAACCCGTGAATTGACATGCTTAAAAAGATAGGTTGCTTGCTCATCATAATTATAAGTATTGGGATAGCAGGGATCTTCATTCCAGCCATTTTTACCGTATTAGGAACTTTTTTTTACGCTTTTTTTAATGATTGGGTGCTTTGGATATATATCAGCATTTTGGCACTTATTTTTGTGGTGGGGTTTACGTTTTCTGGATTTGCTTATGGTTATATTAAATATAACCATCTAAGAGGCACCTTGATGACCATGTTTGGCACGTTACTGGTGGTGATTGGCATCCTTCTTCTCATCGTTTATACTTTTTTAGTAATTATATTTACCTCATTAATAACAGTTGAATTGAAATTGATTTTACTCATAATCTTCGTTTTAGCGGCCGCACCATATCTACTCTTATCCCTTGAAAAAACCTTCGATATAACTACCTTCATGAAAGATGTTTGGAAACAACGAAAAGATTTTTACAAATTGACATACACGACGGAAGAAAAAGGGAATTTAATTTTTATTCATAATGAGCAAAATGGAAGTAGTATTTCAAATGTTTTTGAGGCGGCTGCCACGTTGAAAATCCAAGAAGCCTTACATGCCATGCAAAAAAGTCCTGCGACGCCCATCTCTGTATACATTAGAAGTGCGTTCCGGATCATCTTTACCGAACTTGCCCGTAACTTGACGGTTTGGCCACGTACCCGAAATCGAATTTATCGCAACTTTGCAAAAATAAGGATTGGTAAAAACGCCTGTATCGGGCAATGGACTCGAGTTGACCCATTATTCCCTGATTTAATTGAATTGGAGGAGGGTTCCGGCATTGGGATCGGCTGCAATTTGCTAAGTCATAATTTCATGCATAAAGATCCGCTCACGATTTGTGTAGGCCCCATTTTAATTAAGAAGAATGCACGAGTTGGGGCATATTCAACGATCTTGCCTGGCGTCACGATTGGAGAAGGAGCAATCGTCGGGGCTGGCTCGGTAGTGGTCGATGACATCCCTCCTAACACCATCGCCTATGGGGTTCCCGCAACAGTCGTCAAAAATGGAAACGAAAAGTAATCACGCCGTGCAGTTGATTCATGTGAGAATTTATTTATAGGTGAATAAAATGCTAAAAGAGATAGATGCAGTTCAATATCAGGTCAGCGAATGTGAATATGTTTCCGAAAAACAATATGCGGACCCTTTTAATGAGGTAGATCTCGATGTTATCATAACTGATGGTAGGGGGGGGTCATGGAAGGTTCCTGCATTCTGGACGGGCGGGAATGAGTGGGGTGTCCGATTTGCGCCTCCAAAAGCTGGTAAATATACGTTTGAAACGGTATGCAGCGATAAAAGCAATCCTAACCTCCATGAACAGAAGGGCACCCTTGACGCAACACCTTATAAAGGTAATAATGAACTACTTAAGCATGGTCCGCTACGGGTCGCGAAGTCTCAACGAACCTTTGAGTTTGCAGATGGAACCCCGTTTTTCTGGGAGGGCGATACCTGGTGGTATGGGTTGTGTAAACGAATATCGTGGCCTGATGGTTTTAAGGTGCTCTGTGAGAATAGAATATCCAAGGGTTTTAATGTTGTACAAATCGTAGCCGGGTTACCATGCGACGCGGGGGAATTTGACGCACGGGCTGAAAACGAGGGGGGGTATGTCTGGGAAAAGGGTTATACTCAAATCAACCCTGAATTTTTCAAATGGGCAGACTATCGGATTCAACATCTCGTAGAGTCCGGATTATTGCCCTGTATTTTGGGATCTTGGGGATTTTATTTGCTCATGATGGGTTTGGAGAAAATGAAAGCCCACTGGCGGTATTTGATAGCTCGTTGGGGCGCATATCCTGTCGTGTGGTGTCTTGCGGGAGAAGCGACAATGCCCTATTATGAAAAATTTCCAAATATGAAGGTCAATTTGGCTGCAATCAAAGATTATTTCAAGCAAAAAAAAGGCTGGACCCAAATGGCGCGCTATGTTCGCGAGATTAATTACAATCAGCGTCTTGTCTCGATTCATCCGTTCCCAATTCCTTATTGGTATCGGATTTTTTTAGGAGGTTATAAAAGCGGACGCACTCAAATCAAAGATCCGTCCTTACTTGATTTTGAAATGCTCCAGACAGGGCATTTTGAGCGAAATTTAGTGACGAAGTACACCGCAAATGCGACGAGACACGCCTATTCCAAGAAAAAGCCAGTAATGCCGGTAGTAAACGCGGAAGTGGTTTATGAAGGGCACATGCAGCAACATTGGCAAGATATGCAGCGCTTAATTTTCTGGATTTCCGTTTTAAACGGCGTGGCTGGCTATACCTATGGTGCAGGTGGTATCTGGCAATGCAATGCTCGGGATGAACCCTTTGGGGCTTCTCCACACGTGCCACCGCATACCTATGAGAATACTCCCTGGGAAGAGGCAATGCACCTACCGGGCTCAAAACAGGTCGGGCTAGGTAAATCGCTACTGGAACGGTTCCAATGGTGGTTGATGGAGCCACACCGGGAATGGGTTTCGCCCCATTGGAAAGGTTCCAATCCATGGTTACCACATGCTGCGGGTATTCCAGGGAAACTGCGGATCATCTACATCCCACCCCGTATTTATCAGTGGTCAGGACCAAAATTGAAAAAATTGGAGCCGGATATCACCTATCACGCCTTCTATTTCAATCCCATTAATGGCGATGAATATGATCTCGGCACCATTACGGGCAATAAGAAGCGGCAATGGCAGGCACCTGAGGTACCTTTGTGTCAGGATTGGATTTTGATCTTAGAAAAGAGGTAATAATAAAAATCGCAATCTATTCATTCTTGGATTCTTCGTGAACCTCTCGGAATCCCTCCAGGATGATTTCATCGCAAGGGTTCAGTTCGATAGAATTTAAGGATTCAACCTGCCGCACTACAATTTTTTGAAGTTTCAAGATTTATGCTATCGGCGCTGGAGCTACCATGTCAGTTTATTAAGGGGATTAAATCCCTCTTTTCAATTTTCGTTAAAAAAAGGATTTTTTATTTTTGTCTAAGGTATTCTTCTCTCCTTTTGTAATAGATGAAGACAACTATGCCGAGACCAATCAGTGGGAATAGTAATATTAACAAGAGGAGCAATCCAGGGTTTTCGAGTAACGAACCGAGTACCCTAAAGAAAATTCCATTTCCATCGCCATCTTGCCCATAGCTTGTCCACGCCACCGCGAACGTGTCAGCGGTGAGAGCGCTGATGGAAACCATATATTGCCAATTTGCCGTGTAGGTGTTCACTTGGAATTCTGGTGTCAGGATCTTGCCCGACGTGGCGCTGAACACCGCCGCATACACGCCCAAACTATCTCCATCTTGCCCATCACTGTGCCACGCCACCGCGAATGTGTCGGCGGTGAGGGCGCTGACGGAGGGCTCGTTTTGATCATCTATCGTGTAAGTGTTCACCAGGAATTCCGGCGTCAGGATTCCGCCCGTCGTGGCGCTAAACACCGCCGCATACACGCCGTCCCCATCTCCATCTTGCCCCATACTTTCCCACGCCACTACGAACGAGTCAGCGGTGAGGGAGCTAACGGAAGGATACTGTTGTTCGCTTGCCGTGTAGGTGTTCACCCGGAATTCCGCCGTCAGGTTCTCGCCGGTCGTGGCATTGAACACTGCCGCATACACACCCCACCCATCGCCATCTTGTCCATAGCTTGTCCACGCCACCGCGAACGTGTCAGCAGTGAGAGCGCTGATGGAAGGTCTGGTTTGGAAATTTGTCGTGTATGTGTTCACCTGGAATTCCGCCGTCAGGTTCTCGCCCGTCGTGGCGTTGAACACCGTCGCAAACACCCCATACCCATCGCCATCTTGCCCATCACTGTGCCACGCCACCGCGAACGTGTCGGCGGTGAGGGGGGTGATGGAAGGATAATCTTGAGAGCCTGGTGTATGGTTATTCACCCGGAACTCCGCCGTCAGGTTCCCGCCTGTCGTGGCGCTGAACACCGTCGCATACACGCCAGAACCTGATCCATCCTGTGCATCGCTTCTCCATGCCACCACGAACGTGTCCGCGGTAAGGGCGCTAACGAAAGCCCGGTATTGCCCGCCTGTCGTGTAGGTGTTCGCCTGGAATTTCGGCGTCAGGTTCTCACCCGTCGTGGCGCTGAACACCGCTGCATACACGCCCCACCCATCGCCATCTTGCCCAACACTATTCCACGCCACCACGAACGTGTCGGCGGTGAGGGCGCTGACAGAAGGTTCATCTTGAGCACTTGTCGTGTAGGTGTTCGCTTGCATCTCATTAACCACGGGTACAATAGTTGCTTTAGATTGGAATTGCCCGGGATCTTCCATTATCGATGATCTTGATTGATATTCAGGATTTAACACGCATCCTAACAACACGATTACCATGAGCAGCACGCACAGAGCTGCCTTACTTCGACTTTTCATAAAGTTCGACTCCTCTTTCATCATCCTTGAAAAAACATTTACTAAAAAGTAAATTACTGTATGAATATAACAGAATTAATTTTTATAATTAGCTAGTATTTAAATATTTGAAGCTGATTTTTAACTCAATTTTAGAATTGGTGAATTGTAAATGTGTTTTCATCTAACGGCAACCTTACCTAAAAGCATTAACATTGAAACGCTCCGCCCCATAATTAACCAGTATGGAATGGCATTCGATCCCCTAAATAATCCAAATGTTTCCTCTCAGCTGCGACCCGGAGAGCTCAATTTCGTTGCGACCAAAGGCCATTGCGATTGTGGCACAGTTCTAGGGGCATTATCCACTTCTCGCAAACTTCAAGCACTCCTAAAATCCAAGAAAGCACGAAATTTGCAAAAGAAAGGATGGAGCGAAGATCAAATCGTACAATGGGCTGAGGAGAAACTAAAAAAACGAAAAAAATCCCACGGGCGAAAGTATTCCCCCGTAGAAATAGAACAAGAAACGGCTCGATGGATTAATTTTTTACGAGAACTTCTTCAAGCGGGGAATCTTTCACATGTAGGTCTCATTAAACATTGGTATAGAGGTAGGTTGGACACCGAGCAGTTCTCCATCAAAAAAACAGAAAAAATAAATATAAATGAGACTACTGCAGATTTCTTAACCAAAATTGAGGAAGATACTCTCTACGAATTCTTCATTAACTAGTCAAAAAAAAGGAATAGTTATTAGGCTTCGCCTTCAAAGAAGAAGTCCTCTTCCTTAAGTAGCGAGGCGCAGACAATTTTATAGATAGATGCCACGACGAGTCCTAAGGTTATTAATGCTAATACCAAGTAGTAAATCCAATAGAACTGAACGCCTATTTGAGAAGCCTGAAAACCCGTTGATTCACTCCACCAAACGATTGGAAACATCTGGGGGTTCACCAGAAGTATGGCTAAGATTCCTAGGCCAAACAGGGCAGCGGCCGCTCTTATTGGCAGCATTACTTGATTTCCTCTATATGACCAACCAGAAAATGCTCCATGGACGATTCCCAGCATCCCAAGCACGACCCAAAAGGCTCCAATCGCCGTCAGCAACACCATAAAATCCGAAAACGCAGGGGCAAGCACTGCATTAATGGGACCGAACGGTTGCCATATCGCGATTATACCGAAAACCATTGTCACAATCCCCCCAGCGATCAAACTCTGAGGCTTATCGACCCCACGAGGGAGCTTTTGCTTCGGTTCTGCCATTGACGGCTTTTCGATTTTCACTTTTGGTGGTTGTAGCTTTTCCGCTTCTCGTTGTTTTTTTGATTTGAATGCGTTTTTTATATCCTCTGGAAAAAATCCTTCGTAAGAAAGCCAGACGAAGACCGCGGTGATTCCAGCTGCGACCACAAGCGTTGAAATTAAGAGTCCCGAAATCCCTTGACCAATCATCGCCAACCAATCACCACCCGTAAGACCCACGACGAGGGCTCGAAGCGTGGTAACAATTATAGTAATCAAGCCAATGGCAAGCCCTGCATATTTTAGCACGGTTAAATACATGGGAAATAATTCTTCCGTGATGTATAATTTTGGCGTGCCTCGTCGCTTATATTCTCTAGCAATCGTGGAAGGGCTTCCCATTTGAGCAATTGCGAGTTGGGTTGCTTCTAAACGGTCTTTACCTGCATCATCTAAAGCCTCAACCTTATCCTCTATATGTTCTTCGAGTTCCTTTAGTACTTCTTTCAGTTCATCTTCGTTTGCTTTCAACCAAAAGGGAAGTTTTTCCTCAACTTCATCCAAAAATTCCTTGATTAGTTTCTTTCTATACCTTTCATTACTCATTTTTCTTATGCCTCCTTATAATCTTCGATGTTTAGGCCACATACTTCGCAAAAGCGTGGCTCATCTCGAAGATCAATCTTATTACTACAATTTGGGCAGTACAGAAAGAGGTCGCTCTTCAGAGAAACACTGACATCCATTAATGGTGCGATCGATTCCACCAGTTTGGTAAAAAATCCTTGGATGTGATAATAAACTTTCCGTCCCTCGTTAGTCAGGGTATAATAAGTTCTCTTTCTCCCACCAATCTCCTTTTTCTCTGGTTCAACTAACCCCTCTCGTTGTAGTTTTTTCAAAATCGGATAGAGCGTTCCATCCTCAATCACTAACATTTTCGTTTTTTCCTGTAAATTCTTGAGAATTTCATATCCATACGTCCCTTGATCACCATACTCGTTGATTATTGATAAAATTGTTAAAGTAGATATCCCACGTAAAATTTCAGACTCAAAATTCTCCAGAAAGTCTCGTTTCAATGTTATAAACGCCGTTTCACCAAATTCTCTTACTCGTTTAATCATATTTTTTCACGACACAAGATATTCGATTTTTACTATCTAGTGGATACTATAACATGCAAGGTATATAAACTTTACTATACACCATAAAATTATAGGCGCGCACGCACCAGTTTTTAATCTAAAAAATTATACTTTATATGGTTTTGGTGAAAGGATCGCCCAAGTTCCTATTATTAGGAAGCTGTAGTGTCCTTGACTTCTATAAAAGTCAGGTTTATTATTTACGCGCATGGGCGATTATCTTTTCATCAAAAAGACACTTTGAACTAATTCCTCAGCCGTTGCGAATTGGGAGACATTCCCGGAAAAGGTTTCCAGTTGGGGTCTGAAACGCGCCTCAAACCGCAGAATGTACTCACGAAGCGCGGCGCTTGTCAGTTGATTGGGGAGTCCCGAGGTGATGAGGGCTGCCATAGTCAAGGATCCATCGGAGAGCTCAATTTCAAAATGCTCGTACGAAAGTCGTTTCATTTTAGTTTCTTGGTGCGAGACTTCCATGCCGAACCCTTGAATGGCGGAGAGGAAGCCGCTGATCAAATCAGCATCAGTTGTTTGGGTTGCAAAATTATGACTATAAAGCGTCAATCCCGTTTCACTATGGATGAGCATTAACGAAAACAAGATTTTCTTGAAGTATGCGATTGCTTTTCGCTTCAAATCATCTTTTAACTTGTAAATTCCGGCACCTATTTCATCTTGGGTGTACTGATCGACGCCTGATTCATAGTAGATTTGCGCGTTCGTTTCGGCGTAAGTAATGACGGCCTCCAGCCACTTTTGGATGTCATATTGTAAGTTGAGGTAAGTCCTGGCATAAACTTCTTGCCCTTGGAGGGGTTCCAACTTGCCAAACCACTTGTCGAGCCCCTCTGCTAATTTTAGATCGGCGAAATAGGACTGCGATTTTATTCTTAGCTCTTTCAAAAGTAACAAGACATCATCAAGCGATTCTAAATCAAAGCAAAATTCGAACAATTCGGTGAGTCGGGAACTAAATTCAAATGCATTGAAGATCATGGAGCGGATTTTCTCAATAGAAGTAGAAATTTGTTGAGAATAACTGAGCGCAACATTAATGAGATTTTTGATATACGCGAGGAAGCCGGTAGCTTGCCGTAAATCCCCCATATAAACGTCAATATTAATCTTATTAGGATCAACATTTAGATCTACGAGGAGCGGATTGTCAGTGACTTTGGCAATTCCTGAGAAGAGCACCGAGAAATCTTCGCCTTCATCACCCCCATCGCCTCCAATCTCCGACATGTCCAATGAGGACACTTGATCTCTTGCAATGCGAAATGCATTCAATTGAGTGATGCCCTGATAAGGAATTTCGGCGTGACTGAGTTGAAACCGATCCTTCATTTTGAGGACTTCAAGCAATTTGAAAATTCTGGGGGTGACCAACGGACATTTTATCTGGACGAGGACAGGATTAATGTCACTGGAGACTTCCTGCCCTTGAGGATCCAAGAATGACACGGTCCCGTGAATCTTAGACTTCCCACACGCCAAGGGAGTGAGGTAAAAATCCACGCCCCTCGATTCCTCCGGTTCCAACACTGTCACTTTCTGTGATGGATCTTTCACAGTAAATTGTTCTTTAACATCCAAGAGAACTGAAATACCTCGAATTGGATCTTTGGATTTATTTTCCACGACCACCTTGAACCGTACATCGCCCCCGACATAGTCGTAAGCCCGCTTAACCCCCAATTTTTCAGCCATTGGAAGTGCTACTTCTACTCCCTCAATTATTGGCTTTAGATATCTTTCAGCCTTTTCAAAGGTTTCTTCGTTGATTTTCAGGAATGGTTTCCCATCCTGGGTGTAATTCGTTATTAAGCCACACGAAATTAAGGGTTCTAGATGATAATCAACCATTTTGGAGGAAATAGTTTCAGCTAGCGTTGTCTTTAATTCTATAAGACTCAGTTCGATACGCTGGTGTATGGTTAAGAAGATCTTTTCAGCCTTTTCATTCTTAAGAGCGAGGAGAACGTCTTCATTCTCCCGAATAAAATCAGAGGGGAAATAAACACGATATTTCAGATACATTTTCCGATAAATATACTCAAAATTTTCCAAAACCTTGAGGTGTATGCTGGTAACGTGAGGCTGTAGATTCAATTTATCCCGGATTTCGCGTAGATGTGCGCCAGGGTGATTTACGATGTATTTATAAATAGCCTCTCTATTACCGTTTGCCAAAACTTGGGTTTTAACTATCCTTTTATCTGGAATAATGATCTTTTTCAAAATCAGTTCGTAAATCGTTTGATTTATTTCCTGATCGGAGTACATGTAATTAAGTCCCTTCTTTGCCTCCCTATACAAAGCATCTACATTCAGGGATTTGCTTTTGGTCATCTCTTCAGCAAGCTTGAGAATTTCCAGTGCTAATTGAGAAATATTTCGTAGGTCGTCCAAACCAGTCGTTCTCCAAAATCGTCTTGACTCTATTCAGATTACCAAAAGTGTTTGCTTATATATAAAGAAAAAATAATAATATTAATAGTTTCACTCATTCGAATACAAATCAAATCAAGGCTTATTTTATGACTATAAAAAATATTTAAGATTAAAGCTCAGTCAATTCCTTCAAGAATTCCTCTTTTTGTTCATCCGACAGATTATTAAATTCTTCCAAAATTTCAAGTTTTTCCTCTAGTGGTGCATCCACCTTTTGCAAAAATTCAATGAGTTGGATCGGAACGGTTGTGAAGATTTGGCTGAAATAGTCCGACAAGGTTCCATCATATAGCTCAGATATCAGTTCGATTGGGAAATTATTCTTCTGTAAGACCACGACCTTCTCTTCAACGGGCAGGACCTTATTCAATGCGGATCGTACTTCGCCCATTGCTGCCTTATTGAATTTAGGAGCAATGATGCCTTCGGCTCTAGATTTACTCCGCGTCCTGAGAACGAGGAGGGACGCCACGGCAGCCACGGCGGCGATGACTATTATAATGATGATCCATGTTTTAGAACCATCATCAACGTCTGGCCCCGGTCCCTGACCTTCCGCCTCAATGATAATCAAACTCTTATAGAAGATGTCCCAATCCGTCCCGAACCCGAAGTGGGTCTCGTCCTGCCATACGACATGAACTGAACCGGTTATTATCGATGCGGCAACCGAGTCTTCAGAGCTTTCACCAGAGATAACATCAGTGGCATTCACAATCCCCTTCCAAATCCACGCAGTGCGATTGAAAAATTTGTAGAAGACATCAGCATCAGGGCCGGTACCATTAATATCAGAAGAATCGATCCAACAGATGTGGATATTTAACTCGTTGTCTACCGAAATGCTTGGGTAGAGAGA
>JABXJT010000134.1 GCA_013375455.1 Candidatus Helarchaeota archaeon | reverse complement strand
AGATTAGCAAATGCTTTAAAGAAATTAGGACTTTCAAGAGGGGATAAATGCGCCGTCATGATGCGGAATTGTCCTGAATTTGTCGAATCAAATTTTGCCATCCAGGCATTAGGCGCTGTCCCCGTGCCATTAAATTTTCGCTATGTTGCAAAAGAATTAGATTATGTAGTGAATAACTGTGATGCGATTTTCTTAATTTTCGAGGAGGATTACCTCCCAGTTATACAAGAAGCACGGTCTAAATTGCCCAAAATCCAAAAATACATATGTTTTGGAAAAAATATTCCGTCAGATATGTTTGATTTTGAAGCAATTATCGAGGCAGCTACAGCTAAAGAAGTCAAAACAAAATTAGAAGAAGGTGATGTGTGCATTATTTGTTATACTGGTGGAACCACGGGGAGGCCTAAAGGCGTAATGCTTACCTATGATAATCTTGAGTCCAATGTAGAACAAGTGATAAATCTTCTTACCATAATTCTCCCACCTGTTGATGAATTGGACCTTGAGACATTTGCAAAAAATGAATTTCAACGCCGATTGCTTCAAGCTTTAGATTTGGTTGTTGGGTCTTTATTTCTAATGGCGCGAGATGATTATTTATCCACAAAGGTCATCTGTTTTGATTCACCTCTTGCTCAGATTACCCTTGCCACGCGTGAAGATAAAATTAAATTATTCCACGGTGTTACAGAAGACGCCGACCTTTCAATTTATGCTGATTTGGGAGAACATCTAAGAGATTTATCTGCGATCATTCCTCTAGGCTATAGTCGCCGTGGAAAATTAAGACTCTTTCCTAAGTTATTGTGGCGTTTCATGTTAGGGGGAATTAAGATGAAAGGTCCGCATCGATTACGCTGGAAATTGATTCGAGCACTCATGAAAAGAGATCCTGATGAAGAAGTGCTCAGTATTTTATTAATTCCTCCGCTCTTTCATATGGCTGGGTATATATTCCTCATTACATGGTTAGCACTCGGTGGGAAATGCGTATTTCCTGTTAGTAAAAAATTTGATCCAAGAGAAATTCTAGAGTTAATTCAAAATGAAACTATTAGATGGACGTTGATGGTTCCCGTGATGTGGAAGCGTATCCTCGATCATCCGGATATCTCAAAATTTGATCTTAGCCCTTTGACAATAGGGCTTTCTGGTGGTGCCCTTTTCCGGGGGAAATACAAGAAACAACTATTGAAGCACTTTACAAATGCGCTTGTGTTTGATGGATTTGGACAAACCGAAATGAGCCCTTTAACTTCTGTGAAGTTAGATGGTGATGTCAATGAAGTAAAGGAGCGATCTGTTGGCCAATTATTAAAGGGTATTGAATATCGAATTATAAACGAGAGCGGAGAGGAGTGTAAAGAGGGGGAGGTTGGTGAATTGTGGTACCGCGGGCCTACCTTAATGAAAGGGTATTATGGTGATGAAGTAAAAACAAAAGAAGCGATTGATGAAGATGGTTGGTTCCATAGCGGGGATCTCGCTTATGTAAAAGATGGCGAACTCTATACAGTGGAACGCATGAAAGAGTGTATTAATAGCGGTGGCGAAAAGATATTTCCACTCGAAGTTGAGGAAGTCATTCTTGATCACCCTAAAATTGAAAATGTTTGCGTGATTGGAATACCAGATGAAGAATGGGGCGAATCGGTTCGCGCCGTGGTAATTCTTAAAAAGGGTGAAACGCTCAATGAGCAAGAAATAATCGACTGGTGCAAGGGAAAAATCGCAAGTTATAAAAAGCCAAAGTCCGTGCTCTTTGCAGAAACACTTCCCTTAACACCCGTTGGAAAAGTACAAAGAGCGAAGGTAAAAAAACAGTTTGGAACAGCTTGATAAAAGAAGTGGAAAATTTATGCAATCTATAAATGAGATTTTAGAGTGGGGACATTCCAATTTAAAATTACCGTATCTCAGACTCGCTGAGGAAATTACAGCTGCAGGCGAGGGGAAAGCTACTTCTGAAAAAATAAAACTATTATTCTTTCCATTTAAAACAGAAGGTAAAGTAGCGGCTGATGTTTCCAACCAGTTCTACCCTCCGTTGATGGAATCCCCAGTGATAAATGCAGTCATGTTAGTCACAGAATCAACCAAAAAAAATATTCTCAGGATTTATACGGAAGAATATGATATTAAAACGCTCAGCGACGATCCGTCTAAAAATGTTCCCACGATGTTCATTAAGGACTACAAACCAACACCATCCAAGGTTGAAACGCTTGAAAAATTGATGCAAGAGCAGAAATATCAAAAAATTCTAGATTTTATGGAAAGAGAACAGGGAGTACCTTGGAATTGTCTCAAAATTGGGAGCTTAAGGATGCTTGAAGAAATGAAGATCATCGAGGAGGTTTCAGCAAAAACAGGGGATTTCTTAGCTTTTTTCTTCCAGACCTTCGAATCCCTCCAAAAACTCTATAGAAATGGTGACTTTTATGTCTATCCTGAAGAGAGATTTCCTCTATTTTATTTGTGGCAAAATTATTTCGGCTATTGGACAGAAAATATTGATTACAAAAACCTGAAACTTTTGGTTTCTCGTTTATTATGGAACCAACGGTTTAACTTTCTACTGGAAGCTCGAGAACGCCCCATATTCAATTTACTAATCAATGTCAATAAAGGTAAAATGTCCATGGAAATGGTACCCCCGCAAGCCCCGTCTACAAGCGATTCAAGCGATAATAAAGTAATTAACAGGCGCTGGAATTCTGTCAAGTCCATTGAACTCTTAAAGAATCTGATGAAAAGTCAATCATTAAAGGAATTTTTCTTGAATCTCATTCCATATTTCGGAACTCTCGCCATTCCTCGTCCTCGGAAAAACCAAAAATCGAATTCACAGAAAAAAAAGAAGCGACAATCAGGCATTGCAGGCTTCATCACTGATGAAATGATTGCGAATATCATGTCTGACATCACGGGCGATTTAAATGACGGGGATAGAATCTGGACGTTGATTTTAGAAGATGGAACGAGTAAAAACAATCCAATATTAGGGTTTGAAAGTGAAATCCAGGAGGGATTTCCTGCACATATTACCGGGTTGAATGAAAATGAGCTCAAAAATGCTTTAAATAAAGCAGTACCTTTCAATAAGGTAAAGATGAAAGTCTCTTTGGACCAAAATTATTTAATGAAATTACGTGGTGAATTAACGGGCCTCAAACTCCCTCAATTGATTCAAAAACTTGAAGGATTCTTTTTAGAAGGCATGACGATTACGCCTCAACCTCGTTTTATGAAAAACGTAGAAGATAAAGGGTTATTAAAGACCCTATTATATAGTACATCTATGAGAAAAAAGAAATGAAATAGCAGTTTTTATAGGAGGTAAAGAATTTATCAGATCTTTTCTTGAAGAAATCAAGATTGGTCCCGAATAATATGATCCTCATAATTCCCCGATGGAGTGAATTATTAGGGATTTTATTTAAGGGATTTTATGCTAAAAAAATCGTGTCCAAAATCCACTTGGATACGGTAATCATGATAACGTGTTTAGAATGTGCCGTTACTGAAAAAACAGGGACGTCTTACTTCTTATTTGGAACGGGCCTTTATTTTTTAAAATTTGAACTCGATAGCGGAAGGTACATTCTTGATCAGAGAGAAATAAACACGTTGATATTGTCGGATTTTGTGTATGATTATATGGTGACAGCAAAGGAAATTGCCCTAGAAAATGATGATGATGTCATCTTAAATGAAATGGCTGTCAAGATCCCGTTAGATCTTTCACAAAAAACTGGAACTCAACAAGTATTCATAAAAGGAGTCTTGACGCGAAATGTATTTATTCCTTACAAAGAGGTAATTCTCCGAATGTTGGAACAGGGACAAAAGGAGGATGCTTATTCTGCTCTTGAAACCGGCTACAAGATATTGAGTTCCCATCCTAGCAATTTCAATCGAATTTTGCTTTCAGACGCGTTTAAAATGGCCGACCATTCAAAATACATCAAGCCAACAGCTGGCGTTAAAAACATTCAATTTGTGGCAGATAAGATAATGAACGATTTTTTTAGCTCATATGAGCTCTCAACAATTAAATATTCAATTAAAACCTTAAAACACATTTTTGATAAGGTAGAATTTGATACCAGTTATTTATTTTCAATTTTAGAAACGATAAGAAAAGAACTTCCAAAATAATGAGGTAATTATTTGGGTAAATATTATGGATTAGAGAGGGCAAAATCTCTACTGGACGATTATTTTACCACCCAGCTTGTAAATTGCCCCCATTTTGCTGGTGATCGGGCGTGTGTTACTTGTGATAGCAGGAAAGAATGTACTACCATTGAAAGTAAAATAAAAGATTTTGGAGTTGTTAGACTTACTGTGGTCGGGAATTCAGCAATGTTATCGGTCGTATTACCGTTGAAGACGGACATCGAACAATTCATGTGGGAAAAGCTCAATAATTCACTGCAAGAGGAGCCAGACCTCCTAATTAGAAAGCCTGAAGAGGGTTTCGATTTGACTTTTTATACGAAATTTGGCCAACCCATCTCCGAGAATCAACAATACCTCACGATCTCAAAAATTCTAGATTACCTTTCTGAAAATCCATGGATCCAAGCAAAGATGTTGATAAATAAGTGGATTAAGGAGACTACGGAAAAATTACATTTAGCGATACGGAGGAAACTTCCCAAGGTTGCATTGAAGAAAGCTCCGAAAATCGAAAGATCGAAAATTTTTGAGCGTAAACATAAGGCTTTAATTGTACAAGCTTCATCAATAAAAGAGGAAAAAATAATTGAAGAAGAATTAGAACCCATCCAGGATTATGCTCCAGATCGCCCCACTGAACCTTCACCTCCCATATCGGAAGAAATAGAACCCATCCAGGATTATACTCCAGATCGCCCCATTGAACCTTCACCTCCCATATCGGAAGAATTCGTTAAAAGATCCAAAACTCCAAAGCAACCCTTCTTTTTAACGGCAAAGGAAAGAGAAAACGAATATGCAATGTGGCCACCAAACATTAAGAGAAAAAAGCCTGGAGAAGAGGAGCCGGTTACCATAGAAATTCCTTCTGTCTCAGAGGCAGTGAAAAAAATCGGTCCTGAGAAACCCACGATCGATGAATCACATATTCCGAAAGGAGATGAATTTGAGTTAAAAATATTTGAGAAAAAGCAGGTAGAAGATAAACCATTGCCGCCGATGCCTACGGATGAACCCTTAGAAATCTTGACTTATTTGGAAGATCTGGTGAAAAAAGACTACGAAATGAAGAAAATGGCCGATTTATTTGAGCAGGGGATGGAAAGTATTAGAAGCGTGATGTTTTATACTGATTTTCTCGGTGAAATGAGCAAGGTCTCAAATATGTTAAGAAGAGCAGAACCGGGGTTGACTTTAAGCGAACATGAGAGAAGGGATATTCTAACCAAGATGACGAAATGGAAGTCCTCCCCAATATGGAAGTCCTCCATGAGTAGGAGAAAGTGAATAAACCTAGGATTTAGTAATTTTTCTAATCAACTTACACACCGGTTTTTCGGTACCATCACATCTCAGTAATCCCCAATGCAATTCTTCTGTCACTGTCATACCCAAAAATTTTGGATGTTTCCCTTGTTCCCCAAAAAACGGTTCATAATTTAATTGTCCTGGATGGGGGTCTATAAATTCACATACCTGCATGTATGGAACTTTCCTCGCCTTGAGTGCTTGATAACAAGTTTTCAACATTGATATTTGGTCTTTTTCCCTTCCCCAGCCGTACCACCCGAGCAATGGTTTAAATCCATGGGTTGGGTAACCTACTTCGACATAGAATACTGGATGACCCCTATCTTGTAAGAAATTGATTGAATTGGTTAAATGTTTGATAACATTTGCTCTTGTAGGGGCAGGAATCCAAGTGCCAATATGCGCATTTAAGCTTACCATGTCAAATTTCAAATTTTCCCCCTTTTTCACCCACCAATCCTTCCATCCACGAAATCCGCAATCTAGATTTATTAATGCATGGGGGTAAGGCACGATGATAACCTTCGCATCGGGATTGACGTCATGGGCTATTTCATAAAAAGTATTAAAATGGTGATGAAGCTTGTTTCGGCTTACATATCTTTTAACCAACGGATTGAATGATTGACCATATAGGTTCAATTCAATCATCCATGCATAATGATTAATACCGACTTCGGCAAGCGCCGCAATGGTCCTTTCCCCATCCTTCCTCAAAATTTGCTCCCAATTTTTCCTGTTTTCAAAAGTGGGGGGATGATAAAGATTAACAACAATATTCTCAAATTCTTTTCCAATAGTCTTGAAATGAACAGGGAGCGTTTTATAGCCCAAGTTCCCGAAAATTGATATTGAGTTCATTCCAAGGGATTTAATTTTTGGGATTATCACGTTTAAATCCAAGGTTGAGATTACATTGAATAAAACTCTAATTTTAGTCAAAATTTCACCCCTCTTAATTACCGTGAGAATTTGAAGAAGATACAAGATTTTTTCCTAAATAGTAAGAAAGGATTACGGTTAATGGAATTCCTAAATAAGTAAACATGAAAGCCCAAAAGAACGTGAAAAACCTTTTGTAGTCAATTACGTAGAGAGATAACGCTAAAACTATAATAACTAATGTGGAGAATATTAAGGTCTTTTTCCTACCATCAATTGAATGTTTCTTTTCTACGAATGATCTATGCCTCCATAAAAGTATGGCAGCGAAAATTAACAATATAATAACCATGACAAGCATGTAGAATCCAAAAACGCGGTAATCTTTAGATTCCACGCGTAAAAGGTTACACCAGAAATCAAGGTCATGGCTTTGTGTAACCCATTCTTGGGTATAAAAATTTGTTATTGTCCCGCACCAGATGACATCGTGCAGGAAAGACCCACCGAGTCCAATGGCAAATAATGCGAGTAGGACCAGTAAAAAATTTCCTAGTTTGGGTTTTGATGAAAAATGAATGTATGATGCGCTACCTATTAGCGCGAGACCAAATGGAAGAATGATGAATGAAGTAAAGGAAAAAAAATAGAAAAATAGTTCCCCAGACTGAGGACCAAAAAGATAAGGGTTGTACAAAGATATGAGGATTATTGCGATTACAGAAATTATTAATCCTGAACCCATCATAATTAGCACGAATGATTTGGGGCTTGAAATTTCCTTCTTGTTAAAATGTTCAACGAGTGATTTCCATTGGGGTAATAAAAGTGGTGGAAGGCACAAAACGAGTCCAAATATGATATAAATCCACAAAACGTGGAAAGTACCTTCCAAAAACATTTTTTCCCACTTATAATCAATTAATTATGTATTTTTACAAAATAGTGAAAGCCACTTCCTTTAGGGAGTGGATGGATATAAAGTACAGCATGTCTCAATCGTGTATTAGCCTTGTTCCTTTTACTACTTGTAATACTTTCAGGTATCTCTCATATTTATATAGAACCAACTCCAATAATAATTTAACGATAACTATGCTACCGTAGGGACTACGGGAAGTCACGCCTCTGGAGATCGTGTAAAACCTGTATTAGCAGGCAATGGTCAAGGAAGGAGGAATCCATCTACCTTTAGGTAGTGGTAGTTCAACTTTCACTTATAAGAATCTTAAATTAATAATTTGACTGTAAAAGATTAGTTGATGGAGGGATGCTAGGACCAACACATATGATTATTGGAATTTGGGTTGGGATACTTCTTTGGAGGTATGGATACAGCCTAGAATTTTCGAATGACCTCGAGGGGGCGTTGAAGAAAAGAAAGGCAATAATAATTGCAGGGATTGGGGGATTCGGTCCTGATTTTGATGTTGTAATTGGATTAATCGTGTCTTTAGTTATAGGAAAGGGCGTTGATGTAGATTTTATTCTATTATTCCATGGGATTCCAACTCACACGATATGGTTTTTTGGTGGATTAGTTTTAGTTTTTTTTATTTTTAGGTATAAAAACGCTAAGTGGGGAAAATATTGGGGATATTTTCTAATTGGATATCTCTCTCATTTTATTGCAGATTTTATCGACAATCGTATATCTGGGTTAGAACCCTTTATTCCAGGTACTTGGGGGTTAAACCTGGTTGATCGACTTCCTTCATATCTATCCTTTAAAATATTTCACGACTATACTCAAATTGCAATTTGGGACGCAATAATCCTCTTAACAACCATATTTCTCATATATTATGCAATAAAATTATACAACGAAATACGACATTTTACAAAATAGTGAAAGCCACTTCCTTTAGGGAGTGGATGGATATAAAATACAGCATGTCTCAATCGTGTATTAGCCTTGTTCCTTTTGCTACTTGTAATACTTTCAGGTATCTCTCATATTTATATAGAACCAACTCCAATAATAATGTAACGATGATCATGCTACCGTAGGGACTACGGGAAGTCACGCCTCTGGAGATCGTGTAAGACCTGCATTAGCGGGCAGTGGTCAAGGAAGG
>JABXJT010000133.1 GCA_013375455.1 Candidatus Helarchaeota archaeon | reverse complement strand
ATCCGTCAGCTCATTAAGGACACCCACGAATTCCTCGCAAAGCCCTAAAAGACTACTTTTGCGGATCATGTTTTTTTGGCGCATTTTATACCAATAAAAATAACTTTATATTAGGTATTCCGTATGTTTTTGCACACCTCCTTTGGAGGTTTAAATCCAACAAAGAGGGAAGAATAGAATGGCTGAAATATCGAAAGCTTTTAAAATTCTTTTACTAGGGATCGCCATTGTAAGCCTTTATTACGCAACAATGTACTTATTCTTGACAGATTTCTATTATGCGGGCTTTGGCCCTCTCCACCCGTACTATGATCCTTGGGCCACTCGCGTTACTGGAGTCACCATGCTTTGCTTCTTTATATTTGGGATCTGGGCAATCAAAGTTGCAGATTGGGAGAAAATTCGCTTATATACACTATTTGGGATTGGTTGGCTAATAATTTCGATGATTGAGGGAAATTTCGTGTGGTTTGACACCGAGGTAAAAGTCAGTCCAGGTGTAATAACGAATAGAATTTTGAACCTTACTGTAGGCATCGTATTCATAGTTTTGCTACTATATTTCTATCTGCAAGAAGAAAAAAAACTCAAATAATCAAACCCTTCCTTTTTTTATCCTATTTTTCTCCTGGCTTTTTCTTGGGTTTTAGCTCTATTTTCTCTATTGGCTTGCCATCTAACATTCCTTTTGGCTTTATCTTACTCGTTTCCTCTGGTGGCTGTAATGAGATTCCCTCTCCCTCCCGCTCCGTGGAGTTAATGTAATCTTCCCGAAATTTCTCAATATCTTCGATACATTTTTCAAATTCACCAAGTAAAGATTCAGCCTTACTCTTGTGGTCCGATAAGATCCTTTTTAGTCGTTCCTTGCTTGACTCAGGCAACCCACTGCCCGAGCAAGCAGACCTGATGAATTCTTTAAGACCAAAAACAGAAGTTTCGATCGCGCGTGCAGCATTTAAAAGGTCTTTAGTATGCCTGACTGCCTTTTCCTTATAATGATCCATTCCCTTCCCCGTCTCACCCGTAATCTGACTAGACGTTCCAGGCGTATACTTGATCTCCACTGGATCCAACTTCACAGTCATATAAGCAGGCTCACGATTAGCAGCAGTAGGAGGATCTTCTAGTGTAGGACATCTTCTTAAAAGTATGTGTGATTGCTTTATCACTAATTTAATTCGTTCAAATTTTTTTATTGCTTCATCTTCATAGCCCCTGACCGTATTGACCGCATTAGTAAACTTCAATAAAATTTGATTATTCAGAGGCCTCGTCGGTTTTTTAAATTCCATGCGTATCAGCTCTTAATGTTATCCCGTTTTTAGTGTAATTAATAGGGTGGGATCAACTAATAAAGATTAGTTAATTATAGGAAAATTCATCAACAAGGTATTTTGGGCTCAGCATGGCAGAATCAACGGAATTTTACAAGCCTTTACAAGAGCTTCTCTCACAACTGGAGCAGATGTTACAGTCCGATGCAGCAATCGAGGAGGAAGCGTTCTGTAAGGTGGTCGGGCTCTATTCAAAGGAATTGAAGGTCTTGCTAAGGACCTACTTTGAAGTAGATGCTGCAAAAAAAGATGAATTGCGCCCTTGGATCAATTATTACCGGCAACTACAGCATTATTTGGTGTATCTCATCCGGTACTCCGAGATCCTGCAAGTACCCCACCACTCTGAAATCCTGCAAACCCTCGCCTTCATCGAGAATCAAGATCACTTAATTCAAAACGTTTACGTGGCGGTTTCCGAAGCACAAAAAGAATTATTCTCCAAAGAATTCTTGAACAAACTGGATGCGCTGCTCGAAGAAAAATTACGAAAATTCCAGTAAGAAAAAAGAAATTGGTGAGGGAGTCAAAAAATCCACTTGATCTTTCGCGCGGCACCCTTCGCCCCGAATACAAGGAGCGACCGGGTAACCTCCTCAATCACTGCTTGGATGTCGCGTGCAAGGAAGTGATACGTCACGGAATCTAATTCGCCACGATCTTGGGTCTCCTTCAAGTGCCGCAATCCGCGAATGCAAGCAATGGCAAAATCCACCATGTCGATTTCATCGCTTACCTCTTGAACTGTCTGAGCCTTTAACATGTTCATCACTCATTAATTTTTATCGATTTTATAGAAGTAGTGGGTACCGCCCCTCATGAAAAAGGAAATGTGGGGAGGAGGAGGGGTAATAAGAAAAGCAGTCGAGGGCCGGTACCTCTCACTACCGCGATGTCGCAACATCTCATTCACCTCAAAAAAGGAGAAAAAAAATTTATTCTTGGTCAAGGCGGGTCCCACAGATCGTGCAGAAGGTGTATTCTTCGTTCATGTGCGCGCCACATTGGGAGCACACGAGGGGTTTAGCCACGTCTTCTAAGTCTTCGTCGAATTCTTCCTCTTCTTCCTCTTCGTCCTCCTTGCGTTCAGGAGTTGTCAAGGTGATCTCCGCCACGTTCATGCCGCATTTATTGCAGAAACGCACCCCACTCTTGAGGTGATTTCCACATTGCGGGCACACCGTGGGCTTACCGCATTCAGGGCAGACTTTCTGTTCTAATTCCAAAGGAGCTCCACAGAAGTGGCAGGTTACTTTGGGTGCTTCAACTTCTTCGACCTTGCCCTTTATTGGCTCACCGCATTTTACGCAAAACCGGGCTTTTGAAAATAATAGCGAATCACATTTTTCACATCGCACGCTAGATGAACACTTCGGGCATACCTTCGCCTTTTCAGAAATTGTGGCCCCACAGAAGGGACATCGGGGTGTTGCTCCTGCTTCCACGGGTACCCCACATTTTCGGCAAAAAGATACCCCAGGCGGTAATGGCGCTTCACAATTCGTGCATTTTT
Source organism: Candidatus Helarchaeota archaeon (assembly GCA_013375455.1). The sequence continues at coordinate 5,718 of JABXJT010000133.1, read as the reverse complement.
TCATTGGAGGCGCGGTGGTAGCAGGTGGGACGGGAGGCGCGGGAGGTGTAGCAGGTGGGAGGGGCGGGGCAGGAGGCGCAACGGGAGGAGCTACTGGAGCTGGCGGGGCGGGAGGCATGGTAGGTGGCGCAGAGGGCATCTGCACGACATACGTGGGGGGTTTCTTCATTTGATTATAATTACTCGCCATCAAATAACTATAGACTGAGGGGGCGGCGACTTTGATAAAAGCTTTTTGGCAACTAGGGCAATAAACCTTCAATTTTGTAAAATTCCCACTCGTAAGACTTCGAGTCACCACGCCCGCTACCCCACATTTCGGACATCTAAAGAAATTTCCCGCCATCGCATCAACCCATTCATGAACTTGTGGTAAAGGGAGCGTGAACCGGACCTGTTTCTTACAATGGGCACAACTCGCCCACACATACACCGTCAACTTCTTCACGCTAATCCGTTTCGGAATCACCAAGTTTGAATGACATTTCTTACACATTAACAAACTTTCATAGGCCATTCTTCTCAATCATCCTTTTCTCTTAACTTTAGGTATGGGAGAACCGCATTTAGTGCAAAACCTATCATCAGCCGACGACAGAATTACTCCACACTCCGGACAGAAATTTACAGGCGACATTTTTATCTCATTCTCGAACTCTTTAACTTTCCTCTCTATTTGCTGCCGTATCCACGCTGACCAGTTGATCTTCCTCTTGAACTTTTCCATCCTTTCCTTCATTTCCTCTTCAACTTTGAAGGTAACCAACTTATCCAGCGGCATCAGTTTCTCATACCTAACTTTTTTTTCTATATAGGTATATACAATCCTCCCTTATAAACTTGTATATACAAACACGCGCGCGACATCTGTATATAACATACTCGATCAATCAAAACGTATATACGCGCGCGCCCATTTTTTTAGAAATAATTTGATTAAACGCGGGATAATCTAACCCATACTTCCAATTGGTTCACGGGGCATTCCAAGACATCTAGATCCTCTAGAAGGCGAGCAAGCGGCATGACGACTTCATCCAAGAGGAATTTACAAGGGGGGGTGATTGCAATGGTTGGACGGACTACGAACTATAACCTTCCCCATCAGGATGATACTCCTTCTCATTGTTGATGAGGAAGAAGGTCGGATCTGGTTTGTTCCAGATCGTGGTTAAATGGATCTCGTTTTCGCAGGCTTCCCTCAGCACCTCGTCCCACTCGCGGGCGTCCGCCGCCCCATAGAAGGCGTTATCGGAATAGGGGTAGGACGTATCAAGATCATAGCAGCTACTTGTCCACCAATGGTTTCTAATTCTCAAGTAGGAGTCCCGAATGGCGAGATAATAACGCGCTTCTTCGTATTCCCCGCGATAGACCCGCCCAACGCGAAGGGGGTTGCCCTCGCGTTCCCATTGCTCATTGAGCCGGAACAGGGTGACGTCCTCCTCTTCCGACGCGGCTCCGACCTCCCGAAACATCGCCGCAGGGTCCATTTCGACGACCAAGCCATAGAAGCAACTGAAGGAGTATAAGGGTTCGTCTAAAACGCGTAATTCGTCATCAACGGAGGATTCCCCTTCATCATAGTCGGTAGCTATCTTACGCCTCTCCTCGACCAGGTGGAACGCGGGCGTGGTCGCGACTTCAATGCCGCATTCGGCGCATTTCTCGAGGAGCGGGGGATCCCAGCTGGTCGCATCCAACTTGTCGATGGTGAAGGTCTTTCCATCGGAGTCATCCTTCTGGATGGTCTCCGTGATCATCAGGATGGGTTCGAAGGTATATTCACGCGGCCCGAGTCCCCCCACCGTCCGCCCCCTGTGACTTAACGTGACCGCCTGCCGCACTCGGTCGCTCCAGCGCGCCTCGATGTCTTTCTCGATTTCAAAGTAGTCGTCGGTATCGTAGACGCGGATCTCATCGTGAGAGAGACCGATCCCGTAGAAAAAGGTCGCGATCATGTGTAGTGAGAGGCGATCCCCGCTTATTAACGTTTCGGGGATTTTTGCGCGTTGGGCGCGTTTGCGCAAAGCGGAACTCATCACGCCCGGATGGTGTGGTCTCGCTGGCGCCTGAGTTGCCAAAATCGCAGACCAATTAGCAGACCAATTCGCATCCAGCAGGAGATGCGGGAACGCGCGGTCACCTGCCCCGAATGCGGGCACCTGAACAGCCAAGGGGCTCAGTATTGCGAGCATTGTGGGACGAGAGTAGAAATTTTTAACTTTGAAAAAAGTTAAATTAATTACATCATCTCTTTTCTTTGGATAATTAAACAATTTTTATGGGATTAGACATGGCTCGTAAGCAAGATCTTCCAAATATCATTCTTTTTATTTCTGACGAACAAAGGGGCGATACTATTTCGTTAGGAAAAAGGCATAATCCTGTAATAAAAACTGAAAATATTGATAATCTGGTCAAAGAAGGGGCTGCTTTTACGAATTGTTTTACAGTCAATCCAGTTTGTGCTCCTTCCAGATGTTGTATTTTTACGGGAGTATATCCACATAGTAATGGCCATAGGAGCTTATATCAGTTATTACAGCCCCATGAAGATAATTTATTCAGGTTTTTGAAAAAGAACGGGTATGAAGTTGTATGGGTTGGACGAAACGATTTATTTAACAATAATGCAATAATGGGGAGTTTTACTAAAAGATTCTCATTCACGAAAAAATCTGGAAAATTGCGGATGAAATTAAATCCCTTTTCAACTGGAAATCCTATGAAAAAATCCTTCTATTTCGGAAGGAGAGCTTCGGAACAAGGGTATGATTTTGATTCGATAATAATTGAGAATGCATTAGAGTATCTAGATTCTCAGCCAAATAAACCATTTTGTCTTTATATTGCTTTAACTTTTCCACATCCTCCATACACCGTTGAAGAACCTTATTTTTCCATGTATGATAGAAATCAAGTTCCTTCGCCATTTCCCCCAAAATTAGACGACAAACCTGAATTCATGAAACTGATGCACAAGAGATATGGGCTAAACAAATTAAATGAAAAGGATTTTAGAGAAATACTTGCTACATATTATGGTATGGTAACCCGTGTGGACGATCAGTTCGGGCAAATCATAGTAAAACTAAAAGATATAGGTGCATATAATGACTCTGCTATTTTCTTTTTTTCTGATCACGGAGATTATGCCGGCAATTATGGACTAACAGAAAAATGGTCAAATGCGTTCCAAGATTGCCTAATTAATATTCCTTTAATTTGTAAAATTCCAAAAATAAACCCAAAAAAAGAAATCCATGATCACTTAGTAGAATCAATTGATATTTTCCCAACCATCTTAGAAATTGCCCAAATAAAAACTCCCTACACGCATTTTGGAAAATCTTTAATACCACTGTTAAAAGGAGAAACAGATATTCATAGAGACGCCGTTTTCGCTGAAGGTGGTTATAATCCTCGTGAGCCTCAATGTTTTGAACCTCAAGTTGGTTCTCCGGAACTCCCTCTCATAGGTATCTATTATGATAAGGTAAACATCCCGCTGGAAAACCCATCCACAGTAACTAGATCTGCCATGATCCGAACTAAAGAATGGAAATTAATTATTAGAAATGGAGCCAAAGAAGAACTTTATAATTTGAAAGCAGACCCTCACGAATTACATAACCTAATAGATGATAATAATTATATTACAATAAAATCTGATTTAAATGAAAAATTACTAAGATGGTATTTAAATACAAGCGATAATCCGCATTGGAAAAAGAAACGATTCCTTTAGACAGCGAGCAAGGTGTTATATTTAATATTATTTTAGAAATAATTTGATTAAACTCGGGATAATCATTATATGAGACCACTTTGGTATATAGAAATTCAAGGTGATGAGAATTTCCCAAAAAATTGATGTGAAATTACTTAGAAATCGGGTCAATGTATTGCGGAGCACGAGTAAGACGCTCCGTGAACTTTCAAAGGCACCCGCTCCGAGAGGGTTAAACTCCACACAACAGAAAGAACTCGTGAAATATAACAAATGGTTAGAAGCTTCAAGCGTTGCCCTTAATGAATTAGCCAAATTAGGGGATGGCCTACTAATAAGGGAAACTGAATTGATTCAGGCAACACAAGAGATGCAGGAGATGAACCAATCCTTTAATTTGCAATATCTTGGTCTACAAAGGAAAATGCAGCAAGAGAATCGGCAATTTACCATGCTGTCTAATATCATGAAAGTCAGGCATGATTCTGTGACAAGTGCCATCAATAATGTTCGATAAGGGTGGCAGCTCTGTCAACCAAATGGTTTTAATTGTAATGACGTGAAAGACGAGTTTCACGAACTCACTAAGAATTAAATTTTTAATTATAAATAAAAAGGGTAGAGAATCTTAGTATAAATAGGGAATTTGTTGGTTTACAAATGAATTAATGGGGTAGTAAATATGATAGAATTAAAGACAAGGGAGCAAATAATGAAGGAACAGAGCGAGATGTTTGTGGGGAATCTGTTAGTAAAGATGTTTTATCCGAATATTGTCTCATTTTTCGTGAATAAAGCGGGAATTGAAGAGATGAAGAAGCGCGTGATCCAAGTTGGGGAGATAGTCGGGCAGAAAATGTTAGAAATATGGGCTCCCAAAGAAAAAAAGATTAAAAAATTAATAAAAATATTTTTCAAAAAGATGTGGGATAATAAGGTCGTAGTATTAAAAAGAAAAACGAAAGAAAAGACTACATATCGCATAATAGATAAAAATTGTAGATTTTGTAACCCTGAAGTAATGCTAGAAGGGGTTGAAAAACCCTGTGTAACCATAGTAGGGTATATTCAAGCGTGTTTGGACTATCTTTCAGAAAGATCACATTTACCAGTATGTTCGGCAATGTCTGTACAGACCGTTAAATCTAGAGGCGGCGGGGATAAATACTGCGAGCATCAAATCGAACTGACGAGGTGAGAGGATGCCGGGAGTAAAGAAATTAAGTTGGTTTAGGAAACTCATAATTGGATTAGGGAAGCGGTTATATTTTCGCAAAAGTGAAAAAGTGAACGTGTTGGGTATGGGGCTAATGTTACGGGAGCTGTTACGCAATTATCAAGAGTTTCTAGGAAGCCTCGAAGATGCACTTGCAGAATTTGAAAGTGAGGTTCAGGTCCAAGCGATTGAAGTCATTACCAATTTACTTTATGAACCTATTATGATGGGAGTTTCTATGAGTTATACATTATCCCAAGACCTCAAAGATGGTCCTTTCACAACTCAAGCGATGATATATGGAATAATTGGGAAAAATTATAAGAAAGTGTTTAGCTATCCTCAAATGATATTGTATGAAGATGGCAGTGGAGAGGCAATCGTGAGGATGAAACAATGTATCATGTGCGCTAGTATTACAGACGTGACGAAAGAAGATCTAGGGACACAAAATTACGGAAATTGTGTCGCCACTCTTTTTGGAACCGCAATAAATGAAGGCTGGAAATATTTAGGATTGCCCTATGAGGTAGTTGAAGCAAAAGAAACAATGTGTTTTTTGAGAGGAGATCCTTACGGTGAATTTACAATTAAGTTTGTCCGTAAATCTTAAAAATTTTTACCAAATGACTTAAAATTTTCTGGTGGTTCTTCGTCTTGATGAGGTACATCTCCTGACCTCTTGGAGTTGTAAAGGGTAAAAGTTCAAAAATTATCTCTAATGAAATTATTTCAAATTTTTATTTCAATATACATTTGTATATCAACT
>JABXJT010000132.1 GCA_013375455.1 Candidatus Helarchaeota archaeon | reverse complement strand
TATGGTCTTCGTTTAGTAGTTGAAAATGGAAATATTGCCGCTGTTGAGATTTTGAAGAGAAAGGAAATGCCATCTGAAGAAAAAATCGAAGTAAAAGAAGAACCTAAAGAAAAAGAAGACCTTAAAGAAGTTGAAGCTATAAAAATTCTTGATGAAATTCCGGCAAAAGAGGAGGAACCGGAAGATAAAATGGATAAAGATGTATGGTGAAAAAATCATGGCATTATTGGATAAGATAAAAGAAGAGCCGTTACCAGAAGGATATGAGCGAGAGGGAATTATTCTCCCACCCGTATTTTTCGCGATAACGGAAAAAAAGGTAATGGTCTTAGGGAAAGAAGTAGTAAAGAAGGCGATTGAGAAAGCTAAAGATCTCCCAGAAGGGTTCATATTTTCAGAACAATACACTCCACGAATTTATATTGAAAACGGTAAGGTAGTTGCTATCGAAATCCTAAAGAAAAGTGGTTAATCCTCAATTTTGCAATCCTTTTTTTAATATTTAGTTTATCCTTGTTTTAACAGATAATTTGAACTCTTAATTGGAGTAATTTTAGGGTGATTAGAAGAATTAACTTTTTCGGGAATCCAAACGTAGGGGTTTATGCCCTAACTACTGAGAAATTCGCTATGGTGCCCCGCAAATTACAGAAGCGAGTACGAAAAAATATTGAAAGAATACTAGATGTTCCTGCAATTAATACGGACATCGGGCAGTCCCGTCTCATAGGTGTTTTAGCTGTCGCAAATTCAAATGGAATTTGCGTGCCGTCATATACCATGGAAAGCGAAATAGCATTTTTAAAGCGGGAGCTGGACGTTCCCGTTGAGAAAATTCCGACAAGTTTAACAGCTTTAGGAAATAACATCCTGTGTAATGAAAAAAGAGCCCTCGTGAATCCAGAATTTGAAAAGAGCGCTCGGGAAATCATTTCAGATGTTTTAGGGGTAGAGGTTGTATCTGGTCAAATTAACGAAAGAAATACAGTTGGTTCAACTTCTGTTTCAACAATAAAAGGAGTTTTACTACCCCCCATTCGGAATGAAGAAGAACTCAGGTGGATTCAGGAAATCTTTGGTGTTCCTGCTAGCGTTGGAACTATTAATGGAGGATTTGAATTCGTTGGATCAGGTCTTCTAGCGAATTCAAAGGGGGCCATTGCAGGGCTCTTAACAACTGGCCCAGAATTAGCGCGTATTGGGATAGCGTTTGAATTGTAATAATCATTCTAGTTTTTTATTCGCGTGCCCATCGCGTAATTCATCTTCCGTAAGCCCAAGATACTTGCAAACGGCAGCAAAAACACTCTCAAAAAATGCGCTCCCATTAATTTCGAATTGAATTCCTTCTGGTGCGAAATTAGCGTGCTTACCCTCCCATTGTTGCCGTTCCCAGTCAGGAGGTGCCTGTTTCGGTCGGCCAGGCAAGTAAATTGGAATGTCTAGTAAATCCCAGAAAGGACTATCTTTTTTATGAGCCGTTAATCCAACAATCATGGCGTCGCATTCACGAACTACCTTAGCAGTAAGCGTGAGGCTTCCACTGCCGGAACTTAGAATTGCTAGTTGCCCTCGTTTCACGGGACGATTCTTCGGGGCGTAATTTATAATAGATGTGATGTAACCGTGTGGCATCTGGCGCAGGCGCATCTCAAAGGGGGCAATTTGAAGGTTAAATATCTTGCCGCGACCATATAAATGTACAGTGTGTTCCGAGAAATACTTGAGAATTAAGTTTGTGATGAAATTGTGAATATTGGCTTTCGAATGATCTAAACAAGTATTTAAATCATTCCCAGCAGTGTCTAGAAGGGATTTACATGATTTTTTCATTATTTCATAGGATTTCTCGAAACTTTGATCATTATCAATGCGTTCATGAAGCCCCCGACTCACGCATTCCCAAAGAACCGCATTGGTAAATTCAAATAACGTTCCTAGGGGCGTGAATGCTTGTGGAAAAGGCGATTTAATTTGCTTTTCATCAATTTTATCGGGTATCTTTAGAATGATATCAGGAGAGGTTTCGGTGAGTTCCGATTTAGGCGTGGCGGTGCCTGCAATAATCTTACATCCTAATTTACGTGCAAACGTGGATTTATTCACCACGGATTCGGTTGTTCCTGAGGCACTTATCGCGATGATTACATCATCTTTAGATACGATAGAGGAAGGAGGACCTGAAATTTCTTTCTCCGGATGAGGATAATCAACCCTAAATCCCAATTGAGATAGTCGATGGGCAAAAGTCTTGGTACCCATATACAGAGATCTTCCGGCTGCAGCAAAATCGATTACCCGTCCTGGTGGGCTGATTTTTGGGTGGCACTCCTCTACCAAAAATCGCGTGATTTCTAAGAGGTTTTCTCTACTATGGGTAAATATGTGATCTAGATTTGCCTGCGTCTGATTCAAAAGGTATTTCCAAGTTGCATCAAAACTTTCAAATGCTATATTCAAAGCCGTTTGTTTAATAGGAACTTTGGTATGAATCATATTAAAAATCTCTTTCATGATTAGTAGAGTGCGCCCTTGTGAAAATCTATATTTGTATCATTATAAAAATCATTTCTTAGTTAGGTAGATGAAGAAATAGGTTTAAATTAATAGGGGCGATGTTTAACTTATGTCTGTCAAAACGTTTCGCATTCGTGGGAGCTTCAAAAAGAACCGAAAAACCCAAGAGTTTGTCAAAGAACTGAAGGGCATGAAGGAAGAGGACGTAAAGGAAAGTCTATTATCAACGTTAGGCAGTCAATATTGCGTCAAAAGATATCGAATTACAATAAATGAAGTGGAGGAACTTGAAAAATGAATCAAATGCCAGCGGCAACTAGAGAACGATTAACGCAACTCGTTGCGGCTTCAAGAGAATACGAAGCACAAGCAGAACAGGTGCAAATGCAAATAGATTTATTAAACCAAACTATTGCAGCTACTCGAATCGCGGGAGAAACCGTTGAGCACCTAAAAAATTTGCAGAATGGGGACGAAATCTTGCTCCCATTAGGCGATCTAGCGTTTATTAAAGCGAAGGTTATGGACTCCTCTAATGTTATCGTGAATATTGGTGCATCTGTCACCGTGGAAAAACCGATAGAGCAAGCAAAAGAGATTTTTGATCAACGAGTAGAAGATTTAACTAAAGCACAAATGCAGTTAAGGCAGGGACTTCAGCAAATCATACAAAAACTTCAACAATTAAGAAATGAAATAGAAAAGTTGGCCACCCAAATGCAACAAGGCTCACAGCCATCTGCGGTGGGTAGTTAAAACCGTTTTTATTTTAAGTAAAAATTATTCTTTTTCACGTAGTGCTTGTTTTGGATGAGAATTTATGTTTGAGAAGTTGAAGAACGCTTTTGGAGGGTTAAAGGACAAGATCTCCCTCAAAATGTTGAATGAAAAAAACATTAAAAAACCCTTAGGAGTGCTTCAGAATATCTTAATTCAGAATGATGTTTCTGTTCTAGCCGCAGAAGAAATCTCTAAAATGATAGAGAGCGAGTTGTTAGGAGAAAAGTTGGGGAGATTCGAAAGCACGAAAAAGTATCTCCACGCGGCGTTGAAGAAAGTCATCAAGGACATTCTCACATCAAAAATTCGAGTTAACGTCATTGATTTATTAAAGGAAAAAATGCAGGAGGAGAATCCTGCTATATTTGTATTTATGGGCGTGAATGGGATTGGTAAAACCACGACCATCGCGAAAATGGCGCATTATCTGAGAAAGCAAGGATATAGTTGCGTATTAGCTGCGTCTGATACATTTCGTGCAGGTGCAATTCAGCAAATTGAGAAGCATGCAAAAAAATTAAAACTAAAGATAATAAAGGGGGAGTATGGCGCTGATGGAGCAGCCATCGCATTCGATGCGATTGAGCATGCTCAGGCGCGGAAGATTAATGCTGTTTTGATTGATACTGCAGGACGAATGGAAACTAATAAAAATTTAATAGAAGAAGTGAAGAAAATTGTCCGCGTGACCGAGCCCGACCTTAGAATCTTCGTGGGCTCCTTGTTGGTCGGAAATGCCGCGTGGCAGCAAGCGGAAACCTTTTCACAAAAAGTCGGAATTGATGCCAATATTTTAACGATGGCAGATGCTGATATTAGAGGCGGCGCGGCTCTTTCTGTTACGTTTCTTACTCAGCGACCGATTATCTTTCTCGGGACTGGGCAATCGTACGATGATTTAGTCCCATTTGAATCCGAAAAATTTGCGAAACTATTATTAGGAGATTGAAAGGGGGTTAAAAAGTGGGTAACGGCACACCATCCTGCCTCACCGTAAAAAATCTTACCAAATCCTACATCCTCTCGAACAAAACCCCAATTACCGCACTCAATAATGTATCCTTCACCTTGAATGAGGGCGAGATCCTGGGCGTTATTGGGCGAAGCGGTGGAGGAAAGACGACGCTCATTCGGATCTTACGGGGCGTTGAACCCTTTGATGCCGGTGAATTTGATCTTCATGACTTGCACGTTGCACCTAAACCATCCAATGAGATAATTCGGAAATTAAAACGAGTCACCGCCATTCACCTACAGCGTTCGTTTGCGTTATGGGCTGATTCCGTCTTGATTAACGTGGTGCGCCGCTTAAATGCGCTGGAAACGGGGGATGAAACGGCCGATCTCCCAGACGAACTGTTTTCGGAATACGCCGAGATGAAGGAGAAAGCTATAGAGCTCTTGCGAGCAGTTGATCTCGAGGAGAAAGTAGATCATACGGCAGACACGTTGAGCGGAGGCGAAAAACAACGCTTACAGCTCGTGCGGCAACTCGCCATTGCACCAAACCTTGAGTTACTGCTTTTAGATGAGCCGTTGACAATGTCGGGACCCAGAACCAAGGTCGAATCTCTCAAATTCATTAAAAAAATTCAGCAGCAGCACAACCTATCGGTGCTCGTGGCTTCGCACTATCCCAAATTATTGTTGAATATTGGGATTGATCGGTTGATATGGCTGGATGAGGGAGAAATAAAAGCGATAGGGAATCCCCAAGAAATCATCGATCAATTCCTTGCCACTCGAGAAGAATTAATCCCGTTCAAGGAACGAGAAGACCAAGGAACAATCATTAAAGTTAATAACTTGACACGTGAATATTACACCCCTGATTTAAGCCTGACGTTTCGGATGGAAAACCTTAATTTTGAGGTACAGAAAGGGGAAATACTAGGGATTATCGGTCCATCTGGGGTTGGAAAAACGGTTTTTCTCCAGCTCCTCGCAGGGATTGACTTGCCGAAAGAAGGGGAGGTCCTCTATTTCCTTGATGGCGAGCAAGGGGTTAATATCGTTCACTTGGGCCTAGATTCCGTACTAGCTCGTAGGCAGACAGCCTATGTAAGACAAGAATTGGACCTGACCTATAACGCTATCGTGAGAGATTTGGCTGCGGGCGTGCTCGGAATTAAAGGGGAGCCAGCAATCGCTGCAGCGAAGAAGCGGGCAAAGGAGTTGGGCATAAAAGAACGAATTGTGGATTTTGTACATAGGCTGGGGGATTTACCTGACTCGGAAGTGAATGAGAAATTGGAGAAACTAGGGTTAGATAGGCAAGTGATCCACGATCTCTTTCCGATTCCTCCTTGGTCGGCAATATCTGAAATTGTCACTCCTATTTTTGAGCAAGTTGGTTTGAGTCGGGAAATATTAGAGCGAAAATCTCAAGAAATTTCGGGTGGAGAGAAAGTTCGGATTGCTTTGGCTCTATCCTTGCTCTCTGGTCCGAAAGTTTTAATTCTTGATGAAGTCGGCGGTGATATTGATCCCCTCACGCTCCGTAGCATCCGAAACCTTCTCGTTGGCGTGAATAATCAATTCAACACTTCGATTATCTGTGCCTCTCATAATATTGATTTTATTAAAGAACTCTCGCATCGCGTTATGTACTTGAAGGAGGGGAAAATTATTAAAATTGGGGACCCGCAAGAAGTGTGTAACCTTTTTTTAGAAGAGTCTAAAGGAATCTAAGTTAAAATTAAGGGAAGGATTGTAAGTTGGAATTACAATTTGAAAAACGGATGGTGACAGCTCGCTTTAGGAATCCGAACATGAATTTTGAAATAGATGAGCAGGTAATCGAGCAGCGGTTGGACCCGTTGCTTGGTCGCCTGAGTCTAATCCCACACGAGTTAAAGAAGAAGGCATCTTTTTATTATGGTACTCCTGACAGAAGAGCCTTGAAGGAGAAGGTGGAAAGTTCGCGAGCCAATTGTTTTTTCTGTCCTGAACGATTAGACCAAGTAACGCCAAAATTTTTGGAAGAAATAAATAGCGAGGGGCGGTTTAAGGTAGAAGAGGCTACCTGTTTTCCTAATATATTTCCATTCTTTGAACACTGCGCCGTTGTAACAGTTTCAGATCAACATTATCTCTCTTTAAAGGAGATGACACCGGAGATCTATGGAAATGCAATCCAAGCAGCTCTTAACTACATTAAAAAAGTGTATGATTTTGACTCCAACGCGCGCTATCCAGTAATCGGGGCTAATTTCCTCATTCCCGCCGGTTCAACGATAGTGCATCCACACATTCAAGTGCTTATCGGGAACGAAGAATTGTATAAAATCAAATTGGTGGAAGAAACGAGCCTTAGATTCAAAGAGAGCACCGGGAAGAATTTCTGGGAGGAATTAATAAAAAAGGAGCAAGAATTAGGGGAACGATATATCGACCAAATAGGAAATGTTCATTGGTACACGCCATTTTCACCTCTGGGCAATAATGAAGTGCGGGCGGTTGTTTTGAAAAAATCTAATTTTCTCGATCTTTCTGATCAGGAGGTTGCCGATTTGGGTACAGGCATCTCGAACGTCTTGCATTACTATCATAAAAAGAAAATTTCCAGCTTTAATTTCCTACTGCATTCGGCGCCCCTTGGGAAGTCTAAATATTCCGATTCCACGTGCGTGGGATGGGAGATCATATCGAGGCCGCCCTTTCGAGCCTTTTACATCAATATAGATGCGTGGTTCATCCAGCAATTAGCCTATGGTAGCCTGATCATTGAATTCCCAGAAATCATCGCGCAAGATATGAAGCCTTTTTTTGAAAATACGTGAAAAATTTTAATCAATAACTTGCAGATTTTATAAAATAATATAATGAAGTGCTGCAAAATGGGCAGGTCGTCCAAGTGGGGTCAATGGTTTTTCGGCATTAAGGAGGGGAAATTTGTGACGGGGGACAAGCTTGTTCTCATGGAAAGTATTGCTCTAAAATGCGTTTTTCAGCATAGCGGGCTGCTTCATAGAGATTTACAAGGACACCGGAATATTCTGGTATTCCTAAAAGGGTAGGAAAATATCCTTTACCCTTAAAAATGGAACCTATTAAAAAAATTGCGGAAAAACAGAAATATAAGGGAAAAGCAATTGTTTTAGTAATGGTAGAAATTACGATATTATCAATTAAAAGAAAATAAAATACCAGTAAAATTGCTGTATTAACACCAAAACCAAAAAAAGCTGCTTTAAGAAAGAAGGGATGATTCTGGAACTTTGGAAAAATCCGAATATCATCTCCTTCAACTTTAGTTTCTAGACGGACACGCCGTCGTCTTCCGTAATCTAAAAAACAGATAGATTCATCAAATTGTACAATGGTGAGTCCTCGGGGTTGAATATCTTTGAGGAAATAATTCCACCATTCTTCTACATAGGGAGCGATTTTTCTCAATACAATTTGCTTTTTTAATAAATTTAAGTAGAATTGGTGGTTTCTCCGAATCATGAGCAGAATTTCACCTTTCAGTAAATTCTATAGCTAAAGAAATTCCACAGAAAGGGCAGGCCGTCCAAGTGGGCTCTATAGGTTTCCCACATCGGGGACAGAAACTCTGGGATTGAGTCGGTGCTTGATCCTGGAGAGAGTATTGCTCTAAAATGCGCTTTTCAGCATGGCGGGCAGCTTCATAGACATCTAAGAGGATTTTAGTGTAATCGGGCATTGCCATCCAAGGATTTAAATGGCCTTTACCTCGTAGAACGGAACCGATTAAAAAACTTGCGAAACATATGATATAAATAATTAAAATAAACCAGAGAGGGGAGGTTAAAAAATAAGCCCCAAAAATCAAATAAAAAATTCCCACAAGAAGTGCCACGGAAGCACCGAAGCTAATGAAGATGGCTGCAAGAAAAACGGGATGATTCTGTAATCTAGGATAAAGCCAAAGGTCATTTCCTTGAATTTTAGTTTCTAAATGGATGCGTCTTCGTTTTCCATAGTTCAAAAGACAAGTGTATTCATCCAATTCTACAGCAGTAATCCCCCGAGGTTCAATATCCTTCAGGAAATAGTTCCACCATTCTTCTTGGTAAGGAGCGATCTTCCTCAGAACGATTTGCTTTTTTAATGAATCAGGAAATTCGGGGCTTCTTTGAGCCACATCGGGAAGGCCAAACGACATCAGCATTTTCTCCTACATATCATTTATAATACAGGGAAGTTCCGCAGAAGGGACACGTTGTCCAGGCGGGCTCCATAGCTTTTCCACATTCAGGACAAAATGTTTGGGGTTTAGAGGGAGAATCCTCTGGGGAAAAATGACGTTCAAGGACTTTCTTCTCAGCAAAGCGGGCGGCTTGGTAAAGGTCCATAAGGGCAGTAGAATAGACCGGAACAGGTTGACCTGTCATCCTTCCTTTA
>JABXJT010000131.1 GCA_013375455.1 Candidatus Helarchaeota archaeon | reverse complement strand
TTTGGAATGCCACCAAAGTCAAATCCTGACTCAGTGAAATAGAGAGTTGTATTGTCATTCGTCAGCTTAAGTCAGCCTGTTGGTAAGTATAAACTATTCCAAAAGTTTCCCATTGAAGCTATTTTTTTTATCTGTTCTTAATTCCACAATATTTTAATGTGACTTTTTTTTACGTTATTTGGTTATTGAGAGCGCCTAGAAACATCAAATTAAATGAATTGATAAGAAGGAGACCCATATGAAAATAGGAGTCTATGTTTGTGAGTGCGGAATTAATATCGCATCCATGGTAGATATGGAGAAAGTCGTAGAGTTTGCGAAGGACTTGCCCAACGTTGCAATAGCACGATGGTATAAATTTGTGTGCAGCGATCCCGGACAGGAAATGATTCAGAAAGATGTGGAAGAATTAGGATTAGATAGGGTGATTGTAGCCGCCTGTTCACCACGCATGCACGAACCTACTTTCAGAGCCACCGTGGAAAATGTTGGCATGAACCCCTACTGTTTTGAAATGGTAAATATTCGAGAACAAAATTCGTGGGTCCATACAAGTAGGGAAGATGCGACACGGAAAGCGATGACATTGATAGCAGGATCCGTGAGTCGTGCAGCATTACTGGAACCTCTTATAAAAACGAAAGTCGGGGTGACACACCAAGCAATGGTGATTGGGGGCGGTATTGCAGGCATTCAGGCTGCGCTGGATATAGCTAACAATGGTTTTAAGGTATATTTAGTGGAAAAATCGCCTACGATCGGGGGACGTATGGCACAGCTTGATAAAACGTTCCCAACTCTGGATTGCTCGGCTTGTATTTTGACTCCTAAAATGTCAGACGTGGGAAGGCATCCAAACATTGTTCTGCTCCCCAATACGGAAGTTATACAAGTCGAAGGATATATTGGGAATTTTAAGGTTACAATCAGAAAGAAGGCTACTTACGTAATCCCTGACAAGTGCAATGCGTGTGGGGATTGCGCAGATATATGTCCTGTCATTGTCCCTAATGAATTTGAGCTCGGGATGAGCCCAAGAAGGGCAATTTACATCCCCTTTCCGCAAGCTGTTCCCAATAAATACGTAATCGATGATGACACGTGCATTAAATGTGGTTTGTGTATTAAACCATGTGAACCTGAGGCAATCGATCTTAATTTGAAATCAGAGGATGAAGTGGTAGAGGTGGGTGCTGTAGTCATGGCATCTGGATATGATGTCTTCGATGCCTCTAGAGCTGAATTCTATGGCTATGGAAAATATGAAAATGTCATCGATGGTCTCCAAATGGAACGGCTTTTCAGTTCGTTTGGACCAACCTTGGGTGATGTCGTCAAAATATCAAACCCAAAGGAACACCCTAAAGGTATCGCCTTCATTCATTGCGTTGGAAGCAGGAGTTTACAGGAGGGTTTTAACCCGTATTGCAGTCGAGTTTGTTGCATGTATTTAATAAAACAGGCACGACTATATAAAGAAAAGCATCCTGAAGCGGAATGCTACTTGTTTTACATCGATGTCAGGGCTTTTGGAAAAGGATTCGAGGAATTTTATAATGCCACGCAAAATACGCCTGGAGTTCGATTTATAAGAGGGCGAGTCGCTGAGATTTATGAGAATCCTGATAAAAGCTTAACTTTAAGAGCGGAAGATACGCTTTTAGATCGCCCACTTGAATTGAATTTCGATTTAGTTGTTCTGGGCGTTGGTCTTGTTCCTAAAGATAATTTATCGGAATTGGCACGGTTATTCAATCTTTCACGTAGTCCAGACGGGTTTTTAATGGAGGCCCATCCCAAACTGCGTCCAGTTGATACTTTTACCGATGGAGTGTTTTTAGCAGGGTGCGTGCAAGCTCCAAAAGATATTCCAGATACTGTCGCACAAGCGAGCGGGGCGGCAGCTAAAACATGCGAAATTTTATCGCAGGATCAGTTGTTAATTGAACCAATAACCTCCATCGTGAATGAATTGAAATGTCGTGGCTGTGGATTCTGTGTAGAAGTATGTCCCTACACTGCCATCGAACTGAAAGAGGTAAATAGATATGGGCATCTCGTAACTGTTGCGTCTGTCAACGAAGCTTTATGTAAGGGGTGTGGATGTTGTAATGCGGTTTGTCTCTCAGGAGCGATGGAGCAAAGACATTTCAAGGATAACCAAATTCTTGCAATAATCGAAACCTTTTGCAGGAGGGGTGCGTAAATTGAGCACGGACGATTTTGAGCCAAATATTGTAGCCTTCTTATGTAACTGGTGTACCTACGCAGGAGCAGATCTCGCAGGTACGAGCAGAATTAAATACCCGCATAATGTAAAAATCATTCGAGTAATGTGTTCCAGCCGAATTAACCCCTTATTTGTCATAAATGCACTTCAGCAAGGTGCGGATGGCGTTTTAATATCCGGCTGCCATATTGGGGATTGTCATTACATTTACGGGAATTATTACACGCGAAGAAGATTTGCGATTTTACGGGAATTATTGAGATATATTGGCATTGAACCAGAACGATTTCGACTTTCGTGGGTATCAGCATCGGAAGGCACTCGCTGGGCCGAAGTAGTGACAGAAGTCGTGAATGATGTTAAAAAATTAGGGCCAATTAAAAAGTTTCAGAGGGTGCTGGCTAAATGAACCTAGAAGAGATGAAAGCCTTAATAAAAGACTTAGTCAAACAAGACGATGTCAAATACGCCATTGGCTGGGAGAAGGGGACATACGGTGCAAGAACGAGACCATCCTTTGCAATCTCGCCCGAAGATGTCGATAAGTTTATCTATAATCCATTATGCGTTGCGAATTTGGCAACTTTCCTAACAAAAGAGGAAAAATTACCGTTACCACGAGGGCAAACGGCAGAAAAAAAGAAAATAGTAATCCTTGTAAAGGGTTGCGACAGTCGGTCTATCATCCAACTCCTAAATGAGAAAGGTATTGAACGTGATCAAATTATCGTCATTGGATTCCCTTGCGTGGGCGTTATCGATCTGAATAAGCTAAAACCGAAGCTGAAGGGGATCAAGCAAGTTGACGATGTCACTGAAGAGGACGGGAAGTATGTTGTCAAGGCGGGAGACAAAACTGTAGAAATTCCCAAGGATGAAATTATCGCGCAAAAGTGCTTAACTTGCGAGTATCCTAATCCCGTCATTTCTGATCATCTCGTTGGTAAGCAAGTAAAGGTAACCAAGAAAGAGGATTACACGTTAATCGAAGAATTGGAAAATATGGACTTTGAAGAACGGTGGGCGTTCTGGGAAGATCAATTCACTGAATGTATTCGGTGTTATGCGTGTCAGAACATATGCCCCATGTGCTATTGTCCAACCTGTAAAGCCATAGAATTAAATCCCCAGTGGATAAGAAGAAGCGTGAATATCTCTGAAAATACAGCCTATCATCTCATGCGTGCGTTTCATTTAGCCGGTAGATGTATTGCCTGTGGCGAGTGCGAGAGAGCTTGTCCTAAGGGAATTCCGCTTACGAAGTTGTATAAGAAGCTAGAAAAGGAAATAAAGCGAATATTTAACTATGTTCCCGGTGTAGAAGAGGAAGGGAAGCCCTTACTTGGAGTTTTCAATCCAAAAGATGAGGTAATTGACAAGGATATCATGTAGAGGGATGATAATATGGCGAATAAGGTATTAATGAAAGATAAATTAGGGCAGTGGGCAAACGATATCATAAAAAAATTTGTGTTGTATGCCCCAGTTCTTAAAAACGATTTACCAATCTATAAGCAAATATCAGACCCTAAAGATATCACATTAGATCATATTAACACGGTAATTTCACCTAAGGATTTGTTTTTAAAACAGACTGAAACTCTATTTACTTTCAAGCTTGGGAAAGAAAAAGAGATAACAACCGTAGGATCATCGGAGAAATTTGTTGTACTCGGAATACGCCCCTGCGATGCAAAAGGTCTCTCTGTTATTGATGAGGTATACAAAAAGGATTATTTAGATGTGTATTATGCAAAACAGCGTGAGAACTCAATTCTCATTGGAGTGACATGTAATGAGGCAGATATCAATTGTTTCTGCACCTCGGTGGAAGGTTCACCCTCAGGAACCCAAAATCTCGATGTTGCCTTAACGGATTTAGGAGAGAAATACTTCGTCGAGATTCTAACCGATAAGGGATCATCGGTAGTCAACGATTCGAAATCTCTTTTCAAAGACGCAACGAACGACGATGAAAGGAAAAAGACTCAAGTTCAAAAGAGTGTTTTAGAACAGTTCGTTCGGGGTATTGATACGAAAGGGTTGACCGAGAAATTAGACCAATTGTGGGAAAATGATATCTGGGAACGTTTAGCTATGAGATGCTTAGGCTGCGGTATTTGTACGTATAATTGCCCAGAGTGTTATTGCTTTGATATTCAAGACGAAGTGGAAGGATTAGAGGGATGCCGCATTCGGATTTGGGATACCTGTCAAAGTAGTGAATACACATTGCATGCTTCAGGGCATAATCCAAGGCAAGCACGAACAGAACGGATGCGAAACAAAATTTTACACAAGTTCGCTTATCTCCCTAAGAACGTGAATATGTTTGGGTGTGTTGGATGTGGTCGATGCATCGAACTCTGCCCTGAAAATTGCGATATTCTTGATGCACTCCAAAAACTGAAGGAGGTTGCAGTATGAGCAGCGGTCCCTATACCCCCCAATTAGCGACGGTAAAGGATGTTAAAGTAGAAGTTGGTGGTAGTGCAAGACCAATAAAAACCATCACTTTCACGTTTAATGATCCGAAAGTCCAAGAATCATTCAATTATATGCCAGGACAGACCATCATGTTTAGCATTCTCGGCGTTGGAGAAAGCATGTTTGCAATTTCATGTTGGGGTAAAGAACACCTTCAAGTTTCCGTCATGAAAGCCGGAAAAAACACCTCAGCAATTCATGAGTTAGAAGTGGAAGACGTAGTAGGGGCCAGGGGACCTTATGGTAATGCATTTCCAGTGAAAGAATGGGAAGGCAAGAACATACTTTTCATAGGAGGAGGCATTGGTCAGGCACCCCTACGTCCTATAATACAATACGTGCTCGCGAATCGTAATAAATATAAAAAATTGACAATTATCTATGGAGCCAGGACATCTGGTGATTTGGTCTATAAAGATGAGTTATTTGAACTCGAAAAAAGTAAAGACGTGGATGTTCACCTTTCAATTGATGTTGAGGAGGAAGGTTGGACCCGATTCGTCGGTTTCGTGCCTACAAACCTGATGGAGGTTAACCCATCCCCCGAAAATACCATAGCAATTACCTGCGGTCCCCCCATAATGATTAAATTTGTCATTCAAAATCTCGAAAAACTTGGTTTTACTCCTGATCAGATCTACACGACACTAGAAGCCAGAATGAAATGTGGAATTGGGAAATGCGGACGATGTAACGTTGGTAATTTCTATATCTGTAAGGATGGACCCGTTTTCTGTTGGGATGTATTAAAGGACATCAAAGCCGATACATAAAAAATTAAAATAAAATTACATTTTTTGAGGGAATTTCGTTATTATGTCAAAACTCATATTTCTAGGTTGTTTAAGTAGAAAAAATTTTATAGCAACTTGTGAGAATGCCATAAAGCTGATTAAATTCTTAGATAAGGAATATAAGGTGCTTGATGATGCACCTTGTTGTGGTTCGTTAGCATTTCACACCGCTTCCGATGATGAATTAAAAAAACATTTACATTCTGTAAACGAATGGTTTAAGGTTAATGAAATTACTGAACTTGTAACGATTTGTGCTGGTTGCTACAACTATTTATCGCGATATTACATAGAATACTTAGGAAATGACTTTGACATTGAAGTTCAACACATCGTTCAATTCATGAATAAAAGAGAAAATATTAAGAAATTAGATTTAAAATACACTGGGGATAAAAAATTTACTATTGCTTATCATGATCCGTGTCATTTAAGGAATGCAATGAATCCTATTATAGAGGAACCAAGAAATATATTAAATTCAATAAAGGGGGAGATTCAATTAAAAGAAATGAAGAATAATACATTTAATTCATTATGTTGTGGATCAGGAGGAGGGGTTTACTCTGTATTTAAAGAAGATAGCGATTATAATTCCCCCCTAATTTTCAAACAAGCTAAAAGGAAGCACGCAAAGGTCCTCATAACATCCTGCCCGTTTTGTTACACCGCATTGAAAAGAGTTAAAGAAGAGGCAAAAATAAAAACTGATGTGATGAAATTGGAGGATTTTATCATAAAAATAATGAATGGGGAGATGATTATTTAAAATGAGTGATAAAGGAAAAGTATCCTATGAAAATATAAAGAAAAAAATTAGTCGATTAACTGAACAGGGGACCAAAGAAAAACAATTTGTTGATTTTTGGAGGCTTGGATGTGAAACTAAGGGGGAAATAGCTGATTTAAGATATGGATATGATGATTCAAGTCGAGAGTTTGTCGAAAAATATAAGGATAGATTGATAAAAATCAGGGAAGATTTTATTGAAAATATGGATTATTATGTAGAAAAATGTATAGAACGGATGAGAAAAACCAACCAATTTAAAGTTTATTATGCAAAAACTAACCAAGAAGCTCAAAAAATATTCATGGAGGAGCTGGGAGAAAATAAGGTAATCTATAAATCAATGACTAATGAAGCAAAAGATATTGGAATTTTAAGAGCTTTAAAGAAGAATAACATTGAAATCAGAGAAACTGAAATAGGCGAGATTCTTGTTGAACTATTTGATTACAAGTTACCTACCTACCAATTAGGTCATGGAGCTCATTTCACAGTGAATGAAATCGTGGCGAAAATGAAAGAAGTGCATGGTGTTGATATTGAGCCTCGAGTAGAAGCGATAGTGAAATACTACAGAGATACTTACCGTCCAGAATTACTTAACAACGTAACTGTTGCATTGACCTCAGCTAACGCTATAGCCGCTGATGATGGATCGATTGTACTTGTTGAGGGATCGGGGAATATTAGTTTGATAACGAGAGCCACTGAGAAACATATCGTTGCTGTTGGAATTACTAAAATCGTTCCGACATTTTTTGATGCATTACTAGTAGCTAAGATGCAGGCTAGAGCTCCTACCGTGTCTATGGCCTATATGAGTATTATATTTGGCCCCTCAGGTACATCCAGTATTCAAGGTGGCAGAACAATCGGGATGTATGGTACAAAAGAAGTGGTTGTTATCCTTGTGGATGAATGGCGTACGCGCGCTGCTAAAGAAAATCTCATATATAAGAGTCTTTTAAAATGCATCGCTTGTAGAAGTTGTAATTTCGTATGCACGTCCTCCCGTGCATTTGGTAATGTATTCGGAGGGAGATTTGGATTAGGGGCAACAGCCATTATTCGTGAATATATTCACGATGGAATCGAGGCAGCTGTGAAATCTGGATTATTTTTATGTACGGGATGTGAAAAGTGTTCGAAGTGGTGTCCTGCGGGCGTGGATTTGGCAGAAATGATGAGAAACTTAAAGAGAGAAGCATCTCAAAAAGGATTGTGTCCACCACCCCTAAGCGAATACAGGAAAAAAATACTAGAGAATAAAAATCCTTTTTAACTGAAATTTCATTTCAATTTAAATCGTTACCAAGGTATCGCCTTCAGTAATTCTTTCGAATTTCCCTCTGCTATATTCAATATTGCCTTTAAGAGAGAGCACTATGAAAATTTGTTTATTCTATTAGAGTTTTTATAGCTCTTTTCTTAAGAAGATATATCCACGCGCGCTTCGAATCTGGCAATCAACTCATCAATCCGACTGAAATCATCTATGGAAATGGAAATGGCTCTGTTGGGACATGCCCTTTCGCACCGACCGCATCCCATACAGTTTTCTTGAACAATTATTGCCTTGTCGTCTTTCATCTTCAAGCCGTTAAAGATGCAAACTTTGAAACAGGTCCCACAACCCACACAGGTATCACGATTCACCCTTACCTCAACCCCCTCCATTCGTTTTACCACTTTTTTATAATCGGAGGGGCCATATTTAAAGACGGCAACAACACAGCAGCAAGGGCAACAATGACAGATAGACATGAATTCGTGCTCATATTCTAATACATCATATACTTTCGCATCCCCTCTCAGCTTCCCTAAGTGGGGGACCAACCCATTTTCATAAGCCAAATGTTCTCGTTCTAAAGCTTCCTCTTTAGTTGCAAGACGTGCCCCTGGCCATTTCGATCGATCGACTTTGCCAGCTCCGCGCCCTAGCCAGGTACACCCTAATTTAACATCGTGATTTTTGCACTTATTGGCGGTTCGACAGGGGCAGTCTATTAGAAGGATCGTCCCTGCCTTCTTAATGAAGTATTCCGTGACAATGAGGGGTAATATTTGATCCTCATACGTCCCCAGCGATACGTTCAGGGAGACATTAATTGGTATGGGGGAACCGGTCTGGGTCTCAAACCCATCGGGGAAGAGGTATCTTTTAAATATTTGTTTTATTATCGGTAGTTTAGCAAGCCTGATCAGTTTCTTCCATCGATTTGCCCTTGGGGTATTGATTTCGATTGGTTTTAGATCTAACTTTTGTTTTCGCCCTGTTAGGAATGATTTTAGCCTACTTAGGTATTTCCTTAAGTGATCACCTTCTATAAAATGGTAACTTAATAATCTAAATATTTATTATGCAAAAAAAATTTGTGTAAGATGAATTTAAACCGGAAATTTCGGTGATAGCGCCGAAAAAATTTATCTTTAACTTTTATTTATTCATTAGGTGGAAGAATGTTAATGAGATAAAAATATTAATCCGGGTTTCTTACTTTCTTTTATAAAAAAGGGGGTAGGGTTAGGCTGAGATCTCAGGGGTGCTTGGTAAAAAAAAACTAATTTTCTTTTTTAAATTTGCCCTATGAGGAGCGCCCACTTCTTTTCTAATCGAGCAAGCTCCTTT
>JABXJT010000130.1 GCA_013375455.1 Candidatus Helarchaeota archaeon | reverse complement strand
TGCTTTCTGACCAAAATGAAAATTCAGGTTAATTTTTCGACGAAAAAAGTTAAATTTTTAGTTTTGCAATTCCCTCTAATGGGAAACTTTATTCTATTATTAGAACAACTTTTGTGAGTACTAATTTTTATTCCGCACTATAACCTGGCTTTGATTTTCTGGAATATTTCCATATTTTTTTCAGATCTACTTCCCCCATATCATTTTTCGGGGAAGATCCTAATAACCATGGAATCCGCAAACGACCTTTTTGAATGTTTTTATCATCAAAAAATATACAATTCTCTTCTTTTTTAGAAATAAACTCTGATTTTCGAGGACACCATTCATTTTTATGACAACGTTCGCACAATCTATTTTCTCTTATAGTTTCTTTCCTTCTCTTATCTTTATCTTTCCATATTTCATTTTTTCTCATAATCTAAGCACTATTTATCAATCTTATTTTTCAATCTTAAAAATCTTGTTTTCAGCGCCGACCTATTGAAAATTTGCAAGAAAAAATGATTTTTGTTCAATTTCATTTGGTAAATCAAATTAGTAAGGAAAAGAAGCAGGTTAGTAAAACATATTCTGAAAAAATTAAGAATACAGAAAAAGAGAGGTTATTTTTCTGTTTTAGTTCTGCTTGAAAAAAAGGAAAGGAATTATTCAAAGAGCAATTTCTATTACAATCAACGTCGCATATAATTCTTGTCTCATTTTGATTTATTAGCCCGTCATTATCAAAATCACCACTTTCATTATAAAGATTCTCGACCCACAGGGTTTATTGATGTGTTGAACCCGTTTGTACCCGTCACGTCGGGCGAAAATCGGTTGCTTACAAAAGGCACAATACATAATTGCGTGCGCCTGCCCCATCATTGACCGCCATCATACAATTGCACGGGGCGCCTTAAATTCTTGCCCCACAGTTCTTACAGAAGTGGGCATCGACATCGTTTCGAGTGCCGCAGTTCGTACAATAAAAGGGGCGGGATGGGACGGGACGGGGTTGAATAGAAGCTAACATTTCTTGTTGTATCTTCCATTCATGGTCTCGGCGTAACCCTTGCACTACATAATAAGCGGTCCCAGAAACACACATAAGAATGAAACACCAAATCGCTATGTTGACGATACCACTGGTTCCATCAGTAATTAATACAACGATTGTAATTAATACAACGATTGTAAGGAACAAGTAAGCTAATATTTCAAATAATAGCTCAAGAATATAATATAAATCTGACCGTTGTCCCACCTTTTCTTGAGTACTCATTATTAAAAAATTCCTATCATATCAAGTTTTAAAACAGAAATAACCGAAACTTTCAGCACGACCATCTCACTTCGGAGGAAGGGTTAAAATGAGGCAAATCCATGCCCTCATTTTACTCGCTTCCCGGCGAACCATTTTTTCTTACATTTTAAATTGCAGAAATAACGAATCTCACCCCTTGGAACGTTTATCGCTTTCACAATCTCTCTTCTACGATACCTCTCTAATATCTCTCTGCCGCAGTATGTACAGATTTTTACCAATTCGCAATAACCTTCTTTACCCATTGAAGGAAGCAGTTTATGCGTTCAGCCCAAATCAACGACGAAATGTACGGAGAACGGGAGATCTTTAAAATCAGTTAATGAGCCGAACCTTACACCCGCATTCCTTCACCTTAACCATCCTTCACGTGATTGCAACGCGAGTTTAGTGGGTGCGCTCAAATGTGTGAAAAGGGGGAGGGGAGGAGGGAATAACATAATGAAACACAAAAGTAGATGGGCACACCTGTCGCTCTCTGCTGCATCAACCATTATTTTAACCATTCTTTCGGCAATTACCTTCTTCATGCATTGAAGGAAGCAGTTCGTGCGTTCAGCTCAACTCAACAACAAATGATGGAGGGGAGATCTTTAAAAATCAGTTTAGAGCCGAACCTTGCACCCGCCATTCCTTCAAACATTATTTGTCCCTCAAATAATGTTCTACTAACGATCTATAAATAATTTTGGATTCAATTTGGACTGACAGCCAACGCCCATAAAGTTTCAACATGAAATATAGAATAAAGAATAAAATGTTGAGTAAAAAGAGGTGATCTTCATGTCAGAAGAACCAGCCGAACCAGAAGAGCACAAGTTCCCAAAATGGTTCTACATCCGTCCTAAAGCCGGGCAGATTCAGATGGTCGTTCCTAAATGGAAGCAGCACCCGGTAAAGATATTCATACAGTTATTTGACATGAATCGTGAAAACATCGAGATTTCTTCGCTAACAAATGCGGAAAGAGCGATGTTATTATCATTTTTGGAGGAATATCTGAAAGTATTTTAGAGATAATTGCAAAAATAAGTGTTAAACGCTCAACTCTCCTCTTTTTTCAATAGAAATAATTTTAAAAGGACTCTTTAATAGAAATATATTTTAGTTAGAATTGGATTAGAATCATTGAAGGAAAGTATATGGTTATGGAAACCCATTGGCGAAGCAGGGATCTGTTTCGGGCGTGGGGATCTAAGCTCATTACTTATTGAATGGTTCATTTTTTATTTAGTTGGAAATTCTACGATAAATGTTTCTGTTCCTAAATGTAAAAAATGGCTATAATTAAGATCACCGAGTATATCGATATGAAGAATAGAAAAGTTCCAGTGACTACAATAAAGGACCTAAATTCGAGCTGTTATAACGCTTGATGAGGGAAAAAATTGGAAGAACGAGCTTGGGATAAGCTTCCGAATACACGTCGGAGTCTGATGAAAGTTTACGGCAAAACGATCCCTGAGGTCCTGAGGGCTCCATTGCTCGTTTACGCCATGCTTACCCACAAGTGTAATCTGAACTGCATTTATTGTTACCTGGGATGTCCTCGGAAAACTGGTGAGCTATCTACTGAGGAATGGAGAACCTTTTTGAATGATGCGAGGGAATTAGGTGTACCGGCCGTTTGTTTTTCAGGCGGGGAACCAACCCTCAGGGAGGATCTGACAGAACTGATCCGGCATACGGCTCGTCTTGGCCTGAGGGTATCGATCGATTCCAATGGCCATCTCATCAACGCCGATTATGCCCGAGAGCTCAAAATTTCAGGCCTGGGCAAGGCACTCATCTCCCTCGATGGGGCTGAGGCTAGGGTACATGAAAGCCTCAGGGGGCAGGGTTCATTTGAAAAAGCCTTTAGAGCGATCGAGGCGTTAATTTTCGAAGGGATTCCCGTCACAATTTCCTTCTGCTGCACGAAGCTCAATTTTAAGGATTTTCCAAACGTAGTTCGTTTAGCCGAGGAACTGGGAGCGACCAAGGTCTTGGGCATAAGACTGATACCCACAACTGATGAAGCGAGGCGGCTCGCCATTACAAAGGAGGAATCCGATTCGATACTCAAGCAAGTCTCAGAGTATAAGGGGAAGATAACTGTAAGATTCGACGATGTGATCGATTGGATTAAGGCCCGTGTTCCAAATTTCACTTGTGCCATCAGCCCTGAGGGCTGGAGCCTCCCCTTTTCGGGCTCGAAGCTGGCTTTCGGTAACATTAGGAAAATTTCTTTTAAGGAGATTTGGGAAAAGGGTCTAAGCAAAGCGTGGCGGCATCCAGTGTTTACTAAAACATCGGAAATCAGTAACGAATTGGATTTGGCTGAGGTACACAAAATGGTCTCTGATTACACCGATTTGCTCGAATGAGAGCTATGAGCCAATTTTGATCCCAGGGGATCGGGAGCTACAATCAATTCTTTCAGTGGTTCAAAACAATCGAAAAAAGGAAAGACAACAATGAATTGTGAAAAGTGTGGAAAAACTATAGGTAAATATAAATGGGATTGGTATAAATATAAAGGGAAGTTTTACTGTTTCAAATGTTTAACAGAGGTATTAAAAGTTCCGGAATCACGAAAAGTACAGATTTGGATTGGTAAATAAATTTTAAGATAATTGAAAAAAGGAGAGATAAAAGTTGAGTAGGATATTTACGGTATTTACATCTCTAACTTCCCCCTTTTTTTAATCGTGATCGGCATGATGGTTAGGTGCCCGTTTGTAATTTGGGGGAAACTTCCAACAATTGGCGGCATGGGGGATAAGGACAAATCACAAATTCCGTGTCTTCTACCCGATTTGTGAAATATTTCACGTTAAACTGTCGCCCGCATTTCGGGCAACGGGTCATTATTATTTGAAATTCGCCAATTTGCCAATTTAGCGGCATTTTCTCCCCTCTTTTTTTTTAGTCGGACTGGCAAGCCGGACAAGTTTTTATGAGATGGTCAGTTATTTTCCGTGAGGTGAAATATGAGATGGGAAAGCGAGAGATTCAGGAACTGAAACGCACCATTGCGAACCACGAGCGAAGGCTGAAAGTTCTGGAAGACTTCTTGCGGGAGTTAGAGAGCAGGATCAAACAATTAGAAGAAAGATAGGTTCAACAAATTATTTTTATATCACTTCATCCATAAAGGGAAGATGTGCATGCCGCACGCAAATAAAAATAACAAATGAAGAGGAATGGATATGAGAGTTAAAACAACGATAGTTTTATTCGTAACATTAAGCCTCTTGTTCCTATCTATAACTGAATTGCTAACTAAGGATGATTAATTGAGGAGGAATTTTGTGAACAAACAAATTTCGAATTTCAGGACGATTTCACTCATATTCTTCATGCACGAAAAGGGTGGGGACGGATAATTTATGTGTCTCTTAAAAAACGGAGAAACCCATCCAAACTTACGAGTCATGAGTCAAAAAAAAGAACGCTTATGGTGGATGAAGAAGCATATCAAGAACTTAAGCGTGAGATTGAAGAATTAAAACGTGAAATTTCTTTTCTTAAAGAAGAAATTGAGGAGATTAAGTACCAATTCAATATTTAGGAATTGAAATTATTGGAACCGATTTTACTTCTTCTTCCGAAGCCACCTATGTTTGCATTCTAAGGAGCAGAAGCGTAATACGATCCCCAGGGGTTTGTTGACGTGTATGATCGGCTTGCACTTGCTCCGGGTATGTCGGGCAAGAATCGGTCCCTTACAAAAGGCACAGTACAAGACTACCACCGTTAAGCCATCCCATGCACCATATAAGGCATAATACCTCCACGACCATCATCGTGAGGATCACCCCCCCAGGAGCATCCCTATAAGGAAGGCGAACGTCGAATCCGTGGCACCTTCACCGGTACATCCGAACATCCGGCACAACGTCTCTTCCGCATGCTGCAATTGCTTCGCATTCATTTTACCATCTCCAAATAACATCAATGAAACTCTAGTAGATGCCAAAGATGAATTTCATAAAATCGAAAATCCGTCAGTTTGGTGGAATCGCATAGAACTAGTGACGTACACTGATCCCGGCAAAGTAGATGAATATTTTCAAGAAATGATCAAGCAGGGCCACATTTCCTTGCAAGATGGCAAGGTCATTTATCACGCCCAAGCAGAAAGTTTCAAGACATCAGAAGAAAAAGTTCAAGCTCTTCTGAAGAAAGGGTCGTACACCATCGAGCAGATTGCTAACAAGTTGAAAATGTCGAAAGGAGCGGTCGATACAGCTCTCACGGAATTACGTTTGAAACGAGAAACTGATCAGCCCAGTAGATTACACGAATTCACGTTGCAATCGAAATCCGAACTAGTTGGACTTGCAAAGAGTGAAAAACAACTTCAATCCATGTTCAAGGACCAAGATTAGTACTTGGACCATTTTTTTCACTTTTTTTTTTCTTTTTTTGCTAGTATTTGAACTTCTCTCACTTAATAAGATTAATAATTTAAATATAGTTCAAGAAATTTATGTGCCAAGTTGACTTATCCTGTAATTCAAACGAATATCTCTCACTATAAAGATAAGTTTAAACTGACTTTACTGACGCATTTCCGCTCGTTCCAGGCATTATTTGCGCGACACCCGCCCCACCGAGATCTGCCCCACCCGCACTTAAATATGTCAGGATCCACGTGAACCTGATGCCCAGCGACCGCTCGACCCCAGCAGGAGACGCAAGTACCGCCGCCGATGGTGCGGGGGAATCGCTCGAGTCTCACGTCCAGCAGCTGACCGCCAAGCTGGAGCGCATGGAACGGTTAAGGAAGCGACTATCATCCCACAAGGACGAGCTTCAGCGAGTGATGGAAAAGTTGAAACGCCGGGCGGAAGAGTAAGATTTTTCGATGATGACCAGTTTTGTCTCTCGACGAAAATCCAAAACACTAAAAACGCGCGGACTCATGGTGGAATCATCTAACAAAAATACGTGATCCATGAAGAAGTAGGTGTGTAATCTTGGTTTTGAAAGAACGCGGGTACCGGCAAGTCTCGCTGCCGATCCCGTTGATCGAACGCATTGAGAAGTACATCAATAACCACAAGGATGAAGGATTCACTTCCATCCCCGAATTCATCAGGCAGGCGATCCGCGAAAAGATTGAGCGGGCCACGAAGAAAGACTAATTAGTTCCCACTTTCTCATTTTCTTAAGAGAACTAGGTTATTATTTTAGCTCATTCAGGTTAGTTATTATCTACTGTTTTTTCTTTGACAATGCCGAGGTGTCTGAGGAAGGTTAGGTGTTCTTCGACAACGTGCGGCGGGAGTCCCACTGCTCGTGCAATCGCGTCGACATCAACCCCTTGCCCTGAACTAAACATCAAGAATTCCAAGATTTTCGCCCGCTCCGGCTGGAAATACTCTGCTAATTCTTCAGCAGGCATCTCAGGGGCGACTGCAAGAACTTCCATCAACATTTCAACGTGATCCGATTCGGTTTTCAGGCGATACATGGTTTCGGTGACCTTGCCGAGTATCCCGACGCGCACCAAATAGTCCAGGTGTTTTCGGACAAGATGGGTAGGCAGGTTCGCGCGCTGACAGATGGTGGAAAAGTCCAAGGGGTGGTCTCGCGTCTCATGAAATAATCTCAGGATCGTCAGGCGTTCCGCCGGATAGAGCAGGTCGTGCAGTTCGGGCTTTTTCACGATCTTGATCAACTCCTATCGATTATTTATTACTATTTATCTTTGCAAGATGGTGGCAGTCAAATTCTCCAATTCATCGGCGATGGCTGCTTCTAAGGGAGGGACTACTAGCTCGCCAGTTTCAGGAGATATTTCCGGCGCCCAGAACTCGGCTTCGCCCGCTTGGATGGTTTCGTTCAGGGAAGCTTGAAGGGTTTCATTGTCGGGGGTCAGAGTCGTGATGGTGAGTTGGTACTCTTCTACTGGAAGGTGCGCATCCCGCGCATCGACCACCGCGTAGTAGTCCGTCACGTTGGGTGGAAGGTAGATCCACTCTGTCGTGTTGGAATCACCTGAGTAAACTGCCCCTGGAATTTCGAGTTCAACTTCATTCGTATAATAATTGATTCCGACATACCGCCCCTCACCATCATATACGTGTAAGTCCAGATCAGGCGTCACCACCGCGAGAGTCGCGCTATATTTCTACATGAATATTCAGTTCTTTTACTATTTCCTTATAACGATTTCGGACAGTGACTTCAGTAACATGCGCTACTTTCGCGATTTCGCGCTGTGTTCGGCGTTCCCCCTCTAAAATGGCAGAGATGTAGAGTGCGGCGGCTGCCAAGCCCGTCGGGTCTTTTCCGACCGTAATACCCTTCTCACGGGCAAGCGTTATGATCTTGGCAGCCGTCTGCTGGGTACGTTCGGAAAGAATCAATGCGGTGCTGAATCGCGGTATGAAATCAACCGGGGCTGCCTTGGGAATAATAATTTTCAATTTATCAAGCATGAGGCGATAGCATCGTCCCAATTCTTTACGATTCACCCGAGAATATATAGCAATTTCATCTAATGTGCGTGGTATTTTCCGCTTTCGGCATGCTGCATATAATGTGGCAGCTACCATGACCTCGATGGAACGGCCACGGACCAGCTTTTTCTCTACAGCTCGCCTGTACAGTATTGCCGCCGTTTCCTTGACGCCCCAAGGAATACCGAGTTGCGAACTCAATCTATCGAGTTCAGACATCGCGACCGCTAAATTTCGATCCAAATTGGAATGGACTCGCGTCCGAATTTGCCATTTTCTTAAACGGTACATTTGGGCTCTCCGTCTCGGAGTTAGCTGTTTACCGAACGCATCCTTATTTTGCCTATCAATTATTGTCGAGAGCCTTTTATCATGCACTGTAAAAGTAGATGGACTTCCAACTCGGCTCCGTTTCTTGAGTTCTTCATTCGAAAAAGCCCGCCATTCTGGACCTTGGTCAATATTTCGGAACGAAAGGACCATTCCACAATTTGAACAAATCGTTTCCCCGCGAGCATAATCCGTACGTATATCCATTGATCCACATTCACTACACACTTCTGTAACTTCATCAGTTTTACTTAATTTATGCCGATTTTTCTCCAAAACCAACCAATCACCTTTTATATGGATCAGTTAACTACAAGAGAGATTTTTTTACATTTTTATAAAATCCTCTTTTTCCAATTGCCAACAAACTAAAAGGTTAGTAAGGAAATTTTTTACCGAGTTTTCACAATCATTCCATTAATCGCATCAACTAATGAAGAAAGCGGTTTGTAAATTCAGTTCAATCCTATTAAAATGGAAATGTAGGGAGGAGGGGGTTGGGGTTAAAAAACAGAAAATAGAACTAAATAATTTACCCTCTTTCTTCAATGACAGAAACCACCCTAATAATTTTTAAGTAATAAGTCTATTACCTATGTTATATAGTTTTTGTCATTGAAAATGTAGAAAATACCCATTATAGAATCGGAAGTTAAACTAAAATATGAGAACCTTCCCGACAATGAAAACTATTATCATTTCACCCTGCCTTTTACATCTAAGAAAAAACCCAAGAGATTGATTCGGAGAATTTGTTAAGCGTTTACTTGAGAAAAAAATATGGTAGATGCCGTCCAAATACACGATCGTTTGATCCTACCTTAAATTGTTGCCGGCTTAATACCGAGTAATTCAACGATCCGGGCATAAAGTTTTCTATCGAACTCCGTCAATGGTTGTGGTTTTTCTTTTTCAATCTGTTCATACCAGAATTTGAGCCGGGAAAGGCTGGATGTTTCCATAAGGTT
>JABXJT010000129.1 GCA_013375455.1 Candidatus Helarchaeota archaeon | reverse complement strand
GTCAGTGGCAACCAACCTTATGCAGATACCGATGCAATGCGCTTCTCTGAAAAGGGGTTCGAAGCCACAGCTTTTCTAGGGCTTAATAAAGAGGATCATTTCCCAGAAGTCTGGCATGAGAAAGCTGACACGTATACCTGCATCAATAAACAAATAATCGGCGATGCGGCTGAAATTATTCTTCAATTTATCATTAATTTAGATAAAGAGCTTGCGAAGGAATCATAATCTATCAGTAACAATTAAAAATTCTTACAATAATTTTTATTTAATTCATTTCCCCCACGAAGAATGATGGAAGGATGAAAAACAAAATGATTCCAGAAGATATTAAGAAATTCTTGAAGGATGTACCCGCTGATTTAGAAGAAACGGAAGAAATTTTGAAATTACCCATTAAACACATTAAGGACATACCACCAGAAAAGCAAAAGATACTTGTAGACACACTTAGTGTAAAAACAATTTTCGATTTTGCCAATAAAGTGTTGACAAGCTCCAATATCTCACTATTAAAAATTCTAGATATTGATAATATTGCATTAGAGAAATGGCAAGCCATAGCAAATTACATTTCTAAGTTAGTTAAAGGCACGGCTGATCTCGTCTTTAACATGAAAATCCTGTTGGCGGGATTAGAAAACGCCGGAAAAACGGCGCTATTAAATGTATTGACAAAAAGATTCGAGATTTCAGATTTAAAACCTACGATTTCAATGAATATAACACAAATGACGTCGGAGAATGTCACGTTTGCGATTTGGGATATGGGCGGGCAGGTACGCTATCGGGACGATTACATAAAAAATCCCGAAAAGTATTTTGTTGGGGTTAACACCCTTATTTATGTAATCGACGTTCAAGATAAAGAGAAATATGATGAATCTAAGCAATATCTCGTTAAAATACTTGAAATTTTAGAGACTTTCGAGGAATACCCTGATTGTTTTATTTTTCTTCATAAAGCAGACCCTCAAATTGTCGAAGAAATCCAGGATGACTTAGACAATTTGGAGACGATGGTTGAAGAAATATTTACCAATCGCGAATTTCAATATCGTACCCTTCAAACCTCTATCTATAATACCGTACTCACGAGTAGTAACATAGCTAAATCCCTGTCCAATCTATTCTCTATGGCTAAACAAGAGGAAGGCTCCCCAACACTCCTGAAAAGTCTCGAGCTAATATATGACAATTTCATTGGGTTTTCCTATCTCATAGAGAATAAATTCCAAAATCTTGAATATCGAATAGATAACCTAGAAGCTCAGAATCGTCACCTAGTAAGCATAATATCCAAAGGTGAAGCGATAGAAGTTCTTAAAGAAAAACCTCTAGAGGGCATGGAGAAGCCCACCCTGCCTCCGCGGGCGGCATTAATGCAGGAATTAAAACAGCTTTTTCGTAAAAGTAGGGACGATAGCTCTTAAATAATTCCTTTTTTTCTCATAAAATAGATTTTAAACTACTTTTTCAAAATATCTCAGTTGATCAATGCACTCTTGCGCGTAAAGATCCAAAACTGTTGGATCTAACTGGCTTAAATCATAGACATCGGCTCCGGTGGGGGGAAGAGGTTCCATTGCTAAATATTTTTTATACCCGATTTCTTTGAGCGATCGCATGATTCCCTTAAAATCCGTATGGCCACGTCCAACAGATTGTCTATTGCTATCACCGACGTGCACATGAATCAATTGCTTTCCAGCAATTCGAATGGATGCAGGTGGGTCGGGTTCTTCTATGTTCATGTGAAAAGTATCTAGCATGAGTTTGACACCTTCAGAATTTACGTCCTGAACAAATTTTAACCCATCATGAACATTATTCATTAAAAACAGTTCATATCTGTTAATTGGTTCAATTGCGATCGTGATCCCATTATCAATGGCAGTTTTTGCGAGCTTTTTGACTGACTCTACTCCATAGTCCCATTCCTTTTTATGAAGTTGTTTAACTTTTCCACATCCGCCAACTACACAAATGAAAGTTTTCGCCCCTAATTTGTTTCCGAATTCCAATGCGCTCTCTCCGTACTTTATGCCGCGTTCCCGAACTTTAGGGTCTGGATTCGCCAAATCCCGCGTCTGCGTGTGGTCCGAATCATTCCATGGCCACATTCCACAAACAGTACTGACTTCTAAATTATTACTCGAAAATAAGTCATTCAACTTCTTAACATCATATTCTTCTGGTTCTCCCTTGATTTCAATGCCATCATAGCCAAATTTCACCAATCGCTCAATTGTTTTGTCAATAGACTCGCTGCCATAAATCCAATTTGAAACAGAATATTTCATAAACTCACCTGTTTAGTCCACGTATTGAATTGTTTATAATTTTTTGTTTTAAAAAACTAATAAATTATATTAACTTAAAAAACTAAGTTTTAGACACTGAAAAAAATAATAAAAGAAGGGAAATGTAATGTTGGAAACTCCTGACTTAGTAAGCGCAGGTGTTATTTTAATCGCTGTTCTTATAAATCTCGTCATTGGAATAAAATCTTTCAACTCGTATCGCGCGAACAAACTTACTCAAACTTTATTGTTCGCATTAACTGCCTTTTTCATGGCTATTGCAATGCTCCTGTTAGTAGCCGAGAAACTGTTTTTCACCATTGGAAATAATGATATGGGAATGCATTTTGGGTTGATTGCCATCACGCTTAGCGGTTTTGCGGTGGTGTGCATTGATGCTTTCTCATTTAATATGGTTTTCCCCGAAAAATTTAAGATATTAACAGTCCTCGCGGCTCTTGTGGAGGCTGCTTATCTCATTGTCTGGTACACAGACCCGGGTAGAAAAGTTGTAGGTGGAGAAATTAAAATCAGTGATTTTACCATTTGGTTGAGCTTTTTTACCCTCGTCCCCTTACTCATAATACCCGTGTTGGTTTTCTTTTACTATGCGATAAAGGTTAGAGATGAGTCTCCCCTCAGTAGTAAACGTTCTTGGATGCTTGGTCTCGGCATTTTGGTAATTGCCACTGGATTCATCGTTGAAATTGCGGGGCTAGATCCAGTAGCTTTTGCATGGGTCATTGTTGGAGCAAGAACGCTCTTCATTCTCGGTGCCGTGCTGTTATACTGGGGTCTTTTTAGAATAAGAGCACCAGAATAAATTCTTTCTCTCTTTTTTTAATTTTCTGGTTGCTCCTCCGTTTCTAAAGATGGGGGTTCAAGTGGAAGGTCCTTAAAGACCAATCTCGCAACTTCTCGCCCCTTGATGGATGGGATGATTTTTGCATTTCGGATCAAATCCTTAGCCTCTTCCTGATTTAATTCAATTAATGTTAATTTTGAACCCAGATCTTCCCGGATCATCGAATATTTTTTCCCTGCAGTCTCTCTAGGAACGATAAGACAGGCATGATCAATAATTCCCTCTGAAACTGCCTGTTTTAATCTATTTATTGCGTAGTAAGCCGCTACTCCGCCACTCTTATCGAAGGATTTGATAGTTGGTATGTCAATTCCAATCTTTTGCCCTGGTAGAAATGCGTTTATTGACTTATTCTTGCCTGCTATCGTGAATTCATAATCGAAGTCAACTTTTACGTCAACCCCTCGTTCCTTCGCGAATGTTAGAATTGAATCAATCGCGGCACTAACCGTCGAAGCGGGTGTTACCTGAATTTGCTCGGCTAATTCTGCTTCAAACTCCTCTTCCTTTTTCTTCACGGCAGCGTCAATGATCTCATCTAAGTCAGTCAAGATTTTTTCCCCCATTTCATGAAACGCTGGAGCTGTTGGACTTGGTTCCTGCGCGGGTTGGCTCGACGGAACCGCCACCTGCCCCCTTGCCTTAGCAATGAATTCAACTTTTTCTTTCAAATGATCGAAGAGCTCTTCATCATAGAGGATTTGATCGATGAATACTTTGGTCATCTTAATGGTATCTCTGGGATTTCCTTTAGTCTTTTGAAAAACCAGGTCAAATACGCCTTCATTCAACGGAAAGTACGGAGCTGGAGGTGACGGAACGTTATTTTCATCCCAGAACACTTCCATTGCGCGCTTATATAAATTCTCGGTGTCATCTAAGGTGAAAGGCTGCAATTCAAGTTCCATCTCCATCCGGGACCGCATGGCGCTATCCGTAATTTCCGTTATGCGTGGCCAGATGTCAGCAAGACACGCCACGATGATTAAAGAATTTGAGATTTCATTGTACATCCGTTTCTGAATGGAAAGAAGGCGAATTTCTGCTTCAGATCCAAACGACCTATAAGGGATTTCTAGTTCATCAAAGTAGAAGATAATGGGGCGATCCACTTGTTGCGCGATTACTTTAAGGGCAGCTATCGAAATATCATCCTCTTCAATAACTCGCGACACGCTCAATTTATTAAGTTCGCCTTCGGATAATGCCTCACCAAGAAGCCACCGTTCAGCTAATTTCCAATGCATGGCTTTCATGTAATACGTAATGAGCGTCCGCACGAATTCACTTTGCAAGCCAGAAAAATCCTTTCTTGCTAGTCTTTGAATTTCCCGAGAGCTGCGCTTTATTTTAATTATTCCGAATGGATCCAATGATTGGCGGCTGCCACCATACCTCTTGATGAGCGTTGAAGCAACTCGTTTCAGCAAAAAATCCCCCAGTTCATTCATCAAACACGAGTAAATGTGGAAAAGCATGCGAACGGGGGCAGGCGGTGATGGAATATAAACAATATAGCACCCAAGGTCATCTTGACGTTCCTTTAAAGCCCAGTAGAGATGGGTCTTTCCTGCGCCTGCCTCTCCAATTATGGGTAGGAAACGAGTCGTATGGTCCCTTCCAATCATCTTCAATAATTTCAAAATTGAAATATCAATGAGCTTGCGGGGCTCAGGCACGTCCACGATGTCCTTCATATCAGCACGCGAGACAAATCGATCGAATGGCGTCGTTCCCTCTTTAAGCGTGTCTAAATAGAGCATCTTCTGTTCTTCATCCAACTCGAAAACTTCCTTCGATCCTAATATTTTAAATTAAAGTTCTACAGATTAAAAGAATATCTAAATAATTGAAATCATTTGAGAGGCTTAAAATTGACAACACAAATTGAGAAATACACACAATTAGCAGAACAAGCACTAAACGCAGGACAATACACGCTTGCCCTGAAATACCTCAATCTGGCCATAGAATTAGCCGAACAGGAAGATGATGAGGAGGCCATCATGAAATTACTCTTGCTGATCAGGACCGTTACCGGGATATTACACGAACAAAAGGAAACGCTGAGCAAGAAAACGGGCTATTCGCTAGAAAAACAGGTCAAATCTTCTGAATTATTATCTAGTCTTATGGGCCTTGAAGAAGAAGAGTGGGCTCCCAAAAAAGACAAGCCTAAGATGAAAGCACGTTTCAAGCTAGCCGCAGAAAGAGCCAGAAAAGCTGAAGAGCGTCGAGAACTTAGTAAGGCAGAGGGTCTTATGAAAGAGATCTCCGATCAATTACAAGACGTAAGTGGCGGTTTCCATTTCATGCGTCCCGCTTTTCCAGTTTTAGGTGATGGTGCCGTTGAAAAAGAGCGAGCTAAGGGTAAAAAGAAGCGGAAAGAAGCTAAAAAAGCACCTGCTGAGATTTCGATCCCTGAAAAAGCTGTTGGGGTGATGCCTAGTCGCCCCCCTGCAATGGCGGGTCCCCCTAGGGCTCCAGCTGGCGCACCACCGAAGCCGAAGGCGGAACCTTCAGAAGAAGCAGCAGCCCCGCCTCCCCCACCGATGGCTGCACCCGAACCAACCCCCATGCCTAGCATCCCGGCTCTTCGAACTCCAATCGTCCCTTCTCAACCCCCAGCAGACGAAGAACTCGCGGAGGATGAGGAGGAAGCCGGTGAAGGTCTTGCTTATGGAATCCCAGCGACCGAAGCAGAAAGACCGGCAAAGATTAAACGATTCGGCGACGTATCGGCGCCTATGGAAATGACGGAGAAGAAAGAATACCTCATAAACATAGGACTCCGAGTCTTTAAGGAAGATGTCATTGGGATGCCGGTACCTATGACGATTTCCGTGCCAAAAGTAGGCCCACCTATTGTCGAAGTGCTCGTGATTGGACAAGATTTTAAAGTAGATCAGCCTCGTCGGAGCTTGATCGTCCCCCTTGATACTGATAGCGACATTCTTAATTTTCGAGTCACGCCTCAAAAGGATGGCATAAGAAGCTTGACCGTCGAATTCTATCAGGAAGGAACGTTAATTGGACGTGCCATTCTTAAAATTGTCGTGAAAAAGAAAAAAGAACCCGTTAATGAAGCACTTTCCTCTACATCTGTTACTGTTGCTTCGCAATTTGGTGAAACTCGATTGGATGCAACCCTTCGGATCGTGCGATATGGCGAGGATTTCTTCTTTTCCCTGTTCACGCCTCGGGCTTCGGCTGTGGTTTCACAGAGTTCGCTTTTTGGAAAGGCAACCGTCAAGATGTCTAAAGTGCAGGAATTAGAAGAAGCGATGGAAGAAGCTGTTTTCGATAGAGGAAATCCCGAAGCCGCCCTCGCAAGATTGCAGGACTTAGGTGCCCAAGTTTATGAGTCCATTCCAAAACAAATTAGAAAAACCATTCAATCCATTGAGCCCAAATATTTGATGATTGAAACGGGTGACCTGCTGGTTCCGTGGGAATTGGCTTATGATGGAGAAGATTTCTTATGCAGCAAGTATTGTTTAGGCAAACGCGTCTTTGATGAAACAAGAGACTTTCGACCTCCACCGTTCTGCATTGGGAAGAAAATTCTTGATTTAGTCTTTATAGGGGCGAGTCCTCAAAACGTTCCGGAGATTTCGGTCACAGAAGAATTAGACCTTTTCGATGTCTATGAACAAACAGAACGCATTCACCTTCGGAAATTAATCGAGCCTGATGCAAAAAAGGGAAAAGTTCTTGAAGTCTTAAATCAAGGCGACGTGATTCATTTGACTTGCCATGGCAAATTTGAAGAAAAGGAACCTCTAGACTCTGCGCTATTACTTAGTGACGATATTCTCACTGCCGATGAAATCGATGATATGGAAATGAGTAATTGGCCCCTAATTTTCGCAAATGCCTGCAGCACGGGTGCAATTTCAGATAAGATCGTTGGAATTGGCGGGATCGCACGAGCTTTCCTCGAAGCTGGCGCCATTGCCTTCTTGGGACCCCTCTTTGAGATCCCA
Organism: Candidatus Helarchaeota archaeon; assembly: GCA_013375455.1. Next base: position 1,928 of record JABXJT010000129.1, on the reverse strand, counting down.
GACGATATCGCCTTAGATTTTGCAAAGGAATTTTATAATGGTCTCCTTTATAACGATGAAAATGTCGGTGAAGCAATACTCTCTACTCGAAAAGAATTGCGGGAGAAATATGGTGGCGTTTTCTGGGCGATCTTCTCGCTGTACGGTGACCCAACCCTCAATCTCTGCAAAGCCTAATTTCTCTTTTTTTTTTTGAAGTGGTATGACCATGCAATATATCATTATTGAGCCGAGTGAAAAGCTTGGTCTAATGCTTGCAACAGCTCAGCTGATTGTTACATTCTTATTTTCAATACTTTTTTACCAAGAATGGAAAAAACAGAAACGCTCTGAAAACGAACAATACATTCCATTTGCCTTGATGCTGCTCTATGTTTTCCTCTTCTTGGGAACTGCGATGATGACGTATTCTAACTTTTTTGCGGAGGAAACAATTCTTAATATCTTAAAACATACTAGAATCTATTTCATTTTAGTTGTTGGACTCGTGGTTATTGTAACTGGAATACTCGTTTTTATAGCGGAACGAATTATAAGAAGAAATACCAGACACTTTTTCTTGATTTATTTTATTGGGATGGCCATTACATTAACCATCTTGCGACTATCGAACATACCACTCCTTCGCGGATTCAATTTAATTTTATTAATCCCTTTAGCGATTCTAATTGTGCTATTTCTCCATACATTGCTCTGGAAGACCCCTGGAAAAATACGGAAGAAGATGATCCTAGTTATATTGGGATTTGGACTGTTTATAATGGCAATCTTCCAAGAAATATGGTTTATATTGCAGAATCAATTTGAAATCGTGTCTATTTTTAAAAATTTAATTCTCCTTGCTTCCATTCTCACGGGTTACGGCTTCTATACTATTCCCTCCTTCACGGAATTTGATTGGAATGAGAAAATCCGCCATTTATACGTTCTTAATACTGATGGGTTATGTCTCTTCCAACATCCATTTCGAGAAGGTTCGGTTGCCGACGAGGATCTTCTGGGCGGAAGTCTAGTCGCAATGCAATCGCTAATGGGAGAGATGATTCAAAGCGAAAGATCACTCGAGGTCATTGACCATGGCGACGCGAAGATGATATTCGAGCGAAGCCAGAACGCCATCGCAATCATGGTTGCAGATGAAAACTTGTACGTGGTTCATCACAAGTTGAAAGAACTGCTAAAGGAATTTGAGGTGCTTTTCGGTCCAACCATGAACGTTTGGCAAGGGAATCTCAATCATTTTTACCCATTACGTCCCGTTGTAGCTAGAATTTTTGAATTAAAACCTGATTAAGAGAATTTTTGAAATTGAAGAAAAATAAGGCGGAAAATGTGGTACCACTCCAGATTTTTGAGTTAGACCCGACTGGAGGCTTCTGTGGATTCCCTGCCGAGATTCCTGGGTTGCCTCCTGCCGATATGATGCGACAGGAGTTAATAAGACGGAACAAAGTGGTAAAACAAATCGAAAATGAACTTCAAATTGAAGTAAAACGTATCTTTTTAAGAACTGTCAGTTATTTAGAGAATGAAATCGTAGAGGATTTCGTGCGCAAAGAAGGGAACCAAGCATTTCCCATCTTTCTTTATGGTGAAAAGATCATCCACTATGGAAGTTTCCCCGATTTTGAAACAATCACTCAAAAACTAGGAAGTTTGTAATAATTTACAATATTTTTTAAGAATTTTAGAAAATTTGACCAATACCAAAGATTATGATGATAATTCCCACAACAATAAAAAGTGTTGCTAGAAGGATCATTCCAACTTTCTTTCCTGTGGACATTTCACTCATTAATGATGCCCTCCTTTATATTTATCTTAATTAAGAACTAATTAATTAATTTAAGAACTAATTAATTAATTTTTTTAATTTTTATTCTTAATAATCATTCTCCTGTTCTTGCTTTAAAGCGTTCAATATCACG
>JABXJT010000128.1 GCA_013375455.1 Candidatus Helarchaeota archaeon | reverse complement strand
AAGCCCATCATGCGAACCCCTGATTTGACCACCCAGGAAATTTACGAACTCGTCAAATGGGCCTACCGAGATTTTTATTTTAGATTGCGCGAAAAACATCTGCGCTCATTTCTACCGCGATCCTTTTGGCGTTTCATTAAAAATCCTCGGTTCTGGTGGTTTTTCCGCATGACGCGAAAATTTATTTTGAATGGACTTAAAACCGCGCCTGTGTTCATCGCCGATTTAAAGAGTGACGTATATCTCGCACGAGAACGACAGAAACAGGCGAAAAAACATATTAAGAAGCAATTAAAACATAATTGAACTTTCTTTTTAAATTCCAAAAGCATTTTGTTCTTAGAATCCAATTAAAAAAAAAAAAATGGAGTTCTATAGTTAAGCTGCTCACTTCTTTTTCTTTCTGTGGCGGTTATAAAGATAGAGCACTACGAGTAGCAGGAGGATGAGGATGATGATTAGCCAAATCCACCATGGGATTGGCCCAGGTCCGCCATTAGTAGGGAGAGGCACCCAGTTGGTAGTATAGAATACATCAGTATCAGTTAAGGGCGGGGACCACGGGCCAGTAGAGTCATCCCACCAAACTACATGAACAAAATCTCTACTATCGTAAGCAATGCAAGGTTCTTCGCTTTGCCAGAAATTGCCAATGTTAGGCATGTTACTGTAATCTGGTTGATCAGAGAGGCAAGTGGCATTGAGCCACGTGGCACCATTCGTGGAATTACTGTAAAAAATTTCTCGGTCCGTTCCCCATTCACTTGGTGAATCAGTATCATCATGCCAGACCACGTGGATTCTGCTGAGATTATCGACGGTGATCCAAGGAACCCCGCTATAAGCGTTATTCCATGAATTCACGCCAATTCCCGTAAGTGCTGTGGCATTCGTCCACGTGCCCCCGTTGGTAGAATTGCTATAGAAGATTTCGTAATCAAAACCCCACTCGCTAATGGAATTGGTATCGTCTTGCCAGACGACGTGTAAGACATCGGTATTTGGATCTATAGCGATAATAGGGAATTCACTAAGGTCATTGTTCCAATCATTATCACCTACACCTGAAAGTCCAATGAAAGCGCCCCATCCAACTCCACTGCTATAATTCCGGTAGAGAATCTCCATATCAGTATCCCATCCTATAGGAGGGGGAGCCGTATCAGTCGTGTCTTGCCAAACAACATGGACATTATCATTGCTATCTACCGCGATGGAAGGGAAATGACTCGTATCGGTATTCCAAAGTGTTAGATCATCCGAAATGGGAATTGGATTCCCCCAAACGCTGCTTGTTCGATTCACGTAAAAAATTTCACTGTCTGCAGGACTGGCCCGCCACCAGCCCGTAGAATTATCATCCCAAACTACATGGAGATCATCATCATTATCAATTGCAATGAAGGGGATCCCGGAAGAACCATCATTCCACTTCGAGGCATTATCTGAGATGCAGATAGGATCAGACCAACCTGAAACACTGGTATAATTGGAATAGAGAATCTCATAATCCGTAATTGAATTAGTCCACCACCCAGGGGTTTTATCACTCCAGACCACGTGGATATTATCTTGGCTATCAATCGCTATAGAGGGTTGCCAACTTGTATCATTATTCCAATTTCCAACTCCTGCGGAAATCGCGGTTGGAGAACTCCATACAGAACTATCGTAATAGGAATATAATATTTCTTGATCTGTTCCCCAGCTTGGATCATCCGTATCATCAGCCCATACAACATGTAAATAATCTTGACTGTCGATTGCTATTCGGGCCATCCAACTCGTATCATTATTTAAATTATAAAGAGGCGGCGGATCAGAAATGCAATACCAGTCACGAAAATCAGAATCCCAGGTTTTTGTAGTTATTGGATCATTAGAAAGATTAGAAAGATTCGTTTCATTGAAAATTGGAAGGATTATCATTAAAAAAGGACTCATTAAAAAAAGAAATAGCAGCAAAAAAACAGAATTTTTATGTCTGGGCATCATTATTTACTCCAATAATCGGTTTGTATAGAGTTATACAGACTTTCTCTTTTATAATTATTTACTCTATTAACCCTTCCTTCGACGATAAAACCATAATTATTTAAGATATTAGAAAAAAAACATTCTAAAAAAGATGAGAAGGAATGACCTTGAATGTCTGTGCATTTGATATGGAAGGGCCATTAAGTTTTACGGACTTTGCAGCGGAGATATGCAAACTATTAGGTCCGCGATTGAAATATGAGAGACTTGATGAATTCTTTCAAATGGTCAGTAATTACGATGATTACTTAATAGAGACACCGGGCATAATTAAAGAGTTGGGGATTAAAAGTTATGAACCGGGCGATACATTGAAATTGTTAGCCCCGATTTACGTTTCGTTTTTTACTGATGGTGAATTGGTGGAAATTTCCAAGAAAAAAATTGGGTTAATACCCGGATCAAATGAAACTATAAATAGATTGAAAAGAGACTGGAATATTTCCATTATCTCAACGAGTTACACGCAGCATGCGCATAATGTGGCCCGGGAACTGGGCATCCCCCTCGATCACGTGTATTGCACTGCACTTGATGTATCCATTAAAAGTGGAATAGAGAACATCGAGGAACACCTCCAGGTGTTGATTGAAACAATTTTTAGGAAGTATTTGGACAAGGACTCGCAACTTGAAGTAGTGATTGATGATTTAAACCATTTTTTTTGGAAAACTGACTCAGATTACGTAAAAGTCATGGATAAAATCTTTGTAAGAGGGGGACATCGAAAAGAAGCGGCCGTTGAGGAGATCTCTAAGAAATTAAATTATCCAATTTCCGACATGATCGCCACTGGTGATAGCATAACGGACAAAGACATGCTTCGGAGGCTGAATGAAGAAGGGGGCATTGCCATTACATTTAATGGAAATCAATATTCGGTCCCACACGCCAATATTGCAGTTACGTCCCCCAATTTAATGGGTGTGATGGCAATTTTTATGAACAAGGAGAACATTTGGGATTTCCTGGCAGATTGGGAAGCCCAATACCCAGCATTTGCGGATGATCCGAAGAGCATTCCGGAAAGGATCATTGATAAATCGTTGAAAGAATATTTTGTACAAAATAATTTTGTCCCACGCATCGATAATTTAAAAAAGGCGTCAGCGGAGAAGCGAGAAGAGGTTATCAAAGTTCAAAAAGCGATGCGGAAAGAGGTGCGGGGCTGGTTTGGCGCGTTAGGGTAATCAAGAAAAGACTTTTTTTGCTTCAGTGACGGTTTCAATAATTTCCTCTTCGTTTACCATTCCAACGGTAACTGCAGAGATGTTATGTTCAGCAAGATAAGGGAAGGCTTTACTAGGGGGAATTTGTCCAGCTGCCAGGCTTTTCATTGCCACGAAGAAATAATCTAGTGAATCCACCAATTCTTCCAAAGCTGCCTGATCACCCATGAATTTACCTCTCATATTAAAAGGTAACAAAATAGCGGAAACATCTAATTTATTTTGTTGGATGAAGGGAATGGTTTGAAGGGGTTCGTGGGTTGCGATACCTGGTATCTTTCCCGCAGCGCGTATTTTATTGAGTAAGGGGTTGATTAATGGGAGATTTCGTTGATCTGCAATTGATCCATGTAGGAAAACTATTTTTGCATCAACCGAGGTTAGTTGATCAATTCGATAATCACTTGATTTTTCTGCCCAATAAGTACTGGCTAAAATGGTAAAGTCAGGACAGTTTTGCTTGGCAATCAAAGCAGCATTTATCATTTGTCCAGCAGGAATTATTTCGGCGCCCCTTGCGCCTTGATTATAACTAAGGATCATCAAATTTGCCATTTTTTCCGCGTTTTGGAAGAATTCTGCCCGCCATGCGAAGCCCATATTCCCAAATTGTCCCGCGCCCATAAAGGGACTCGTTCCGATAGTGATGCGCGGAATTTTCTGGGATTCTAATTCTATAAAAGCCATAATTAAACAATAGTTTGGTGATTTTTCTTTTTTTTGACTCTTGGTTTTTTATGGCAGAATGCTTAAATTGTGAAAATAGCAACTTCATATACTCAATTAATAAGAGGTTAAGATTAAAATGGGCGCAGGAAAAGTTGTTGGCGGAATAATTGCCTTAATCGGTGGAATTTTCGTCTTAATTCCGGTTTTTATCAACATCGAAGCTATCTTTACTGCTGGAAGCACTGAAGGATATGTGATGTGGATAATAAATTTACTAGTCGGACTTTTAGCAACAATTGGCGGCATTCTGGGGCTTGCCTCTAAAAAGGGTGGAGCCTTAGCATTAATTGCGGGATTGGTAGCACTATTACTTCCCATTACAGCATTCCTAATTGGAGATCCTGCTATCGCACAGATGTTTTCACAACTATCGGGAATATTGGGATTTACTGGTCTCTTCATTTACCTACTAGTAGTGGTAGGCCCACCAACTATATTTTTAGCAATAACGATAGAATCGATAATTATCCTTGTTGGCGGCGTCATTATGCTTGCTAGCTCCTCCGAATAACCTTCACTCCCTCTTTTTTTTCTAATCTGATGGTTAAATTTCGATAAAACCAGCCCTTTCAGACATATATTTCATGTTAGCGCATTTTTCGTACCTTTCAGACTACAGATTTATACCATACGCGTCACAAGATCAGATTTTTGTGGTTCTTGGTGAAATGATCATTCTTGCTGATGGTTCAAACTAAAACAACCACCCGCTCCTCTTTTTTATTTTGATGATTGATCTACTTTAATTAACTAAGCTAGTACCATATATGTTTAAATTCTTGAAATGATAAAATTAAGGTATTATAAATACTAGAAGGTAAATGGAAATGGGCGCAGCAAAAGTTGTAGGTGGAGTAATTGCGTTAATCGGTGCCATTTTCTTATTAATTGCGCTTCTATTAGAAATAGTGGGCGTGCTAGATCTCCGATGGATGATTTATCTAATACTTGCAATCGTTGGCTTACTCGGTAGCGTTATGGGGATAGGTAACAAGAGAATCGGTGGAGCACTCGCTTTAGTAGCGGGGGCGGTAATCATTATCTTTGCATTACTATATACATGGGATATTGTTACTTTCGCGTTTCTCGAGCCATACTCCTATTTGGCGTTTAATCACCCAATCCCCTACGTCACTATTGAGGCATTGTTTATCGTCTTTGGTGGCATTATCATGGTTGCAGGGGGTTCAGACTAGCTACCATGAGTTCTAAGAATTTCAGAATTAAGATTATTTTTTGCTGATTTTTGTCGTATCCTTTTTATATGAAAAGAAAAAGATCTTAAAATTATAGAAAAACTAACTATTTTAAAAAAAAAAATAATTGAGGTAAAAAGAAAATGGGAGCTTTAAAAACTGTTGGTGGAGTTTTTGCACTAGTTGCTGGTACCTTAAACATCGTGGTTCTTCTTTTGGCGTACATGGGAGCGGCTGTGACACCGATGATTTTGATCTATTCACTCTCGTTGGCAGTATCCCCAATAGGTGGGATAATTGGACTCGCTTTAAATGGTCTATTGTTAGTCGGCGGTATCTTAGGGTTAGCAGGTAAGAAAGCCGGTGGTATTCTTGCACTCATAGCCGCAGCATTTATCATGTTAGAAGGAATTCTTATTAGCTTCGTATTCAATCCATTCACTCAACCAGAGCTTATCTTGATGTTCAATCCATGGTCATTCTTCGTCGGTTTCGTAGGCTTAAGCATAAGTTTCCTTACTATCGAAGCCATTCTTGGGCTTCTCGGTGGTATTTTCATCCTCGCAGGTGGCTCTGACTAGGCAAAAAAAATTTACTCTATCTTTTTTTTATTTTTTTTATAAAGAATTAAGTTTAAACGTCAATCCCTTTTTTTTATCAACTTACTATTAATTAGAAAAAAATGACCTTAGTGATAGTAAGGAATGGATAGTGAGATCAATTCTTGAGGTGAATATGTGAAAGATGTCGTGGCGATTGGGGCGGCGCTTGTTGATATGGTTGCACTCATTGAGAAATTTCCAGGGGTTGATGAGGAGGTTTTTGTTCCGAGGTTGGAACTTATGGGAGGAGGTTCAGCTGCGAACTTTGCTATTGCATGTGCGAGATTAGGGCTTGAATCGGGTTTTGTGGGGAAGTTGGGGAAGGATGCCTTTGGTAATAAGTTAATTCAAGATTTTAAAGAAGAAAATGTAGATGTTGAGGGTGTGGTCTTTAGTGCCGAGACACCAACCGGAGTCTGTTACGCCGCAGTGGATAAAGAGGGAAATAGAATTTTATATGCATTTAGTGGCGCTGCTAATATCCTCCAGCCAGAAGATTTAGACAAAGATTATCTCAAATCCTTCCGCATCATGCATCTTGCGAGTTTGAAAAATCTTGATCCATTAATCAAGGCAGCAGAATTGGTAGAAAAGGAACAGACTAGAGTGTGTTTAAACCCAGGGGCCTTGATTGTTGATCAAGGGTTAGAGCAAGTTGAACCGCTCCTGAAACTCACGGATGTATTCATCGGTTCGCAGGGAGAAGTGAAACGTCTTTTTCAAACAGAAGAGCTTTCAAAAGGATTGAGATCTCTATTGGGATACATGGAAATCGTGGTTATAACCCAGGGGGGCGAGGGGTGCCTCATTGCAACTGAAGAGGGGGAGATTAGAATTCCTGCTGAGCAAGTGAAAGTGGTAGATACGACAGGAGCGGGGGATGCCTTTAGTGCAGGGTTCATTTATGGCTTATTGAAATATAATTTTGACCCTTACAAGTTAGAACTCTGCGGAAAAATTGGGAGTCTATCGGCTGCTCATTGCATTCAGCAAGTCGGGGCGCGCCAAGGGCTCTTAACTGAAAAACAAATAAATGAGATATTAGCTAAGATAGAGAACGAATAAAAATGATAAGTTCGAAGGTAGAAGTAGAAAAGAAGGTGAGCAGTTTGGTAGATATTGCAGTCATCATGGGAAGTACCTCAGACCAAAAGATAGCGGATAAGGTTACTACCGTCTTGGATGAATATAAAGTGAGTTATGATTTACAAGTGATATCGGCACATCGAAATCCGGCAAAGCTTGATGAATATGTATCGAATTCAGATGCCAAAGTTTTCATTGCAATTGCCGGTTTATCTGCAGCCCTTCCGGGAGTGATCGCATCGAAAACATTGAAGCCCGTGATAGGCGTGCCAGTTGAGTCAAGACTAGGGGGGCTCGATGCACTTTTATCAATTGTACAAATGCCCAAGGGGATTCCCGTTGCCACAGTTGGAATTGATAATGGACAGAATGCCGCATTCCTTGCATTGAGAATTTTAGCCGTCAGCGATTCCAAATTATGCGACCAGTTAAAGGCATGCATTGAATAGTAAAATTGAAGTTTTAAATACGCTTTGAATCATTAAAACCTAGCCGTCAAATAGGTATCAATCTAAATCTTTGTTTTTTAATTTCTATTTTTCAATTAGGTGTGGTAAGTTTATAACTTACTTTTGGTTCTTAAGTCATGGTTTGAATAAGAAAGAGGTATTAATGGATGGCTTCAAAGATACTTATCATCGGAGCGGGCGCGGCGGGATTATTTGCGGCGTATGAATTATGTCAACTGGAAAATGTTGAAATTGTGGTTATTGAGGAAGGTCCTGCGGTAGATCAAAGGAACTGTGCCTCTAAAGAGCATGCCGTGTGCATGAAATGTGATCCATGTCGAATGCTCTGTGGGGTTGGTGGCGCGGGGACGTATTCATCCGGTTTGTTGAATTTAGATCCGAAGATCGGAGGGGATCTAGCTGAATTGGCAGGAAATGAAGAGAAAGCAAGAGAATTAATAGAAAGGATTGATTCTATCTTCGTAAAACACGGTGCCCCAAATCAATTGTTTTATCCCAGTGAAGAAAAAATTACTGAGATACAACGACTGGCAGGATCTGTTGGCATCCGGTTTATCCCCGTCCGGCAACGTTTAATTGGAACCGAAAATGCACCCGAAATTATAAAAAACATTCAAAATTACTTAGAAAAAAATGGGGTGCAGTTAATATTAAATCAACGAGTAGTTGAGATTCTGCCAAATCAGGTAGTACTCCATAATGGAAACATTGTTGATTATAATTATTGTTTGGCAGCCCCCGGGAGATCTGGGATGCACTGGTTAGCTGAACAAATGGAAAAATTAAATATTGAAACAAAATATCTGCCAGTCGATATAGGCGTGCGAGTAGAAGTTCCGTCATTTATCATGGACCACATCTGTAATTTTGAACGCGATCCGAAATTTCACATTTACGCGACAACCTATGATGATTTTGTGAGGAGTTTCTGCACGAATCATCAGGGATATGTAGTTCAGGAAATGTATGATGACGGGACAGTCGCGGTGAATGGTCATTCATTCATTACCGAGCAATCAAAAAATACCAATTTTGCTTTATTAGTTCGAGTATCGTTGACCCATCCATTAGAAGATACGAGTGAATATGGGAAGCGAATTGTCCAAGCGTGTACAACATTGGGAGGGGGAAAACCTTTGGTACAGAGATTAGGTGATGTTAAAAGAGGGCGTCGATCCAATGAAGAAAGGATCAAGAAGAATATTGTTCAGCCAACCTTGAAAAGCACAACTGCAGGCGATATTAGCATGGCATTCCCGCATAGAATTCATACTGATATCTTGGAAGCAATTGAACGGCTAGATACAGTCATTCCCGGGATTGAAAGTGATAGTACTCTTCTATATGCCCCTGAGATCAAGTATAGTGCGAAGCTTGTCATTACAAACGAACATTTAGAAACGAGTATTGAGAACCTCTTCGTCGCGGGCGATGGTGCAGGGAAGACTCGAGGTATCATAGGGGCAGCTGTGTCAGGAATGGTTGCCGCGCAAGGAATTAAGAGTAAGTTAGCTTAATTAGTTAGAATAATTTATTGATCATTGGTTAGTTAAAATGCCGATTCATCAAAGGTAACTTACTGGCCACTTCTTTTTTTCTTGAATTATTCGTATTCGACAAGTTTTGGAATCATGGCAAGAAATTTTTCAAAATACTTGAAATTACAAACAATAAACTTAGTAAAATAACGAGTTAGATAGTAATCATTCCCATTAATAAACCCTTTATAAATATCTGAGGGTCTATGATTGAAGTCATATAACTTATCTTCCTCAAACT
>JABXJT010000198.1 GCA_013375455.1 Candidatus Helarchaeota archaeon | reverse complement strand
GTGGGACACCGATTTTAAAAACTTTTGTGAAAAAGTATTTATGTCGGTAGAGGTGAGTTAAAATTTAAGTATAATAGTTTTTTTTAGAGAAATTAAATTAGTTTTTTGTTTGGATAAACATTTCGAGAGCTTGGGCCATTAGGAGGCTCCGCAAATGTACTTCTTCCAATTCACATGTAGTTGAATATTTTTGGTGCGCAATATTCGATTGTAAGAAAAATTGTTCGCCGATCATTTTAAATCGCTCTTTATTTTGGAGTACGGCAGGAATGGGCATTGATTCTAAGTGAAATAAGCAATTTTCACCTGATGCACGTCTATGCAAATGAATTTTAACATTGAAATAGAGATCTGGAGATTTAAAAACTTTCAAATTATGAAAGAGGGTCTTTTTCATCGAATAGCCATGATCTTTATAATAGGATTCAAGGGTGGTCTGAATATCTGGGGGAATTCTGTATAACCGCCAGAAAATTGTTCCAATGGCCAATCCAATGATTGTGAATGAGAGTTCATACGTTGGAAAGTATGCCTCTTCAATTTGCGCCATTACGGGCAATCTAACATTAAGAATGCTATTGAGAAAATAAATTAAAAGGAAAATTAGTGTTCCGATAAGAATAATTTCTAAACTTCGGATGAGAAGATGTTCTCTTTTAGCCATATTCCTTAAGTCATTCATTTTTCTCATCTTTATCCAAGATTAGATTGTATTCCTTCTTCAATTTTTCTCCATGAGTTTGAGATAATTCGATCAATAACTTCATCAGATGATGTTTGTGATTAATTCGGATGGAGAATAACTTGGGCGTCATTCTATCTAAGAAAATCACGTCATCTGCCTTCAGCCGATCCAATACACCTCGATATAATGTTCGGGCCTGTCCGGAGTATCCAATCATTGAGGTTAATTGAGCTCCACTGACGGCCCGCGGGTATATGTGTGCAAGACACAACAGGATTTTTCGTTTCAACTCTGTATAGGAAGAGAGAGCCAATATTAATTGGTATATCTCTTTAGCATCTATATCTATCATGCCCTCATCAATTTTATTGTTTGATCAATCACACATTAGATTTGATTAGATATATATAAGATATTAAAATTTATAAAAGAATGCAAAAAGTCTTCTCTACTTATATTAGACTTTAAATATGGTGTAATAGATGTTTTAATTCCTCCGCTCCTTTTTCTAAATGAGTTATAGCGTTTTTTAATGATTTAATCGCATGTTTATTCTCAATTTTATTCT
>JABXJT010000197.1 GCA_013375455.1 Candidatus Helarchaeota archaeon | reverse complement strand
ATAAGAGCTGTTTTATATCCTTTCTTTTTTAGCAGCTTGGTAATATGTAGATCATATCGAGTCATTGGTTTCCATGGGCGATTCGTGTGTGTGTAAATCCCTGCTAATAGAGCTGTTCTTGTTGGAATAGTAATAGGAAATTCACTGTAGGCATTTGTAAAATTAATTCCTTGTGCAGCTAATTCATCGATATTAGGAGTCTTTGCAATCGTGCAATCATTACAACCTAAATGATCAGGTCTAAGAGAATCCAACATGAAAACAATAATATTTGGTTGGTTTTTTTTCATTTATATCACTTTACAGAATTTAGAAGCTAATTAAGGTATTAATGTAATGGATTTAACCGAGTATATTCTGGAAAGAATAGGATAAATTATAATTGAGATATTTCTTTCACAATTTTTCTAAAACATGCACGCACATGGCTGCCTCGCCAAAACCGATAGTTCCACCACCATTTTCAGCCAAACCAATTTTTGCCTTGACTTGCCTTTCGCCTGCTTCCTCGCGCAGTTGAGTAACAATTTCATAAATTTGTGCCAAACCTGACGCACCAATCGGATGCCCTCGAGAAAGCAATCCTCCACTCGTGTTAAGAGGAATTTTACCGTCAAGTGCCGTAGCTCCACTCTCTGCAAATGGACCACCCTTTCCTTCTGGGCAGAATCCCATCTGTTCGCTTTGAAGGATTTCCCCGAACGCCGTAGCGTCATGAACTTCTGCCACACCTATATCTTTTGGACCAAGACCCGCCATTTCATAAGCAGCCGTAGCAGCCCGCTGGCCTACATCATCCTTTTTCCAGGACCCTGATCTTAAGACTGATGCTCGTACCAAGGCGGCTCTCGTGCTGGGATGCTCCTTCAAAAACTTTTCAGAGCAAAGAATTGCAGCCGCCGCACCATCCCCGACTGGAGCGCACATCGATCGGGTCAGGGGATATGCAACTTCATAATCGTCCATTACTTGCTCCACGGTCATGGGGAACGTATACTGGGCAAATGGATTCAGCGTGGAATTATTGTGGTTCTTCGCGGCAACGACAGCTAATTGTCGCTGCGTAGTTCCGTATTGCTTCATGTGATGACGGGCTGCCATCGCATAAAGATCCATAAATGCAGAGTGACCACCCTTTTTTTCCTTCTTGACTTCAGCACCTTGTTCTTTAGCCTTCTTTTCTTTTCGCCTTTTATCAGACCTTTTCAATTGTTTAATCAGCCCCGCCGCAACCTCCACATCCGTATAGACCATGAA
>JABXJT010000013.1 GCA_013375455.1 Candidatus Helarchaeota archaeon | reverse complement strand
TGATCTTCGAGGACCAGCTCACCGGGCAAAGGATCCCAGGAGTCTTGGTCAATATCACATGGAATCCTTCCTACGAGGGGTATACTGATGTGAACGGCACTTTCAAGTTTACCTTCAATGCGACGACTCCCGGCGATTACATCCTTAACGTCCATATAGAAAAGGATGGTTTCACGATCCTTGATGAGATCATCACGATTCACGTCACGAGCCCGCCTAGCCCCCCAGGATTCGATATGTGGATCATATATGTCATTCTAATATGCGTCGGCGCACTCGTCGCTGTTGTGGTGGTTCGAAGCCGGGCGAAGAAGAAAGTCGTACCGATTACGCCACCAAAAGTAGTGAAACCGAAAGGCTTTCCATCGTTAGGGGATTTATATAAAGTAAAGTACATGGCGATCATGCACCGTCCCTCCCAGAACTTTTTATTGTCACAGGTAATACAACCGGAGAAAGTAAGGAAGGAAGAGAAACAGGACTTTTTGGAACTCTTACCATCCTTGAAAGAAAGCACGCTTGAAAATCGCATGGTAGTTCAAAAGGAACTTCAAATTTTATATCATGATGGAGGCTTGTCGCGAGTATCGTATCTAGTAGACGACAAGCCGTCGGACGCCTTCATGAAGGGGAACATAATTTTCACGAATGAATTTGAAAAGAGTTTTGAGCCCCAGTTGAAGACACTTCCAGAAGATTTAAACGTGTTCCAAGGCCCCATAGCCGTTGAGTTGCAGCATGACATTCTCAATTTTCAACTTCTGCAACCACACCAAATAACGGAAGAAAGACCGTTGTTGCGGTTACTGTCGGGCTCCCAAAAGAAAATCGTGAAGAAAGCCATAGGTTTGGCAAAGAAAACTGCTACGTTCCAGTTATTTAATCTCGTGGAGGCAAGCGTGAAAACCTTTAAACAACCTCCAGAGATAATAATTGATGATGTAGAGGATCTATTACGACTCTCCATATTCATTCCACGCGAAGCATTAGGTGAGGCTGAAAAAAAGGAGTTAGAACGTGACAAAAAAGAAATTGAGAAGAGAATTCAGAAAGATCGCGAGTTAACATTAAAAACTCAAATAAAGGATGCTATAGTTGAAGCCAAAAACTTGATGGATGGGAAAAAGTACGTTGATGCAGCCGTAAATTATGAGATAGCGGCCCAAGCAGCAAAAGAGCTCGGGGATAAAAAAGGACACAAGCAATATGTTGCTAAGGCCGAAGAATGCCTCGCCTATAGATTACAACTCATAGACAAGATAGAGACAAAGGAGGCGGCGGTGGAACCATTGGTCCTTCCGGAAGAGGAAGCCGAAGGAAAACCAGCAGAAGAGGTACCAGATGCCGTTCTAAGAGAAAAATTGAACCAAATGATCGAAGAATGTGAAATTTCTTACCTGAACATCATTGATGTAGCCCAAAAATTAGGCATTTCGGTTCAAAAGGTGAGCGAATTGGCTAAAGAAACGGAATACAAGGTTTCAGCCTCAAGAATTTATAAGAAGGAAGAAGATAAGAAAGGAAAAGGTCTAGAAGACTTATTTAAAGAAATATTAAAAGAGTTAATGGAAGAAACGGATGAAGAATTCTTAAGAGTGGAAGAGATGGCAAGAGCGCTCGGGATTTCGGAAGAGGAAACGATAAAGTTAGCAGAAGACCAGGGATATCAAGTCAAAGAATCAAAGATCTACAAAGAAAAGAAAGAAGAAGCTAAAAAAGAAGAGGGTCCAGGGGACATTCTTCAAGAAAAATTAAAGGTATTGATGGAAGAAACGGATAAGAAAGCCTTAAAAGTGGAAGAAGTTGCAAAGGTACTTGGGATTTCGGAAGAGGAAACGATGATGTTAGCAGGAGACCAGGGATATCAAGTCAAGAAATCAAAGATCTATAAAAAAAAGAAAGAATAAACCCAATTTTTCCCCCTTTTTTCAGCTTTTTCAGCTTTACTAGTGGAGGATGTGATTTTTTTTCGAAGGTCACCGCCACGGTCCCTCCAGTGGAGGATGTGATCTTTTTCGAAGGTCACCGCCACGGTCCCTCCAGTGGAGGATGTCAATTTTTTCGAGTAAAATATATATTTGGTGAAATTATCATATTATCATATGACAACAATTCATGTAAAAGAAGATACTTGGAGAAAATTGAATGGTTTAAAGAAACCTGGCGAAACGATGGATGATGTCATTCGGAAGATATTAGAAATTTTCAGTGAAGTGCAGGAGATTTATAGTGCTTCAAGCAAAGCAGAGGATGGGTCTTTCGATAAATTATTGGAAGAATTTTGTTCTATTGCTGATGAGGAATTTCGCGAGATTACTGAAGGGTTAAGAAGGTCTTTTCAGAAGAGGATAATAAGGGATGAAAAATGAAACTTTTGCTGGACACTTGCGTTTTTAACGAAAAGACATTGCTTTCGCACCTTAAAGAACTAGACTCAACTAAGATTCAACTTTATATTAACAGTATTATTTTCTTAGAATTAGGATATATCTATTTTGTGAGGCAGAAATGGAATATATTCACAACAATGCTGAAAGAGCTGAGAATTAAGAATGAAGATATCACAAAATCCATTGCTGAACGAGCAGTTAGAGCTTCAATAGCGTTTAAAGATTCTGAAGAAGGAGCCTCTTATTATTTTCGAGATTGCTTGATAGGAGCCACAGCCGAACTCCAAAAAATGATTCTGATCACGCGGAATGTAGAAGATTTCACGTGGTTACCAAAAGATAGTTGTTTGACGCCTGATCAAATATTAAAAAATCTTAAGTAAAAGCAAAATTTTGTTATAACTTGTATTTAAATTAAAGAATTGCGGATAGAGAGTTATTGATGGCGCTGTAATTCAGCGATACGTTTCTCAAATTTCAGGCGTTTTTCGCGGTATTGGTTTTTAGAGAGAACGCCGTTATTAAATTGGTTTTCAAGGATTTGGAGGATTTGAAGGTAAGCGTTGAGTTCAGCGAGGACTCTGGGATTCAGGATTTTTTCTTTTTTGTTGATCACTTCAGCAGCGGTGGTAATGGAGAGGGGCGGTATCGTCGTGGGACTATCAGTGGAACGTGGAGATTGAAGAGGTTCAGTGAAGGTTTTAAGATTTTGGTTTATCCTCGATAATTTATCTCTCAAGAGGGAGGTCTCCTGTTCTAGCTTAGATATCAAGTCTGATTGGGTTTTAAACTTGGAATTAAGGGATTTTATTTCAACATTCAATTCAAACATGGCTTGATCGGGAAAATCTTTCAGATTCAATTCGAAAATTCTTATTTTTTCCCGTAATTCAGTATTATCCGTGAGAAAGTTTTTAGATTCTTCTTTTATATTATGAAGATTCTTTTCTAATTTTTTATATTTTGTTTCTAAATTTTCAATTTTAGTAATAATGGTGGCGACGTTTGGATTTTCGCCTGAGCAGGTATGGACACTTTCAATATCTTCCGGTAAAGGTGTATCATCAGGCTGAGTCATTGGTTGAGAAATTATTTCTTGATTTGGGTTTAACCATTTGATTAAATTTTTCACGATCTTAGCATTATTGGGATACTTGATGCCACCTTTGACATCGTCCATGAACATCTCATATGAGCCCGTGGCAATAACATGGCCTTTTCCACACGAAGCTACTCCCATAACAGCTTTATTGGGAGGGTCTGCACTGTCGGCAGTGAAGGCAAGTGCTATGGCACCATCAGTTATGTTTAACGTGCAGCCAATGCGGTGACAAATGTTGGTGACATCTTTCAAAATGGGATGTTGATCAAATTCCGTAATCAGGGGATAGGACTCTAAACCCAAATTTGAAAGAGGGTCTAAAACTTCATCATTGTGGAAGGAGATCCCACATTGGGCTGTAATTGCACCTAGATTCGTGCGGCGCCCTTGATCTCCACCTGCATGGTTCAGCAGGATTAATGTCCCACCGAGAGTAACGTATCTTAGGAGCGCCTGGATTTCTTCTGGTCGAAGTTTCGAGCTATCAGGACAGGCAAAAAAAATAATTCGGTATTGTTGGAGCGTCTCCAATGTAATTGGAAACTCATTAATTTCTTCACACGTGAATTGTTCTGCTTCTAATAACGTGCGTAATCCTTGGTAATTGGAATGAATCCGGCCACGCTCTTTCTGCGTGATATCAAACCCAATTTTGCCGGAATCTGAGCTCATTGACAATAAGTGTCTGATGAAGACATTTTAACTCCACGCGATTTCAAGTATTTTTTTAAATTGTGGTATGAGAATTATTAAGCATGAAACACGTCGCCGATTTAAAGTCGTTTTTAGAGGAGCGAATTGCGGAACTGAAGGAAGAAATTGAGGCCTTGCAAGAGGAGTTAGAGCTCCATAAAAATGCACTAAAGGGTGTTGATGCAATATTAAGTAAAGAAAGCTTCATAACCGCAGCAGAACTGGTAAAAAAGCCGGAAGAGCCGAAGTTTAAGCCAATTTCTGAGAAATTTCCAGCGAGAGAAGAGGAATTAGAGAAAGAAGAATTCCAAATTCGGAGTAAAGCAGGGGAATTAATTGGGTTGATATCAGTTTTCGGTAATACCATCTCCATCATTCCGGAAAAAGACTTTACATTTTCAACTACCGCCCCTCCCTTTCGTTCGTTCTTTCAAGGGAAAATTTTGGAGCGTATGGAAGGAGAAGATGGGGACGCGATCAAAGCCGGAAAAATGGCAGGGGCGGATAAAATCGCTGCCAACGTGATAACAGATGAATTCAATAACATAAAAAATATCATCATTCAGAATTATGGGAAGTTAGATCGAAAAATGGAAATAATCAACACGATTTCATGGACATTTCGAACAATTTATGAAGAACAGTTCAAATAATTATGAGAGGGAACCTGAATATAATGAAAGTTTTAATAATGGGTTTGAGATCGGCTGGCAAGACGTCATTAGTGAAGCATGTCTTCGAAGGGAAAGAATGGGAAGATGTCAAGGATCTTAAACCTACGGAATTCGTGAGTACGGTAGAATATAAATTCCGCGGGCTCCTTGAGGTTACCATTTTTGATGCGGGGGGGCAAAAGCAATTCATTTACCAATATTTCACGGATCAGTGGTCGAGCAGGATTTTCTCAAAAGTCGGCGTATTCATTTGGGTGTTGGACAGTTCTGATAAGAGCACCTTCAAGGAAGCCACGGTTGAACTCAAAAAAGCAATGGATAATCTGACCCAGTATTCCCCAGAGTGCCGTAAATTCATCGTGGCCAGCAAGTATGATGAACATACTATGTCATTAAAAGCTCTACGAAAATATTTTGCTACTTGGGACATTGAAGAAATTTCTGCCACTTCCATCCCGATGGGCATCGCCCGTGAGATTGTTTGCACGATCCTCGATGGCACCATGTCCCCGCAAGATAGGCTCAAGGTGGATCAACTCCAGAAATTCCTAAAGGTTTTTAATAGAAAGGAGAATGCCTCCGCCACGATGATCATCAATAAAGCCGATGGGCTGGAAATCGCAGGGTCCATCAACGTGAAACATTTACTGAAACCGAAATTGAAGCTGAAATATCTCTCCATAAAATCCTTCATCGAACCGCTTGATATTGCGAAAAAAATCTTTGCCGCGAAAGAAGAGCAAGCGGACTTTGCCTTGTACCAAATCGGGAATAATTTTATTCTCTTATATGATCTAACTGACGAATTTGCCCTTTTTTCAATAATTCCATATCGAAATTTTAAAGTCGGGGACCTAATGGGGCGGCTGAGGGCCGTGCGCGAAAAAATCATTCAAAATTTGGATTAATCCGCTTCTTTTTTTTCTTTCTCCACTTTACTCAATGCAGACCCGAAGTACTCTTTCATTTCTTGCATGAGCGCAGCGCGAATGGAAACGGGTTGGGGCTTTGGTTTTTCGTGTTTAGGCGTAGGTTTTAGCAATTTTTTTCTAAATTCGGCAATTTGCTCCTCAGTTGGACCTGTAGCGACCGCTGATTTTAGTGGTGTAACAGAAGTGGGAGAAGTAACGGGTTGTGGTTGTGGTCGAGGTTGTGATTGAGGTTGTTGTTGTGATTGCGGTTGAGATTGAGCAGGAGTTGAGGGGGGTACCGTGCTTCCTGGCAAAGGGATTGGTTTAGAGAGGAGAAATGATTTAATTACTTCAACGTCTTCTGTAAGAGTTTCGAGTTGTTGTTCAAATTCAACTTCTCTCCGCTCGATCATTCCGATAGCATTGATCATCATCATCACGAGTTGCTCGATCCCCTTGCTCACCTTCTCGATTGAGCCATCTTTGAGGGCGTCTATAATAAATTTACTGATTTCCATAAATCCACCACGAACGATTTAATTAATATAAATGTGTAGTTATATTTAATCCACTCCGAAGGTGACATGGGTGGGAAAATTACTCCGGAAATGTGTAGAATGCGGTCGGTATACGATGATTGAGTCCACGTGTCCGCAATGTGGAGGAAAAACAGTAAATCCCCAGCCACCCAAGTTTTCAATCACGGATAAATATGGGAAATATCGGCGAGAATTAAAAAAGAAAGTAGCTGAAAGCAAGAAAAATTCGAAATAGAAGTTCAACCACAGAATTTTTTCGCTAAATTAACGCATTCGACGGCATCCTTCGCAAAGGCATCTGCCTTTACTTTTTGAGCCCACTCTTCATTAACGGGTCCTCCACCCACCATTACACGAACTGAAGAGCGGACCCCTTCTTTCTCAAGAAGTTCAATGGTTTTCAGCATTGGCTCAAAAGAGGTTGTGAGGAGCCCAGATAAGCCAACAATATCGGGATTAACCTCTCTAATTTTCTCGAGAAATTTGTCTGGTGGCACGTCCACGCCCAAATCATGGACTTCAAAGCCAGCACATTTCAACAATGATGCCACGATATTCTTACCGATATCGTGAATGTCACTTTGAGTTGTTCCAATGACCACCTTTCCTAGAACTTCCGTGGAGGCTAGTTGCATGTGAGGCTCGATTATTTCCATGGATAAATGAAAAATTTCTGCCGCGTATACCATGTCAGTGAGATAATATTCTTTCTCGGCAAATTTTTGGCCGACGATGGTCATGGCTTCTCGCAAGTAATCAATTAGCTTAATTGGGTCGGTTCCTTCATTTATCGCTTTCTTAACAAGATCTAAAGTCTTATCTTCTTCTAAATTCACTAAAGATTGTGTAATTTCTTCACTCATATAATCACAACTCCATTATAGGGGTTATAAGGGCATTTAATTTAAAATTGAGAAATGATATTTTTCACTCATGTCTAATTTCTCTGATCATGAGATCCATATCAAAATAAATCTGTAATACATGATCGCCGTGCTCATATTCTACCATAAAGGGATATCTTTCAACGTTATCCGGCGCTTGAATGATAAACTGGATGGTGTCTTTGCATATAGGACACTTAAAAATTTTGCGGCGCTTCTTTTTTTCTACAGCCATCTTTAATTTCACCAATTGGTCGCTTCTATATTTTTTGGGAATCCAATCTAATATAATAAATTATGTTTTTTGCATTTTTTTTAATATCTATTCTCATTAATTTTTAATAAAAACTTCCTACTTTGATAAAAACAAAAATACCAGAGATTTGGGTGTTTATTTCTCTAGTAAAATTGCATTTATCTTCGAAAGTTAAGCACTTTAGATAAGAGGATATTAGTGGTAGATTAGAAAAAAGAAAAAAAAGAAGTTTTTATTTACTTTTTTACCTCGATGATTATTTCTACTGTTGAAACGCTGAATGTTCCTCTATCTTTACTTTCAATTGTTTCAGTACCGATGATAATGTCTTTAATTTCGACTTGACCTTGCATGAACCGATTCTTCAAGATTTCTGCGACGTCTACGGCTCGTGAAATAGCGCGACCTCTGGCTTTTATGATAATTTCTTTTTGGCCGGATTGGATCACGGTAAAACAGGCCATCACGTAGTTCATTGCGGTTTTTCTGCCGATAAAGATTGTATTTTCTTTCCTATCACTCAAATTTCCTATCTCCTATGTAGTTTGTCTATAGGTTCCATAGCGATCTAACGCTAAGTCCCGTTTTTTTGTACGAAAGTTTGCTCCTTTACGTAAGAAATTGGTTTTTAGACTAACCAATGCTAAGGTAAAGTTTGTGTAATTAAAATCCAGTCACAATGGCTATTTATTTTTTATGGATGGAGATGTGAGTTCGATCATAATCTAAGCTGAATCTTGAACGGGAATAATAAATTATAAAAGAGATTAGAGTCAATGGTGCATCTGAAAAAAGAAGAAAAGTAAGAGAGTTCTTTATTTTCAATATTTTAAGGTGAGAATGGTTTAAATTTTGAAGTTCTAGAAGAGAATCATCCTTCTAATAATTTCCTTACTTTACGGGCAAGGGATCCGATCGCAAAGAGAATTGCCCCCGTTTCGAGCCGTAGATTAGGATCAATGAGAGCCATTACGGCGGCGTAGGGACCTGCGCCTGCCAGGGCGACTTTTCCGTCCTGATAATTTAGGAGTACCTCTTTTAGATCTCCTTTGGCGAGTTCTTTCCCGGTAGCTTCTCCTAAGAAGAGAATTCTAGCAGCATTTGCAGCTACTGTGTCTTCATCACTACCAGTAGTTTTTCGTGGCAAGCTAGATGCCATTACTAGGCCATCGCGGGAAACAATAGCCGAAGATTTTATTCCAGTATCTTCTTCGAAATCGTGTAGTAAATCAGATAATCCGCCACCTCGGTCTTCCGCCATATTATTTACCTCCAAAGTAATAGAATCCGTTTTTCTGCCGATAAAAGCGAAAACGACCTTCTTCTTTCTTTTGAGTTATTAAATAACTAAGAGAACTCTTAATATAAAAATATAATTTTGTGAAATGAGATATACAACTAGAGAAATCCATGGGATTTCGAAGATTTAACAAAGAAATGTACTAGAAAATAAAATAAAATTAAAGTCTATCAGGTAAATATTAATAAATTAGAGTAAAAATTACAATAATTGATTGTTTATTGTGGATGATGCGAAATGGTGGAATTTGACTTTAAGAAAATTTTCGGTTGGATGTGTTGGATAAATTTACTCATTATGGGAGGATGGGCAGGGCTGATCGTCATAGATCTTTTTAGTTGGGGGCCCAGAAATGTTGGGATCTTCGTTATACTCGCCGGTTTGACATTGCTTACATTTGCTGTTGATTCTCTCATGAAAGAAAACCCAGATCGAGTGAAGAATTATTTCATTAAGTGGGTTCTTGCTTGTGGATTGTTTCTCTTTTTTGGATTGACCATATGGGTTTGGTATCCTTACGGATGAATAGAGAGGAAAGGATGAAAAGTGGCAAAATGGCACAAAATAAAAAAGATGCAGCAAAAAAGGAAGAAATCAAGCCCTAAAGACATGAAAAAAATGATGCGGAAAATGCAGAAGCAGGGGCAAATGGATTTCAATGAGATACAAAATGTTGAGGAAGTCATTATAAGAACCGCTGAAAAAGATATTGTTATTGAGGGAGCGCAAGTTACGAAATTGATGGTTCCTGGACAAGGGGAAATGTATCAAGTGATAGGAGATGGAGTAGATCGTGCCAAATCAGCCGAATCTGCTGTGGCAGAAGAGGGGCAGGTTGAAGAAGAGGGGGCAATTTCGCCAGAGGATGCACAGCTCGTTGCAGGGCAAGCAGGAGTTAGTTTAGAAGAAGCAGAAGCAGCGTTGAGGCAGACTGGGGGAGATTTAGCCAAAGCCATTCTGCTTTTAAAGCAAAGTAATTTTTAATCAAATTGATTTAACTAAATACCTTTTCTTACTTTTACGGCAACTCCATCGTTAAACGAGAGCATTTCTTCTCTATTAAGAAGTGCTTTACCAATGGCAAGTGGGTCATCCTCTTCATTTACGACAATTATTTCCGAATAAGGGATTAAATTCGGGTCACAATCGATCACGTGTTTTGCAAAAACACTCCTTCCCTTTTGAATGAATTGTGATACGTCAGATTGTATTATGACCCGTAATTTAGGAGATTTGATTGTTTTAATCAAAAATTTCGCAGAATTTGGAGTGAAGAGAAAAAACCCATCATGAGGGCGTATCATTCCCCATAATTTTTCTTCTAGATATAGAAAACGAAGCCTTTTAGTTTTTCCTGATAGCTTAAATTCGATATTTGAGGGGATAAGCTTCTCCTGATCTTCTATAGATAATGAAAATTGAAAACATAGTCTTCGTCTTAAGTGATCAATGCCAATTGATGAAGGGGTAATATGTATCATTTTTATAAAAGAAGAGGAAAAATAGATAAAGTTTTAGCCATAATGGTCATCATAGGGCTTCTTTTGTTTATTTTCCATGACTTTTTTGATGGCCTTTTTGAAATCTTCCGTGGTGACAGAGTGTCTTTCATCACGAATTGCGAACATCCCTGCTTCTATGACAATAGCTTTGATATCTGCGCCTGTTGCCTCATCAGTAGAATTTAATAAATAAAGAAGGGTCTCATCATCATCGTTTTCTGTATCAACGTCTTTTGCAGAAACGCCTCTTAAATGAATTTTAAATATTTGAAGTCGTGAGCCTCTTTCTGGGATGGGAAATTTAATGATTCTATCAAACCTTCCAGGTCTTAAGAGGGCAGGGTCTAAAATATCGACTCTATTCGTGGCAGCTACAATTCTGACATTGCCACGATTATCAAATCCGTCTAAAAGACTAAGTAATTGCATTAAAGTCCGTTGTACTTCTCTGTCACCCGAGGTAGCAACTTCTAAACGCCTTGAACCAACCGCATCCAGTTCATCAATGAAAACAATACTCGGTGATTTTTCATTAGCCATCGAGAAAATTTCACGGACTAAGCGAGCACCTTCACCAATGAATTTCTGTACTAACTCGGATCCTATTACTCGAATGAAAGTTGCTTTAGTTTCATGCGCTACAGCACGTGCGAGAAGTGTCTTGCCAGTCCCTGGAGGACCGGAAAGCAATACACCTTTAGGAGGTTCAATTCCGATCTTTTCATAGAGGTGAGGGTACAATAAAGGAAATTCAACCGCTTCTTGGAGTTCTTGTATTTGTTGATCTAAACCTCCTATATCCTGATAAGTAACTGGAGGGCTTTCCTCAATTTCCATCCCTTGAACAAATGGATCAATGGACCCAGGAAGGATCTCAACAATAGAAAATGTTCGCTGATTAAGGCCAACGCGTGCGCCTGATAAAAGCTTGTCTTTTGGGATTTTATTTGAGGATTTGACTACAAACTGAGGCCCTGTAGTGCTTTTTACTATGATGCGGCCATCTTCGAGAACGTCAACAACGTCAGCAGTTACGAGAGGCGGTTGTCGCATACGATCGAGCTCGCTTTTGATGCTCCGCACTTCTCGATCTAAACGAATCTTCTCGCTTTCGATTAATTGCTTCTCAGCTTCCAAACTGCGGATCTTTCGTTCTAGATGCTTGGTATAGGAGATAAGATAACTGTCATCTCCTTCCTTATACCATTTTTTCACTGACTTCGTGTCATCAGGCATTTAAAACCCTTTTTTTCCTTCAGTTTTGAAATTAAACCCAATACGTTCTTCTTACTAAGCTAAGTTTATAAAGACATTTAAAGGTTTGGACATTTATTGACCGAAACAGAGAATATATTGATGTCGGAAAATACTGCCATAATATTTTGACAGTGTGGAGAAAAAATTTTTAGAAGACGCCTCTAATTCGATACAATCGATAATTTTCTAGTAGAAGATAGTTGGCTAATGCAAATCTAGGACTTACTAATTAAGAAAATACAAATATCTTAACTATTTGGGTTTCTCCTGAAATTGAGAATTCACTGCAGAATCATGTATATCCCAAAAATTAAAAAGAATTTTAAAAGGTGTTAATCTGTTATTTATCAAAACTATTTGGAAGATTAAAGGGTTGAATTGAATGGAAAATTTTTATCTCCCGGGTGCGACAACGATTGGAATTCGCTGTGCAGATGGTGTGGTTCTTGCTTCTGAAAAACGGCTCACGTTTGGAAGAGGAATTCAAAGTAAATCCGTGAAAAAGGTGTTTAAAATTGCAGATAATATCGGAATTGCATTTGCCGGCTTAGTATCTGATTTTCAGGTATTAAAGGACACTATAGGGGTGTATGTAAAACTATATGCATTGGAACAAAAGAAGGGGATCTCAGTAAATGCCGCAGCAAAACGAACCGCGTCTATTTTGTATTCAATGAGATTATTTCCCTTGTTTACGAATACGTTAATGGCCGGGATTGATGACAAGGGACCACAAGTTTTTGCGTTGGATGCAGTCGGAAGTATTATTGAAGATGATTTCGCAGCCATTGGAAGTGGATCTGAGATTGCCGTTGGAGTTTTGGAAAATGAATATAAATCGGGAATGACAATTGAACAAGGAAAAGATTTGGCCATTCGAGCAATTAAGTCGGCAGCTCAACGTGACCCCTCTTCAGGTGAAGGAATTGACATTCTGGCGATTCAAAAAGCGAAAGTAGAGGAATTAACTACTTCTATTAATTAATTTTATTT
The DNA here is from genome assembly GCA_013375455.1 of Candidatus Helarchaeota archaeon. Next base: position 74,577 of record JABXJT010000013.1, on the reverse strand, counting down.
TGGGATTCCAAAAATTTCTGAATTCGTTTTGAATTTCGAATCTGAGTATCTAGGTTTCCTTCTACGTGCCCCTTTTTAGCAAGTCGCCCTAGCTCAGATAAGATTGTTGGTTCTAAGGGGGCCGGAGATGCCTTTTCGAACGGAGTGCCGGCAAGCGGCATGAAATAGTGAATTCGTATTTTAGCCTTTTGTCTAATTAGTTCTTTTATAAGATCCAAAGTTTGATATTGGTCAGTAACCTCTTCACCGGGTAAACCCAGGAGAAAATCTATCAAGGGAATTAGATTTGCATCTAGAATGGTTGTTGCAGCATTCCGTATGTTTTCTACAGTGTGATCCCGACCAATTTGTTTAAGGATCCGGTCAGAACCCGATTGGCCTCCAAAAGCAATATATTCATTTGAGATAAATGGAGTGATTTTTTCTAAGATAGAAGGGGTGATGAATTCGGGGCGAGTTTCAGAGGGGAATGTGGAGAAAAAAATCCTTAAATTATCTTTACCTAGCTCATGAATTGTCTTCAGCAGCTGATTAATTTTTGCAGGATTTGGAGTTATTCCATCGTTGGAACCGTATGCGAGCGAGTTCGGAGAGATGAACCGGATGTCCGTACTCCGTTTTCCCGAAAAAATTTTCTGATATTCTTTAACAATTTTTACGATAGTGGCAATGCTTCTATGTCGCATCGTCCGTCCAAAAAGATACGAAACTTCACAATATTTACATCCAAAAGGGCAGCCTCGTGTTATTTCAATAGGGGGATACAAGTTAAATCTACTTGAAAATGTAGGATATTTCTCCAAATTAATGAGATGGGATTGATCTGATAAGTAGATCTCATTCTGCGATTTATAACAAATCCCTTCTATTTCCGAGTAGGGCTCATTTCTCCAAATGTGGTCTAGCAGAATGGGAAAGGCGATCTCGCCTTCACCTTTTACGACTAAATCAAATCCCAATCGAAGTGTTTGATGGGGATTTCCAGAAGCGTGTGGTCCTCCAGCTATAAGAATTATTTTTTTATGGGGAAAATTTTCTGTAATTCTATTAATTTCTGCTGCAATACCTGGTGTGTCATGCGTGTAGAATGAGTAGGCAAAAATAACCGTTTCAAAATGATTCATTATTCGCGAAATTTCAGAATTTGTTCTTTTTTTCAGGATGAAGGTATCATACTTCTGATTTAGGTTCTCTATTTCCAATGTAGCAAGCAACGGTGCAAAACTATACCAATTTTTCTGTGTTAAGCAGGCGATTAACGCTATCTTCCCATTAGACTTCATTGAATACACAAAAATGTTTATTTCTATTATCAATAGTAGGCATTGTTTCTAAATAGATAGTTCTCATACGTCTAATATATCAATTGGGATCGAAAACAGCTACCTAAAGTAAATAAAAGTAAATATATTTCAATAAAAATAGCCAAAATAATTTCTACTTTTTCTAGCACGTTTTGCGCAAAAGAGCGATTTGCGCATTTTGGTTGGGCAGATTTATAATGGATGGTGGCGTACTGTATCGTGATTTGTAAATGAGGGTACATTTTGAAAAGTATCGACTCTCAAGATGTAGCGAGACCCGATCCCGCTGAAAGGCATCAGATGACGATGATGGAGAGAGCGTTTCGTAAATGCAAGGACACCATCATCCGAGAGGCAAGTCAAGGTGATGAAATTATTGGAATTTATCCACTTTTATCGACTTGATAGATCGGAATTTCTATATGACACCCTATGAAATTCCCTGAGAGGTTTTTACCTAGAAGTAATTTGTCTCTCATTAAATGGGTTTAATAAAATTCTTAAAATGTAAAGATAGAGGAAATATTTGCAAATTTTGAATTTTTATTCTCTTGAAAAGTGTTTTTCAATCAAGTTGGAGCAGTATATTCGATAGGAAAGTCAATATCATACGGGGTCATATGAAAATTCCCTGAGATGTTTTTACCTAAAAGTAATTTATCTGAGAGATTTAATAGGACTTCAAAATCTTGCTCTGTGAAAGCATGTCCCCCTGATCTATAATGAATCGAATTATTCAGTGTAGCGTTTAAAAATTCGTAAACGGGCAGGGTTGCCTCATAGATTGCTTGAGTTCCTATTGGATTTGACCAGAAGTCCTCTGTAGCCTCTGTAGAGAGTGTTATACGAGGAGCCACTAATGCTCGTAAGAAATGCTGATCGAAGGGCAAATTGTGTTCCTTCCCGCCGTAATTATTCCCAAAATCTTTTTGAAACCATGATTTATAGCGGTGCGTAGAAGTTATAGAGGCAATAGTCTCAGAAAAAAAACCTTGAACAAGAAAACTTCCGGCACCTCCACATCCGCTTCCATTAGGGGCTACCATGGTAAAGCGTTCGTCTAATGCTCCTGCTAATAGCGCTGTTTTCCCTCTTCTAGAATGTCCCGTAATTATTAAAATGTTAGAATCCACATTCGGAATGCCATCAGGCGCATCCACCCATGATTCGTTTAATAAATAATCTGCCACTCGCATTGCGCCCCAAGCCCATACTGCGAGACTTCCCCAATCATAACTTGGATATGCCTCTTGACAAGGACCTTGAACATCATATCCTTCTGTATCGGGATCTAATTCAGTATGATCATAACATGCATAGATGTAACCGCGTTCTAACATAACTGCGCTCATCTCTTCTTGTGATCCTATTCCCTCCTGACCAACTTTTACTATGGTGGGAAATGGGCCCGTGCCATTAGGGATATATACCCACAAGGTAAAATTAATCGTAAGACTTGGTTGAGAACTGTTTGGAGTCATTATAATTTTCGTTGTATTGAGGATGTGTCCCCCACCCAATAATTTGGATTGTATCACTTGAACCGTAATATTATCGGGGTGACCGGAAGGCATATGACCATATTCAAGATCTAATAATGTCTCTTTTATCTCAATTCTACGTGCTTGCCAATCAGCTTCCGTTTGCACGCGTGTTCCATTGTTAAACATGAAGGGATCTTGAAATGCTTTGATTATTAGAGGTTTGTCGATTCGGTATAGAAAATACAAAGCATAGGTCCCAATTCCCAAAAAAGTCATGCAAATGAGCATTAAGAAGATTGTTTTCCAAGTTCTACGAAATTTCATTAGTTTTAACCCTTTTTGTAAAATTTATAATATTGTTACTAAAAATGAAACTAATAAATCGAGTACTATGGTGGTTAGAGCCCCACCTATGATTACAATTAATCCTATGGATATGTTTCTTTTAGATACTTCTATTTTATGAAACCCACCAAGAATTAAGATGAAACTCATCATAAATAACGAAAGAAATGGATAAAATAACAAAATAAATATTATTAATTCGGGTGCTCTCATTAAGAAAAATATCAGCAACATTCCCGTAATCCCTGAAACCATGAAGGTAAATCCAAGTCCCAAAAAACGAGATGAATGAGGTTTATTTGTGTTTAATTTCACCAATCACGCGCCTTCTTTTGATAATTTGATTTCACCATAGACAATGAAAGATTTAATTTCACCGTGAACAATTTTACCGTGAAAAATATGAAGATTATGAAGGCGCTTTTACCAGAAGAATTTCTTGGAAAATTGAAGAAACAGAAGTACCAAGTAGTTCGAAGGCATTCTGGAGTTAAGGCATGTCGTTGGACGCGAAAAGCCTTAACCGGGAGTGGGGTTTGTTATAAACAGAAATTTTATGGCATAAAATCCCATAGATGTCTTCAAATGACACCAACAATGGGGTTTTGTACCAACCATTGTCTCCATTGTTGGCGAGTGGAACCAGATGACATCAATATTCAGTGGGATGAATTATTGCTTGAGAAACTGGAGGATCCTGATCCCCCTGCTGACATCGTGGATGGATGTTTGGAAGCGCAGAAGCGCATTCTGAGCGGCTATAAACCCACGGGTCATTCAAAGGTTTCTTGGGATAAATGGAATGAAGCAATGGAGCCAAATCAAGTGGCCATTAGTCTTTCGGGGGAACCAACGTTATACCCTTACATTAACGAACTCATCGAAGAATTTAAGGCAAGAAGAATGAGTACTTTTCTTGTATCAAATGGGACTCGCCCAAAAGTTATTGAAAACCTTTCCAAGCCAACAATGTTCTACATTTCTTTGTATGGCCCTGATAAATCCACGTACTTGCGGGTTGCACGCCCAATAGAACCAAATAATTGGGAAAAATTGAATGAAAGTCTCGAATTGATGAATAGCTTCAATTCTAACACGGTCCTGCGATTGACCCTTATTAATCAAGTAAATCTATTACAGCCAGAAGGTTATGCGAAATTAATTGAAAAGGCTAATCCCACGTTTGTTGAGGCCAAAGCATACATGTATGTTGGTTACAGCCGATCTCGCCTAAATTTTGAGCACATGCCAGAATTTTCTCAGATTCAAGATTTTGCCAAACAATTATCAGCCCACACGGGGTATGATATACTTGATGTATCACGTCCAAGTCGCGTGGTGCTATTATCGAGATTAAAGCAAAAGATAAATGTAAGTAAAAATTGAGAGGGAACTAATTGGTGACTTGATCATGTTCGCAGATATTTTTGAAAAAATAAAAGAAAAACTGGATAAAGACGATGAAATCCGAGAAGCAACGTTGAAAATAAGTAGAAAATCTATTAGATTGTCACAAGGAGCAGTTCAGGCGACTCATAGAAGAGATCTTGAAAAAGCGAAATTAAATTTAAAAGAAGCAAAAGAGTTAATTGAAGAAGTTGAAGAAAACATTAAAAAAATTAGTCCTAGACTGTACTATAAGGGCTATGTTACCGATATGCACCAAGAATTCGTGGAGGCATCTGTCTATTTAACTCTTATTGAAGGAGGAACAGAGGTTCAAGATCCTGAAACACTTAATGTATCTAATTACGCTTATTTACATGGTTTGGGAGACGTGGTGGGGGAACTGAGGCGGCATTCTTTAGATGCAGTCAGACAAGAAAATAATGAGGAAGCGGAAAGGTGCTTGACCTTAATGGAGGAAATATATAATCTATTACGTTCGCTAGATTATCCTGAGGGGTTGATTCCGGGAATTCGCCGGAAGGTAGACAGAGCACGAGGGCTTATTGAAAGAACTAGAAATGAACTGGCCTATTTTCAGCATGGAAATAAGCTCGTAAATAGCATGAATCAACTCCAAAAAACATTGAAAAAAAGGGATTCGAGTTAAGAGTAGGGATGAAAATGGATCAATGGGAAAAGATCGTATCAGTAGAGAAAGATTTGATTGAAGCCAATGAAGAATTAGCCGTTGAAAATAGGGATTTTTTTAAAAATAAGGGCATTCGAGCCATAGAGGTTCTAGGAAACATTGGTTCCGGAAAAACGAGTCTAATAGGGGGAATCATTGAACAAATAAAAGAAAAATATCATATTGCAGTTATAAATGGTGATATTGCGGGAGACCCAACCGATATTGAACGATTAGGGGTTCAGACGCTCCAAATTAACACTGGAGGAGAGTGCCATCTTGATGCCAAATATATTCGTCCCTTTGTTGATAAATTGCCGCCTGAAACTAATTTGTGTTTCATAGAAAACGTGGGAAATTTGATCTGTCCCTTTGAGTTCCCCCTTGGATGTGAGCATAGAGTGGTCGTGGTGGGGCTTACTGATGGTCCCTATATCATTAAAAAACATCCAGTCACCTTCCACATCGCCACGGTGGCAGTCATCAATAAATTGGACTTGAAAGAAGTCCTTGACAACGATCCAAACAAATTGGTTGAAGATTGCAAATCAGTGAATCCGAAGGCAGCTGTTGTTTTAACAAGTGCGAAAACGGGAGAAGGCATTGATGACTTGATCAAGGCATTAAACCTTTAGAAATTAAAGAAAGTAAGTTATTGGAGGGGTTCTATATGAGGAGCCCTTTTAGATGATTTTTTGAAGCTTCAACTAGCTTCACATCATAAAATTTTCCCAAGTCACATTTTTCTTCAAGAATGACTGGCTTATAGTTAGAGGTGCGACCAATAACTCCACCTTTTTTCCCAATCGATACAATCAAAACTCGTTGGATTGGAAAATTGTTCATGTAATTCAGATTTTGAGACTTAGAAATTTCATTACAAATTATAGATAGGCGAGTTGACCTGCTTTTAACAATCTTAGTCGGAACTGGCTTCATCTTTGCTGCAAGAGTCTTTGGTCTTGCGCCAAATTTTGATATATTTACGATATCTGGCTTAATTTGCTCAATCAACGAAATAGTATCCTCAAATTGATCGTTAGTTTCTGATGGGAATCCAACAATTACGTCCATAGATAGAGAGAGATCGGATATTATTTCTCTAAATTTAATTAAAACATCTTGGATTTCTGAAATAGAATATTGACGATTCATTTTCTTGAGAATTTCACCATTTCCTGATTGAATGGGAATGTGTAAGAAATTATAAATCTTTAGATGGGGGAGAATTTCGGTCATATTCTCCTGAATGTCCAAAAAACTCCTGGGATTCATCATTCCAATTCGAATTCTAAATTCCGAAGGTATTTGAACGATGGTTTTTAGGAGTTCTGGAAGCGAACTTTTAGAATCAGATCCGTAACACCCAGTGTCTTGCGCGGTTAGCCATATTTCTTTACACCCCTTGTTCAAATCGAGTTTAATCTCCTCAACTATTTTCCGACTCGAATAAGAGTGTAAGCTGCCCATCGCATGTTTCGTGATGCAATAGGCACAATTATTCAAACACCCTTGAGCTATTTGGACTTTTGCAATGGTGGGCTGCTGAATATTCCGTGGAAGGCAAAGTTTTTGTTCTTTACGTTTTCCTATTTGAATGAATTGCTCACCTTTTATCATAGACTGGATTGCGTTTAATATTTCCGTGGTAAAATGAGGACCCAGCATGCTGATTTTTGGATTTAATGGTAATAGTTTATCTGATAAGACTTCTGGCATGCAACCTGTTATTAATAAACCCTTCTCCGGAAATTTTTCAGTATATTCTTTAATTCTGTTCAAAATTCGAGCTTCTGTATTAGTTTTAACGATGCAGGTATTTATTATGATGAAATCACTATGTATGATAGAAGTTACTAAGTCGCATTTATTGTCTAGTAAAATCCCTTGCATTATTTCAGACGAGGCTTGGTTAAAGCTGCAACCAAAGGTTTCCATATAAATTTTTGTTTTCATATTAATATATTAGATTATCATTCAAACTGTTTTAACCTATTGGCTTGATAACTGATAATCAATGTCATGAAAAATTCTGAATTCGCCTTATTTTTTTATCTATTAAAGAATTATAGATCACTAGGCTCACTTTTATCAACCATCTCTGATAACTCAGATGAAGATTTGTTGGTGAAGTTCTTCCTATTTTTCTGTCTTTCCTCTTTCTTTTTCGAATAAATAGAACAATTCCTAAGAATAATGCAATAAGAACGATTATGAGAGTAATGATAACCATTCGTATTAATGGGTTCGATAATCTATCCAGGGGGTTCGTGCCTTGAGAAAGTTCGGTCCCATCGGAGAACCCATCTCCATCCGTATCCCAATTATTTGGATCTGTCCCGGCCCGATATTCTCCGATATTAATGAGATCATCCTCATCAGGATCATCCAATGCATCTGTGATATTTAAGGGGTCTAATCCATTAGTCACTTCCCACCCATCAGGCATCTCATCATAATCACTATCCCGCAGATCCAAATTTGTCCCTAAATTATATTCCTCTAGATTTGTTAACCCATCTCCATCAAAATCATCCTGTGCATCCGTAGTATTCAAAAGGTCGAGGTTATTATCTACTTCCCATCCATCCGGGATTAAGTCGCCGTCAGTATCTGGATCGTTCGGATTGCTCCCATAAATTAGTACTTCCATGTCATAGGTTAAGCCATCCTCATCAGAGTCTGTTCCGAATTTCACCAAGAAAGCGGCGCTCCACCCACTTATGAAACCCTCAGTGTCTCCAACAAGATAGGTATTATTATTTCCATCTACTATAATCCCATAGCCATGTTCGTTTTCAACGGACCCCCAGGTGCGGTTCCAGAGCCAGTTACCAGCAGCATCATACTTCACGAGAAATACTTCATCAGCATCAGGTCCGAAATTCGCAATTGACCCCGTAAAGAAGATTTGGTCGTTGCCAGCCACTGCAATACTTAGGGACCCATATAGATCTAGTCCTCCCCAGGTGCGGTTCCACAGCTGGGTGCCATTGGCATCAAATTTCACCAATAATCCATAATTATTACTCACATAGCAGATGAGATAGCAAGTATGATCACCAGCCACTGCAATATCTCTTCCTCTTTCATCATTTGTTGTCCCCCACGTTTGGTTCCAAAGCTCAGTTCCATTACCATCATACTTCACAACAAAAGCATCGTAGTTATTGAGAAGACGCCATGAATATCCAATAAGGTAACAATGGTTATTGCCATAGATTGCAACTCCAGAGCCACGATCATAGTTATTAGGTAAGCCCCAAGTTCGATTCCAGAGCTGGGTGCCTTGAGGATCATATTTCACCAGAAAAGCATCATTATAGTTTCCGTCAGATATATTGGTATATCCGGTAATATAGCAATTGTTGTCGCTATCCACTGCTATCCCATTACCATAATCGGCGCCTGTTCCGCCCCATGTTCGATTCCAAATCTCGTTGCCTTGCGAATCATACTTCACCAGGAATGCATCAGTAATCTCTGGGGACCCGAAAATAGTGGTATAACCTGTAATATAGATACTTTTATTGCCATCCACTGCAACGTCAGTCCCTAGGTCCTCAAATGAAGATCTACCCCAAGTGCGGTTCCAGAGCTGGGTGCCTTGGAAATCATACTTCACTAAAAGGGCATCATAATTCCCTGCTCCAAAAGTGGAGGTAGCACCCGCCAGATAAATATCATTGTTGCCATCTAATGCAACCCCATAGCCAACTTCATAATCAGATCCGCCCCATATTCGGTACCACTCTTCTACATATGAAACGTTGTTTGTCTGGATTCTAATCCGATGATTGGTTTCAAATCTATTGAGAATTTTTTGAGATTGTTGATTAAATGGCAATAGATGAATTAAAATCCCATTAAAAATGAATGCAAAAACGAAAAGAATGGTGACAATTTGTTTTTTACCCATTAAGAAGCGCTTTCCCATTAAATCACCTCTCGTTTCCTCCTAAATTTGGTAGCATAAAATATTCCAATAGCAATAATTACTTTTTGTAAGTTAATCATATTGTTTTATTTATGAGTTTCGAGGTTTTAAATCTTTAAACCGGTCTTAAAAGATCTCCAAAAAAAATAAAACCTTTAAATCCTAAACTCAACAGTGTTCTATAATATAGTTGGGGGTTCATAATGAAATTATCCCTAGGACGCGAAGAAAATGGGAGATATCATAGTAAAAATTATATTTTGCATCTCAAAACATAATGTTATTCACAAAGCTCGTTCGGAAAACTGCTCCCATAAAACACGGGTAAAAGTTGGTAGGTTTAATAATCATTCCCGAAAAATAGATGAATGATTTTTGGTATTATACTGCGAATGCACGCAGTAATTTGTATAACAAACGCTAGGGGAAGAAAAAACGAATTCTAAAGAACGCGGCAAATTAATCGCTTTACTGGATTTGCGCAAGCGAATATTTTGCGCATTTTACGTGCAAAACTTTATAACGCACCCACGACTGAACCATCTTAAGAAGTTCATCTGAGATTGATGGGAATCCGAAAATGCTGACCACGACTATCTTTCGTATACGTCCATCAAAGACCCAAATACACCAGCTAAACGAAATTTTTACCATCTATAACCGGACGAAGCGGAAGGGGTATCAGCTTCTCTTCAATGGGGCAACGGGGATTCAGCAGAAGTTGATGCAGGTATGCCACAACAACCCCTACGTCAATACTATCATGACCGAGAATAAGATCAAACTCGAACAGCAGAAAACATGGCTGAAGAAACGTTCAACCAATCTTACGCAGAAACTTGAAGTCGTGGAGCAGCAGATTGCCAAAAAGAGGGCGAAGAATCACAATGATCGGAGTTTGCAAGGGTTATTTTCGCTCCGTTCTTCGCTCCAAAATCGGTTGGCGCACTTGACCCTGCAACCCGTCGTCTTTGGGACGAAACGGTTGTTTCGGGCGCGCATCCGAGGGAAGATTTCGCGAGCAGAATTTCTTATCCAGCGGGACGCGTCGTTTGGTTGCGTGGGCAAGGTGCAAGGTGGGGTGCAAAATAACAATTTGAAGCTCTTGCCGAGCGAGGAGTTGCGGATCTCGACCTTTCATAAAGCGAAGGGGCGGATTCCAAAACGCCTGCGCGTGCCGCTCGCGGTGAATCCACACCAAATGGCAATATTTCAAGCACTCCTCCAAATGGACAAATACACCGTCATCGTGAAACGGAAATTCGTCAAAGGGGAAGTGCGCTATTATGCTCATATGTCCTATGAGGTCCTGGAACCCAAGGTACGGATTGGGTTTCAAAATGGCGCGATTGGGCTGGATTTCAATTATAATTTCATTACCCTAGTCCATATTGACAAAGCTGGAAATTTTCTCAGTTACCAGCAGATCCCGTTTCGGAACTTGCATTCCTACCGCAAGGGCCGCCGGGACAATTACGCGAGCTTCAAGCTCGATAAGGTCATCAATTATTGTATCAATAAAGGAAAGGGGTTGATTATCGAGGACTTGTCCTTTGACCAATCCTTCTCCTATAATAAAAAACAGAACCGTAAACTCAATCAATTAAAGACTTCGATGCTCCCTTTGCTGGAGCGCAAATGCGCCCGGCACGGGATCGCGGTGCGCAAGGTGCATCCAGCCTACACCACGATCATTGGGGTATTGAAGTATTCCTGGTCACTTAACTTCTCAGAACACGTCTTGGCAAGTTACGTGATAGCTCGGAAAGGCGTAGGGCTCGTGGAATCCCTTCCAGCCTGCTACGAGTGGTTGCTCGCACAAGTCGGGGGCGTTCTAAAACCTCGTTTGAACCCGAGCAGTCCCTACTGGCAGTGGGCGCAACTCTACGACCTTTTCAAGCACTATGGGGTAACTCCCTTCCGGTCTCCAGACCCAGCGACCAACCTCAAGAGGAATCTCTTGGTAGCCCTCGACACCGTGCTGGATGGCTTGAACCCGGCGACGGGCGTACCGCCTGATAACCTTAGGGCGGGTCTTCTCGCGTGTGGATGCGGGTAGACGGAGCATTGGCATAGAAAGCTGATAGATTTTTATAGAAATTTATGACTTTTTATAACTAATTGGAAGGTTAATTTATGAGATATGCGCTAAAACTTTGTTACTTTGGAAATTCTGAAGAATATGAAGGATTTCAACGGCAAGAAAATAAAAATACAATTGAAGGAAATATCCTTGATGCTCTAAAGAAGGCGAAGTTAATAGAAGAGGTGGATTCTGCAAATTATGCAGCAGCTGGGAGGACTGATAGGGGAGTACATGCACTAAGCCAAGTTATTGCTATTTCAACCCCGGAAAAACTAATTATTCCTGCTATTAATTCATTTTTACCGAATAACATTGTAGTTTGGGCAGAAAAAGTTGTGGATGAAAAATTTCATCCAAGATATGATGCGTTTTCAAGATATTATCGTTATTATACTTCTTATGCTAATGAAAATCTTGATTTAATGAGAGAGGGGGCTCTTCTTTTAGAAGGAAGGCATGACTTCAAATTGTTTCGTAAAAAACAACCGAAAAAAAGCCCTATTCGTGAAATATTTCAAATAAGAATAGAAAAGAAAGACCCCTTTCTGATTTTTCATATCATGGCTAATTCGTTTCTATGGAAAATGGTTAGACGCATCATTGATGCCCTTCTTAAGATAGGGGAATTGCAATGGGGATTGGAAGACTTAAAATCGCTCTTAAATCTCAACCCAAAACCCAATATTTACACAACTCCCAGACCTATTAATGGTCTTGGAGCGTTGATTCTGTGGGATATAGAGTATCCCTTTAAATTCCAGGTAGATCCGAATGGGTTAACAAGAGTAAAAATGCTTTTATATTATCATTTATCAGAATTCGCATTGAAGGGTTATTATACAAAAGATATTTTTGAATTTTTTAATTCAATTAATGAAAAATAAATGGAATTAAATTTTTTCATAGCCGATATGAATGGTGATTTCCCGAGGGGTTCGAGGGATTCCCTTGAGGGTTTCTAGCATCCCTTCGATAGCTTTGCGGATGATATTTTGAACGAAGTCCTTAACGAAAATCTGATTCCCATCGACGGTCAAGGTCAATTCAGCGGTCATATGTGGGCATTTATCGAACGAAACTTTCTTCATCAGTAGATTCGCTGCCATTTCTTCGCAGTCTTTAAATCCACAATCACCACAGTTTTCGCCTGGTAGAGTTGCGACTATCTGGTAATGCCTGTGATTTTTTACAATTGTGAGAAGGGCGTCCGTGTCTTCTTCCTTGACAACTGGATAAAATTTATCAAGTTTATCGAGTTCCTCTCGTTTTTGGGCGATGTGTCCAGTGAGTCCCAAAACTTGACCAGTTTCATTTAACCCTCGAATTTCTTCGGCTTTATCTATGATGATGAATCGAGGGTAGGTGCTTTTTTTAAACCCTTCAACTATGATAAAATCAAAATTCTTCGGGAATTTCCGAATCGCGGCATCAAGTGAGGATTTTTCCTTTTTGTCAATGGCTATCATTTCTGATTTCGTTACAGCCACTATCAATTTCGCCCCAGCTTCTGCATGGCGAGTGGTATCCTTCACCTGTGGATTATCGAAGTTTGATTTGCCCCCGATATGTTTTATGGTTCCAACTTCAAAGCCCTCTTTTGTCAGTCCCTCGACTATTCGCATTACTAGTTGCGTCTTTCCTTGTTTTCGATGCGCTGAAGTCACACAAATAATAGTTGGGAAATTCGATCCCATAGTTATCACCGTGTGTAGATGGGAAAGAATAGTTAAAAATCTTTAGACAACCGGTTCTGGATGAAAGACAAACCCAAGGATGAAGAGAAGCATAAATACAACTGCCACGCCAGTGAGTATTCCCGCAACAATACCAAAAGTCCTTCGCCGATTTTCATCGATTAAGGAAATGCTGAAAGTAGATGTTAGTAGAATCAAAACAATAATGAAGGAAAGTGAGAGGAGATCGGCGATTATATTTGACATTGCGATTATTATTTTTTTTTTTGTTTAAGAGTTTTCTGCTCAGATTATGATAAATCGGCGAAATATTTTATGATTGGAAAACTTTTTACAAATTCCACGGTATTCTGGGAGATTTTTAACTCCAGAAGTTTTTTAAAGTAACAATCTAGAAATTTTCAAAAATAGGTTCTCAAGTTCTGAGAAACTCCGGGAAGTGAATGTTTGCTTGGATTGTTTAATTTAGGTCTTGGTTTAGTAATTATCATTTGCGGACTGGTCTTTTTAAAAATTGCACGTAAGAACTTTCAAGAAAATAATAGAGAGGGGAGTTGGTCTAGTATTCTTGCAGCTGGTACCTGTTTCGCGATGGGAGGCTATTTAGCTGGATGGGGTATATTTGGGTTACTAAATCTTGGTAATTTAGCATCTGTTGCACCTCTTCTACCGATACCTTATCCACTTGGCTTTTATACGTTAGCTTTCATACCTGTAATCATACTTTTCATAGGATTGTATGTCATCGGAGAGCAGAGGAAAGAAAAAAAGGGTGCTACTGGAGTTCCGATTGAAGATGCACGAGCAATCAATTCACTTGATCTTGAGACATCCCGAAAAGCATTTCATATTACAATCATAGGAATTCTAACCTGTTATCTATTTGTAGGGGATTTGGCATCCAAAACTTTTTTTGGATATCTTTCGACTGGCTGGGATATTTGGCATATTAATATCGAAATAATTGTGCCCACTGCACTGGCCGGGAAGGCATTTACGCTTTTTATGATTTTGGCCATTTTTATGTTACTTGTACTAACTGATTTCGTTCGTATATATGCCCCTCGTTACTATCCTGTTAAAGCAATAAGTAAGGTCTATCGGGAGAAAGAAAAAACCACTCTCGGTCCTCACGTATTGATCGCAGTTGGCGTCACCGCGGCAGTTCTTTTCTTTAAACCGCCCATTGCAATGGCGGCAATAGCAATGGCCTCCTTGGGAGATGCAGCTGCCACGATCGTGGGTGTCAGTGTTGGAAAACATAAGATTAAAGCGAAGAGTAAAAAAACATGGGAAGGCTGTATTGCAGGCGTGGCGGTTTCATTTGGAACGGGATTCTTATGCATGATTGTTTTAGTAAATAAATTAGTAAAAACAATTAATTTAGCTTCAATTTCGGCGGCTCTTATTCTTTGCGGAATTGGAGCACTCATATTCTTTATTATCGATTATTACACGCCAGGCGTGCCGCTTACGGATAACATATTAAATCCACTCTGTATTGGATTGGCCATGACAGGGCTCGCTTATGCATTTTTCCCTTACATTTTAGGTATTTAATTATTTTAATGTCATAAAATAGGAAGAATATAAAAAGGATTATGAGGAAAACCAATTCATACTGATTTCGAGGTAATGAGATGACGACCGAAGAGATCCCTAAACCAGCAACCGCAGGAGCAGCTGGTGTATTAGGAATAGTATCTGGATTTTGGTGCATTTTAGAGGGAATTTTAATCATGGTATTTCAGGATTGGGGTCAAGATTTATTATTTATTCCGTATTTTCAAGCGAATCCAACGATTGCCGCTATAATCAGTTTTGTCTGTGCGGGAATTTGCATGTACAGCGGAGCATTAATTATCGTGCGGAAATATATTATGGGAGGGTTAATCATGATATCCATTAGTATGGTCAGCATTATAGCTGGTGGCGGGTTCTACATTACAGTCCTGTGGGGGGCATCTGGCGGTCTAATCGCTTTAGTTTGTCCAAGTTTGGAAGAAAAGATAAAAGGTTCCACCGAATAATAAGAATTATTTAGAAGATTTGTAGGAACCCAGAATTTTAATATACAAAGTGTTATTTTTCAGATCTGCAAGTGCTTCTTGTACGTGGGGTTCCGCAATATGCCCCTCAAAATCTGTATAGAAGTAATATTCCCAGGGTGTGATCCGTGAAGGCCGCGATTCTAATTTTGTTAAATTAATTTTTCGACTGGAGAAAGCTTTTAAGGCATTTAACAAGGCACCTGGGACGTGTTTTACGGAGAAGACAATGGATGTTTTGTCGGTATCAGTTGGGGTGCTTTCTTCATGTCCAAGAACAAAGAAGCGGGTGAAGTTATTCTGATTATCCTCGATGCCTTTGGATATAACCACGCGGTTAAAAATTTCTGCGGCTAATTCGGTTCCAATAGCGGCAGCGTTTTCATATTCGGGGAGTACCTCAACGGCCCTTGACGTGCTTTTGGTTTCAATTATTTCAGCAGTTGGTAAATTCTCTTCAATAAATCCACGGCATTGAGCTATCGCTTGATCTTTTGATAGAACGGTCTTTATCTCGGAAAGCGGAATTTTCTTCAATGTTATGAGGTTGTGTTTGATGCGAATGATGATTTCACCTATTGCTTTAATGTCACTTTCGAGAAGGAGGTCTAACGTAACGGGTACGGAGCCATATGTTGAATTTTCGACAGGGACCACTCCGTAATCAACTTCTTCACTTATGACCCGCCGAAAGACGTCAGAAATTTTATTCACCATGATAAAATCTGCTTCGGCTTCGGAGAAGTATGATTTAGTTGCTTGTTCTGAGAAAGTGCCAGCAGGACCTAAGAAGGCCACGCGTTTTTTTCCAGCCTGAACTACCCTGCAAGCTGCAATAATTTCTTTATAGATTGCTAACAATTGAGATTTTGTAAGGTTTTCAAGGTCTTCAGAGGTTATGCGCTCGTATACTTCCTGTTCACGCGCTCTATCGATGACAGAACGCCCCAATCCGATCTTAGCGGCTCCAATTCTTTTTGCAAGTGCTGCTCTTGAGTTTAATAATTCCACGATTGAACTGTCTAGTTTGGAAATCTCATCTCTTAATTCTTCTAATTCCTTTTCCACATTGGACATACTAATTCCTATCCGAAATCATTCCGTTTATTGGAAATATCACTTGTTAGGAATAATTCTAAACGGGTTCGTATATATATTTGCCTTTTTTTTGCCCCTCACGAAACCAAGAAGGGTAGTGTTCGTAACTTTAGCGGTAGAAATTCCGGAATCAGTAGCAGCTGCCATTGAGGCGACGATCGGAATTCTGCATTTCGCAGATTTGAAAACGATATCTGCTGTTAAACGTCCCGTTGAAACGAGTATTTTATCATCAAAACTTTTTTCACCTTGAATGATTGCATAGCCTATGACTTTATCGATTGCATTATGTCTTCCAACGTCCTCCGCCACGATAATGCGATTAATTGATGCATTATATAATCCAGCAGCGTGGGTTGCGCCCGTTCGGCGAAAAATATTCGAGTTTTCGTTCAAATCTTTAACTGCCTTTAAAATATCGTCCATTGAAACCTGAATTTTGGATTCAATTTTAGGAAGTCCTTTTCCAGTTCTAACAGTTAACCAATATTCAGGAGGGCCACAACCCGTTGAAATGATACGATTGATGAATTGAGAATTCTTAAGCCTTGAATCGAGGTCAATCTTCGAATTTAGGGTTACTTTATATTCATGGCCCTCGTCTCTTATATCTTCAACTTCTTCAAATGAGTTGATAATACCGGTTGTAAAAAGATAACCAACGACCAATTCTTTTTCTAGAGTTGGAGAACATAAAACAGAAGTTATCGAATTTTCATTCACCCATATTCTAATAATGGTTTCAACTGCAATCTCGTCTTTAATTTTATGAAATTCTCCTTTGGAAAATCGAGTAATGGGTTTGAGAATCGATTCTTTCATTGAACTTCCCTAAATAGTAATACCATAATAATAAAAATAAGGTTTGGTAAGGTGAAATCTAATAGAAAAATTTGATAAAGATTCGTTTGGGTTGTGCGAATATCGATGAATGATATGAAAACAGACATCTTGGTCATTGGAAGTGGCATCGCGGGCTTGTTTTTCTCTTTAAAAGCAAGCAGTTTTGCAAAAGTCACGATTATCACGAAGAAAGAGAGGGCTGAAAGTAACACGAATTATGCTCAAGGAGGCATAGCGGCTGTTTTATCCCCGACTGATTCCTTTGAATCTCATGTTGAGGATACGCTCCGTGCTGGAAATGGGTTGTGTGATAGAGAAGTAGTGGAACAGGTAGTTAAGAGTGGTCCAATCCGCGTTAAAGAATTGATTGATTTATGTAACGTCGAATTCACGCGGAATGAGGATGGCAAATTTGATCTTGGAATGGAGGGCGGACATTCGCAAAGGCGAATTTTACACACGAAGGATTTAACTGGGAAAGAGATTGAATCATCCTTATTGAGAGCAGTAACAAAATCAAAAGTTCCAATTTATGAGAATTATATAGCCATTAACTTGGTGACGTCGAACGGAAAAGTTATTGGCGTGTATGTATTGGATGTAAAAAACAAGCGGGTAATTCAAATCCAAGCAAAAATTATTGTGTTAGCAACGGGTGGAGCAGGGAAGATTTATCTCTATACAAGTAATCCTGATATTGCGACGGGTGATGGGATAGCAATGGCGTATCGAGCAGGCGCGACAATAATGAATATGGAATTCTTTCAATTCCATCCCACATGCTTATACCATCCATACGCAAAGTCATTCTTAATCTCAGAAGCCTTGCGCGGAGAAAAAGCTATCCTCATAGATCAAAATGGAAATAGGTTCATGGAAAGTTACCATAAGGCAAAAGAACTTGCACCGAGGGATATAGTGGCGAGGGCTATTGATGATGAGTTAAAGAGAAGCGGTGATGACTGTGTTTATCTCGATATCACGCATCGCGGTCCTAATTTTATTCAGTCAAGATTTCCTGGAATATATCAAAGATGCCTTGAATTTAACATTGACATAACCCGTTCGAAAATACCAGTCGTGCCTGCGGCACATTACTGTTGTGGTGGTGTTAAGGCTAAACTCGATGGAACTACGGATATTGAAAATCTATTGGTGATCGGGGAAACAAGTTGCACTGGTTTACATGGTGCTAACCGTTTAGCTAGCAATTCATTGCTCGAAGCAGTTGTTTGTGCTCACGAAGCGGCCAAAAAATGTAAGGATCTCCTCCAACAAGGCTTAAGAATCCATGATTTTAGGCCGTGGGAAATAGGCGATGCCGTGGATAGCGACGAAGCTGTGGTCATTACTCAAAATTGGGATGAGATTAGAAGATTTATGTGGAATTACGTAGGTATTGTTCGGACTAATAAAAGATTGCAGCGTGCAAAACAAAGAATTATCAACTTACAAGAAGAAATTAACGAGTACTACTGGCATTCTATCATTACAGCAGATTTGATTGAATTGAGGAACTTAGCAACCGTCGCTGAACTAACCATTGATTCGGCCTTACTACGAAAAGAAAGTCGAGGTATTCACTATAACCTAGATTATCCTGATAAGCTACCAGAAGCAAAAATTACTGAAATTGTCGGGCGCCGATAGTAATTTAACTACTCTATTATTTGATTAGAATGGACCTTTCAATTGTTATTCTGGCTGGTGGGAGGGCAAAGCGGTTAGGCGTAGATAAGGCCCTAATATTCATTAAAGACAAATCCCTCATAGCTCACACTCTGGAAAAGGTCCTTTCAATATCGGAAGATATCCTTGTAATTACTAAAACAGAAAAAAGGCTCAAGAAATTAAAGCATGCAGCTAATTATCCCGTGAAATTTTTATTAGATGAAGACCCCTCTATTGAAAGTCCTCTTATTGGGGCATTAACCGGGTTTAAAAACGCAGAATTTGGTCATGTATTGCTATTAGGTTGCGATATGCCGCTCATCAAGCCAAGAGTAATTGAATTATTGTATGAATATTATTCTAACGTGAGGCCCCTTTGTTGGGCTGTAATCCCGGAATTCCCAAATGGCTACATTGAGCCACTCTGCGCAATTTATAGTAAGGAGCCCGCCATTAAAGCCATTCAACAAAGCATTCAGGAGAAATCTTACCGATTGAGGAGTTTCATTGATCGCATTTCAGCAGCACATTTTTTTCCTGTTACTGAAATAAAGCCAATAGATCCTGAGCTGCATACCTTCTTTAACGTAAATACAAGATATGACCTCGAAATATTAATCAAAATCTTGGAAGTAAGTGAATCAGAATGATTCAAATAATTGGATTGAAGCATGTTCCCATCATCAAGGAAAACGATGATCTTGTTGAGATAATGTTAAATTCTCTGAACAGGATGAAGCTGAGTATTGAAGATTCTGACGTTTTTGTGATTGCTCAGACCATCATTTCTCGAATTGAAGGACGGGTCAGGGATCTTAAAAAAGTAAAACCTACACCAGATGCAATCCAATTGGCTAATGAAATTAAGAAGGATCCACATCTAGTCACCTTAATTCTCGAAGAATCTAAACAAATTCTAAGAACTGCTGTAATTGAAGGAAACGGAAAAATCATTGTCGAAACCAAATTAGGTTTTATTTGTGCTGATGCTGGCATTGATATGTCTAATTCGCCAGATGATTCAGTAACCCTGCTTCCCGTTGATCCAGACAGGGCTGCAGCTGAGCTCCGAACCCAAATTCGCGAAAAAGCTGGAAAAAACGTAGCTATCATTATTTCTGATACCCATGGGCGCCCATTTAGGCGTGGATCAATTAACGTGGCCTTAGGGGTGGCAGGAATAAAGGAAATCCTTGATTATCGCGGACAGATTGATCTTTTCGGATATCAACTAGAAAAAACCAAAATTGCCATTGCTGATGAACTCGCTTCGGCTGCTGAGTTGATCATGGGAGAAGCGGGTGAGGGGATGCCCATCATTTTAATTCGGGGATATCGTTATACTAATAAAGATGGAAAAGGATTACGATTGATCCGACCAAAAAAACAAGATTTATTTCGTTGAGCCAATCTAATGAACTTCAATATATTAATGCAGATCATGCTATTTTCATTTTTAATCGGATTTTCGGGGGCAATAACCCCAGGACCAGTCCTGGCCATCGTGATTAAGGAAACGCCACGAAGAGGATGGAAAACGGGACCATTAGTAGTGTTTGGGCATTCCATAATTGAGTTCATTCTCCTTGTTGGAATAATTTTGGGCTTGGATGTCATACTCCAAACGATCACAGCTGAATTAATTGTAAGCCTAGCAGGAGGAATCCTTTTATGCATTCTTGCTGCTTTAATGCTCATTGATGTCTTCGTGAAAAAGATCTCAATAAATAAAGAATTAAATCGTAGAGCTTCTGAAGAAAAAAAGAAAAGTTATGCCCCAATTCTTGATGGGATCGTTCTAAGCGTTTCAAATCCTTTCTGGATTATTTGGTGGGCTACTATAGGGCTTGGTTTGATTTATACCGAACTTCCACCTCTTCCAGTTGAATTTGTTCCCATTGCATTCGGCTTGATTGGAATAACAATTTTCTATATTGGACATATTTTAAGCGATTTTGCATGGTACACCTTCATTTCAGTAATGATATCTTCAGGAAAAAGATGGATAAGCGATAAGGTTTATCAGGTTATATTAGTTGTTTGTGCGGCATTCTTGATTTATTTGGGTGTGCATTTTATGATTAATGGGGTTGGGCTTCTTTGAAATTTAAATGAGTTAAGGTACTTCTAACTTTCCTGTGACGCTGTCCACCCGCATCTTTTTCTCTTTATCTTCGGTCGTGAACGTGCCAGTATAATAGGTTCGAAGAATCACCTGAATATCCACGTTGAACGTTTCTTCAATTGATCTGGAGACGTCATGAGGGCGAGAAACTAATTTATCTCGGAGTTGTTGGATGATGTCCCCAACATCAAATTTAGGCCGAATGATCTCTCGTTTATGGGCTTCATAAAAGGATGCATCCACTTTATTATGCGGGGGAATGTCTTTGTACTTTATCCGATTACCTTTATGATCGAGCTCAACATCTTCTCCTTGTTCGATAATGATCTTCTCGATGGCATCAACCTTCACTTCATTTTTGATAATATCGCTATTCATGAAGGAACGGTTGAGTATTTTTACAGAATCTACATCCGGTGGCACGGACATCGCGTACCGGTTCCGTCGTAGATAGATGATTCGATAACTTGCTTTGGCTATGATGTAAGGAGTATAAGAAATTTCTATTTCTAATTCTCCAGATTCTTTCCCCATTATTTTCTTACCCTCGATTTTGGTCCTTGCAGCATATTTGTCGCATTTTTCCACGCAAATAAAGTAATTTCTCTTAATTTTTTCATCTAACGCTGCATTCGTACCTGTTAAGTCGAACCCATCCATGAAATCACCATAATTTTTCTTTATCTGCTATTTTCAAAGCATCGCGTATAATAATATTGTGGTCAAAGGCAAGCTGCATAGTAGAGATATCATCCGTAGTAAAAACTTTGGCTTCTTTTGCATCAGTTCCACCTTTTAGTTTGCCCTCTGGAGATTTTATCTTGCATAAATAAGCAATAGTTATGGTGTGCCCTCGTGGATCTCGTTCAGGGTCAGAGTAAACGCCAGATAGTTTTAAGATTTCGATTTTTAATCCAGTTTCTTCTTCGGCTTCACGTCTTACCGCATCCTCAGCTCTCTCTCCGAGTTCAACAAAGCCCCCTGGAAGTGCCCAATGACCCTGATAAGGTGGATATTTCCGTTTAATTAAGACAATGGATCCATTTTTTTCTAGAATGATTGCGTCGATCGTTGTTCTCGGTCCTCGATACCTCACTATTCTCACTACGAATACTTTAATTACGATGATAATATTTTACATTAAAATATAAAAAGAAAGATGCCATGTTAAGAAATAAGATAGAGGTTATCAAATAGATAATATAAACCAAAAAAGAGTGGTAGAAAAATGACTTTACGAGTGCTTATAAAATCGTTACGCCTTGCAATTAGGACAGGGAAGAGATTCCTTTTCTTTGTGGGTATTTATGCAATTTTAATGTTCTGGACGGCTTTTACGTTGGATGGTTTGATGGAAGGTACAGTTAACCCTTTACCGGTATTAGTATTACTTCTGGCAGTTGGTATAGTGGCCTTTGTATATGGCTTGCTGATTTCAAGCTACCGAAAATTGCAAGTGGCAACGCTAAGATGTCTTGGTTGGACATCATCTGATATTAAATGGCTTTTTATTGGTGAACTAATGCTTGTATGTTTAGTGGCAGGATTCATCGTTCTCGAGGTCATCATACATTATTTTGGGATAGGAGCATATTTCGAACAAGATCTTTGGATCTTTAGGGCAGAGGCTTTCTTAATTTCGTTTGGAGTCATCGTGGGAATGCAATTTATCGGCGTGTTGTTAGCATGGCGCCGAATGTTAAAAGTACGACCAATGGAGGCCTTAAGAAAAGCGTGAGGTGGAATGAATGAGTGAAATGGAAGTTGTAATCGCAGAAGAGGTCACGAAGGAATACCGTAGAGGATCTGAAATAATAATCGCTGTAAAGAAGATAAATATAAGAGTTAAAAAGGGCGAATTTTTCGTTATAGTCGGTCCTTCTGGAAGCGGTAAATCCACGTTGCTTAATGTTTTAAGTGGTTTAGATACGCCCACATCAGGACGTATCATCCTCGATGGATTAGATACCGGGATGATCGATGAAACAATGTTTCCTAAAATTAGACGAGAGCGTGTCGGGTTCGTTTTTCAAAATTTCAATCTCGTCGACGAAATGACTGCTATAGAAAATGTAGAGGCTCCACTTTGGCCAACATCCTTATCAGGTAAAGTTATCGAGGAGCGCGCGCTGACTCTTTTACGTCTTGTAGACCTGGTAGAACGGAAAGACCACCGTCCAAGAGAGCTAAGTGGGGGCGAGCAGCAACGAGTTGCCATTGCACGTGCATTGATCAATAACCCAAAAGTAGTTTTTGCTGATGAGCCTACAGGTAACTTGGATACTCAAACGGGTGATGAAATAGTTAAGTTGCTTCGGAAGCTCAATAAAGAACAAGGGACGACAATCATCGTGGTAACCCACGATGAAAGCATAATAAAATATGCGGACCGTGTCGCACGGATTAGGGATGGACAAATTAGGGAAGTAACCAGAAGTAAAACTCCATCTTAATTTAATATTCCTTTTTTTCTTGAAGTTTAATATTATTTTGAAAGATATTTTTCTTTAAAAACCTGAATCTTCTTTTGGAGATCTTCCATTTCTGCGTCTTGGTCAAGAGAGACAAATTTCTCCATCATTGATACGAATTCCTTACGTGTGATTTTTGCGTGGGGATTAAGCTTTTGGATTTCGAGAATGGCATCAAGATTCTTCTCTATTCCTGTGAAGTTTTGCAGTGTTTTTTTGAATGATCGAGTGAAGAACTCTGGGGAAATTTGACTATCGCTCATATAAGAGGCTAGCATTAAGTAAATAAAATGATGGGCAACTTGCATTTTACTCATTATTTGGTCGTGTTCCTCTGGAGTAGTGATGGTAGTCAAGGCGCCCAGTTTGGTGAGAAGTTTTTGAATGATTGAGAGCCATTTTTCATCCTTTACCGGTACTAGAATCACGTTGAAATCTTTAAAGCTTCCTTCCGGACTAAATAACGGATGCATGGAAATGTAGGAGATGTCTTCCGGAATTTCAGATTTAAGTTTATTGATGAATGCTTTCACGGCTGAAATATCAATGAGAAGAGAACCTTTTTTTAGAATTTTGAAAAGTTTCTGGCAAGTTTCATAGGTATTTTCGATAGGAACCGATACGATGGTAATATCAGCTGTATTGCAGTCTTTGAGAATGCCTCCGCGAACTCCAAGTGTCTTACCAATTTTTGTTGCTTTCTCTAGGGAGCGGCTAATAATAATAACATCCGCGAGTGCTTTTAATTCCTTCGCGAAGACTCGGCCCATCCCTCCAGTTCCACCAATGATGGCAATTTCAAACCGCTCACTCATTAAGACCCAACCTCATTATTTTAATACCGGTGGGATCAACCCACGTTGGATGGCTAAATCGGCTAATACTATTGCGAGGCTGGCTTCTACTACCGGAATGGCTCTTGGAACGATGACGGGATCATGGCGCCCTTCAACTGAGATTTCAGTAGAGGTCATTGATTTAAGATTCACGGTCTTTTGTGGCTTAGCTATCGAAGCAGTCGGCTTAATAGCAATTCGGCAGGTAATGGGCATGCCATTACTTATTCCACCAAGAATTCCACCAGCATTGTTTGTTTTAGTTTTAATTTGATTATTTTCAATGATGAAAGGATCATTATGTTGAGAGCCTAATAGATCAGCCGCCTTAAATCCAGCTCCAAATTCTACACCCTTGACAGCGGGAATGGCAAAAAGAATCCTGCTGAATTCACTTTCAATATTTCTAAAAAGTGGCTCGCCCAATCCGGCAGGGATCTTAGTACAGATGGTTTCTATAATGCCTCCCACGGAATCGCCCTTTTGTCTGACTTCCTCTATTCTTTGAATCATTTTTTCAGCTATTTTGGGATCAGCGCATCGAACTGGATTATTATCCGTGTTTTTCTCGATCTCATCAAGTGTTACCGAACGATCTAGCTTTATACCTCCAATTGCAATCGTGTGTGCGAGGATCTTGATTCCAAGTGTTTCTTTTAATAATTGCTTCGCGATGGCTCCCGCAAGAACGAATGATATCGTGATGCGTCCCGAAAACCGTCCACCCCCTCTATAATCATTAAATCCGCCATATTTATGCCATGCAGTGAAATCAGCATGGCCTGGTCGTGGGGTGTCCTTAATTTTTTCGTATTTTGAGGAATCCACATCTTTATTCTCTACGGTGAGGGTTATGGGGGCTCCAGTCGTGAATCCATTAAAAATGCCTGAAAGAACTTCGAGACGGTCTGCTTCCTTTCTTGGCGTGCTGACTTTGCTCTGTCCGGGTCTTCTTCGGTTTAATTCGTTTTGAATTTGGTCTAAATCTACTTTAAGACCAGCGGGACATCCATCAATGACCACGCCAACGCATTTTCCGTGACTCTCACCAAAGGAAACAATCACGAAATTGGATCCGAATATATTTCCACTCATGTATTAACACACCCGAAAGTTTCCACCTAGTTTTTTTAGGTCTTCTAAAAAGGTTGGATATGACACCTTTATGCATTCGATATTCTTAATGAGGGTTTTCTCTTGTAATGGCAAGGCAGCAATAATTAATGCCATTGCAATACGATGATCATTGTAGGTTTCCAAAACGGCTCCCTGATGATCAGAACTCCCATTAATTATGAGTGCATCTGGTAATTCTTCGATTTCAACCTTCATTTTTTGTAATTCAGTGGTAATCGTATGAAGACGATCACTTTCTTTTATTCGTAGATGGGCAGCATTAAAAAGTTTTGATTTGTGAGGGATGAAGGATGCTAAAACAGCGAGGATGGGAACGAGATCTGGAATATCACCACAATCAGTTTCAAAAGGATTTATGGTCCCTTTAGTAACAGTTATCGTTTTTTCATCCTTTCTGATTAAAATATTGGCACCAATGTTTTCCAGGATTTGGATTATTTGTTTATCACCTTGGGGATTCGTTAAATCTAAATTTGAAACAGAAATTTCACCATCTAGAATTGCACCCGCCGCAAGAAAAAATGCAGCTGATGAGAAATCGCCAGGAATCGTAAAATCTATGGGGTGATAGGTTTGTTGTCCTGGAATTCTATATACTCGCTGTTTTGGGTCATATTGGTGCTTTATACCGAAGTTATTTAGCATCTCACTAGTTATAGCAAGATATGGGGTTGATTTTAAGGGAGTAGTTAATTGAATGGTGACTTCATCTTGAGCTAGAGGAGAAGAAATTAATAACCCGGAAATGAATTGGGAGCTGATATTCCCCGGAATTGAGATTTTTCCTCCATTAACCCTCCCTCCTTTGATGATTAGGGGAGGCGTGCCATCTTGTGGTTCAGAAAAGCATTCAATTCCTAATTGAGAAAGGGCATCGAGCAGAGGTCCCATTGGCCGTTTCTGAATTGATTCATCTCCAGTTAATTTAACAGTATCTGGTACATGGGCTGCTAAAGCCGTGATGAAGCGAATAGTCGTCCCCGAATTTTCGACGTTGATGGTTTTATCTGGTTTTTTAAGTTCTCTAATGCCCTTTATGATTAGTTGATCCCCCTCTTCTAAGATTTTTGCGCCAAAGGCACGCATCGCGTTTATTGAAGCCTCAGTATCGGCTCCGATAAGGGGTTCTCTTATCGTGGATGTGCCTTCCGCTAAAGATCCCATTATTATAGCGCGATGGGTGTAACTCTTAGAAGAAGGAGCTTGAATCTTTCCATTTAACCGCGGACTAGGTAAAATTTCAATATCCAACTTGGTTGCTCCTTATTCAAACTAAATAAATTCTATTTTTTTGTTAAAAAGAATCATGGTATTAAAATCTGTATAAAAAATGAAATTGAATTATAATTTTTTAAAGATATTCATCGCTTTTCTCTTTGATTTCGTTATAAACGAGTTTCATTTTCATTTCAATTGTTTTATTCTGGCTACGGATGTAAGCTGAATAACTAGCGTATTGTTCTGCACCTTCTGGATCGCCCTTCTGTCTAGATAAATATTCAATTTCATCCAGAATCTTTGCAGCTTCCTTTAAATTACCTTTATCAATGGCACTTTTGGCATCCTCTAATGCCCACTTTCGATCCTCCAAGGTTTGAAATTCTGCAAGAGTTTTGGCATTTGTAGCTGCAGTTTCTGCCATAACTCGTAACGCGTCAATTCGTTGCTTGACATCAATGGCGACTAGAGGGGTAACTCGGTATCCGTAAGTCCCAGCATCTAACACATCACCAATTTGTTCAGGAGACATAGCCCCAGGGAGGTCCTGTTTGTTTGCTATAATTGCGAGCCTGGCATAGGGGGCTTCTTTTCGGCATAATTCTGTAAAAAATCTAGATTCATAGACATTTTGTTCTGTCGAGTCGACAATTAAAATGATTACATCGGAACCTCTCATAAATTGAGCCCACACTTCGGCGTATCGAACCTGGCCTGCTAAGTCCCAGAGGTACATCTCAAAATCACCAACTGCAATCTCTGAAATATAACCTGTGATGGTTGGTATGTGCCGTGTAGGGAGTTCCTCCTCTTTAATCAATTTAGTAATGGTTGTTTTTCCGACGCCACTGAAGCCAACCAACGAGATTTTCGGTCGTAACTCGCTCTTGCTAATTGTGACATCTGCCTGGATGTTCTTATACGCGTCTGGATCAGCTGAGCCGGTCGTAAGAGTATCGCGAAACTTTTCTAGAAATTTGTGGCGGAGGAATTTGGTTTCCTCGCGGACGGAATCATCCGGATCTGTCGGATCGCATATTAAAATGAAAAGTAAGCCAAACTCGACATTAGTCGCATAACATAACTTGAAATTAATCACCTGCATGAATTCAAGGACATCAACATCGAAATGCTTAAGATAATCCCTTAAGGACTCAATTATAGGCAATACAGTTTCTTCAGGTAAAGATTTCCCGTACTCTTTCTCGAAGATCGTTGTTTTATTCTTGAAAATTAACACCTTCCTAAGCATCTAGAAATTCTCCTTAACAACTTTTCATGTTTTTAAGATGGGATAATTATATCTCACATAATCATAATTTTTAATAAGTTTAACTAGAATCGTGAATTATGATGACAGCGCCGAACATAGCATTAATCGGGTTCATGGGAACTGGAAAGACCGTGATTGGAGCAAAATTAGCTGGAAAACTAAATAAAAAACTGCTTGAAATGGATGAAATGATAGTGGAGAAGGCTGGAAAATCCATTCCAAAAATTTTTGAAGAAGATGGGGAGATTCGGTTCCGAGAATTAGAAATGCAGGTATGTAAAGACGTGAGTCAGAGAAAAGACGCAGTCATCGCGTGTGGTGGGGGAGTCATTTTGAATAAGCTTAACATTGATTATCTAAAGCAAAGTTCTATCGTAATCCGCCTTAAAACATCTCCAGAAGTGATATTTCAGCGTACTATGAAAGAGGGAAAAGAAAGCCGACCACTATTAAATAAACCAGACCCCATGGATGAAATTAAAAAGCTTTTAACGTTCCGAGAACCATTTTATAATGCAGCAACTGAACATCAGATAGATACTTCTGACTTCACTGTTGATGAAGTTGTAGAAAAAATCATTGAAATCTATAAGTCAGCCTAACCCTAGTCCTTCTAAAACCATTCTTTTCATTAGAGGCACGGGTGCCTTTTTACCTGTCCAAAGTTCAAAAGCAGCCACCCCTTGGTAAACAAGCATCATCATGCCTGAGATGGCTTTTGCCCCAACAGCCTTGGCTTCTTTTAGTAATTTAGTTTCGAGAGGGTTATATACCACGTCAAAAACAACCAAATCTTCCCTGAGTAGCTTCTTTGGGATTATACTCTCATCTATCTTTGGATGCATCCCGACAGGCGTGGCGTTAATGAAAATATCAGCATTTTGGAGTTCTTTGGCGATTTGCTGAGTGTTTAACTTATACCCCCGTATCGTTCCCCCGAGCTTATCGTTCAATTCTTTAGTGAGGTCTTGAACTGCACTCTCAACGATGTCAAAGAGGACAAAATCTTTCGCGTCAGACGCAAAATTATATGATATAGGGCGGGCCACCCCACCAGCGCCAATCATCACTATTTTTTTTCCTTTTAGATTTACCCCTTCTTCATTAAGAGATCGAACGGCCCCAATACCATCTGTGTTAGTACCAAAGAGATGACCATCTTTATTCAGAATGGTATTAATGGCACCAATATTCTCTGCAACAGGGTCAATTTCATCCAAATATTGCATTGCATTAATTTTATGAGGTACTGTTACATTTGCGCCTTTCATATTGAATGCACGAATCCCCTGTATGGCTTCTTTCACCTTGTCGTTGTCTACGCGGAGTGCCACATAGATATAATCTAACCCGAGTTCTCTAAAGGCTGCATTATGCATTTTCGGGGACATACTATGCTCAACGGGGTTCCCAATTAAAGCTATTAGTTGAGTTTTTCCGCTAATGTCCACGTTTATCACTTTCTACTATATGAGGTAAAAGTTTGAAGGTTCTTTTTCATATCATCAATTGAAATTTGTCCTGGGGCAGTGGGTTTATCCAGTGCGGCAAAAGTAAAAGCGGCTCCAAAGATTGGGGAAAGAATTCTTGAAACCGTGCCCTTCCCCCCCATTGCAAAGGCAACTATTTCAATATGATTCTCTTTTGCAAATTGCGGAAGAGAGAGCATTTTCAAGTTATCTTCGATTGAAGCGGCGGTTCCAATAATTTTGACGTAGTTCGCATCTTTTTTTACGGCATCTAAAATGATCTCTTTCATTTTAGGAATGTCGGGAGTTTTTTGAAAATCATGGAATGAGAGGATTATTTTTACTTGATTTTTTTTCGCTTCCTGAATCAATTTCGTTAAAGCATCTGCATCTATGCTGAATTCGAGATCTACAGCGAATGTTTGTGCGTTTATGCACTTTTGGATCAATTCTATTCGCTGGGCTTCTTCAAAAGCGAATTTACCACCCTCATCGGGCTTACGGATTGTTAAAATGAGTTTTGAACTAATTTCTTTTACCAATTTAACAAAATCTGCAGTGAAGGGGTCGTTAAAATGATCAATCCGGACTTCTATGAAGTCTGCGCCTTTTTGAATGGCTTTATGGCTTTTTTCAATTGCTGAATTTGCATCTGTAGCGCTAATAGCAACACAAATCATTGATCAATCACGCTATTTTTCGAGAATGGTTTCATCAACAGGTTTTCCGAAATGCCGTCCCCCTTTCGGAACGTAATACACTAAAATATCGTCCCCTTCTTTTAATTCAGAAACAGAAGTTGGGATATCTTCGTTATTTTCACGTTTAACTAACCTGATAGTTTCTGCATTCTGGACAAGGGTTTTCAAAATGGTATCTTTTATTTGAGCTTCGATTAGAAGGAGCGGACGCTTTTCAATTTTAGATCTTCCGACCGTTGCAGTCCGGCCTTCACCCTTGTTACTAACAATAAGGACTTCCGATCCAGCTTCTATTTCGGAAAGGTATTGGGTTTTTCCGTTTGGTAGTAAGATGTAAGCATGCACCGCCCCTGCATTCACGCGAAATGGTCTGGGATCGGCGAATTCAGAAGGAATCGATTCTGAATGAATTAGAAAAAGTCCCATGCTCTGGGATCCTATCAACATTCCTTCCCCAACAGATAGTAAGGAACAGGTATCAATGCAAACTCGGTCGCCTGAGCCCACTTCTTTTATTTTAACAATTTTAGCAGGGGTAAGTTTGAGTTCAATCTCTTCTCTAAGGAGCTTCTTTATCTGAGAAATCTCTTCATCGGTTTTTGGCTGAAAAACCACCCCATCCACTCCAATCTCTAGAGTTTCAAACATGACTCGAGCTTCTTCAACATTTTTCACTTCAGCATATAATTGGGTGTCTTTTTTGTGGAGATCGGCAATTATATTTTCCATTGGAATGATTTTCCAATCGGTAGCACTAATAATTACAACATTGCTTCCTAAATCTGCAGCGTTAATGGCTACTTCTTCATCTTTTTTCACTTTAACCGTGATCCAGTGTCCAATACTCTCAGACTTTTTGGAGTATTCCTCGATCTTTTGTTTATCAATCGATTTATCAATAACAACATCTGGCTTGAGATCTTCTGAAAATGAATAGATGACTACATTCCCTAATTCTCTGAGCTTATCCGAAATATCCTTCTCGATTAAGAAATTATTAATTCCCGATGTCATCGCATTAATGGCTGTTTCTCTTACAGCATTCCAATCGCCATCCAGATGCAGAACTATCTGTTTCATTTACATCAACTCTACAAAATCTAAAAGGTTACTTAATTACTTATTATTATTTGGGTTATTTTAAAAATACAATTCATAATAATTGTAATGCATCCTCTACAGCCCCGTAATCTTTTATGATTTTTGCGAGAGCAGCAACCATTTTAGTTGGGTTTTCATGTTGAAATACGTTTCGACCTGCTGCCACGCCAATTGCGCCTGCGCGCATCGCATCACTGACATTCTGGAGGAAATCACGGTCAGTATCCGCCTTAGGACCACCAGCAATAACTACAGGTATGGGGCAGCCTTCAACAACAGTCTTAAATGATTCATATGAACCAGTATAGTTGGTTTTTAAAATATCAGCCCCTAATTCGGCTCCCGCTCTGGCAGCATGAGCAACAACCTCCGGATCATAGGGATCTTTGATATTTATCCCTCTCGGATAGACCATACTAATGAGGGGTATTTGCCATTTATCACATGCATCGGATATTTTTCCGAAATATTCTAACATTTGTGCTTCAAATTTACTCCCTAAATTCACGTGGATGGAAATTGCATCTACGCCTAATCGAACTGATTCTTCAATGGATCCGACGATGACTTTCCAATTTGGTGTATCGCTGAGCTTGGTGCTGGCGGATAAATGGAGAATCATTCCACAATTTGGAGCTTCTTCTAGGATTCGAAAAATTCCTTTGTGTAGAAGAATAGCCGTAGCGCCACCTTTTACTACTTTTTGGATCATAGAGTTCATATCAAGGAGTCCTTTAACAGGTCCAATGGTAATGCCGTGATCCATAGGAATTATTAGAGCCTTTCCATTATCCAATATTCGACTTAAGCGTACTTCTTTACCCCTCATATAAGTTTCACCTGAGGTTTGTTAATTTCTTAAGATAAAAAAAATAATACACTATATAAAAATGGTGATTTTGGGTGTTCAATCAAAAATTGGAACAATCCATTTTTGAAAAACAACATATTAATATTTGGAGTATATATAAGTCATTAAAAGTTTAGTTTTTAACGTGTAATTCAAACAACATTGAGAAAGACTTGAGAACCCGCGTTTCTACGATGTTAGGAGAAGAAAGTGGAAAATGGAACTGAAAGAGGCCGTCTACAAGATTGCGCAGGAGTTAAATGAGATACGACCTACAAATATTGGAATTTTAGACGCTAATGGGTCATTTATTGCTTCCAATTTTTCTGAAGGCTCGCATAATTTGATCTCTAAGATAGTCAAACAGTACTCGTCCATACCAATAAATAATTATATTAAACAGGATTTACCGAATTCTAACTATTTTTTGTACATTTATAAGATAAGCACAGAAATATTTATCGTTTGCATTACCAACACGCTGGAAAATTTGGTGCTTCAGAAATTTGGTCAAATTACTCGAGATTATGGGAGCGTCCTCCTTGAACACCTACAAACGCCTCCTGCAAAACCAAAGAAAGTACCAGTGGATGATCGAATTGTCGCTGTTGCGTACTCAAAAACAGGAGATTTAGGACCAACCGCAGTGAGTTGGATGCCAAAATCTCTAAACGAGCAAGAAATTTTTGAAATTGCTGCAAAATCCCTTTTAATTTTATCGGCTGGTTTTGATCGCTCCTTGGCTCTACATGAATCCTCATCGGTGCTTCCCTTTGAACACGGAATTGGGATGGTCTTTGTGTTTTCCATTGTAGCCCCACATACACGTGGGAGGACATATGATGCTGCAATAACCCTTTTATTGCGAAAGGAATATAGAAAAGCCCTCCTTGAAAGGCTCGATCTTTTTGAAAAAGACGCGAAGATGCTTGCAGATAAAATCCGAGGCGGTGGACGCCCTGATCTTCTCATAGAACAGTTCTATGAGTACGTTTCAAATTCTTTAAATCAAAGAGTTGAAGCATTTACTTCACCCCAGGCTCAAAAGGTCATTCCATCAGACTTCGAGTTAAAGAAAGCGATGAAACAAGAAGTCAAACGCATTCAAGTCGAACATCCTAAATCACTCGACCTTGATTTTAGACGAAGAAGAAGATAAAATCAGGGGAGTATTAGAGCACCTCTTTTAGGGCATGAATATCAGGCTCAATGTAACTCGTCTCAATTTTAAAGCCTGTTTGGGCATCTTTTAAACCGTGACCTGTAACTACACAAACAATTGATTTATTTTTCAAATCAATCCGTTCTTGCATCTTTAAAAGCCCTGCAAAGCTAACGGCACCCGATGGTTCCGCGAATAGACCAATTCTAGCCAACTGGTTCCTTGCCTCGAGAATTTCCTCATCAGTAACTCCGATACCAGACCCTTCCGAGTTTTGTATGGCAAGTATGGCGCCGCTTCCTGTAATTGGGTCTGGACAGAGGATCGCCGAGGCAATTGTTTTAGGATGTTCAATGGGTGTTATTTTCAATTTATTTTTCGCTAAAGCTTCAATTACTGGGGAGCAACCCTTGGCTTGAACGCCGATAATTTTCGGTAATTTATCTATCAAACGCACTTCTTTCAATTCTATGAAAGATTTCCAAATGGCCCAAATGAGTGTTCCTGTACCAATGGGGCAAAACACGTAATCGGGGGGAACCCAGCCAAGTTGGTCGATAATTTCAAATCCCACTGACTTTTCACCTTCCGTCCGGTTGATATAATCGCCAGAGAGGAAATAATTGAATTGGGAAGCGGCTTCTTCAGATAGGCGCTGCACGGTGTGATATAAATTGGTTTTAAGCTGAATTATTTTTGCCCCATGCGCATAGATTTGTGCTAATTTCTCGGATGGGATGTTTTCTGGTATTAAAATGGTGCATTTTATTCCAGCCATTGCAGCATAAGCAGCCACTGAAGCCCCCATATTTCCTGTTGATGCACAGATAATTGATTTTGCATTATGTTCATTTGCATTCGTAATTTCTACAGTAGAGCCTCGATCCTTGAAAGAGCCCGTTGGATTTGCCCCTTCATATTTAAAATAAAGATGATTTAATCCTAATTCTTGAGTTGTTTTTTTGGATTCTAATAAAGGCGTCCCACCCTCCGCCATCGAAACGACTTTTGTCGTGTCCTTTATGGGAAAGAAAGAAAAATATTTCCAATGATGGGGAGGTCGACGAACAAACTCCCCCCGTATTATCGGATTACCAAGCAATGTAACTTGGATTGCATCGTAATCATAAATTGCATTCAAGCCGGATCTACAATCAGGGCATCTAAAAAGAACATTTAATTTTTCAGGAGGATATGTTTTTCCGCATTGAAAACATTTAAGACTTTTAATTTGCACCACTGGAGAAGCTCTCCGCTATATTTTCGATTAAAACCGATCCCATATAAAGGTGAAGCCAGTGAGGGGCATGATACTAGTAAACACTAGCTCAATCTGTATAAATTTTTATACTTTTTGGGCAATCAGGTAAGTCAGCTGGAAAATGATTTTTTCAAGATACCATCTTAGAGGAGAATTCTACAAATCATAATCATCAATTGCAGCTTGCCAATATACAATTTCAGAGAAATCAAATAGGACATTATTAATATTGATAATTGTTCCTAAATCTTTGATTAAACTTAGATCGAAATTAAATTGTGTTTTAAAATCGTTTTCGTCCATTTGTTCTTCGTTTTCCCAACCATAGTTTACTTGAGGGGGTTTAGGAGTAAAGTGGATAGTTTTCTTAGTTTCTGCAAGGCGCTCGTTATCAGTTAATCCAATAAGAAAGGTATAATCCAAATCGAATTCATCAAGTATTCGGTCAATATCGGCTTTAAGGTACTCAATCATGAATATTTCATGCATTTCACCAGTAATAAACACTTCAATCAACAATTTTTCATCATTTTCAATATGGTTCTTTACGAGTTTTTGTAAATCAGGTAGAAAGAGGGATTTTACACCAGACTCCTTCTCATTGGGAATAGTATAATAATTACCAGAACTGTACTTAGGATCAGTATTTAAATCTAATATACATTTAATACCGTAATTCATGAGATATTCATTAACATGTGCCACATCAAAACGAAGGTCTTCAGGAACTTGATTAGGATCATAATCTCCGTTCATTTAATTTTCACATTATTATTGATCAAGAATAATGTACTGGTGAGAACTTAAATAATTCTAAGATATGCAAGTTTATTAAATTGGGGGCATAATACTAGTAAACACTAGCTCAATCCGTATAAATTTTTATACTTTTTGATCTACTGTCACCAGTCGCTATGCCCCCCAGCTCTCTGCCGTCCACGTTCACGGTTTTCGGCAATGCTTCTGTCGAGGAGATCAAGTTAGCAAGCTGCTTTAGTTGCGTGAAATCCTGGGTTTTCTTCGAGAATTTCACGGCAATGGGGGCTAACTCTAGCCCCTCTATCCCGTCCTTCGAAAATTCCGGGAAGGCTTTGCGGAGTATGTTGTACGCACCATTCACGTCAGCGTTAATTATTTGCCCATTAGCCGTTTTAAACAGCCCATAGGAAATCTTGCCATTGCCCCCCGCTTTTTTTGACCGGTAGACCCCGCGTTGTCCTAGATAAGTCTCGTGGTGATCGAATGGTTACTCTGCTTAAACGTCGAATCATGCAAGATCCCGAACTGATGGATATCTTGAGGACCGTTATAAAAGAAGTTAAGGAGAATAGTGAGAAGACATGGCTGGAGGACGAAATTCACGATGAGGAAACAGGTGGTGCGACGCCAGAACAGAAGGATTCAAAAATTAGGTATGATAATTATTATACCTAACCTTTTTTTTTATATTCCTAAAATGCTTCTAATAATGTCATTCGGCGGCTTTCAATGAATGAGCGCTGGGACGTACATCCTGCGGCTGGTTTAAATATCAAAAATATCAAATATTAGAATGGAAAATTTTGGATTTTGTAGAGCAGGACGAGGTCTATTCGGGTATGGCAAAAACTCGACATACGTTGTTTTTCGTTTTTTTACTGGTTTTGGGATTTTCGATCTTTCTCGGAAGAGATTTTAAGATTAAATCTCCACCTTTTCTATCACGATTAAATGCGACAGCATCAACCGATCCAGACCTGCCTGATCCATTATTGAATGACGTATCAGTGCCAGAATGGTACGGCTCGGTTCGTGACTACTATTATATCACGGAGAACGCGTCTCCAAGTTATTACCACGTCATTTGGACGCACCCCGTTGATCCGAGCGACAACTTCGACGTGTTCCTCTACCTGGACCCGGGATACACCACCCTTGTGGCGGGGGCGGATTGGGTCATCGTTCGGCCAGCCACCAACCAGAAGCTCTACCCGACCGTCCACACCTACTCCACTGCCGGTGACGCCTACACCGAATGGGAGGCGACCGACCACTCCCTCGCCATTGACGATGTGGTGGGCGGGACCCTCAACGACTCGGAATACCTCGAGACCTACCAAGTCTCCCTCACGGCGGGGTACTGGTACAACCTCAGCCTCGCCGTCCCTGCTGGCGCTGACTTTGCGATTTACGTTTATTACTTGAATTCTGGGCAGGTGGGCGATGCGACTTCCTATGTGGAGATGGCGGATGACGCGGGTGCTGGCGGGGATGAGCGGATCTTCTGGGAAGCCAGCAAGACCGGCCCGCACGCGGTGGTCCTCCGAGGGAGAAGTGGGGCGGGACTCTACACGTTGGAGTTCCGCAGCCCGGAGTGGCAGTACGGAGGGGATGGGAGCCCTTGGTACCTGATTTTTGTTTTACTGGGGATCATTGCAGTGGCAGTGATCATTGCAGTCATTAAAGTAGTTACAAGGCGGGGAAAGCCCTCCGCACGGACGGTTAAGTATGATGATGACATGTTTTACCGGAGTATCAAATTATAAATGCCATTAAATCATTAAAAAAAGAAGATTGATGATGTTTGTAATGGTGAATTGAATATTGAAATTATGTGCAGAGTGTGGCATGTCTCTACAGAATCCTTCCTATTGTAAGTATTGTCAGAAGTATTTCTGCTATAAGCACCGCATTCCTGAAAGACATAATTGTGAATATTTCCCAAATATAAAGAAGAAAATTCTATCAGAGAGGGTATATTTTCCGGGTTTTCAAAAGGCGAGAGTAACAAAAATAAGCAGCAAATTTCTTTATCCTAAAAAAGGAAATTTAGATGAAAAATTAATAAACTTAAAAGAACAACTAAAGATTCATTCTGATCAAAAAGACAAATACGGCGAAGCAAACATTTTAAGCGAGATTGGTAGTGTTTTATGTAAAAAAGGAGATTTTGAGGACGCATTAATAAAATACCAGAACGCATTGACCATTTACAAAGAATTAGGAAATGATATGGACGAAGCCTTGGTTTTAACTGAATTAGGCCTAATTTATTTAGAAAAAAAGGACTTTGATTCAGCTTCCAAATACCAACAAAAAGCGCTGAAAATTTATAAACAAATCAAAAATAGGAAAGGTGAAGCATCAATCCTCTTCAATATTGGAGGAATCTATGAATATAAGAACGATGAACTTACAGCCCTGAAATATTATGAAGAAGCATTAGAGATTCATAGGGAAACAAAGGATTTTGAGGGGGAAGCACAAGTATTAGCCGCTATAGCGGCAACCTACCATAACATGAATGAATCAGAAGCAGCTTTAAATTATCTGAAAGATTCACTCAGGATTTACCGAGAACTTGGGA
The DNA here is from genome assembly GCA_013375455.1 of Candidatus Helarchaeota archaeon. Next base: position 37,040 of record JABXJT010000013.1, on the reverse strand, counting down.
AAAAGGAGGGGGAGTTATCGTGTTTGGGTAATATTGGGATTATTTATCTTGGAGGAGACGAATTTACTTTGGCTTTGAAGTATTGCCGAGAGGCACTCAAGATAATACAAGAACTAGGAATTAAAGAACAAGAAGTGATTCTATTGAACACGATAGGAAGCATTTATCAAAGAAAACGCGATTGGCCAAAAGCATTAAAAAATTATCAGGATGGGTTGAAAATTTCTCGAAAGGAAGGATATGCAGATGGAGAAGCACTTCTTTTGATGAATACGGGGATTACCTACGCCCAGATGGGCGATTTTACCAGCGCATCAGGGAAATTACTGAGCGCACATAAAAAATTTGAAGCTATTGATAACTATAAGGCAGCAGGTTATGCTCTAAGCTATTATTTTAAGTATTTATTTCAAGCTCGAGATGTTCGTTCAAAAAAATCTTTCAATAAAGAAAAATTTCAACCAACTAAGGCTAAAAAAGAGGGGAAAAGCCGGAAACCACCAAGACCAAGCTATAGAGGAGGTAAAATTATTGAGACTCCATCAAAAACTAGTTCTCAGAAAAAATCTTCCGGAAAAAAAATAACTCCTTGGATTGCCCAGGCTCTTGAACACAAATCTTTGGGAAAATACAAAAAAGCAATCGAAGGCTGCGAGAACGCTCTTGAAAAAGACCCGACCAACAGCCAAGCGTGGAAACTGCTGGGGGAACTCTACGTGGAGATCGGGGAGTACCTGAAGGCGGATGAATGCTTTAAAAAAATAAAAAATGAGTAAGAGGGATTGCATTGGTCCGGGATGACCAGTTAAAATTTAAAATCCAAGCATTTCTCACGGAGGGTGAGGGCTTTTAAAGACAATTGCGAGAACTGTGGGGCGCTCGTTGGAGAGCTAGGCTTTCGATGCAAGTATTGTGGCTTAGTCTTTTGCATCGATCATAAGTTACCTGAGGTGCACGCGTGCCCAAATCCTGAGAGACAGAAACATTGGCGAAAGAGCGATGGTGTGAGGAAGGAGCCGCCATACTGGGTCTTTGGGGAGAGGGTGGGAATTCAAATAACGACAAAAAGAAAGAAAATTGATGAACATAGTGGAGAGCAAAGCGTGATAATTATTTCTGGATTCCATTCCTCGGCGATTTCACAAAAGGTCCTGTCAGAACTCATTCGTGTTCATAGGAATTGTCGGGGCGTTGAAGCAGGAAATGCCATTGAATTGCATGGCATTCTATCGAGCTTTCCAATTGGCTTAATTCGTCAATCATTGGAAACGCTCGGACTTTGCATGAAATGCGGGTTCTATAATGAAACTGACACGAACTATTGCTACTGCTGTGAATCCTTCTTGTTTAGAGAATATGCGGTGTTTAGTGAGCCTCGAGTGCCAGACGTTCTTAAAGAAAAGTCAGGAGACGACTTCCTCGAGAATGAATGGAAGGATTTATTTAAATTTACCAACTCAGTTCCTTACCATTACGATAATTGGGAATGCTTTAAAACTCTGATACTAAAATATTATACCAGTAAGAATTTTAAAAACAAGGGAATGAACGTGAAAGACTTCATCTTTGAATGGCGACATCATCTAGAGCGGATTAAGATGAAAAAGGATTGTGATGTCCTTGAAATTTCAGATGATGAGAAAATCGGTCCATTCAAGAAGGGGGATGAAGTCAAGTTACCGTATTGGCAGGCGAAAATCTTGGTAAATCAGAATTACGCTAAATTTATTGATTTAAAACCGATCCAACCGGGAGATTTACATAAAATTTTATACCGTGAGCTTCCGAACCCTCAGTTGACCCCAATTGATCCAAATTTTTACGTGAAAATTCATGAAAGCCTGCTTGAATTAACGGAACAAAATAAGAAAAATCCAGATTTACTTGTATTAGAAAAGATAAAAAAGATGAAGTCTTTATTGCGAGATGTAATATCTCGTCGCTTCTATAAGCTCCTGCGCTTGGCCGCAACGACAGAGAAAGAAAGTTCTGATATTCTTCAGAATTGGACGAATGAGGAGAAGGGGTTATACGAGATTTTACGAAAAATATTGTCAGAATGGGAATCTCAATTCTTGATCTAATCATTCAATAATCGATTATTTTGCCAAAGTATTTTCTCCTACATCCAAATGATTTATTCCGGAAAATTGAGGGAAATAAGCGCGTACATCAGAATTTAACAACATCAATATGTTATCTGCATCGCACATGAGTTTATATAGGAGTTTCTCTCAAGAATTGTTGAAGAACATTGAAATCCGCTTTTTAAAGAGGGGTTTTTTAATGGAAACCGAAGATGATTATGATCCGATTGCACGATATGAGGATTTTTTTAAGGAATTCACTCCTGATGGACGAATCAAGTATCGGAATATGATCGAGCAAATGCCAGGTCAAGACGAAAGATCTCTTCTAATTAATTTTGATGATCTGTGGAATCATGACCCAGGATTAGCTGAACGGACATTAAAAGCTCCTTTGGAACACGTACAGGCTGCTGGACAAGCAATCAGAAATTTAATGGTAATTGAAGCCGAGGATTATGCAGTTCATACCTTCCATGCACGCTTTGTTAATTTACCTGAGGCACATCGAATTCATCTACGGAAAATTCGTTCAGATCACATCGGAAAGCTCATATCAGTCAGCGGAATTTTAACGAGAGCTAGCGAAGTGAAGCCACAATTAACGATTGGTATGTTTAAATGTCGATCCTGCGGTGAAAAAATCGATATTGTTCAAGGAGAATATTATACCAAACCGTATCAATGCACGAATAATAACTGCAATCGGAAAGGACCCTTCACATTTATCGCCCAGGAATCGAGATTTATTGATTGGCAGAAAATTCGTATTCAGGAGAAGCCGGAGGAACTTCCAGCAGGGCAACTCCCGAGATCTCTTGATGGTTATCTCAAGGAAGATTTGGTAGATATGGTTCGACCGGGAAATCGTATAACTGCAGTTGGTATACTTTATTCTGCGCAAGATATGGGACAGCGAGGCACTTTAAAGACATTTCATCTCTTTCTTGAGATAAATAGCATAGATACCTCCGAAATTGATACGGAACGCCTTGAGATCACTCCTGAAGAGAAAGAACAGATTGATAAATTATCACAAGATGAATGGATCCATCGGAAAATCATCCACTCAATTGCACCCACTATCTTTGGGTATGAGAACGTAAAAGAGGCTATTGCACTCCAATTGTTCGGTGGTGTAACCAAAGAACAAAAAGATGGCACTAAATTCCGGGGCGGATCCCACCTGCTGCTTGTGGGCGACCCAGGTACCGGTAAATCGATGCTACTGCAGTACGTTGCCAAAATTGCACCTCGGGGTCTTTACACGAGCGGAAAAGGAGCCACTGCTGTTGGATTGACCGCAGCGGTCTTACGCGATAGGGAAACAGGGGATTTTACACTTGAAGCAGGCGCTTTAGTTTTAGCAGATCGGGGATTAGCGAGCCTCGATGAATTTGATAAGATGGATCCATCCGATAGAGTTGCGATTCATGAGGCGATGGAACAACAGACGATCAGCATAGCAAAGGCAGGGATTGTGGCTACCTTAAATGCGAGAACATCCATTCTAGCTGCCGCGAACCCCACTTTTGGGAGATATGACGAATACAAGAACGTGGCTGAAAACATTAAGAAACTCCCAGTCACGATCCTCTCTCGATTTGACCTAATTTTCATCATGAAGGATCGGCCGGAAGCTGAACGGGACAGTGAAATGGCGGATCGAATCATTCAAAACATAACAGAAGAAGTGGAACCCCCAATTGAGGCATCGTTATTGCGAAAATACATTCATTATGCAAGAACTACCTGTAAACCCGAATTGGCACCAGATGCTGCAGAACGATTAAAAAATTTCTATGTAGAGAAACGAAGCACGGGTGATCAGCGAGATGCCCCAGTGCCGATCACTGCCCGGCAATTAGGGGCGCTTATCAGGCTTGCACAAGCGCATGCACGAATGGCATTGCGGTCAGAAGTCAATATTGAAGATGCAGAAGCATCCATTCGCCTATTAGAATATTCATTACGGCAGGTAGGGACTGATCAAGAAACGGGCATGCCTGATATCGATACCATTCTTACCGGCCAATCCACATCACAGCGCAATCGTTTAGAAACGATACATGACTTAATAAAAGAAATGACACGTCAATCTGGTGGTCCCGTGTCGATTGAAGATGTAGTTAATGAGGGAGAACGCCGTAATATTCAGCGAACTTCAATAGAACGATCGATTGAACAATTGACAGCTGAAGGACTCTTATATCGACCAGAGCCAGGCCGGATCAGTCCAGTGGATTAAATCAATCGTAGTATAATAAGGTCATCTGTTTTGCCTTTGTAGAGGGCTTTTTCTTCTTCCTTTCAGGCATTTTAATTTTTGCAGGTAGAAAATCCTCGGGTGAGTATTCGCGTATCGGATCTCGCCCCTGCTTTAAGAACCGTTGAGCATCTTTCTGTATTCGCGATGCCCAATCGCCAAGCTTAAACCCTTTCACGTTAACGTTCCGTAATTCCATTAAATCAGCATTGGTAATGGATTCAATGGTCTCAAATCCATTATTTTGGAGTGCGATGGCTCTTTCGCGTGAGACGTATCGGATGCTAATTAGAGGGAGGCGTTTTTCTTTAACCCCATAAGTAATCCGGTCTTTTAATACTTCGATTCGAGGGATCATTGCAGTTCGCTTATGATAGGCAGCTAATTTTGCCAAGGCGTTGAATAACCAAGGAACATATCCTAATTTGGTAACAATGGGGGTTAAATCGCCAATATTTATATGATATTTTTCCTCGAGTGCTCTAGTGGGAATTTCCTCTTTGTAGTCATCTAGAACCATTGCGGTTTTAACGGCTCTAAGTTGGAATGATTCCTCGATCTCAAGTGGAAACAGTATCTTATTATTCTCATAGAAAGCCCAATATCCTGCCTCTTCTTGTCCTCGAATTGGTAAGGTGATGGCATCAGGAGACATGCAGACGATGAAAATTAAGGTGAGAGGATCAGGCGTATCACTAATTATTTCAATCCCCTTGCTATAGGTAAGTGCCGTGAGGGGGTGGATATAGAGATCTGAAGTAAGATTTCCATATTGGGTTGATCGTATTTGTTTAGGCGTTCGCTTGAGAAACCCGTTTTCAACCAAAAATTCAATGGCTTCAAGGATAATTTCTTTGCTTTTGGGGAATTGAATGTTGCTTAGGGTATTTTGATAATATTTCAAAATTTGATCGATTGTTCTCGCGTAATTTGCGCGAATGCAGCGTAATAAACTACAATATAGATTTGTTTCGACCAGATATTTGCTTCGTATGGGCTCGGGTTCCCCATTCACGTACCTATCTATTAGACGAGCAATTTCTTTTTCTTTAGTTAGTCTTTCACCAGATTCATCAGTAGGAGATTTTCGTGCAGTGACATAGCCATAACCTAATTTGTCATATTGAGGTCGTCCAGCACGACCCCATCGTTGGTGCATTTCGATTACCGGCAGCATCTCCCATCGGCCCCTAGTTGCGCGTTTATAGCCGACTTGAATGACTCGTTTCGCCGGAAGGTTTACTCCTGCTGCGAGTGTTGGTGTTGCCCAAATAATTTTAATTAATCCTGCACGATATAAATCCTCGATAGCTTTGCGGTTTTCTAAAGACAGACCAGCCATATGAAATGCGATGCCGTATTTAACAAGTTCATTTAGAATTTCTCCTACCCCTGATTCTGTATTTGGAATGGAAATTTCATCATTCGGTTGCCATCCCCGCTTTTTTAAGAGTTTAACACACTTTCTTGCCTTCTCCTGAATGCGCATTCTACTATCGACAAAGCAGAGAACCTGTTCTCCATCTTCAAAAAAAGTCATTGCTGCATTAATCGCATCATCTGGAGAGACTCTACGAAAACTTGTCACATTTTTCTTTGAATAGAAAATTTGGCGACCATAGAGGACGCCCTTTTTGAGGGGTACCATTCGCCAATCGCTAAAAATTAAATTTGCATTCAACCAACGGGCCATTTCTACTGCATTAGTTACGGTTGCACTCAACCCAATTAAATTGAAATTATGGTAATGGCTTTTTGCTACCACATCCTCATATTTAAACCCCCGTCCTACATCGCGAACTAAATGAATTTCATCTAAGACGACCAATTTCACTTCTTTCAACCATGAGGGTTTTGAGGTGAGGAGACCATCCGCGGCTTCAGGCGTAGCAACGATCCAGTCATAACGACTTAAATAATTATCTCTTTCGGTGGAATAATCACCGGTTTTAATGCCAACTCTTATTCCTAAATCTTCAAACAAGTTTTTAAAATCCATGTATTTTTCATTCGCGATTGCTTTTAAGGTAAAACACCATAAAGTTTTGAAGGGGAGCGCCTTTATAGCAGCTAGCATCCCCAATAATGTCTTTCCTACACCCGTTGGAATGCAAAACAAATAATTTTCACGCGAATCCGTAAATTGATTTATGTCATCCCCTAAGGGTGGATTCTCCTGATCAACTTGCCGAACTCTCTTATGAAATAATTTAAAAAAGGGGATTTGAAATTCGGAATAAGATTTATGGTCAAATTCAATAATTTCATCAATAATTGGCATGTCAAATAGAGCTATTGCCCCTAATGCCTGCGGCGGGAAAAAGGTGGAGAATCCATTAGATTTGAACCTCTCAATATATTTTTTTTCAATTGGAATGTCGTCAATCTTCAATTTAAAAATGCTTTTCATCTACTTACAATCCGAAGCTGGGTTCCAAATTAAAGAAATTAACAAATTATTTAAATTAATTACGGAATTTTTGAAAAGTATTATGTAAAAACGGAGGTTAGATCGGATATGCGCCACACGTTCGGCAATAGGTTGCTCTTTGATGAACATTAGAATTGCATTGGGGGCAAGTTTTCTCGTCAGGATCAGTGGGGCGTGGAATGCCAAGTATAGATTTGTAAATTTCATAATAAAATAAATGTTCTTTATCACGAATCGTTATACCATCTTCTTCATAATACTTTTTTTTCTTGTCAAGGAATTCAGTATCTCTAAGCTTTCGTTTAAAGAATTCAGGGAGGATTGTGGATCCAGAACCTATTTCAATTGGTGTTTTAACTCGCCATAAAATGGAACTTGGTAAAATTCCCTCATAAGCCTTACGCAATATCCATTTACCGTAAATTTGTCCATTTTCTTTATGAATTTTGAAATCCGAATCTAAATTTCGCGCGAATTTTTGAATTTTCGCGTCTAAAAAGGGAATTTTAGCGTCCATTTCAAGTGCTTTCGCTAAAGGAGTCGTAGAGAACATCATTATTTCGGATAATCTCTTTAGTTCAAAATCCAATTTCTCTTTTTCAAGACCGAAGAGAAAACTATAGCCTGCGAAGAGTTCATCTGCCCCATCACCTGTTAGAATGATGTGAACCCCATTCTCCTTTGCAATTCTCAAGCCAATATAAATTACTACGCTATTACGAATTTCCATAGGATCAAAAGAAGCCGTAATTTTAATGACCTTTGGAAGGGCCTCATATAATTCATTCTCATCAAAAATATGAATAAAATGTTTGAGTTCTAATTTCTTTGCCATCAAGCTTGCATATTCAAGATCAGGTGCTGGGGCATTTTGGAAACCAACGGTAATGGCTTTTAGGGACATAAAATTTGATGCTACAGAAGCAATAATGCTTGTATCCAGACCCCCGGATAGCAAAATCCCCTCAGATATATTATTTTTTATTACAGATTCCATTAAAGTATTGAATTCTACGCAGAGCATGTTAAGATGCGAGATAAAATTCTTTCCCTCCATCGGTTAATACCACAGAAGATATTCATTGCTCTCTCAAATTGACGCTACCGCATCGTGTATTGGTAAAACTAAAGCGGCAAAGATTATCGTGTTGAAAATCAAATGTATTAACGTAAAAGGAAATCCGACGGCAAATGCAATCATTATATTTCCATTGTAGTAAAGGTAGGCAAATACAACTGTCGTAAGCATTTCGAAAATGAAAGTATACAATAATCCAATTGAAGCGAGTTTCAAAATGTTCTTCAGATTAGCAATTTGAAGATATTCTTCAGATAACTTTTTCCGATTAATAATTCCAATAATAGAGATTGGAATTCCAACAGGTATTAAAATTATTCCAATTATGTAAAACGTGTTATAGAACATTGGCCAGAGATATTCTCTTCCTGGAAATACTTGTAAAGCAGGAATTAGACTAAAAAAATACCCGAGAAGTATTAAGCCTACCCCAACTGCAGATACTGCGATACCGACGTCTATTAATCTTTTAATTTTGATTTTGGTAATCGAGGGTTTGGATTTTTTCACTAAACCCCCAATAAACCCGACAAATGCCATTAAGCTAACACATACCAAATAGAGTGGGATAGGAGGAACTCCAAAAGGATTCCAACCGTAATAAATGATTGAAGAAATTAAACCGACAAATACTCCGATATATTTACCGTATAGAAATCCTGCAATGAAGAGAAGAACTGACATAAGTTCTATATTGATTAAAGGGGCTAATACATAACTAACCCCAATAGATAAGGCGGCAAAAACAGAAACTAATGTAATTTTGATTGAAAGTCTTTGATACATAAATGATTCTGCGGAGTTTTTTGTATTTTCATAGGATTTATGTTCAGTAGATTCTTGTTTTTCGGTTTCTCGCTTAAACACCTAAAATTCACCAATATCTTATTCTTACATAAATTACATACCCTTTTTAATAATTAAGATTATGGCAACTGCACATAAACCTATAACACCTATAACTATTCCTGCAATTAACCAAAAATCGCCATTTAAATTGGGTTGCCCTTGAAATGGATCTGCCGCCGTGAATCTCCATTCTACTACTGAATCATTGGTTAATTCAAATACAGAACTGCTTACACCAGGTAAAATACCATTTACATAATAAAGCCAATTTCGCCCATTATCCCCATTTGTATACCAAGTGCCATTAATACGCAACCCTTTAACAAAGACCCCATTAATCGCCCAATATTCATTGATATTCTGATCTCCTAATACAACAAGCGTGGCGTTATATGGTGAAATATCACCAATTAGGGTAATATTAAAAATGGTAATGTTCTCTCCATCGTTATAATTCAAAATTAGCGTTATATTAGATACATTTTTAGTGATTAAGGGAAAAAATTCGCCCTTCCAATCCGCGTTTATTGAATTCACGCGGTACGAACTTGAACTAAAGTTAAATATAATTAAAGGTATCGTAAGAATAAATATCAGTCCAAGGAACGTCCAAATGTTTGTTCTTTTCATATTTCAACCATTTTAGGTTTCTTGAAAAGCTGAATCAATACTATCAAACCTATTAAAGTAAATGTAACAAGAATTCCTGAAAATCCAGGAATGGCTTGGTAAGTAATGCCAGAAATTTGCATTTCAAGAATCCAATTTCCATTTTTTGCATATAGATGTAAAAGAATTCCCGTTTGGTAATCGTACGTCGAATTGCTAATTGTTCCGCTCTTATTCCAATTGAAGGAAATGGTTTGTCGATTTTCTCCTAAGAACACTCCAGAGGATGTTTGAACGGTTAAAGAAGCGCCTTGCTCACTCGAAGCATTGTTTGCCAATTCTGTTTGCTCGTTCCAATTAGTATGCGAAATAAATGCAGGATCGAATGAATATATGTAAAATCCTGCAGGACCTGTAACTATGATTAAATTGAATCCAATGTCATGTCTGGTCGTTAACGATAGGGTTAAATTTCCAATTTCAAGAGTCCCGGTACACGCAGCAGGATCTATTATTAAGAAGCTTATGAAATCTCCAATGCTAAGATTGTATTGGCCAAGAAGGGCCCAATCAGAAGTCCTCCACCAATCCGCTGGATCAAATAAATTGTTTGTTTCATTATAATCTGTCACTTCCCACGAGATCTGGTCACCTGCAACCACTGAACTAATTGAAGAATTTGCATTCACGCTGATCGGAATGGTAAATGCTAAACTGAATAATAATAATGCGCTTAATACTACCAATATAGGTTTTTTCATTAGTATCAACTTCAAAATTTTGTTTTGATGATTGCCATTAGTAGGACAATCTGTACTACGTCTAGCACAATTTGTACTATTTGGTATATAAAAATTTCTATCCCACTCCACAAAAAATTCATAAATTTTAATACTCTCTATAAGCTTAAACACGATTCAGAAGCGATAACCATTCAGAATTAGAGGATAGAATTGGAAACCATCCAAAATTTAATAGAACGAAAAGGGCCTGGGCATTTATTTCGTTCAGCACATTTCGTGCTGGCCTTGAAGATAATTAAAGAGAAGGGACCTATTGGGCGCTATGAATTGGGGAATATTCTTGATTTAGGAGCAGGATCCATTCGCACTCTCGTAAATCGGTTAAAAGAGGCGCAATTGATAGATGTTGAAGGAAAAAAAGGACATGTTCTTGCGGAAAAAGGCATAAAAGTGCTTAAAGATCTAACCAAAAAACTAATTTCCATTCAAACTATAGAGGAGGCCGAAGAACTTACAAATGCAAAATTCAATGTAGGTTGTTTGGTAAGAGGGGTCTCCACCAAAATTGGCTCCGGAATTAGTCTGAGGGATTCAGCCATTTCGATTGGTGCGAAATCGATTACCTCATTAATTTATAAAGGAAATAAGCATTTAGAAATACCGACGCTTGGAAAGGATTACTTGGAAAAGCAGCATTCAACCCTATTAAGTTATCTTATATCAAATCATAATTTTCAAATAGACGATGTATTGGTGATTTGTGGAGCCGATACATTAATTAAAGCGAAATTAGGTGCCATTACTGCAGTATTATCTTTAATTAGTTCTTGAGATTTTTCGTCTCCTTGATCTATTGAAGGAGAATTTCGCGGAAAATAAACCTTTTGGTGATCTCCTTCCAGACTAATAAATTAGATTCACTTTGCTTTAATAAAAATATATAAATAAGCACAATAAAGTTTTTAATTGGATAAAGTTTTATAATGTAATCATCATTAAAGTATAGAAATAGTTTGGAGTCGAATAAAATGGATGTTAAGTCATTTGATAGGATTCTTGCGAAGATAATCAAGGCAGAACCGGGCATAAAAAAAGTCATTTTAGCAGATCGAACTGGTTTAACAATTGCTCACGTCAGTAAATTCAGTTACTATCCAGTAGATGTTGATGGGATTGGGGCCATTGCCTCCGCGGTCTTCTGTGCAAGCGAAGAGCAAGGTAAGAGCCTCGATATTGGCAACCTAAACATCGTAACATCTGAGTTCGATGACGGGAAAATATTTGCAGCTAATACTGGATCTCAAGGAGTTCTCTGTATTATCACCGATAAAGACGTAAATATCGGTATGATTCGACTCGTTATGAAGTCTGCTTCATCCGAATTGGATAAAGTACTTGCAGAATTCTTGGGTGAAAAACCACCCATCGAGGAAGTTGCAGAGGGCGAAGAAGCCGATTTGAAGGATGCCCTTGGGGAATTAGATCGCATTTAATTTTTTAATTTCTTCTTTTCTCTTTATTTCTAAAAGAGCATGGATTAGTTAACAATAATAGATCTGATCACTTGTTTTTCTGATGCCAGGCCACCAAACGTTGTTCAAGCATCTCTGCTATGTCTTCTTCGAATGATTTAATTAAGCGGATGCATCTCGGTCGGAAACCCTCAAACATTTTTAAATTTATATTGGTGAATGCCTCAACATATTCCCCGCATTCCTCATAAAATTCGAGTGCTATCCTCTTACAAAACTCAAGTAACACCCTTTTTTGATCGATTACCGGTATCGTTAAATCAATTTGCGCCACGGCAATAACGGCAAATTCTAGAATCTTCTTAGTATCATAGTGATGGATTACTTGATAGTGAATAACCCATAATAAATCATTTGTTAGAAGCGCATCGGTTTTTTCACCTAGTAAAAAATCATTAAAATAAGTCAAAATATTATATATTCCACTAGCCTTCAAGAAGTTATTTATTTTTTTGTCTTGATTTGTGATCTTATCTCTATTATTAATTGTATAGGAAAATAATTGCAGCCCATTGCTCGAAATAACCCAAATTTGTTGTAATTTCATTTTTTATCTCATCTAGTGATGAATTGCGATAATGCGCCTCCAGGATTCTTAAATAGTGGCATTAAGAATCTCAAAATGCTCATATTTAAAGCTAACAAGGGTAATTTTCAGCATGCTCTCTCCCTCCAACATGCCAAGTGAAATGCGCAATTAATTCATAAAAAATAAATAAAATGGACGATGGTTTACAAACAAAGATAAAAGCAGTGATTTTTTAAAAATAAAGGGTAGTTTTTATATATTATTGATTTCCGCTTTGGCCCTTTTGTTTCATCGAGAGCCGCTTGCCACATTTAGGACAGGTCCCATGAATTTTGATATATTCAAGAAAATGATCTTTATGGGCTTTAACACTACAAGAAGGACATGAGATGGTCGTTTCTTTTGCGGACATGATGGATTTGCATATGGGACAAAGCTCAGGGGTTTCCGAGATGATGAGAGATCGCTTTGATCCATTGAAGAGGGCTTGTTCGACGTTACCTCCAAGAATAAAAACTTTATTTCCTGATCTGCCGCGGAGGAACAGTTCGATCCCCTTTTGTCCATCCTTTCTCTCCCCAATCCAATCGACAATACCACTGATCTTCGTGGCAGTTGAGCCTGCGGAGCTGATTTCCGCTTTTACCTCGCTATTGAGAACAAAAGTTCGCAATACCTTACTGAAATTAATGGGCTCTTGTTTTTCACCTTGCGATAATTGAATGAGATTCTGCATCAGCATCTCAGGACCATTAAGTATGAATCCCTTTACATCGACATCTGGCATTTTAATTAACCTCTTAAAAAATATTAAGAAATATAATTTATTTATTTTATTAAATTACCTAGTGATCGCCGGGATTTGAGTGTTGTTAATATGGATAACCTAAAAAAAATTCAGAAAACAGGTATTGGTGTAGTTGGGCTACCGGGCTCCGGAAAATCGATTGTTTCAGAGGTAGCGAAGGAGTTAGGTATTCCGACAATTGTAATGGGGGATGTTATCAGACAAACTTGTATTGATAGGGGGTTAGAAATCAATTCGGAAAATGTTGGAACGGTTATGGTGAAGATCCGCGAAGAAGAAGGAATGAATATCGTAGCAAAGCGAACACTTCCAAAGCTTTCTGAAATAGAGAAGAGCGTAGTAATAATTGATGGATTACGCAGTTTTGAGGAAGTAGAACTTTTTCGAAAACATTTAAACAAATTCTTTATTGTTGCAATTCACGCCTCGCCCCGCACTCGCTACGCTAGAATTCGAAAAAGGAGTCGCTTTGATGATTCCAAGAATTTAAAGGTAATTCAAGAACGTGATTTTAGGGAGATAAATGCAGGAATTGCCAAGATTATAGCACTTGCGGACGTCATGTTCGTGAATGAAGGTAGAATAAACCCATTAAAACGACGAATCAGCAAAATATTGCGGTTGATTAAAGAAAATAAATGGAGATGACAATATTAATATCGTTGCTAAAACGCCAATACATCCTACGGAGGATCGGGAGAAAATTGAACTATGCTTTCAAAAAATCTTCCAAAACCCTCATATTGAAGAAGAAAGAACGGATGAGAAAACAGATCTGGTTTTTAAAAGCTCGGAACGAAATTCACTTTCACTAATTCGAGAAAAGTTACGAAAACAACGCATCCGAAATTCCGCTCGTAAGATTTTTTTAGGGAATATGAATGATAAATCGGTCGATTTCTTCTTAAATAAACAAGCCGCTTTTGCGGGACGTGTTCATTTCGTGAAGGATCCAGAGCAAGAGGATTTTCTTGGACCTATTATGGTTACAATTACGGCTGAGAATGTAAAAGAGATTATAGATTGGCTGACATTAGATAATTTTTAAAGAATTTATTGATATAGGGATATAAATGAGATTATTTCTGTTTATTTTAGATGGATGCCCAACTACAGAATTAAAAGTAGCGAACACTCCATTTTTTGATGAACTTTCAGAGGGGGGAAAAATAACATTAGAATGTGAGGCCGTTTTTCCGACGGCCACTTATACGGGGCATTCATCGATCATTACCGGTACCTATCCAGATCAGCATGGAATGGTTGGTAATCAATTTTGGGATCGCCAAAACAAATGCATTCGGAATTTTGATTATTTTGATCCAAATGAGAACATTATGGCACCAACCCTCTTTGAGTTATTACCTTTTCCTACATGTTCTATCTGCGAGCCAGTATCAAAGGGCGCTTCCGTGATTGTAAAGAAAAAAATTTTTGATGAAATGCCATTGGAGAAACAGAATCAATCCATTTTCAACCACTTGGAGAGCTCCCTTGCACCTGATATTCGATTTTACATGGTTAATTTTCAAGGTGTCGATGGATTTGGCGAGCGAATGGGACCCAAATCATCAAATTATTTAGAAGTGTTGGAAGAATGCGATAAATTAATATCGAAAGTCAAAGATAAAGTAAAATCTGAATTCATATTTATAATTTCTGCAGATCATGGAATGACTACTGTTCATACAAACATAAATCTGGAAAAAGAGTTGGGAGATGGAGGATTTAAGGTAAAATGCTTGGCATCACATAGAACTTGTCACGTATATTCAGATGATTTAGGAGAGGTAGAGAAGTACTTACGAACGTTGCCTTTTGTTGATAAGGTGTTAAACTCGGCAGAAATTAAGAGAGCTCATTTGACTCACGAGAGAACGGGGGACTTGGTGGTGTGTGCAAAGACAGGATTTGAATTTGGGGATGAAATATTAAATGGTAGTCACGGAGGGGCTACTCAAGCAGAATTGAAAGTTCCACTCATTATTTTTGATTCAGAGAATAGAGTTATTGAGGATATATCAATTCATTCCCCGAGGCTCATAGATATTTGCCCGACAATCCTAGAAATTTTTCAAATCAAACCAATGGTGCAATTTCAGGGGAAAAGCCTGTATAAAAAGTATTAAAATTCTTAAAAGTTAGTCTAATTCTATCATGCCCTTTTCAAAATCATATCTGATAGAATATTCATGGTTATTTTTACAGGTCATTTTTTTTCGCAGGATATAGTTACCTGTAGTTTTACTCCGAACCAATGGTATAAAATCTAAAGTCTCCAGGCTGTGACAGATGGGACATGCAGATTCATCTCGAAATGTAAATTTGATATTGTTTTTTATAGGTGAAGGGATTTTAAATGGTAGTAATTGGTTTAATCTATATAATAGAGAGACTTTTTTGGATGGAGTATCTGGAATTAGTCCGGGTGCCCAAGGATCTATGAGTTTTGTTCGCAACTTTAATTGGGCCATATTATTGATTAGCCACCATCTTTCTATCTGATCAGGTAGGAGAGGGATCAATTTGGGCTGAAAAATTTTGCTAATTCCTTTTATTTGATCTGTCATCCCATGGTCCGGTAAAAAAATCGTGAGATCAATTGAGGTGCGTTTAACTCCCTTTTGTACTGCTCTTAATTTGGAAAAATGATGCCCATCATCAATGATGAGAGAGGATACATCGTTGACATCATCTAAATAAATATAAAATGGATGATAATCGTGAGGGTGATATGGAATCCATTGGGTTTTATAGAAAAAGATACATTGTATGCACTTTCCTTTATCTCCAAGGATAATCCTAAAAAATAATCCTTCACCGCGTGATCTCGGAGGCCCGCATAAAAGGTATCTTAAATTAATTCGTAAATTTTTAAAATTAAAATTATGGAGAAGTGATTTGTCGTATGAAATTTGATACCCTGATTTGACAACACAGACCCGGTTCATGTTCATTAAATTGATAATGATTCTTAAAAAGGAGTCGGAAATCTAACGAATGGGTTTTTCTTTTTTACCAATTATCAACTCGTTCAGGTCAACGTTGTTGACCTTGATTACTTTCCAACGAACGCCAGGTAAATCACCAATAGAACGCCCCTTGGCTCCACCTATCCCTTCGACAAGCACTTCATCATGTTCATCGATATAGTTTAGAGCACCATCGCCTGGCAGAAACGCGGTGATTTGTTTTCCATTCTTAATAAGTTGGATCCTCACGCATTTTCGAATGGCTGAGTTCGGCTGTTTGCTCTCGATCCCTACTTTTTCGAGAACGATTCCCTTTGCCATCGGGGCGCCTTCCAGCGGGTCAGCTTTCTTCCGAAGTTTTAGGATTCTTCTTTTATATGCGGTATCCTTCCAACGAAACTTCTTGCGCTTCTTCTTGAGCGCAAGTCCCGCAAATTCGCCTCTTGGTGATTTCGAACCCGGCATGTTATGTATTCCTCGAGTTTCAAGAAATATTTATCTCTTAAGTTTACTTCAAAGTATTAAAAATTAATACCTTCTTCCCGTAAAAAGTATTTGGGATTCAAAAAGGTTTCTTTCCTTTACTAATGGAGTTGTAGATTTTGTACATTGAAAAGTTAAGAGATGACATTTATACATGTAACAGGACGCGTTGTGGCTTCTGTCGAGAAGAGTGCCCGATTTATGAGATTTATCGCTTCGAGGCGTTTAGTAGTAGGGGGAGAAACCAAATTGCTAGAGGTTTACTGGAAGGAACCATCAAGCCTAGCAAGGAATTATTGGAATACTTGGGACTCTGTTGCGTGTGTGGAGATTGCCTCATACGGTGCGCATTACCCACGGTTGATATCATCGAAACGCTTAGGGCGGATTTAGTGAAACTCGGATTCGAATTAAGAGGACATCGTCGGGTAAAAGAAAGAATATTAAAATACAAAAACCCGCAAGGGAAGTCTTTAGAAGAGAAAAGTCAATGGGCGAAAGATTTAAAATTTAATGAAAATTCAAAGCAATTATTCTTTGCAGGATGCGTTTATTCCCTCTTAGCACCAGAAGTTTTGGTCAAAATGGTAAAAATCCTGCAAAATGCCGGATTAGAACTCAATTATTTAGGAGAAGAAGATTGTTGTGGAAGTGCCTTATATACTACTGGCTACTGGGATGAATTTAAAACGAATGCAGAACCAATCACCGCAACACTTGAGCAAAAAGGAATTGAGGAGATAATCACGCCTTGTCCAAGCTGTTATAAATCTTTTAAAAAAATCATTCCAGAAATTAATCCGAATTTTAAACCGAAAGTATTCCATGTTGTTGAAAAATTACTCGACCTCATCGAGAAAAAGCAATTAGCATTCACAAAAAAAATTGAAAAGAAAGTCACGTGGCATGATCCCTGCGATCTTGGGCGAATAATGGGACTTTTTGAAGAACCTCGTAAGATAATCCAGAGCTTGCCAGGAATTCAAATCATTGAAATGGTACATAATCAGTATGATGCAAAGTGTTGTGGCGGTGGTGGTGGGTTACTTTCTGAATTTGCCGATATTTCGATAGATATTGCCACGAACAGAATTACTGAGGCAGAGAAAACTGGGGCGGAATATTTGGTCACGATGTGTCCTACTTGTGAAGATATATTAGCGCGAGCGGCTAGATACAATGAATCCTCCATAGAAGTGATTGATTTAATTGAACTTATAGAGATGTACCTTTAAACTTTTATTTCTTTTTTGATTAAATTCGAAAAAACGCAACTTTTTCTTACTCAGATTAAAAGTAGGAATAATGTCGGAGCAAATTCTGTAACGTGAATTCCGCCGGTTCAAATGAAAAGACTTTTACGGTAGATCAGATAATATCTAAAAAGGAAAGAAATACTCCAAACTTATCTTCATTCTCTTTACCAATGCGCAGATGGTTTAAGTGGAAATATATAGAAAATCAGGAACTCATATAATCTTAAATAACCACCATTTATTTATCGATCCCCTTTCCCACCAAGATTCAGATATTGGATTGGTCTCACACGCTCATGGGGATCATGTGAAGATACAATCTTTAGAGAAATTTTCTCAACCAATCTACATGAGCCGTCCTACATTAGAGATAATTAATGAAAGATCAAGAAAGGAATTCAATAAGCGAAAAAATATTAGAATTGTTGAGAATGGGGACGTAATAGAATTAAATGGAATTAAAATACAAGTTTTCGATGCAGGCCATTGTATTGGTTCATTACAGTTCAGAATATCTTATAAACAGAAGAAAATTATTTATACTGGCGATTTTTGTATAGAAGCTCGAATGGGAATGCAAAAAGGGAGTATATTAGAGGGTAAAAATGGTACATTGATTACAGATTCAACTTATTCTGATAGAAAGTACGTGTTTCCTTCACGGACTGACATTTATAGGGATATATTAAAGTGGATAGAGGCGGTTCTAACGAACCATAATACCGCGGTAATTTTTGCTAGAAAACTTGGAACAGGCCAAGAGCTTACAGATTTAGTTAATAATTCGACCCTGAATTGTGATATTTGCGTTCATCCTTCGATATTCTATCACAACTTAATACATAGCAACTATTATCCTTTGGGAAACTTTCAATATCGAAGAAATCCTTTTGATAAATGTCTTGATGATTTTGTCCAGGAGAAAACTCCAAAATTTAAACGAAAGAAGGTTTTCTTGTTACCAATGTTCATGTATAATAAAAAATATCTACCTAAATTAAAAAATAAATATAATACGGAGGCTATTGCTATTTGTACGGGTTGGGCCTTGACTCAAAATTTTTCAGTACAATCTTTCGCGCTTTCATCACACGCAGATCATAAAAATATTCAAGAATATTATGTAAAATCAGGCGCAAGGGAGATCCTTTATTTCTAAATTATAAGGGCTTGGGGAGTTCTCCAAAATATTTTTTGTAACGAGCCTCCACTTCAGGTAGGGTGCAGGAATGGCCCTGACCGCCGGGAGCTTCAACGCAAAAAGAGCCCATTACAGCGCCAAGCTGGCATGCTTCCTTAGTGGAAAAATCGCTCAAAATCCCTTTTAAAAAGCCAGCCCGAAAAGAATCGCCTGCACCCGTGGGATCAACGACTTTGTCAGCTTTAGCAATGGGAATCGTGGATTTTTCACCACGATGATAGAGGAGCGAGCCTGTATTCCCTAAAGTAACGATTATTGTATCGATTTGATCTTCTAAATGATGAATATCAGTTTCTAACGCTTTTTCGATAAGCGTGAATTCAGCACTATTGACTATTAAATATGAGGTAAGGGGAACAATTTCCTTCAATTGCTCTCTTGTGAAATTAATAATTTGTTGACCAGGATCGAAAATCATTGGAATTTCTAGTTCCTTTAATTGATGAGCATATTTCATCATTGCGTTAATTGGATTGGGAGCATTGATTGCGATTTTAATGTTATCCTCGGGCTTTATTTTTGAATGTAAATCAATGTTTTCTAAGTTAAGCAAGGCACCTTCATGAAATGCCGTAATTTGATTGTTATTAACATCAGATATGATATACGCGGCGGCGGTGTATTGATCATCATAAATTTCAACTCGAAGATTTATTTTTTCTTGAAAACATCGATGGTAGCCCCGTTCATAGAAATCTTTGCCCGCTGCAGAAATTAAAATACAGTCAGCATCTAATAAACTTAAACTATAAGATATATTGCCTCCAGTGCCTCCACGCAATACGGTCATATTCTTAACAGTAAAAGCCGCGTTCAAATTTTTATTTGGTTCAACCACAATGGTCTCGCCAAATAGATAAGGAAATTCCATTATATGATCAAAAGCGAGCGACCCTAAAACGAGAACACAAGGGCTATTCTTCACAAAGAACCGACCTTCAGCTCCTATTCTAAAAATTCATAAAACTAACTTATGATAACGTCCTCAATGTTGTAGTGACGTCTAGCTAATAATCGTGCTCGAGCAACATTTTTTCCATTTTTACCGATAGCTATGCCACGGTCTTGCTCATTAACCGTGACCATTGCAATCTTTTTACCATCTCTTCGCTCAGTCACGTTTATCATTTTAATTCTTGCCGGAGCCAATGTATTTTTAATAAAATCTTCAGGTGATTGTGCAAATTCAACAACCTCAATGGGTTTTTGAAGAAAATCACGAACTCTTTTGATATTGACTCCTCTCTTGCCAATGGCTAAGCCAATACTGCCCGCTTTCACGATGAAAATGATTCTTTCATCGCTTATGATACAATCTTGTGCAACGGCACCCGTGATACTTTCAAATAGTGAGATAAACCGAATTTCATTCCCGCCGAGTTTTATTCCTGTTGTCATTTATTCATTGCCGCCTAATTTGATATCCATTTTTTTATTCATCATTCTTTTTTTACTTATCTCCTAATTAGAACTTTCTTCTTGAAGCTTTAAAATATCACTGTCACCAGGATCCAATACTACAAGGGTTGAAATCATGAACGGCTTTCCACATAAGAAGCCTAAATCCCAATTTGAACCCTTGTATTGATAAATTTTAATATCGGAGAATTTACTATTTGCCCTTAATTCTTCTAATATATCTTTGGGACAATTATTAGCTACAATAACTAATTTACCTTGGTCATTTTTCACGAGATTTATGGATTTTTTACTCCCAATTTGCACGGTTCCAGTTTTTAATGCGATTTTTATTGCATTATCGACGTCTATCATTTAATTTCTCCAAATCTTAGAAGCTTCTCACGAGTAGTATTAGGATCATTTACTTAAATTATTTGTTTTTTACTTCAATCGTTCCATTTATAATCTTTTCCAATTTTGAAATGGTTTCAGTGAATGAATATTTGAGAAAATTCAATTAGGAGCGTGATCTCCTCGTGGGCTTGATTAAGAGATCGATCCCACCTGTTCCTAATGGAATAACTTGCCCGATTATGACATTTTCAGTGATTCCTTTAAGTGGATCTTCATCTCCACGAATGCTGGCTTCGAGTAGATGTTTGATCGTGACTTCAAAGGCTGCACGAGCTAAGACGCTAGATTTCTGTCCACTAATGCCATGTCGACCAATCTGTCGGATGGATCCACTGCAGGTCATCAAATCGGCAACGAGCATAATGTGCCTTATATCAACGTCAAGTCCTTGCTCTTCCAGTACATTATTAGATTCGCTTATTAGACTTGTCCTGCAAGCTTCAATTCCCAAAGTTGATTCTACCTCACGAATGTGATTGGTTATGGTTCGCTTCGAATCAACACCGGGAATTAAGAGAGCTCCCTTGAAGTTGGTTCCATCTGTAAAGATTTTGAATTCATTCGTTTCTTCATCTTGGCGGATGATCACGCGGTTGATGCCCTTGAGCCCCTTGATGGGTAATTCCCTGATTTTTTCAAGAAGCTTTTGAAGTTTGTCTAAGTCGTCCGTCTTGGGGTCTAAAGTGACTATATTTTTGGATCCTTTGATGTCCTCTTTCTTAAAAGCTTTCAATTGAGCTTCAATTCGTTTCTTTATAACATCTAATTCAATTTTTTTATCTTTCATTAAATCTTGATCAAGCGTGATTACGATATTCATGGTAGCGAGATCGATATCGACGGACGTCGCAATGTTTTCAACTTTTGTCAATTCGAGCAAACGAGCAATTTCTCGGGCTTTATCCTCCATTTCTTTTTCGTCTTCTTCCTCACTTTCTAAATAGACAGTCATCGTTGGAGTAGAGGGATTTCTCCTAGCATCAACAATTTCAATGAGCCGAGGTAATCCAAGAGTCACGTTGAATTCGGCTGCCCCAGCATAGTGGAAAGTTTTTAAAGTCATTTGCGTCCCCGGCTCCCCGATTGACTGGGCGGCGACAATTCCTACAGCTTCGCCCGGCTCAATCAGCGCTCTATGATATGATCTTAATGTTTCTTTGATAAAAGCATCAAATTGATTCTTATCGAGCTGTAAATTTTCCACTTCAAAAATAATTTTATCAATAATCGATTTTGGAAGCTGGTCAGTATTTAATAATTCTTCAATTCGATTTTTGACATCAGGAACTTCATAATTAATGGCAGGTCCTTTGAATTCTGTTTCGCTAATCACTTTTTCTATTATGACGTCAGTATTAACTGCCTTTCCGTGATCACTTTTCGCAGGGTCAATGCGATCTTCCCCATATTTAAATTGAATAATGGCTCCAATCGCGTTTCGCACCGTCCCATCATATTCGACCTTAATATCTTGGAGAGCATTGATCAAGCGACGCTGCATATAACCACTCGTACTGGTACGGACAGCAGTATCAACTAAGCCCTCACGTCCTCCCATCGCATGAAAGAAAAATTCAATTGGCAATAAGCCTTTATAATAACTAGAGTTTACAAATCCACGGGCAGGCGCACTCAGATCGCCTTTTTGAAAGTGAGGCAGTGTCCGTTGGCGGTAACCTCGAATGATTCGTTCGCCCCGTACTGACTGTTGGCCAACGCATGCTGCCATTTGTGCAAGATTAAGGGGATTTCCTCTTGCACCTGTCTTTGTCATAATGACAATGTGTTTGTCAATTCCTAGATATTCTCCAGCTATCCGCCCTGCTTCATCTCGAGCTTCTGATAAAACACCCATTATCTTCATTTCGAGAGTTTCGAGTAAAGTCCGCCCTGGTAGACGTTGTAGTTCCCCTCTTTTATAAACCTCAATTAATTTATTAACCATATCGCCGGCATTGTTCAAAATATAACCAATTCGGGCGTCAGCTTCTTCTTGAATTTCAACATCATCAAGGCCGATTGTAAATCCAATATTCGTGATGACCTCAATCAACATACGAGCGACTGAATCCAAGAACTGTCTTCCTTTTTTCGTGCTATAATCTTTAACAATTCGATGCAAGACGCTCTCAGGTTGTCCAGCACCTATTGCTTTTTTGTCGATTATTCCAGTTAATAATTGTCCATTTCTAATCAAGACATACCCATCATAGGGACATTCTTCCTTTTTACATGAATCGCAACGTCGGCAAACTTTTGCCTTAAGTGAGAGGTTTATGCCTGTTGGGAGTAATACAGTTATGATTTGTTTTCCTGTCCACAATTCTTGGGGATATTGAATGGCAGGTGGCGGGATTTCGTAGCGATCTTTTGGATCATCCGGATCGATATAACCAGCAGCCATTAAAAGATTACCCACTTCATCGCGGGTATATAAGGAAGATTTACGCGTTAAAATAAATGCAGCAGAAATGTAATCTTGAATTCCACCAATAATTGGTCCACCATACCGTGGAGTAAGAATTTGTTCTTGGACGCGCATTAGAATGCGAGCTTCCGCTTGTGCCTCCTCACTTTGAGGTACGTGGAGGTTCATTTCATCACCATCAAAGTCTGCATTATATGGAGGGCACACACAGAGACTTAGCCGAAAGGTTTTGAAGGGCATTACGATAACTTCATGGGCCATAATGGATAAACGATGCAATGATGGTTGCCTATTAAAGAGAACAATATCTCTATCTTTCAGATGTCTTTCAATCACAAAACCAGATTCAAGCGTGTCTGCAACTGCTTCTCGATTCTTTACAAATCTTAGATCTATTCTTCGCCCATCTAACCTAATTACGTAATTTGCGCCAGGGTGGGTATCTGGTCCATTAATGACCAGTTTCCTCATTTCATCAATATTCCATTCAGTAACTCTTTCAGGAATTGTCAAGATTTTCGCAATATCGAATGGAACGCCAACTTCATTAATGCTCAAGTTTGGATCCGGTGAAATCACGGTTCTTGCAGAGAAATCGACTCTTTTTCCTGAGAGATTGCTCCTAAATCGGCCCTCCTTACCCTTCAATCGTTGTGCTAATGTGCGTAAAGCTCTGCCAGACCGATGCCGTGCAGGTGGGATTCCACTAACTTCATTATTAAAATAAGTGGTAACGTGATATTGAAGCAATTCCCACAAATCCTCAACGATCAGTTGAGGAGCACCTGCTTCGATATTTTCCCGAAGCCTTTGATTGATACGGATTATATCTACAAGTTTGTGAGTCATATCATCCTCAGATCTAACGCCAGAATCCAACGTGATTGAAGGACGAACACATACGGGTGGAATTGGTAAGACAACGAGAATCATCCACTCAGGGCGAGCGACTTCTGGGTTAATTCCCAGAGCCAGACAGTCTTCATTTGTTATTCTTTCAAAGCGATCACGTATTTCACTTGGATTTAAACGGTTTGTACCTGCATCTGTCTTCTCATAGAAAGTTGTTGGTTTTTCTAATTTGATTTTAACTTGTTTTTCACCACAAAATGGACACTCTGTAAGTTTTGCTGCTTTTTTCAGCGTATCCAGTATTTCATCTTTATCTGCGATTGCAGTAGAATTAAAATCCCGAGTTGTCTGAATTTCTTCCAACTCTTCCTCTGGAATGATTAATCTACTACATTTTCGGCAAATTGCTCGTAAAATTTTCTGGATCGTTGAAGCATAACCCACATGTATCACTGGTCTTGCCAATTCGATATGTCCAAAATGTCCAGGACATTCACCTACCCGATTACCGCAAGTTTTACAGCGCTGGCCAGGCTCGATCGTTCCAAGTCGACCATCCATTAATCCCGAATCGATTGGTAGACCGTCTTCATCGTAAGTATCCGCTGTAATGATTCTTGTGACGGATAACTTTCTTATTTCATCTGGTGAAAGGATTCCAAATTTAATGCTATCAATTTGTTTTAAAGGATGAACCATATGGACTCGCCACAAACTTTTTCTTCAAATTTCATGAATCATTAAATAAAATAAGATTAAATATGCCCAAAAATCTAAAGTTTCTCAATGATCTAATAATTTTTGGAACATTTAGCGTATAATCCTCTCCGAGAGAGATTGCTCTTATGAAATAAATTAACGGGGAAAAACCAATTCTATTGGACTTAATCAAATATAGAATTTTTACTATTAGAAATTACGAGAGGCTTTTAAACTTTTCGTTGAGATTCATTTTCTAAAGTTCAACTAATGACAATATATGAATTTCGCGCCTTAAGTATTAACAAGAATTTTAATTCAATATTGTTTAATATCTATGAATTGAGGAGATATTTTGTATTCAACTATAAATAACCAAGAAAAAAAATAAGAATGCCGCGTCCGGGATTTTCCTAATTTGAAGAACTTTCAAACTAATTTGAACCCGGGTTCAAGGGTTTCTCCTAATTATCGAGAGCCCTAGATGATTGACCAGCTACACTAACGCGGCATTTAGCTCATAGGATTCGGTCCTAGGTTAGGTGGTAATTGTCCTCCACCTACACCTGGGGCACCTGCGCGTCTTTCAGGTGCTATTAATTTAGCTGCTACTACATCATCGATTTTCAAAATCATTGATGCGGCTTCTGTTGCTGATTTCAGTGCTTGTAATTTCACAAGCAATGGTTCTAAAACGCCAAGGTCGTTCATATCGACTATCTTTCCAGTAAAGACATCAATCCCATAATACTTATTTTTCTCTATACTATGCTTGGCACGCAATTCCACTATAACATCAATTGGGTCATATCCACCGTTTGCAGCCAAGACTTTTGGAATGGTTTCAAGCGTGCCTGCAAAAGCCTCTATCGCAAGCTGTTCTCTACCGCCGATTATTATCGCGAATTCTCTGAGTTTTTTTGCTAATTCAACCTCTATACTACCGCCACCAGTAATATATTTGTTATTTCTCACAATATCAGCGATTACAGACATTGCATCGATTAATGTCCGTTCAATTTCGTGGAGTAAGTGTTCGATGCTCCCCCGTATTAAGATGCTGACTGAACGAGGATTTTGGCATTTTTCAATGAAGACCATCTTTTTAGTGCCAATTAACTTTTCTTCGACGTGTCCTGCATCTCCTAAAAATTCGGGTGTAAGGTCATTTACGCTTGAGACGACTTTCCCGCCGACAGCTCTCTGAATTTTCATCATTTCTTTTTTCTTGACTCGTTTAATAGCCAATATTTTATTTTTCGCTAAGAGATGTTCAATTAGAAGTGTCATACCTTTTTGTGTTATCACTACATTGGCCCCTACATCACGAATTTTTTTTACCATAGCTCGCAGAATTTCCTCTTCTTCATCTAAATAAGATTTTATATCAAGGGGATTAGCGATTCTAATCTCAGTATCGAACTTTGTTTTCTCAATTTCCAGAGGGACGTTAAGCAGTGCAATTTTTGCATTATCTACCGTTTTAATCATATCTGGATGTTCAATCTCCTTCTCGAGAATGATGCCCTCCACCATGAGCGTGTCTGATAAACTATTACCTTGGTGTTTAACAATCTGAATTTTTTCGATATCTGCATAGGAGGTATCTTCTCTAATTTCCTGGATTTTAAGAATGCTTTGAACAGCAATATTGGCGAAATATTCTTCCTTATCTTTCAGTAATTTGCAATTGATGGCACTTTCTGCAATGCTTTTTAAGATTTTTAGATTAGTTAGTGAAACGGAGAGAGATAAAGTCTGAAGTAATTCTTGTGATTTTGCGAGGGCTTTCTTGTAACCATTTATAATGGTATTAGGATGAATTTTGAATCCTAATAAGGTTTCAGCCTGAGTTAAAAGTTCGCTTGCTAGCAATACCGCCGTAGTTGTGCCATCCCCTACTTCACTATCTTGTGTTCTAGCAATTTCGACCATAATTTTAGCTGCTGGATGACGAACGTCTATTTCTTCAAGGATGGTTGCACCATCATTAGTAATGACAATTCCTCCAAGGCGATCTACCAGCATTTTGTCCATTCCTTTTGGACCAAGCGTGCTTTTCACGGTTTCCCCAATTACCTTAGCTGCTGTAATATTAACTCTAAGTGCGTCCTCTCCTTCAGTTCTTTTACTACCCTCCTTTAAGATTAAAGGTGGTTTCTTAACCAATCTCATAAGGATTTGAGCCTCTTAAAGCCTGCTTTTGAAAATTTAAGTTTAAAACCAAATCTGTTAAAAGAATTGAATGTTGAGATCTTTTTTTGTTTTAAAATCATCATATTCATTGGGAGTCTCAATCTTTAATTGGAGTCCTCCAATACTAATTAAAATTTTATTCAAATCATCACTTTTATCGATAGAATAGATATATCCATTCAAAATTAATTTTTGAGTGTCTCCTTTGGCAGGGTTAGTATCAAAGATGATCTTAATAGGAGCGGCTTCCTTGAACGGATTTATATCTTTTACTAATTCCAATGTTAATTTAGATTGATTATCTTTAGTAGTCATGGAGATTAAATCAACATTGCTGATGTTAGATTTTTCTATTTTATCAATAGTTCCAGTTAATTCGAGCATCGAATCACCTTTCAGTCGGATTTAATGGTTCCACTGGTTTTATATTAAAGTTCCTCTTCTTCTCCCTCTTCTTCTTCAGCTTCCAGTTGTTCGATGAATTTATCATAGACGTTACGCACGCGTTCAGCTAATGGTCCGCTACCTTGGACACCCTTTTCAGTAACTTTTATCTTATTCAACACGATAATGGCATCCGCTTCCGTATCTAATTTTACCTCTCCACGAGGAAAAATAGCTTGGAGATCTTCTGCTAACCGCTTCAAATCAAACGCTTTTTTAGTTTCTATTATTTCTTGGATGGTCTTGCCATAAATGATAATTTTGTTATAGTGAGCTCCCTGAGCGTCGTAAGCATCCTTAAGGCAAAGTGTCATCGTATCGCGATCATAACCAAGAAGCGCACCCGTAAAAGTTTTTGTATTCGTTATAACCTTTACTCTAGAATTCAACATCTTCGTGAACTCACCGAAGAACCGTCCTTCTGCGACCCGACTCATTTCGAAACCTCCAAGTTATAATTTTTCAAAACTTAAGATTAATTTCAAAGGAATGTTTTTAAAAATTGTGGGTTTATAGCCTTGATGAAAAACGGCAATTATTAGAATTAATTGATGAGGACTATTCCATGTTTATTTTAAGATGTTCAATTGAATCTAAAATGACAAATTTTTCATCATTGTCTTTAATAATCTCATCAATTGGGTGTGAGATTAATTCCTCTCTTTGGTTCAGGGCATTGTAAAAAAATTTGGGACGAAATACGTATATTTCCTTGTAGATAAATTGATTTTTTTCGATGTATTTCTGGAAGATTGCTTTGGCGTGTATGCCCATTTGCGTATCAATGATTTTAGGATATACATGTTGGGTTAGAGGATATACGTCCTTAAGCTCTTCTGGTATAATTCCAAAGATGGGGGAAAATAGACAAACGTGGATTAAATCTCTTTTGGGATTTTGGTTAATTTTTTTAGTCCATTCTTGAAATTGTGTTGAATTTTCGAATCTAATTTCTAAATCAGGGAATATTATTAGAACATTAGTTTTGGGAGGAGGTTTATAAACTTCAATTAGTTTTTTTACATAACGAATAACTTCAGGTCGAAGAAGTGATTCGGGTCCTCCGTAGAAGAACGCAGATTTTTTTGTAATTGGGTCAAATTTTAGAAAAAAATCGATATGTTTTGATAAATTATAATTTAATGCGTCAAGTAAAGCAGGATGTGCTCGTACGCGTTCTTGAACTAATTCCCAAAGGCGATTTTCGCGGATTGCGACGCGGATTCGTTTAATTTCGTCAATAGTTACATATAAATTGTGTTTAGCCAGCAAATATTTTCTTTGATGATCATCCATTTCTCTTAAGTCTTGGGGAGTTGAGGTATTACATACGGGACAGACACACGGGAATTCTTCTAAATTTTCAAAACGAAGCGTGCCACTATAAGTTAGATATCGATTATCTTTTGCAAACAAAGCGTATGCAGAAGAATCGAAAAGATCAGTGCCGCAAGCGACTGCTAATGCAAAAAACATGGGGTGTCCGATTGAAAAGCCGTGAAACGGACGTGAAGGATTTAGGTTTTGTTTGGTTACTAGTATAGTTTCGACTACTTGCTTATAGTTATACTTTTGGAGAGAAGGAGCGAGAGTTCCCAGGGGGTGAATATCAAACTCAAGTGCAGATAATTTCCTTGCGCACAATTCTAATAAATCTAAAAATTTTCCACCTTGAACAGGAGCTGCCCAAAAAATTTTTTCATTTTGGCGAATGTTGATGCATTCTTTCGCAGCTTCAATGGTACTCTCAACACCCTTGCTAGCGATGTCATAATCATCAGTTTCGGTGAAGGTGTCTAGAATGGTCGCGACATCTGGTTCTAAAATTTCCTCAAATTGTATGATCTCGCGATTTGTTATATCTAGTTCTTTTTTATACATCCAAGCTTGGTACGCACCTGAATCTGTCATGATTGTCCTATGAAAATTAATTAATTTATGAACTCCTTGACTAGCTTTCTCCCGTAATTCTGGAGTTCGATAGATAATATAAGCATTCGTTATTAGCATTTGAACTTTAAAATCGTGCTCTAGTTCGTTCGCAGGTATGAGAGGGATATTTGGGTTATAAACTGGCATGAGTGTTGGAGTTAGTACAGTTCCGTGAGAAGTTTTCAACCTCCCTAGGCGTCCTGCAGCATCTCTTGCAATTACTTCAAACATTTTCTTAGAATTCCCATGGTCAATCAAATTAAGCAAGTTTTATTCAATGGAAAGCTTATCAAGCTGCTTGAGGAGTCGTTCCCTTATTTTTTCAGGTGAGGGCATGTCTCTCACGATTTTACCATCTTTGATAAGTGGGGTTAACAGAAGATCCATTTTCTTTTTGCATTCCGGGCAAGTTGGAGGGCTAGCATCTTCTAAAGTTAATAGATCAATTAAACAATTGTTACAACGCCAGACCTTCTTTTTACCATTCAATCGATCACGTTTTGCAGTGTATTCCCATTTTCCATCACGTAAAACACTAATGATATCTAATCCAAAATCGATTGTTGGAGCATTCGAGAGATAGGAGCCGACGCCGAAGCCATCAACTTCAGGTACCGACAATTTTTTCATCCACGCCTCATTTATTCCACCAGAAACATATATTTTAATATCCTTATACCCTCGCAAGTCTAGTTCCCATCTGCAATCCCTTATAATTTTCAAGAAATTCCCCCGCCTACTCCCAGGCGTGTCAAGCCGAACACCGGCAAGATTTTTCACATTTTCTGCTGCCATCACAACTTCATCTCGTTCGTCTCGATAAGTATCGCACAACGCGATTCGAGGCACTTCCGGTGCAATTACTTCATCAAAGGCCTGCCAGGCTTTAATTTGATCCCCAAAAACTATAATTAAGGCATGTGGTATCGTTCCAGAAGGTGGAATGCCCAACAATTCTGCACTCAAAACTCCGGAAACCCCATCTAAACCAGCTATGTAACACGAATAATCAATCATTGGAGAGATAGAGGGGTGCATTCGTCGAAGCCCAAAGGAGAGGATTAGTTTGTCTTTACCGATTATCCGGATTCTAGCAGCAGATGTTGAAATGCCAGATGATTGGCAAATTAAACCTAATAAAGGAGTTTCTAATATTGAGAATTCGGCATAATTACCTTCAATTGTTAAAATCGGTATCCGATAGCCGTTATAGTCAGTTGGAAAGAAAATACTACCTTCTGGATATGAGTAGACATCTATGGGGTACCCTTCAAGTAAATTTACCACTTCTTTGATCCCAGTAAGGATTGCCCACGGCCATTCTTTACGAGGTAGTCCCGATGTACTAACTTCAGCATGTACACGAACTTTCTCTAACCCTTTTTTCTTGAGAATCTCATTTGCCCGAACGAAATAAATGTCTGTAGTTCTTCCTTCTTTAATTTCATCATCTGTTGCTGTATTAAACAGTCTTTCAGTCATCTTCATACCCTCTTTAAAAATAAATATTCATCCTCTAAATTAAAGATTCTGTGCAAGAGGATTTTCCTTAAGTTTCTTGATCTTTTTGCTTATAATGTGTATATAAGACGATTAGAAACAAAGTTGGAAAGACAATAGCGGGGATGAGAAGCGCTAAAATGAGATTTCCTATTGCATTATATGTAATTACCGTAATTGTACCAACTGAGCCGACTGACCCAATAATTGGATACCATTTCCTTAAAAGATCGGCGAATCTATCATAAATGCGATGTTTTAGGGGCATAGAAGGAGTTTCAGGTCGAATTGCAATTGGAGGTCTTTCAAGTTCTGCATCTTCTATCCTACTGCTCGGAAAGATGTATTCATCAGTATTTGGATCAATTTTTCCAGACAATTTCTCGGCAGTTATTAGTGAAATAAATCGCTGCCTCAATTCGCTCTTCTTAATTTGCAATTTTTTGGAAAGCTTAGCAAGGCTCAATCTTGTGGTGGTAAATACAGTTTGTTGTACCTGCAAGTATTTAATGATTAATTGATTTTCTAATTGTAAATAATTCTCTAAGAACGTTTTTTGGTGCTTATTTTGTTGGGAGGATTTCCATCGTTGCATCAGTGGATTGATAACGTCTTTAAAGGTTCTTAATGATTTAGATTTAATCATAACAAACCGTTTGATTTGATATTGACAATTTTTTAAAATATTAATATATTTTTTATGATAGTTCTTTAGATGGGATAACGCTGCTAATAATTCACCATTCCGGATTAAAATTTCAACCTCTTTCTCGTAGTTATTAAGAAAGTTATTAAGTATTATGTTACAATTATGTATCATTTCTTCTAATTCTTTTTTATATTGGTTATTTAATGTCTCATTGATTTTTTCCTTTAGACGAGCGTTCAAATCGGATAGGTTAGTTTTGAGCTTTGTCTTTTTATGAATCCAGTAATTAAGTAAATCTACGACTACTAGATCGAATCGATCAAGATCATTAGAAATTTTCTTAATGTGTATTTTTAAATCTTTGTCAGTTTTCTTAATTTGTTGTTCAACTAGGCTAATATTCTTGGATAATAGTTTACTGGCCTCCAAAATTTCCCCAAAATCAATTTTCATCTCGATTGGACTAGAAATCTCATTCATTTGTGATTTAATTTTTTTAACATATTGCGCGATTTTTTCCTTGAATTTCATTCGTTGCGTGATTTTTGATTTAATTAGGGCAAGGTTCTGTTCGACATCTACTTTTTGTTTAGACCATTTTTCTAATAGTAGATCTAAATCGATGTGTCGGGGCAATTCTTTTATTTTTTTCTCGACCGCAACCTCAGTTTCATATTTTTTTGAAAGAACACCTCTAGTTCTATCAATAATTTCATCTATCACTTTATCGTCTAACTGTCTTTTCCGACAACTAGTTTCAAATAATCTCCTTGTTCGTTCATACTCTTTTTTCAAAGATTCCATTTCTGCTTGGATTATTCGCTCGAATTTCAAGATGGCTTTCAATTCACTCGTTAAGGGAATGATTTCGTTCGTTTCTTTGTCAAACTGAGCTTCTAGTTTCCCCACAGAAATGAGATATATGGTGCGGTCTTCGATTTCATCCTTTTTTAAGTTTAGTTTCGATGCTAAATAATCAAGTTTGACCCGACCCCCACGAAAAATAGGCGCGACAGCAAAAAGTAGCTTTATAATGGTTTCATTTTTAATTTTATCCGAGATGAAGGATAAATTTCGCTTATAGGATTCTTTAAAAAGTGTCCATTTGTGCAAGGTGACCTGAGATGTTTCAGGAAAATTGGGAAACTCTTGTTGAGTTGTTTTCTTAATAAATGCATTTACATTAAGATTCAAATATTTCATCAATTCATCGATCTCTGCCCTGTTCCGCTTAACCTCTTTTACTATTCCAGAAAGTTTTTGATGTTCAATGAAATTAAAGAGATTTTTTTCCATAGATTCGGCGGCTTGTTTTAATTCCAGAATATTTTTTTCAATCAGATCGATTAACTGATCGTTTTTATCAAGTTCTCTTTTGGATAAAATTTTCTTTTCTAAATCACGTTTCGCGCTGATGAGCTCATTTCTCATATTTTCAAGAGTTGTTTTTGACCATTCTTGATAGAGGTCATCAATCGTTAATTGGAACCCCTCTAAATAAGAGGCAGTATCTTGAATGTAATTTAAAACGTACTGATTAGATTCGGAGAGATAATTTAATATCACCTCAGTTCTTTCATGCAAAGTAGTATTAGCCGTCATAAATTGATTTGATTCGATGATGGCATCAATTAATTTCGAAAGTTCTCTCAATTTAAATTCGAATAATTCCTTTCTATTCTTAATATTTTCCTGTAATTCTTCTCTTGCGTTTAATTGCCCTTTCAGGTCTTTTATTACTTTTATTGTGTTTTTCCGCTTCTTCATCCACATCGATTCAAGCCATTTCTCCAAGGGTTGAAGCGCGTTCAGTTGTGAAGAATCTTGAGAAAGCCGGAGTCTGCTACTAGCCCTATATAAATTTGCCGCTTGTTCCCGAAGTTGAGGGGTTATGCGTTCCACTGAGATTGATATGTTATCCAAATTCCTTTTAATTTCAACTTTTTTCAATTCAAGGGCATTTTCTTCACATGCTTTTTGAAATAATTTTTGGGTGGTATTTAGTTCTTCAGTAATTGTATTTAACTGATCTTGGACATAATTCTGGAAAGATTCCAAATCTTTAAGAATTTGAACAACTTCTTCCTTTTTTTCAATCTTTTTAAGATATTCTTTTTCTATTTCTAGTAGCGTTTCTTTCGTTTTATGATAAATTGAAACCCAATCTCGCATCAAAAAATGAGTATATTCTCCATTCAAATATTGGAATTTAGAGACATTCATTTCTATGTTTTGATTAGATGAATTTAAAATTCTTAATGCTTCAGTAATATCCTTCTTTAAATGAGTTTTTGCCAATTCTACTTCACTAAGATCTAGTAAATTATCTATTTCGGAACGAATCCTGTCTGTTATTGGCTTTATACGATCAATGGTTTCTTGAATTCGTCTTTGTTCTATGGGAATTTGTCCTTTCTCGACTGTGACTTCATGATAGGGAATTTGAGATGCTCTAACGAGGGCTTTCCCGGGAAGTACTCCATTCAAAAACGCGGTAACTCGGAAGAATCGCTTGTTCCACTTAATTTCACCAATGATAAATTTCTCTTCAATGAGTTTCGTGGATACTGCAATGACCCGCTGTAATGCTTTTGAGTAATCGGTAGCGCTAAAAGATTTGGCTAATTCAGATAAATTGACAACGTTTTGATTTACAATATATTTTAAGATATAAACCGCAATTCTTCGAGAGACTGCATCAAATTTCTTGATGTAATCCTTAAAGATGTCAACAGTATCGCGAATTTTTACTTTAAACCAATCATATCTCATTAGTTGTTTAATAATATAGACGATTAAATCAAAACGAACAAAACATTCTTCCGCAATATTTTCAATGAGAACTCGCTCATTGGAATATATTTCAATTAAAATCTTTTGCTCGATATATTCGATTAATTCATTCCATAAAATAGTGAGTGTGATGGTTGACCAAGCAGTTGTGCATATATTGAATTGGTCAGAGGGGTCTTGTTTTTCATCGAAAAAGCTTCCATCTTCTTTACGATGAGAGCGAATGTATTCAAAAACCTTACCTTTGTTGATATTCCTCAGCCGTTTAAGAGTATCTAAACAATATAACACCCAAAAGGAATATTCAATTGACCCAAAGCCGCCATTTGTTTGCTGTAGGTTGATGAGATTTGTTATTGAGGTTTCTTCTACATCTTCTATGTGATCTAGTAAAACTAATGAAAGCAAACGGAAGGTCTGTTGAACATCATTTTTTGATTTGCTTTTGGACAAATAAGATAAAATCCGCTTCTCATCAGGTGATTTAATATCATAGAGAAGCTTTAAAACAAGAATTGCGAAATAGGTTGATTTTAAGGTGGCTTTGCCCTTACAAATCGGGCAAAAATCTAAATTACAATGGGAAAATCCTCCATTTTTTTTCTGGAAGTTAAAGATATTATTGTACATTGATTCAAATTCATCCATGGAAAGGACTTTTTGTTTTCTAATCAAAAATAGGATATTTATGGCGTAAAAGAATGAGTGTAAGTCAATCTCTGATTCGTGTGGATTTGCAGCGAACCCATTTACCCGCTTGCAATCAAGAAGGTATTTTAATAGCGCATCTCTGTCAATCGATTCAATCATGCGTATGTAAGAGAGGGCAGATACGGCAAAATAAGTTTCTTCTAAGCTTCCAAAACCGCCATCAATGCGTTGGTGCTTTAAAAAATATTCTCCTAGTTCTAACTTTGGTAAAATTTCAATGCGCTCAATTTTGGAGGGGGGTGCGAACATTCACTCCATTAAGTCTATGCTCACAATTAAGGTTTTGGAATTTATTTTACTGTTACAGTGGTATAAAAATAGGATTTATTAAGAGTTACAAATTAAAAAAAGGGGGAATATTTTTTGGATAATTCAATCTACTGCATCTTCAAGTAATTCAACGACATCCTTGAATTCAATGGAAGCATTTTTTGACTTAATTGCGTCCATTAAGTTGCGTCGGCAAAAGGGGCAAGCAGAAACTAGTATATCCGCGCCAGTAGCAACTGCTTCTTCGATTCGATCAACTGCAGTTTCTAGAGCGAGATCTTTGAAGGATGCTTTGACACCCCCACCAGCTCCGCAGCACCACGCGTTTTCCTTAGTGCGAACCATTTCTCTTAGAGTGATGCCAGGGATGGCTTTGAGAAGCCGTCTTGGCTCTTTGAAAATTCCAACTTTATCCTTCTTGAGGATGATATGTCGTCCCATATGGCAGGGATCGTGATAGGTGATTACTTTATCAATTTTTTTAGTTACTTTCAATGTTCCTTTTTTCAATTGTTTGTCAAGGAATTGTGTAACGTGCTTCAGTTCAAACGGCAATTCGCCGACTATTTTGGGATAATCTTCCTTGAAGGTTCGATAGCATCCAGCACAAGAGAAGATAAGCTTCTTTATGCCCTTACCTTTAATGGCGTCCACGTTATGTTTTGCCAATTCGCTAGCTTTTTCCCGTAATCCCGTCCGTAATAAGGGACTACCACAACAATATTCATCTAGCCCCACTAATTGAAAGGGAATTTCTGCTTTATTCAGGAGCTTAACGGTTGCTTTCGCCAGCTCTTGCTCCCTGTAAGAAGAAGTACAACCAACGAAATATCCAAGCTCTGCACTTTCATCTAACTTGGTACCCTCTGGGAGCCATTCGAGTCGTTTATCATGGGATTCACCGTAAGGGTTATGTTCTTTATCAATACTCTCTGCAAATTTAGTGTGCTCTGGCAAAGGTCCATAGCCAAGATCAACCATCTTTGCGCGAAGTGCCTCGATGATTGAAACGTTGTCCATCTCCTTGTATTCCTTACATTGTAACGTGCAGGCACCACAGGTGGGGCAGGCGTAGGCAATTCTTTTGAGGGCTTCGATATCCTGGGGTTCAATTTCTTCTTCCAATATGGCCCGACCCAATTCGAGGCGACCAACTGCGAAATAGGAGAGGAATCCATATTTCTTTCCGCTCGGGCAGCATTCCAGCCATTTATCCAGAGTCCACCAATTGAATACATGACAACCCATACAATGGCCACAGGTGATTATATCTTCTCTAAAATCTTCTAGTTTTTCTAATTTTTCACTCATTAGCATCACCAAGTCAAACCTTTCTCGTATGGAAATACCTTTCCGGGGTTCATTATTTCGTTCGGATCAATCAATTTCATAATATCTTGCCAAAGCTTACCATAAATTCCAAGATCATCCATCACCAGTTTCATCGGGTTGAGAAATGGCCTAAACCAACCATAGATGCCAATTTTGATTAGATCCTTTAATGTAGCATAATGGAACTTCTTCACCATTTCAACAGATTCTTCACGGGCGCTTGTATAAGGTACTTCAGCCTCATAGTAGCAGGCTTGCCCCCAGAATCCCGCAACGGGCGCAGCTAGGAGATCGACTCGCTTGCGATCGTACCCTGCTTTCTCCCCATTAGCTTTCATCATTTTGATATATTCGGGATATTTATTCAGTGGTCCCCAAAAAGCCAAAGCATGGTAGGAACCTTCACGTAAGAATCCAAGAATATTTCTAGGATATTTGAACTCTTTAATGAAATTTCCTTGAGGATCCATAGATCCGAACTTTCCCAGCGGAGGATTTGTATTAATGATCTCGGTTGCTATCTTAACTTTTGCTTCTACTATTTCTTTTAGACCTTCAATCGTTATAGGTATTAT
>JABXJT010000127.1 GCA_013375455.1 Candidatus Helarchaeota archaeon | reverse complement strand
TTACCTTACAATCATGCTTATGTGCCGCATCACAGATTTGTTTAAGCCAAGGAAACACATATTTTCGATAATTGCGAGGGCTCATAAATAATCCATTTTTAAAACCGTAATCGTCAAATAGCAGAATCACCTGCGCATCATTCTCGGCTAGGATCTTTACCATTTCCAAAGTAAATTTGCCTCTATCATCGAAGACCTTTTTGGCTTGTTTGCGGTGGGCGAGTAGCCGAGAAAAATTTTCTAATCCGAATCCTTCCCAAGTGCATTCCATGAGGGCGCCGACCGATGGAATTGCGAAAATTTCGTTGTTCATCTGCTTTTGGATATCACGCCCGGCAAGAAAATTTACAAGACGCATCTCATCTTGTGGATCTAGAGGTTCCCAGCTCTCATAGTCATTAAAATCGCGAAAATAACCACCATGATATCCTACTATCAACGTCCCATCCTCTTTATACTTTTCAAATTTCATAATGCGTCCGTATTCGCCGATGAATCCTCCCTTTATCATTTTTCTTGGGAAGCCTGAGCAAATACTCAAACCAATATCTAATTTCACTTTACGGAACAACTCGAAGATCGGTTTCAATCCTTTGATAACCGCTCTACGTTTTTTTAGAGTCCACCTCACGATTCGATTTTTAAAAGGAAGAAATCCGAGAAGTTTCAACAAGAATTTTATTGATCCAAAACTGGATTTTACTCCATAATGAGCATTGATGGTATTATTTGTAAAAGTACTCTCAAAAGCTGGTACCCTGTCAGGCTCTTCGTGATTAAGTGCCTTTAGCACTCGTGTTGGTGCGTCCATTTAAATCATGACTCCATTAACATTTTAACCCAGATATTCTATTTCGCCCTGTAATCGAATATCTGTTGATGAGCTTCCAATAAGTATCTTAAATAATCCCTTTTCTGCGTTCCAGATGCAATTTTGCTCATCATAAAAGGATGGATCCCTCTTTTCCAATTCAAATTCAACCGTCTTTTTCTCACCAGGTTCTAGATATACCTTCTTAAACCCTTTCAGTTCCTTAAGAGGTCGTTCTACGCCAGCTTCGACATCCTGAATATAAAGCTGAACGATTTCAGCACCAATTCGTTCGCCAGTGTTTTTAATATCAAGCGTGATTATTACTTTGTCTTCCGCGGAAATTTGCTGTTTATTAGTTTTAAGATTCTCATATTCAAAGGTCGTGTAGGATAAACCATGTCCAAAGGGGAATAGTGGCTCAATCCCGTTTGTATCAAAATGACGGTACCCTACAAAGATTCCTTCATCGTAATACACTTTCTCACCGCCTGGAAAAGTTCTTGGTGATTTATGGGCCGGTGAATCGGAAAGTTTCTTGGGGAAAGTTATGGGGAGTTTTCCAGATGGATTAACATCTCCGAAAAGAATATCTGCAAGAGCAGTTCCTCCCTCACATCCAGCATACCAGGCTTCAATAATCACAGATACTTTCTCGCTCCAGCCATCCATGCTAACTGGGCTACCATTTATGAGAATAACAATAGTATTCTCATTTTCTTGGATAGTTTTATTTATTAGTCCAATCTGGTTTTTGGGAAGATCCAGAGTTTTTTTATCATTTCCCTCTGAATCCTTGGCAAATCCATGATTCAAGCCAGCAAAAATAATAGCGACGTCGGCTTCCGACGCAGAAGTAATAATTTTAACCTTTCCGTGACATTTTTTTTTCAAGCCTTTCTTCGGGGTGATTTCATAGTAAGGTCGAATCATCGAGCTACCCCCCCCAAAAGCATGTTTTTTATTTGCATTGGGTCCTAAAACGGCTATTTTTACGATCTTTTCAATATCTAGAGGCAATAGATTTTTACTATTCTTGAGAAGAACTATTCCCTCTTCAGCTATTTGATGAGCTACAGCCCGATGTTCCGGAGTATTTCTGCTACCCGATGGAAGCGTATTTTCATCATCAAACAGACCGACAAGAAACATCACACGTAGTAGTCTTTTTATATTATCATTAAGTGTTTCTTCGGTAAACTTCCCTTCTTTCAGTGCTTTTTTCAATCGGCCCTTCCGATACTTGATTGCCCATGGCATTTCGAGTGTTAAACCCGCGTTTACGCAATTTTCCGTATTAGTTGAGGTAATCGTTGCCCACCAATCTGAAACGACAAAACCTCTAAACCCCCATTCATCCATCAGTGTTTCTCTCAGGAGCTTTTTATGTTCGCAACCATATATGCCATTAATCTTATTGTAACACCCCATAATTGACCATACATCCGCTTCACGAACAACGGCTTTAAAAGCAGGAAGATAAATCTCGTGAAGTGCTCTTTCACTAACTTCAGAGCTTACCTTTCTTCTCCTTGTTTCTTGATTATTACATACATAATGTTTCACACACGCGGCAATTCTCTGACTTTGAACCCCTTTGACAACAGCAACCGCCATTACCTTATTCAAATAGGGATCTTCCGTCTGATACTCAAAAGTCCTGCCACAAAGCGGAGTTCTATGAATATTTAATCCAGGAGCAAGCAACATGTGGTATCCAACATCTCTTACTTCCTGGGCTATTGCAACTCCGAACTTTTCAGACAGTTCTGGATTCCAAGTGGCGCACCTACAAATGGCAGAAGGGAAATAAGTGGTTTTTTTTCGGAAGTATGTACCCAGAGTACCAACTCCATGAGGCCCATCCACCATTTTAAAAGGTTTTATTCCCAATCGTTTCATTGGTTTTGTATGCATAAAAGCCCACCATCTCCCAGAACAACGGGCGAATTTTTCTTTCAGCGTCAATCTCCCTAAAAGATCTTCCACGCGTTTTTCCAAATCCAGACTGCTGTTCATAAATGGTAATTTTTCAAGCTCTTTTTTTGATAACTTCTTCGGATAGCCATCTCTCATCTGCGACCACACCGCATTTTACTCAAAAAGTTAAATGAATCTATATATTTTAACACTGCAAGAAAAATCTCAATGATAGAGTTTTATATATCTTCTGAACTAATTTTATATATTAAATATTGGGTTCATTATGGAGAAATATGACGATGCAGAAGCCGTTAGCAGGGATCATGACATTTGCAGATCCAAGAGAAGAAATGTATGAATCAATGGACTGGTTGAAAGACTTTCTACGAGATTCTCATAACGGTCTCATTAATCAACTTAAAAAGAAAGCCGATTTAATCGATGGTAAGGTTAATTATTCAATAAAAGAATCGAAAGAAAACGTCAAGAGACTTATTAAAGATGGGATGGAATCACTAATTCTCCATGTTTCCGCTTGGACTTTTCCAAGCATGCCACTGCTCGCTGCAAATATGGCAAAATTCTCCGGAATTCCATCTATATTATATGGAAGTGGCGGTTTAAGCGGACTAACTGCCACAAAAGGAGCATTAGAAGAAGTAGGGATTAAAGTTAAAGTGATATGGGGAAACCTCAAAAAGATTACTGATTTTTTAAATGCGGCATCAGTACAATCGAAATTAAGGGGAATGACTTTAGGGTTATTCGGTGGACTCTCAATGGGGATTATTACTGGAACGATAGATTTAGCACAATGGCAAAAAAAATTTGGAATTATTATAGAACATATTGGTCAGGTGGAAATCATAAGAGAAGCCGAAAAAGTTTCTCAAGATAGTGTGCAAAGCTTCATCAACTGGATGAATGACAATTTTAAAGAACTAATATATGATGGAAAATATGTCACGGATGAAACGCTAGAAAAGCAGGTAAGATGCTACCTGGCGACTAAAAATTTAATAAAAAGATACGATTTAGACTTTGCTGCTTTAAAATGCCAGCCAGAACTTTCTGATCATTACGTAAACCAGTGTTTAACTCCGACATTTTTGAATGATCCTTTTGATGCAGAAGGTTTAAAGAATTGTATGGTTTGTAGTTGTGAAACCGATGCTAACGGTGCGCTAACAATGCAGATTCTTAAAATTCTTTCCGGTGGCAAACCTACACTCTTCATGGACATTCTATTGGAATCAATAAGGAAGAAGCTAGTGGTATGTGGGAACTGTGGAGGCAGCTCAACATGGTGGGCAAATCGTTCAGACGATCCAGTAATAAACTTAAAATCTGTTACTTATGGCCCTCATATCCATGGTAAGGCGGGTGGAGGCGCAATACATTATATCTCAGCTCCAGCTGAAAAAGTTACCTGGGCCAGAATAGCAAGAATAGATGGAAAACACGTAATGTATATCATTCCTAGCACGATCCCCGAATTAACTGAAAAACAAATAAATAAAATTTTAAATCTTGCTCCCCAGTTAAAAGCTTGGCCGTTAACTTTTATAAAAGTGGAGTGTGATCTAAAAGAACTTATTCAAGAGTATCCATCTCAACACGTTCATCTGGTAGAAGGGGATTATACTTCGGATCTAGTAGAAACGTGTGAATTGCTTGGAATAGAACCAAGGATTCGAGGACCATAAATGTAGATGAATTCTATTATCATCTACATGGTATGTTTGATTGGAAAATTCTGCATGAATTGGGGTTGCATTCATTCGTGAATAATCGAATGTAGTGTTTCAACAGTTTTGACTGGATTTTTTGATTCAAATATTTTCCTACCAAATACAGCTCCCCTCGCATTTGCTTCTAGAGCATTCCTTACATCCTCAATTGACTTGTCTAAAGTGGATTCCTCATCTAAATCCAACATAAATATAGGGACACTTGCAATTTCCACGATGTTTCGAAATGATTCAATACTTCCCGAAAAGGGTGCAAATATCATATCTGCTCCAGCCTCGACCGCCATTCTCACACCAAGACCAATAATTTCAGCATATTTTTTTCTGGTTCTATCGATTTTCTTCCCTATAGGGATGACTTCAACTATTAAAGGCATTCCATTTTCATTAGATTCATTTACAAACTTTCCTAATGACTCAAAATGACGTGCTTCATCCTCATCTCTTTCATATCCTATAAAATAATATGCGACAGCCCCAGAGGCACCAATAAGTAATGCATCTTCTGCACTCGCAATTTTAGTATGCGTGATTTTTTCTGCAGGAAGGTAATGAGTTGCAGTCCTAAATACATTAGACCAATCGATTTTGAGCAGTAGTTTAGGAGCAAATTTGCCTTTGAATAAATTAAGGTGCCGTTGTGCTTGTCCTGGACTTAAAATTATCGAATCTATAAGCTTCATTTTAATTATTTTCTGGAAAATTTCATCCCAGTCGAGTATCGTTGAGATAGGACCGAATGTCATTCCATGGTCTGCACGAATAATTAGAGAATTTTTATCTCCAAAGCCTGAAATTTCACTAAGTCGAAATTCTTTTCCAATTTTTGATGTCAATTTGAACTCACATCCATTACAATTAACTTAAGACTTCATCTATACTAGCTCCCTCATGAACCATTCTACGAATAATCCGGAGGATATGGACTGGATCAGCTGATTGAATAATATTTCGTCCAAAAACTACGCCAGAAATATCTATCTTCAATGCTTCATCCAGAAGCTCAAGTATTTTACGTTCATTTGCCATTTTCGCACCCCCTAATATCAGAACTGGAACGCCAGAAGCCGCTTTTACAACCTTTCTATATGGGTTTTCGTTCGGTGGTAGACCTGATAAAAAGTATGGAGCCTTGATGGCATCAGCTCCGGCTTCAATTACCATTCTAACCGAGATGGCAATTAAATCAATTATATTTGTGGAAGTTAGTTTTGGTCCCGTTGGAATCGGTTCAACTATAAGTGGTAAATTTAATTTGTCACATTCTCTTGCAATTTTTGCTATTTTCTCAAAATGTTCTGCCTCTTCTTCATCATTTTCATAACCTATAAAAAAGTAAGTCAAGATGGCAGAAGCACCCAATACTAAAGCAGAACGTGGTCTGACCATCATTTTATGTTTTACTTGAGAAGCAGGAACTGGTCTTGCCCCTAAGCGTCCATAATTTGTCCAGTCAGCTCTTACAATAAATGATATCTTATTTTCCATTTGAAAAATGTAATTGAGACGTGATGCTTGTCCAAAACTTAGTAAAATGGCATCAGGGCTCCCCTTCACTACATTTTTCAGGGTTGCTTCAAGATTTAAAACGCCCTTTACGGGTCCCAACATCATTCCATGATCTGCAGCTACAACAACTGCCTTTCCATCCACAGGATCTATTATTTTGCTAAGTCGAACTTCTTTACTCGTAGTAAAAGGCAAATAATTTCACCTCGCATGATTATTAACCTCTAATGGTTCTGCATTTTTTAAGAATTCATTAACTTCATCTAATTTGGGTAATGAAGAGCGGCTCCCGAATTTCTTGCAAGCTAATGCCGCCACTGCACTCGCAAATTCAGCAACTTTGTTTAGATCCCAACCTTTCAAAATACCATAGATAAATCCACCATGAAAACTGTCACCTGCCCCAGTCGTGTCTCTCACCTTTACCTTGAATGCAGGCTGTCTGATAATTTCTTCTTCAGTTGCTATAATACATCCTTTACTTCCTAAAGTCGTTCCGGCAATTTTTGGTCCGAATGTTAATACTTTTTTAACAGCTTTCATTACATCATCTTCCTTCGTTAATGATTTTAACGCAAGTTCACAGGGAATAAAAATATCACATAAATTGATGAGTTTAAGAATATCTTCTAATTTGATACCAAATTTGGTGAAGCTTTCAAGTGGAGCAGACATATCATGAGATACCATGGTATCTGTATCTTTTAATAACTCCCCCACCTTTATGGCACCTAAAAGAGGAACGCCATCCAGATGAACAATTTTAGAATTTAATAGATAATCTTTTTTGAGTTCAACTTCTTTTGGAAAAAGTAAAAGAGCTTTACTTGGATAATGTGAAATTATCCGTCTTCCTTTCTTATCTACCATAATTAAACTAAGTGGAGACCTACCTTCTTCCACAATAATATTATTCACATCTACTTTTTCTTTTTTGAACGCTTCTATCATATCTGTTCCGAATTGGTCATTCCCAATTTTTCCTATAAATCCAGTAGCTAGCCCCAATCTAGCCAGAGTTATTGTAGTATTTGCTGCGACTCCTCCAAAAAACTGGTTAAAATCAGATCCGACAACATTTTCATCAATTTTTGGAAATCTATCAACCTTCATAACCAAATCTACACAAGTTAAACCAACTCCTACCATATCTAATTTCAATTTTTTACCCTCCATTTATTCTAATTTGTTATCATCGCTCTTATCCTTATATATCCTATTATGGGAATCAAAATCAATTTTTTCTAACAAAACGAATAGGATACCTCATTCCGAGACAAACCAATGAATTTTAAATTTTTAAAGATAGTCTCGTAATGTTTTTGCTTTAAACTTTTTCCATCCATAATAGGCAACCAAACTATTTCCTACCAGCAAAAGCGATACATGAAGTATCCCCAAAAATGAATTCATATTCATAAAAATATCATAATAAAAAGGATCCATGGAACCGAACGTAAACATGAAACCCAAATGTGGTTCGTACGAGATTTGAAAAGAGTTGGTGGAATCTTGACCATTAACCGATTCATTAAAGCGATCCAAAAAATCACTTCCGTAGTATTCAAATACACATCCCCATTCAGTAGGAGCTCCTACGGTATTTAACATGAAAATTGAGATTTTTGGAATGCCGAAATGTTTGGCAATGAGCGCATCCCTTACTAAATTGTTATAACCACATGTTCTATCATCATAACAGCCGCCATTTTTATAATCAAGCCAAATGCCCAGTTTATTATGACTCCCATATTTTTTTTCTAAGACTTTTGTCATGAGATTCAACCGAGTATAGGTGTAATATTGCCCCCCGTCAAAAAAATCCCCATAAGGGGGTTTGTCATAGGGCCTATCGCGATAAATCATCGGAGCATGTT
This sequence comes from Candidatus Helarchaeota archaeon, assembly GCA_013375455.1. Next base: position 1,409 of record JABXJT010000127.1, on the reverse strand, counting down.
CGTCCCAACTATCGTTGTCCATGTCAAGGGCTAAAACCCTATTGATGTAATGGTAATCGTAATCCTCATCAAAAATATCAATGCCGACTTCAGAAAAATAAACAGCGGATAATATTATATCCGTGGCATTTGCTCGCATCCAATCGAAGAAATCTTCCCACATTTCCTTAGCTTCGGAATGCCTCTCTCTATTTGGTGAAACATCAAAAGCGGGGCTAGGTATTGGAGGTTCAATATCTATAGTGAGCCCTTTTATGTTAGTAAGGTTGTATTCCTTTACGATGGAAATGAATTCCTTCGCATTTTTAATTGCATCCTCCGCGTTACCGTCCCAAATGAACCCCCCCGGGTTTGCGCCGAAAGCTAAAAAGATGGAGATATTGGGATATGTGTTATTATAATGGGTAAAGGTATTTACAAATTCTTGCTTTCCATTTATATCATATATATCGGAAAAACAACAAAAAACCAGCGTGCAGTTATGCTCATTTAAATTCTGCCCCATAGACGCACTTACATTGCCATATCCAGCGAAAAATACGAATTCTACTTGATAATCTTGAGGTTCTATTGTTATTGGAACTCGAATAATTCCTGGAATTGACATAATAAGGAGCGGAATTCCCGTTAAAGCTAACATAATAACAAATATCTTTTTTATTTTTCCATTTCGGTTTAATTTTGAAATTTTATTTTTGGTTTTATGCCGTATAAACCGATTATATATGGTGGTTGATAAAGCTGTTATTCCTAAAATGCATAAAATAATGAAAAATATTATAGATAAATCATAAGCAATTGGAAAATAAGTATAAACCAAATCTGGAAGGTATTGTATCAATATAAATATACCAACGAACAGAATTCCGGCCCATGAAAATGCAATATTGATTATTATCTTGACCTTTTCACCATACCCCTCAAATAATTTTGAATTTTTTTTCCTATATTTACGCCAGAAGTTTAAAACATATGTATTTGTTGCAAAAGTTATTATCCCCCCAACACCTAAAGAAACGAAGAGGAACATGTACAAGCCATAAGCAACGGGTAATGCATGTAGAAAACTGCCATATGGCACGAGGGCCATAAAAAAAATCATAATGGCAAAGAATATATTTCCAAAGAAAGTTATTCCCGGTTTAACTAGATCTATCGGACTACCAGTCAATGAATAGGCGAACAAACTCCCTAAAAATACCCAAAACAATATCGATAATAGAATATCTGGCCAAAATATAAGTGTGTGAAAGGATATCGCTGTAATTATCACTAACGATATGAATAAACATAAAGAAGTTCCCAAAATAATTTGATTAAATTTTCTGATCTGGGCTAATCTTAAATAAATTCTGACCCCTTTCGTTTTAATAGTTTTCTCCTCCTCCTTTTGCATCATATCTTTAGTC
>JABXJT010000196.1 GCA_013375455.1 Candidatus Helarchaeota archaeon | reverse complement strand
CAAATTCGCATAAAACAGAAATTTGAGGCGCAGCAGGAATGATGGAGGTGGCCAAATGGTCTTGAAGGAACGCGGGTTCCGGCAGGTGTCGCTGCCGATCCCGTTGGTCGAACGCGTCGAGAAGTACATCAACATCGAGAACTTCATTTAGCAGATCGTGGTGGGACATTAGGTTTCTCCACTATCTAACAATTCTTTCAGTTCTAAGTATTCCTCTTTAGTTATTTCGCCTTTAGCCAGACGTCGCTTTAAAATAATAAGTGGGTTTCCATCGTTTATTGGAGACTCTTTTGGTAAGAATTCTTCATAATCTTTAAAGTCAATTTCAAAATTTTTTGATAATAAAATACTCTCATCTGAACTTACATCTTCTTTAAACTCATAATGCCCTTGATTATTTACGAAAATTTCTGAATCCACTGCAACCTTTGGCTCAGTTTTATTGTAAGGAAAGATAAGCGTGTTCAAAGAGATTCTACGCTTTATTGATTGAGGTTTTGCTAAAGATGTGAGGAAATATCCCCAAAATATATAATCATTATGCCTCATAATATCCCATAACATCCAATTCTTAACATGATCCATCTCAAATGCCGTACGCCAATTATCGTTCAAATAATACTCTTTAGAAGTAATTTTTCCTTTTATAAAAATCTCTGTTAAGATTACATTGGGTAAATCTTTACAGACCCTCCATATCCCCACCCCTCACAGACATATAAAAAGATAAGGTTAGGGTCTGTAGATCGCTTAAGAGCCTCTGTAAGGGATATAAATCCTAAAAGATCAAATTCCTCCAATAATGGTAATTTGGAGGGATCATATAGGCGACGGTATTCTTGGAACACGGACTCGAATGAAAGGTGATCAATGCGTGGAGGGGCAGGAATTATAAACATCGAATAATCTCGCTTTATCTTTTTCCTTGCTGATTTAGTTAATTCATCTGCATTAAAATCCTGAGAATTCCCCCCTTCACCGAAGATCTCCACCTTTAAAACTGGATCCCGTTGATTCTGGGTTTTTTTAACTTCAGGAAGTAATTGTAGACTCTGAAAACCTTCAACTATTACTTGTTTTATTTCGTCCCTTCTTTTCAAAATAAAATCCCAAATAAATTTCTTATAATAAGATTTGTCGTTCATTAATTCTCCCCTCTTCTCTATTCCAATTACGACATTTTTTTAATGAGGGAATTGCAAAACTCGTTTTCAATTTTTGACTAGTTTTGCGCCGACATTAATTTTTAATAAGCCATTTTCAATC
>JABXJT010000126.1 GCA_013375455.1 Candidatus Helarchaeota archaeon | reverse complement strand
AGAACGTGTATCAATGAATATTTTTTTAAAAGGGGGAATCCAACAGAAATATTGCAGATAAAGAAAAAAACTCCCGTAGGAATTTGGTTGATTGAATCAGCTGAATTAGGATATTTCATCAATAAAGAGGATCGGGTCGTAATAGGTATTTTAACTGAAAAAAAAGATGACATTCATCAAGTTGTATCAGAAATCCTTGAAAAACGCGCGAAAAAAGTAATATAATGAAGATATTTTTTATTCGCTAACAATTATTGAATCTAACATATCATCAAGTTTCGGGCGCGGTGCGCGTTCGCCAGCAGCACCCGCAGCTATCCTGATTTCAGGCACATCGTCTGAAATAACTCCCCCGCTACGAGCACGTGCCCCAGAAGGGAGTCCTACGGGTAATTTATTAACTATTTGAGATACGATTTCTGAAGAAATTGTCTTTATTTCCTCTGATATTGCACTTTTAATTTCAGAAATGATCGCGCCAGCATCAATTACAGGGGTTTCTAACGCTCCTTCAGGTCGTGTAGATTTCAATTGTTGAATGCCTTCTTTGAGTACAGTTCGTAGTTCGGTGATTATATCATCCGAGAGATGCACCGATTGACTCGGTGCTGGGATTGCAATCGCTCGTCTACCAGGTGCAGGTCTTACTTGTGTTTTCTCTTCTATAATTCGTATTACCTTTTCAATCAAGTTTAGAATTGAGGTAATCTGTAAATTTCGCTGGGCAGCGAGAGTTTCAAGCAAATTTTGAGCGCTTTGAATTTTTTGAATGTCATTTGTAGTGAAACCCTGAAAGAATAAAGTTCCCATCCGTTGGACGTGCTTGATTCCAAGTGCTTGTAGAGTCTCTTGGGCAACAACATTTTTATTACAGAGAAGGGCGTTCATTGCTTTTTGGAGTAACTCTAACTCTCTAACAAGTCCTTTTGAAAAGTTAGCAGCACGATCATGGAATTTCAATGCCAGTTCGAACTCATTACTCAGTTCGTAGATGGTTGCTAGGTGTTGGCAGGATTTATGAAGAAAATAAGGGCCATAAGGGGCAAATTCATCAGCATTAGGATTTGCCTTCCCAATAATCTTAACCAATGTCTGAATTAACTCATTATTTAATTGTTGGATTTCCCCTACATCATTATTTGCTCTTAATATTGTTAAGGCGCCGACATAAAACTTGAACCCTTCTAAAAATGTCTGCTTATTTCCCGTTTCGGTTCCATTCAACAAAGAGACTCGCATCCCATTCTGAAATCGTCGCACAGCAACCAAATAATTAGCATCTACCGCTCCGGGGGCACTTGTGCTCAATCTTGGTTTCAGAACATCCTCAAATTGTACTTCCAAATTCGATAATTCTTGGAGGACGTTCTCTACTTCGCTTTCCAGCTTTTCTACTTCGTTATCGTCCTCGAGCGGCATTACACGCACCATGAATCGTACCTAAAAAAAATAGTGCACTATGTAATATACATTTTTTCTTTTGTAGAAAAAATTTAAAAAAAGAGATGATGGGCTTAAATTTGACTTTGAGCTATCAATTCGAACCCTTGAGCGTTTGAAAGGACGGGATCTTTAGGTATGACAGCTTTATCTCCTTCAGCGACGAGTTTTCGCTGGATAATTTCCGACCGGATTTGATCTCCGAAGCTATAGGCACCTCCACCAGTGACAATATAATATTCAATGAATGCATCAGGCGGTAGACTTGCAATCAAGCGCATCACTTCATCAATGATGATTTTTGAAATTTGATCAGCATAGTGATTTTTTAACTCGGTTACCTCGTAATATTGGCCTGAAATCATGACCTGACTCTTGCCTTTCATTATAGTTGTCATCAAGTCGAACGGCTTAATGATTGCGCCTGTTTTATCCTGTAACGCCTTTGCCATACGGCTTGTTAGAGTATCGGTGGCTTCGATCAAGCTGCCTGAAGCAGTCCGCATCGGACGCCCTTGATACATGGTGAGAATGTCAGTTGAACCGTGTCCGATATCTATGATTACAGCATCAACAGCCGTTTCCTCACCCATATCTTTAAGGGTTTTATAATATGTCCCATAAGGCTCTGGCATTACTAATGTCTTCTCGACATTTGCTTTAAAATTGAATTTTTCACCTGTACTATCATTTCTAACGGTGATCTTCAATTCGCCCTTCATCATGCGACTCAAATTTTTCATGACTTCCATTCCTGTAGCAACTGGTACTCCTGTAGCGATGACGAAATTCTGTTCTGGACCTTCCATTAACAATGAAAGAGCTGCCTTGACTGCGATAAAAGTATCTTCTGCACTTTTCATCTGTCCTTCGCTTGCGAGAGCCAATCGCACCTCGCTCTGTAGCCGAGCCAATTCGCCCACATACCATTCGGTATTGCCTTCCGTCAACACAAGATTCTTCTCAAGTGTTTTATCAATGGCCATCCCCGTCCATCCCGGGTTCGGTTCGCCAATGATACTTGGAATAAGAAAATTAGTGGATCCACAACTGATCTTTATCGTCGATGTGCCGAGATCCATTCCAATATGAGTTGCCATAATCTCACATCTTAATTATCATTTTGATTATAATTTTTTAGTTTTGATTATAATTTTTTAGTATTAATCGCTCTTAATTTATTTGTGGTTTTTGTATTTCATACTTCTATATAAGAATTCTTTAGATGAAATAAAATAAATAATTTAATCTTAGAAATAAGGATTATTATTGAAATTATTGAAGTCTTGGTGATAATTATAGTTATTCCAATTGGCCTCGATATAGGTGGGAGCGTAAAACTTACAAGCGGCGAAGAGAAATATGACATCCCCAGCATTATTGGAGCTTCGAACCCAGGTTGGAGTGGTATTTCACCCAATAAGGAATGGGCAGAGAATTTGATTTTTATTGAAGAAGGCACTGAATGGTACATCGGCGAACTGGCTCGCCTCCAAAGTGAATTAAAAAGGCTTCTTGTTGAAAAGGGGAGAATTGAGAATTTAGATGATGTATTTAGGATAATAAAAGCTGTATTAGCGCTCTTAAATTTGGAAGAAGAGCCCCAATTAGTGATTGCTACAGGTGTTCCCATATCTACCCATGTGGATTTAATGAAGCAAATGAGTGCGACATTGAAGGGTAAATATGATGTACATATCCGGAATGATGCAATTTCAGAAGAAAAGAAAATTTCGTTTGAAGTTCTGAAAACGCTAGTAATGCCTGAAGCTTATGGCAGCTATTACCACGTAGTGGCTAGATCTGGAATTGCATCAGATGCGATCGTAGTTTCATTGGATTATCTCACAGAAGTATTAACCATCTACCAAGGAAGACCAATGCGAATGGCCTCTGGAAACCTAATGGATGCATCTCTAGCGGTTTTAGCCAATAAAATCGCCCTCTCGCTCCAAAAAGCGTCAAATCAAATCGTGAATCCGCTTGACCTACTCCCCAACCTTCAACAAAATCGAAATCAAGTGAACATCAAGGGGCAACTTTTCGATATAACCGAATCAAAGGAGTATTTCATTCGTGAAATTGGCGCCGCGATTGCGGATCAATTAAAAATCTTGATAGCAAGCCTTCCCTATGATGCGCAAATTGAACACTATATCATAACAGGGGAAGGAACGAAAATCTTTTGGAAAGAAATCGAGTTACATTTGCTTGAGGAAGCAATTATTGAAGATATTGATAAAGTATATATCCCGAAAGATCCCATTTTTGCCAACGTAGTAGGATTTGAACATCTCGCTAAGAACAAATTAATGCGAGGGTCGACTTAAGAGAAGGATCAATTCACATGTCATCTGTCACGCTCGAGATTGCAGCCCTGAAACGCCAGGTAAAGGAAGTAATAGGCAAAGTGAAGGCTCTTAAAATCCAATTGGAAAACCGTGAAATTACCTTAGAACAATTCAAGTCTAAGAAGGAAATTCTTGAGAATCAATTACGGGCTATTTTAGAAAAAATTTCCGAATACAAAGAGATGGGTGGCGTGGAAACAAAAAGGGATGCCCTAATAGCTGAAGAGGCCAATCGACTGATGTATGAATTTCAAACCGAATTTTCTACTGATTATGTTTCCCAACCGAAAGTGTTTATCTCGGCAAGTCTAGATGATCATTTCATTTTTGAGATAGATTTCACGAATTATCCTGAAAAACCTAAGCTTACCACTCCTGAAATGCTCCAAAGACTCTTCACGGTTGCTTTTGATACAAAAGTTTCAGCTCTTAATAAGTGGTCACCCCAAAATCCCCCTCATATCACTGACGTTTTTTACGATGTAGAACACGTTCTTTTAAGCATCTTCAAGAGTGATATGTTTGAGGAGCCAAACTTGAATCAAGAGCTAATTCGGAAAATATTACAGCGCCGGAAGTTCCTTGAATCTGCAGAATATGAATTAGAATTAAGAAATACCCAAAATGCAATCGATCTCTACCAAAAAATAATTGAACTTAGCTATGATTTAGAAGATTTTGAAAGTGCGAATAAATATTCAAAAATCCTGTCAGAACTTAAAAGAAGAATTAGACCAGGTATTAATTAATCATCTCTGCTTAAAGGCTTTTTTAATGGAGATGTCGCGGGTATTTCTGCCGTTTTCAACCATTTCTCAAAATTCTTAGTAAATTTAACTCTCGACGCATTTAAAACACATACATCAAGTTTATAAGTTCGAATTTAGAATAAATAAGTTAGAAGAAATGTCCAATCATCTATGTAGGGACTTATATAAGAAATTTTGTCGGGATTGTGAGATTCTTGGCAAATGATAGTACCGCAGTCGGATTAGCAATACCTTATTTCATTTTAATTATTTTAACTTGGATTACTGCAGGATCCTTTACCACCACCTATCCTTATCATCCTTGGCTTTATGGTACTCAAGGTGCAATATTTATTTTCGTTGGATGTCTGTTATTAATTCCCGTCTTCATCCTTACCATTATCTTTCTAGCTACTAATGATGATTCATGCGAAAAGGTGGCTTTTGGGTTAGGGTTCCCTGGTTTACTTCTCATAGTCAGCGGCACGATAGTTACCTTCTATTATACAATTGACTCGTTTCTTAATCCTACTCTTTTACTAGTGTTTGTATTGCCACAAGTCATTCTGGCTTTTGGTTTATATGCTAGACGGACATCTGCTGGGGTAAACATGCGACCTTCTTCCTCACGCCAACGCATTTATCCTTATCAAGCCAATCCACGTCGAGTTCCAGGTGGGCGAGTAACGATTCCTAACGAAGTTCGCATGGCGAGTACTCATGGGCAAACCCTCAAAAAATGCGTCCGATGCGGAAACACGCTTGATCTTAGAACAAGAGTGTGCTATTTTTGTGGTGCACGACAATCCAGCGGTCCCGCGAGACCAATTTCCCCAATAACGCCACCTGCTGAAAGGCCCTCGATTTATCAAAGAGTTCATACATCTACGCCTGCCTCTACACCCGCTCCCATGCCAGGTCAAGGTCTTAATTACTGTCCCAACTGTGGGGCAAGAATCATCCCAGGTCACTTATTTTGCACTCAATGCGGCGCAAGTCTAGACTAAATTTCAAAATATTAGATCCCAGATCCGGTTTTTATTTTATTTTTTTTCCACAATCACTACAGAATTGTGCCCCCTCTCTCAGTTCTGACCCGCAACTTGCGCAATATTTTTGTTGGTCATCCGTTAGTGGATAACCGCAATCAAAACAATACTTGATGTCCGGAGGATAATCGCTCAAATCAATTTCACACGCAGGGCATATATTTAATTGTACCTCCTCTATGATTTCTTTAAACGTCAGTTTATTCATCAATTGAGCAAATTCTGGAAATTTTGATTGAATTTTTAACGAGAAATCGATTTTATCTACGTATTTGAACCAGATATCAACATATTTCTCTTTTAATTTGGTTAATTTTTTTTTGGAGGGTTTCTTTTTCTTAATTTCTTTATGCCTCAAGGATTTCCAGAGCCTTGTTTTTCTCCGCCAATCAGTTTTTTCTACAGAAATAGAATAGTACTTATGGATGAATTCACGAAGAGATGTTTTTGGCAATTGTTTACTCCATTTAATTATCTCTTCTTCGACAATACGTCGGCGTGCTGGAATTTCAGCAATTTGGTCATTTGCTTTCCAATAACTCAAATAATTTTTATATAACACATCTAAAAGCGAATTTGTATCAATTTGGATTAAAGAACTAATTGCCATCTTCCCCGCATGATGAAAGTCAACAAAATGCAAGAACCTTAAAAATGGATCTATTGTATTTTTCATTAAAATGAAATTTGGGAGCACGACATACAAGTCAAATGGATATTTATTACTTTTAAAATCAACCGCGGGGATTAACATGACAGTACCGCGTAACGTTACAGAAGTAAGTGCATAGAGTTTAGCGATAGAGATCATCCTACTGTTAATAAGGTATTGGATTCTTATATAAAATCCTGTTTAAAATTTGGATTTAAGAGAAGAAAGGTGTAGGATAGTCTCGCTTTTAGTTCGGAAAAAAAATTTGAGGATAGTTCAACAGTTAGACTTGTTGTACGCCCTTGATTGTCGGGATTCTCTGCTTAAGCAGCCTTTCAATTCCCATTTTAAGAGTCATGGTGGAATAAGCACAACCTGCGCAGTGACCGGTTAATCTGACCTTTACAACATCCTCTTCTATGCCAACTAGTTCGACATCGCCACCATCCGCTTGGAGGCTTGGGCGAATTTCATCTAAAACCTTAGCAACTTCTTCAACCGTTGCCATACTCATCACCTTCAATCATTCTGGTTTGAAATATTTGGATTTTTTATATTTTCATGTTACAAATCGTATCACCACTTATAAAAATGCCGTATAGAATTGCCGTTTAATTTCGTGTGTGTCACGTAATCACAAAAAGGGGAAAAAATATATTAATTACTGAGCGAGTTTGTCTTTAAATTGAAGGTGTTTTTTTTGTCAAAAAAAGGAGAAAAGATTACTGTTGGGACAATGTTTTGGATCTTAGTAATTTGTGCGATGGCCGCGTTAGTAGTTCTATTTTTCTTTTCCAATACGGTCCATGCATTATTACTCGCAACGATCAATTGGATTGGGGCATTTATTGGATGGGGTCCTTTTATATTGGGTTTAGTTTTCTTTGGGATCATGATCTTGCAGTCCCTTGCTGTTCCCATACCCTCTGAACTTTGTTTGTTAGCAGGTGGTGTTGCTTTTGCTGCAATTTATGATACAGCAATTGCAATATTAGTTTCGGCGACAATAGGCTATGGTGCTTCTATATTAGGTGCCATAATGCTATTCTACCTTGGCAGAAAGGGCGGTCGCCCTCTCGTGGTTAAGTTTCTTGGCGAATCGGACTTGAATTTTGTTGATAATTGGTTCCAGAAGTGGGGCGTGTGGGCAGTACTTTTTGGGCGATTATTACCCGTCATTTTCTACGATCCCATTTCACTTGTTTCTGGGGCAACAGACATAAAAGTGAAATATTACATGTATGCCACATTAGCGGGAACTGTTCCACGAGTTATTTTTTACTGCGGCTTAGGTGCTATTGTCGGTTTTCTTGCTACGGAGACGCAAGCCATATTTGACATCATTCTAATAATTATAGTTGCTGTAGGTTTGCTATTCCTCTTAATCTACTGGCTATTATTCCAACGATACGCAAGATCAGAAGAAGCGAAAAGAGAAGAAGCGAAAAAAGAAGAAACAAAAGAAGAAGAAGCAAAAGAAGAAGAAGCAAAAGAAGGAGAAACTACCACTTAATCTGTTTTATCATCTTCTTTTATATCACTATATTCTACATAACCTTTGTGGCATTAAATACTTATAGATGGACATTATAAAAAAATGAACAAGCAACTGGGAAAAATATTTCAGAAAAAGTGAGTTGAAGAAATGACATTAATAGATCTTTTAATGGATAATCCACGGACCGTTATCGCCTATACCATTTTTTTTGCCATTTTGGCCCTTATACTTCCATTCTTTGGTCATGTGGGACGCATTTTCCCTAGATTTAATAAAAAACAGAATTTAATAATAGCAAGAATTTTATCAATACTCGCAATCTTCGGGATCATACTAACGGTTCTAATATCATTTCTATTCGTCTATGTAAAACTTAGAGATATTGTCACGTTCGAAATTTTTGGTGTGGTAACATTTGTATTTCCCTTACTACTAGCACCTCTTGTATTCGCTCCCTTCTATCTTTCAAAACCGGGCTCACTCCTTCGGGAAGGACGAACGGTCGAAAAGCGTCACAGTGCCGAGTTATTTATCGTGTATGCTGCCTTTGGGGTAGTTGCCTCTAACTTTCATGATATTCTATGGTGCGGGGAAAAAACAAGTTGGTTCACCGTAACGGGTTATAATGGCTATGAACTTGAAATTTGGGTTGATATTGTTGGCGCTAATACCTATGATTATGTATTTTTTGGATTTTTTATGCTCTTGCACGTTATCTTTTGTGGCACGTTAGCCACCTTTATGCTATGGCGTTATACGCGGCGATACGGCGAGAGTTTAATTAGAAATCCACATAGTCGCTGGGCTTTTATACTTGCGTGGGGTGGTTCATTGATATGGGGATATGGCCTTTATGTAATGGACAGTTTCGATCGCCATACTGAAATTTTATGGTTTTTCTCGACATTCGTCCTAATTCCTCTCGGAATCTTAATTCTTGGCTATTCCGGCAAATTTCTTTCGAAATTTGAGCAAAATTAAAAAGAGAAATGAACCAATAGTCAAAGATCTTTAGTATAATTCAAAATGAAATCATTATTCAAATTTTATAAGGTTTTTAAGGCACCCTTTACTTAACTTTATCACAGGAAATGTATTTCTTAATAAAACTTTTCACGATAAGATGAAAATGAAAGGGTGATTATATATCTGAGGTTATCAATCGAAAACTAATTCATCGGCTGGTATTAAGAGAACTACGAGCATTATTTCAACGAAATGAACGGAATCCTCCTCGTACACGTGAACCTCAGAATATTTGGGAGGGAAATTATTTCCAAGAACTAGAGGCATTTATTGAAGAAGATAACTTGCGACTACAAACACTCATTCCGAATCGTTGCTTGGATGTTCCTCGTCCACGTCCCCCCATGAGACGTGATAAAAATTTATTCTACACTCTCTTAGATGAAATGCAGCTTCACGTCAGTTTAGCAAAGCAAATTATTTTCATCCATAAAGAATACGGGCTGTTTGAAGTAAGTTTAAGAGATGCTGATGTTTACTTCATTCCATCACATTGTCTAGGATGCAATTTGAATTGCCCTAATAGGCGTAGACACATTTGCATTATCCTTGATGATACCTCCCAACCAGGTTGGGCTAATGTGGGTCTGACACCCTTAGATTTGCTTCTTCTCTCCAAAAGTATTGCCCTTGAAAATAATCTAATTCCCGGGCATGTGAAAAAATCAAATAAACAGGAGCTTTTATTGTAATCCTCCTGGTTCGACTCCTCCTGCCACGGTCCTCGGATTAAGAGATCAAATGTTGGAGGAACTACACCACCTTCGCGAAATAAT
>JABXJT010000125.1 GCA_013375455.1 Candidatus Helarchaeota archaeon | reverse complement strand
TAAACATGGGTAAGAAAATAAAACAGGTCGAAGTCTGGGTTTGTGACCGGTGCGGAAAGGAATCTGGGCTTCGATACACGTGCATCGTTTGTGGGAAAGAGTTATGCAACAAATGCGCGAAGTATTACGGCGTGAGCGTTGAAGAATTCGACATACATTACTCCCCGGGGATATTTGTTCCCAAGTTACACCATAAAGGCGTCCATGGATACTGGTGCATCGAACATGGCGAAGAACTGAAACAAAAACTTCGGGGATTAGGATTTAAAGACTTTGAGTATACAGTCAACCCAGTATAGCGAAGTGATGACGATGGGCAAGAAAGAGATACAGGAACTGAAACGCACCATTGCGAACCACGAGCGCCGGTTGAAGGCGCTTGAGGACTTCATCGACAAGCACTATTCTCAAATTCGCATAAAACAGAAATTTGAGGCGCAGCAGGAATGATGGAGGTGGCCAAATGGTCTTGAAGGAACGCGGGTATCGGCAAGTGTCGCTGCCGATCCCATTGATTGAACGCATTGAGAAGTACATCAACAATCACAAGGATGAGGGGTTTACATCCATTCCTGAATTCATCCGGCAGGCAATTCGCAAAAATTATCTCCTAATAAACTAATTCCTTTTAAAGATATAAATACAGAAAATTTAATACAAAAAGCGTGGCAGACTTTGTTAAGCGGGCATGCAGTGACTTAATTAAACGCCTCTCTTTTTTTCAATCAGACATAATTTTAATAGGAGTTTTTCGATAGAATATAGTACCTAAATTGACAAAGGTGAAATAAAGATGAAAAATGGGTTACTAGGTCCATTAGCACTCATTGCCCTGCTTTTAGAAGCATCTGGAATAGGTTTCGGGATATATACCCTAATAATGGGAGGGGAATCTTATGTCTGAAAACCATATAGCTTTAATAATTTTTAAAAAAAATATTGCTACAAAGCTCCAGAAGATATTAAATGATGCCAAAAGACTTTCAGTGCTCTTTGATGAAGCTGAGGATGAAGCAGAACTTATGGATTATGTCCGTATCATTATAGAGGAATTAGAAAGTGTTCTTCAGTCAATTGAAGAGTCTTAATTCCTCATCTTTTTTTAATCGTGAACGGCACGCCCAACAAACTTTTTTATATCACTTTATTTATAAAGGGAGGATGTGTATAACGCAACCTCGACTAAAAATCATAATTCTAACAAATCCTTTACTAATTTTTGTAATGTTTCACTATAAAAACCAAAAGGTTATCCAGAAAAGTTAAGTATGTTGATGACAATAATTTACATACGATGGTCACCACGCAACTTGAATTCGTTCCTGGCTCAATGGCGAGGCTTCGCCAATCCATCAAGGAGTCCAACCTACCACCACATTGCCCTTATTATTCTAGCCTTACTCAATTTGACAGATTGTATCTCTCTCATGATTTTTGTTCCTTTTTATTATTTATATCTCTCTTATGATTTTTATTCCTTTTTGTATGATTTTATACAAAAATTTTTAATACAACAGGGATGTAACAAGTTAGATCCCCTAATTATCTCTCCTAATTATCTCTCTCTATTCGACAAGATATATAAAAAATTGAAAATGATGCCCTAAGATTATTGTAAGGAGAAGGAAAGGGGCAATATCCCCGATTAAGACAAACCAAGTTTGCCTCTTCTTTAAATTGATTTATAGTAACCCTTCTTTTGTATTAAAATAGATCTGAGTGTTTTTGCGCACGTATAATCTACTATCACTTTAAATGGGAAATTTTGTCGAAATAATAATTGTTACGAATTGTCTTGGAGGGAGAGGCAAATAATGCGATACCGACATCAAAAGGGGGGTTGCACATAAAAACTCTAAAATAACGAGGGTATTATGAGGATGCTGTGGGGATATCAATTAAAAATCTTTAAATAGTGCCGTTTCAGAAGTATTATAGACAATCAAATTAATAAAACATAGGTGATTTTATTTCGCAGAACACGTCTGAAAATGATTTGAAACAGGAGTGGGGTAAAAAACTAAATTGTGAACGGTGTGGGACCGAAAACGAGGTGGATAACGAGACACGTTCGCTTCGGAAGTGTCCGACCTGCAACGATATAAAGTTTTACAAGGAGATACTCCACCAGATTGAGAAACAGGTTATTGAAAATTATAAAATGAATAAAAGATCAAGCATTGGGAGGATGATCAAGAATCTCTATATCTTCGGCGGGTATCTAAAGGATCAGCCCCAATGCGGTGATATTGACGTATTAGTTACTTATGATATGGTGAAATTAAAACAGTTTATCAGAGCGCAAGTTAGGAAGTTCCATAACCAATTTTACGTCAGATATTTACCTGATTTTACCCTGTCGATGATTTCCAAAGTGTCGGAAGAAAGCTTCTGGGATTTCAGAACATGCTCTGACTACCCTGATTGCCTATCATGTTTTGAGGAGGAGGAGTGCACACTCCCACCAGAAGATTATCACTCCGAACAGCATCGCTATTGTTTGGAGGAATGCCAAATAAATCCGACTCCTTCCTGTTGTTTCCATGACTGTGTTTTCTTACAGATGGGGTTTCATTTTCAAACTTTAAACGCGATCGCAGATGTCTTGAAGGCTGGAACCCAAGAATTTCTCTATGATAAGACTACGAGGTTGAAAGTGAAGGTTCTCGATATCATCCTGAAGGCGACCATCAAAGAGATTGAGACTGAATTTCAACATTCAGATCAAAGGAAACGGTTCCAATTATATAAAGTCGATCCTATTAGCGGGCAGAAAAAGTGTGTCCGGAATAGGATGTTCGGAGGGAATGTAGCACGAGATTAAAAAAATTAATTGTCCCTCTTCCTCAATATTCTAGAACTAGGATCTGTTATTTTGTTACGCTTAACTTGCCAATTCTAAGGATGGTGATGTTATGGATGGATCGAAAAATATTTTAGCTGGAGAAGTATTGGCATTAAAGGATTTGATTCAATTTTTGAAGGGGTGCAAAAATAAAAAAATTAGTGCATCTGAGATCAACACCCTTCTGCGGTTTTTTTATTCGGATGAGAGCCAATTTAAGGAGGATTATCCGAAAATTTATCAAAAGTTGGACCCTGAAGTGATTTCTTTACTTAAAAAAGAATACCAATATGATAATTATAAGGAAAGCATGCTCAAACATATCGCTATCATAACTTATTCTCACTTTTCTGATAGAAATCATCTTTATGCATATACGCCTAGTTCTATTAGGAAGGCTCTAAAAATAGCAGAGCAAAAGTTGAAGGAGGTGGAAGGACTCTTAGACCATATAAAAATGATTAAGAAGAATTTGGAAGAAAAGTTAGAGCACGCAAAAGAAATTAAAAAAAGGAGAAAATTAGAGCTGAAAGCGAAACTTACAATGAATCAAAGTGCGATTCAACGAGAAAGCGCGAGGTTACTTGAAAATATCGAAAAATTGATTGTGAAAATACAGGAATTGGTAAATACTAGCAATAAAAAGGTGCAATCTACTCTCAATAACCCAATTTTGAAGGAGATCCTGATGGGTATTACCGCCCGCTTTCTCGAAAAGGGTAATGACGCGGAGAAATTTACTGCCCAGATGAAAAAACTATATAGCCAGATTCTTAATAAAGAGTGGGATGTGATTCGAAAGCAGGAGCTGAATCTTTTAGAAAAGGCGATATTTAGGGGGATCTCTGCTATCGCATTAGGGGATAGTGAAGATTTTATTACGAAAATTGACGATCTCCACAAGGAAATTTTCGATGAGGAGCCTGACTTGCTACTAACACTTAATTGGTGGTTGAAATGCCTTGAGTCATTCGAGCATGAATTTGGGATCGTAGTGAAGCACTACCAGCAGGATCTTCCTCTAAGAATTGAAAAGAATTAAAAAATTATAAGATATGAGAGGACCTGAAAAAAGGGAGTTAACGGGAATATCGAGAATATCGAAAGATGTAGGAAGGCAATGCCTGAAACTTGAAGTTTTCATAAAACCCAAACGGCACGAGCAGACGCGTTGAAGGCTTTCATTTTTGATGATTATTGTCTAAAATCACTTTGCGTCTTTGAAGTATGTGATTTATTGGGAAGGGAGGGCGGCATGTTTAATAACCATTCGCCAAATCTAGTTTTGCGCAAGCGATCCATTTTGCGCAAATCGCGGATCGTTGATTTAGGGCGTGTTCGGTTATGGTGTCGCGAAAGTACGGGCTGCTGCTGGTCGCGGGATTGACCCTCAGCTGCTGCATCGGATGGTGCCTCTCCATTTTACACCTCGGATTGAAGATAATATGGCTTGTAATATGGCTTGTAATATGGCTTGTAATTTCCCTTGAATGTAGTTCCCCGGCAAGGATGGGAATTGCCGTGAAGGGATATGGGGGGGTCCAGTCTTATCGGCGCGAGATTGTATACGGCTAACATCTTTTTGAGTCATTTTTTGTTTTTTGCCCACATCCTCACCTTTACTTTACGAGTTTTCCCATCTATGTTGATCCATCTACTGACCTTTTTTCCAAGGACGATCCCCGAAACCACATGAATCTAGAAATTTTAATAATTCAACCTTATCCATCCCTATTTCATATATGCGTCCACCTTTCGTCATGGTTTCCTTCACCTACAAGGTCAAGTATTAATTTTTATTTAGTAAGTAATCGCTTAAAAAATTGCTTTATCTCTCAAGAGATAAAGCAAGAGGGATTTCAAGAGCTCTATGAGGTCTTCCATCACTTCGAGCAGCTCGGGAGTGGCCCCTTTTTCGAGATCCTTCTTGGATATTTTCAGGATGAATTCCAATCCCTTGTTCAATTCGAGTTTGGCGTGTTTAAACATATACAACACTTCCGATTTTTTTAGGGGGGAGTAGACAGGGGTGAGCAATTCATTGCTTTTAAATGGTCTGTCGATTCGTTATCCAACATGTCGATCGGTTCAAGTAATTTTCATTACATTTTTTTTCACGTTATACTTACATAAATACTCTTACCTATGGAGAAAATAGGAGGTCGACTATTTTCGACTATTTTCCCTATGGAGATATTGCATGAAAAAGTCTAGAATTATTCCATAGGGAAAAATTAATATATTTCCTGCATTCTTATGGGCAACCCCTTCCAATCATGATGGTCCTGATCGGGTTTTACCGTCCACCGAAAACTGCCCCAGGGACACTTATAAGCTCCCGCCCCCTAAGGATCGGTGGAGGTCGTGCAGTTGGGCCGCAAGAAAAGGACCCGTTTGAGGAAGAGGCTGGCCAAGGAATACCCCGACCCCCTCATCGTGGTCGACCCGCGCCTCGTGGTGCTCGTCGATGCACTCCCCCTACCGGAGGAGCAGCGTCGGCAGGTCCTGTCAGACGTGATGGCACTAACAGGCGAGGACGTGGAGGCAGCCGCGGAGTTGCTCGCCGAACTCGCGGAGCTCGACTTGGAGGACTTGGCAAACCTCAACGAAAACTGCCATAAGGGATTTGAGAAAAGATGACCATTAGATAAAGTTATCAATTTTAGAGCATATAATGTGATAATAATGCATTCCGAAAGAAAGGCGGTGCTTTACTCTATCGGCATAGAATCTAGCACTGGTGGTCAATACGGCCCAATTTTTGAAGATAAATCCTTCATATACATACCCATCCCAGATTTTACGAGGGAATACTTCACAGATTTATTGGGTTCACCTAATTTGAGTGAACCTCAGCGCACATTACTGAAGAATTATCTAAACCCAAAAATTACTCTCTCTTACCGGGAAATCCCGGCTATTAAATCGAATGGTAAAAGAACAGGGAAAGTTTTGGCAGATTTCCTAAAAGAAACTTTATGGTCCGCATACATGGTGGATTTATTTACTCAGGAATGGACAGGAACAAAGTATTCGGCGAAGCTATCTGATTGGATTCCCCATTTCGATCCCGAATTCGAGAGCTACACCTATGGGGAGGGATCATACAACAAGGCGAAGACCATTTCCGAATTAAAAAAGGGAGATGTGCTGATTTTCTACGCGTCATTAAAACCTGTCAGACGCGAGGGTCCAATAAAGAAGTACATCATTGGTTATTTCATCATTGAAGCAATTTACAATTATAAGGTAAGCTGTGGTGGCACGCCACTTGATTACGCTAACGTCCCAGACCGCATCGCGAAGAATGGTCACGTCGTCTTCATTGATCCCGAGCCGGTCATTGCCGTGGGAGCCCCCCAAGAAAGCCATCTCTTACACACCGCCATCCCCTTCACGGATCAGGAATTTCAAGTATATCCTGAATTAGCCGATTTCATTCCTTGGGATTATCCGACACGGAGAATACCAAGAGGGGTTAGAAAGTTCGGGAGTGAAGCCCAAGCTCAAAATTGGCTCCGGGTGTTAACCTATCAAGGTCCCCCTAACCTTTACAAGCGAAATATTTATGAATGAGCACTCTACCCATTCCCACTGTTTTCATTCGCTCATCTCTAGGTTCCTTAATTTAGTGGGTACTGCCCCCATTAAAAAGGAAATGTAGGGAGGAGGGGGGGGTTGGGGTTAAAAACAGTGAGGGCAGCACCTGTCACTTCTACAACTCCCTATTCCTTTGTGAAAATTCTTTCTAAAATATCCTTAAAAAGCTATCGAAAAATACTCGATGCTGCATTTCAGCCACAAAAAAATAAACCTTTACATAAATACAAATGTAAATATTGAATTGATAAATAATAAGAGAGATAGATGTTCTTTGAGAGAGATAGATGTACCTCGCCTGGGACCGAATGAAGTATTAGCTGAAATACGTAGCATTTTTATACAACGACAGGATAATTTTATATGAAAAGTAGTGTAAACACGGATAGCCTCATTAACCCCTTGAAATACGCGAATTTAACATTTCACGTGGAGGCTGATCCAATGGTAGTTTAGAACGTGGTAAAATGGAAGCCGACATGGAGTTAGAACGCATGTTAAAAAAATTAAATGAAAATACAAGGCTTAAACTTCTTAAAAAGTTTCTATCTTTGTGGAATAACGCCAAACAACCCCTGCAAGACATTATAACTGATAGTGATATGAGACAGCTTGATAAACAGTTAAAGCGATCCAAATTTTACAATCAACAAAAACCTTTCCAGATCTGGAAATATTGTGAAGAAATTTACGATACTCTTCAATATTTTGTTAATAAACTAGCAGAGGCATATCAACGGGAAGAAAAGGGGAATGCAATGACAGATATTTTAGCAAGAAATGGGTTGTGATACCTCCAAGTCAAATACGATATAATGAAAGTATATAAGGAGAAGTATTATTTTTTCCGCACTAAGCCTACCCACATTGCATCGGGGAGAAGGGTTGGATCAAATTCCGTCGTTTCGAGCTCAATCTCATTATTTTTTTCAATAAAATCGATTGCATCCTGTTTTGAATTAAATTGACCTATGGCGACTTTGTGTTGCCCGAGCCCCTCACTCAGGAACCCTCTGACACGTATTTCACCACTCATCGTCCGTTGACTGGTCAGTGAATTGAAAGATGTGAAAGTGGATCAAGCATTTATAGGGTCTTGCACTAATGGGCGCGTTGAAGATTTCCAAATTGCAACTGAGATTCTAAAGGGAAAACGAGTGCATCGTGGTGTGCGTCTAATTCTTATTCCCGCCAGCCAAAAGGTCTGGTTGGAACTTGCACATAATGGTCTGGCAGATATTTTAATTGAAAGTGGTGGAATAATCTGCAATCCTAATTGTGGTCCTTGTTTCGGGGCACATATGGGGATGCTCGCTCCAGGGGAAGTATGTATCTCCAGCTCTAACCGTAACTTTCAAGGTCGAATGGGTGCTGAGACCTCTAAAATTTACCTTGCATCCCCTGCAACGGTTGCGGCTTCTGCACTAACTGGATTCATAACGGATCCTCGGGAGGTATAATGAAATGAGTTCAAAATGGCAAGATACAATTGAAGGAAAAGTTTGGGTGTTTCCAGATAACGTGGATACTGATGTAATTACATCTGGAAAATATCTCAATGATTTAAATGCGATGTTAAATCATATTCTCGCTCCATTAAATAGCGAGTTCCCAAAAAAAGTTCAGAAAGGGGATATAATTGTTGCGGGAGAGAATTTTGGTTGTGGGAGTAGTCGAGAAACCGCTCCTGAAATATTACAAATGAAGGGTATCGCGGCAATTATTGCTGGATCCTTTGCACGAATTTTCTATCGGAATTCAATTTCCATTGGCCTTCCCATTTTTGAAATCAAAGGTATTAAAGATAACTTTTCAACCGGCGATGTCGCTAAAATTAACTTACTAACTGCTGAAATCGAGAATATCACTCAAAATAAAGCTTTTCATGCCGAAAAATTTCCTCCATTATTACTTGACATATTGAAGGCTGGTGGAGAGCTCAAATTATTGTACGCCGAAGTCAAGGAAAAAAAGAAAGCACTTAAAGCGGCTGGGAAATTGTAGTTTGAATATAAAAGGAAAAATATCATTCTTTTGATTGATCATTACCAATTTCCGAACAATATCCTTCAATTCTTGGCGCATATTTCCTGGGGTTTTCCAAAAGACAAAGCGGTTTTGACCACCAATATACACCAACATCAAATGTTAATTTTTCGATGTTGTATTCTTCCAATGTTTTTAAAGCTAATGGTTCAATGACTATAGAAGTTCCTTCGAAATCTCTAATTTCTTGAAATGTCGTAAGATCTCCCACCCGAGGTCTAACAGTTAAATCGGTTTCAATTTCAACGCAACTTGTCCCACAACTGAGAAATTTGACCAAATACATCCAAATTTTCATTTTAGAAGCATTGACTTCAGAATTAGAAAGCTGTTCTCTGATGTATGTCTTTGCATCTTCCGTGAAGGAAATTTGAATGTCGCTTCACCTCATAATTCTTTGTAGAATTTAATGATATTTTGGGCAATTTCAGTTGTTTTAGCGAATTTTTGCTGGTCGCGGTAATCCGCAGGGACAAAATCGCGTGGGATATCTCGCCAATTCTTAATGGGATCCGCAGTTAATGCGATTAACTTCGCCACGGCTGCTTCTAACTTCGCTGCTTCCTTCGTGAAGCCTAGGTAATCTAGCATCATTTGAGAGGAGAGAATAGCAGCAATGGGATTAGCTACATTTAATCCATAATACTTTGGCGCCGAGCCATGACATGGTTCAAAATAAGCTTTTTCTTCCCCGATGCAGGCGCTGGGCGCAACTCCTAGACCGCCCACGAGTTCTGCACTCATATCACTCAAGATATCACCGAATTCATTAGGTAGAACCATGACATCATGATCGCCTGGGTAACGCAGAATGCGACGGGCTTGATCATCTACGTAATAGTCATCAACAATAATACCATGTTTATGGATGTATTCTTCTGCAACATTGTAGGCTGATTTTACAAATAGCCCATCTGTTCTTCTTAGTACATTCTCCTTGTGCACGATTGTCAATTTTCCAGGATGCCCCTCGTTTTTTCGTTTCACCGTTAATTCACACGCAAATCGCGCAATTCGCTCACATTCAAAATTTGTAGCAATTCGAACGGCAAAGACTCCTTTTCCGCCGTGCCAATCTCGTTCCAAGGCTTCTTGACTGATAAAGCCTTTTTTCGCTAACTTTCGAATGGAACCTTCTCCAATTCGAGGGGCTGCATACAAGCCTTCTAGATTTTCTCGAACGAATACAAAATCAATTTTTTCTGGATTATTTAAAGGACTTGGAATTCCAGGATAGTATTTGAAGGGGCGAACATTTGCATAAGTTTGTAATCCAAAGCGTAAATATGCCACCGCAAGGATGCCTTTTTCTTCAGTAGCTCCAAACAGAATTGCATCTGCATCATCAATCGCATCTTTTGTGACTTTTGGGAAAGGAGTATCAAATTTCTTTACAGCAGGTTCACCCACATCACATTCTACAATTTCAACATCGAGATCCATTGCTTTTAATACTTCAACCGCAGCGGCAACGACTTCAATGCCTATTCCTTCACCTCCAATTGCACAAATCTTCTTCGTCATTTAAAAACTTCCCTTTTAAATTCCCATTTCTTTATCTTACTCAATCTAGTACTTTTAATATTAATGAGATCTATATTTTAGAATTAATAAAACCTTATATGAAATTTATGAACCTGTAAAGGAGATGTGGTTTTTATTCCTCTACTTTATAAAGCAAAAGGTAAAGTGTTGTTCTTGCAACGAGAACGGTGTAAAGGATGCAATTTATGTATTGAAGTTTGTCCAACCGAGTGTTTGGAGCCCTCATCTGAATTGAATAGTCGGGTACAGTATCCCCCACAATTAGTTGAAGGGAAAGAATGTAAGTTTTGCGGTTTATGCGAAATTACATGTCCTGATTTCTCAATATATGTAGTTGAGGAAAGTGAATTGGAAGGAAAAGAAGGAGTTGAGCAAAGTGCTTGATGATAAAGCCGTTTTAACGGGAAAACATCTCATGATGGGGAATAGTGCAATGGTGGAAGGCGCTCTCGCTGCAGGGTGCAAATTTTTTGCAGGATATCCAATAACCCCCCAGAATGA
>JABXJT010000124.1 GCA_013375455.1 Candidatus Helarchaeota archaeon | reverse complement strand
TTTTAAAGCATTATTGACGGCATTTTGAATCTCATCGATGTCTAAATCTACTAATAATTCTTTTACTTTCTCTAGGGTCATAAATTTTAACCAGCCTTGTGATAGAACCTATTTATTTATTTATTCTGAATTTTTTTTTGTTAAAATAATTAAATTTTCCTGTTTTTATAACCATAAGCATTTGCTGTCTGATACATTGTTTTAACATCTATTAAATAGGTCTACACCCTTCAATTCAATAGGGATCATATAATGATATCCGGTGATATTTTAATAAAAATCAGAGCGTTATTAGACAATTATAAAAATATAGATTATCTGAATCAATTTCTCAAACAGAGAACGGGAATATTAGAATTCTTTCCATCAACTCAAGAAACTGAAGAATTTAAACAATGTGTAAACAACCTTCACCTCATTAATGAAAAGGCTGAAGATCTAGGAGACTTTCAGACCCCAACCCACCTCACAGATAGAATTTGCAAGTATCTTAGAGATAATGGTACTGTTCCTGATACAATTATAGAACCTACATGCGGTTTAGGGACTTTTATACTGTCATCTTTGAAAATTTTTCCATCACTTAAATATGTATACTGTGTGGAGATACAAAAGGAGTATGAATGGTTCTTCAAATTATATCTTCTGCAACAGTCATTTGAACAGAAGGTAAATGTGGATATAGAATTTCATCGTGATAATATCTTCACCCACCGCTTTTCAAATAAGTTTACACAGTTTCTAAATGGGTTTTCCAAAAACATCTTAATCCTAGGCAATCCCCCTTGGGTAACTAATACGGAACTCTCTGTTTTAAACTCAGATAATGTACCATATAAATCTAATATCAAACGAGATAGAGGCATTGAAGCTATAACGGGAAAAGGGAATTTCGATATTGCTGAATATATAATAATTCAGATGATTCAACAATTCTCAAATAGGCCAGGGAAAATTGCCATGCTCTGCAAAACATCTGTGATGAAGAATATTATCAGAGATATAAGAAAGACCAATCTCAAATTGAGTAATATTAAGTCGGTGCTTATCGATACAAAAAAAGAATTCAACATAAATGCAAAAGGGGGGTTATTCTTAGCAGATTTCGGAACTCACGCTGAAAATTTTTGTACTATTTCATCATTGTATGAAAAAAATTATCCTTCTAAAAAATTTGGATGGCGTAATGATAAATTTGTCTCCAATATTGACTTATATGAGAACTACAAGTATATGGATGGGAAATCACCATTTGTCTGGAGGCAAGGTGTGAAACACGATGCTGCCAAAGTAATGGTCTTATCAATAAAGAATAATAATATGCTAAATGGATTACAAGAAGAGGTTAGAGTTGAAGAAGCCCTCTTATTTCCGTTTATTAAAAGCTCCGATTTAAAAACACCAGTGATAAGAAGTTCGGATAGAAAAATCATTATTACCCAAACATCACTCAAAGAAGAAACCGAATATATCGCTGATAAGTATCCAAAACTTTGGAAATATTTAATATCCCATTCTAAACATTTAGATAATCGAAAATCCGTTATTTATAAGAAAAGACCGCGATTTTCGATATTCGGAATCGGTGATTATGCGTTTAAACCTTATAAAGTTGCGATTTCCGGGTTTTATAAAAAATCCAATTTCTCTTTAATATTTCCAATCAATAATAAACCGGCAATGTTAGATGATACGTGTTATTATCTATTCTTCGATAATTTTAAGGATGCTTTTATTACGTGGATTATATTAAACATGGATTTCACTAAAGAATTTTTATCCGCACTTGTTTTCTTAGATTCAAAACGCCCTTACACCAAAGATATACTCATGAGGGTACAAATTTTTAAAATAGCCGAATCGCTAACATATGACGGGCTCAACAACTTTTATCAAGAGCATCTTGCAGGTTATATAGAATATAATTTTAACGAGACCGACTTTATCTCGTATCTTCATTAATACTTTTTTACTTTTATTATTTAAATTCTATTATTGCTTCGCTTGCTTTCCCAGCTGTTTCAGGAAGTAATTTCACTAATATAATACCCACCAAGAGGAGAATTGATAGAAAAATAAAGCCAGATATTTCCATCCCTGTGCTTGCTGTTATGAAAATATATATCATGGGTCCTATAAATCCTCCGATTCTCCCTATCGTTGTCATAAAACCCGAGGCCCCCGCTATATATAAATGGCCTACACCCTTCAATTCAATAGGGATCGTCGCCGCGATAGGTGCAATTGTCCCAACCATGTACCCAATAATAAAACTTAAAATCCAAATACCTATTTCTCCAACAAAATTTATTAAAAGTAGCGAAGGAATGAGGACTATAATAGCCATCAATAAAAAATATCTCCGATTGCTAGCTCGATCACTTAACAGGGGCATGATTACATTTGCTACCATTGCGCCATACGATACCATGGAAATTGCTAAATCCGCAAGGGTTTTACCCATTTGAACTTCAAATATGGGATGAAGGGCTTTTAATCCTGTTAAATACACCGCTAAAAGTAATAGATTTATCACACCTAGCATCCAAACATATTTATTATGGATTACCTTGCTGAGTGATTCACGAAATGGAGCACGATCACGTTTTACAAATGAAACAGGTTTTTCCTTAATAAAAAACCATAAAAATAGTATAATAAGAAGACAAAATGCGTTGAAAAAGAAGATATAACGCCAAGATTCAGGTCCTGGGGGAAGCAGAAGAACAAAAACTGATTGTGACATGGCTATCCCAAGACCTGCAGCCATTACTCTAATTCCCGAAGCAGTTCCTATTTCTTTCTCTCCAAACCAGAGACTTACTAATTTACCCCCTATTGGAAACATTACGCCAATGCCAACTCCTAAGAAGATACTACTCAACGCCATTGTTAAAAAATCGTAACTTAATCCGCGACAAACAGTTGTTATAACCAGAATAGATAACCCTAATATTCCGATCTTTTTCAATCCCCATTTATCAACCAATAATCCTGCTGGTAGCGCCATGCAAGTTAATCCAACTAAGGGGAACGTCCAAATAAGATACGACTCAAACGATGCTCCATCTATAAATGGGATGGGACCTTCAAGAACTAAAATAACATACCATGAGGAGTACATGAAAAAAATAGCAAACCAACATATTGCTAACATTCTCCATCGCGCAGAAGATAACTCGGAATGATTTTTTTCAGAATATAGTCCCATCAATTTTCACTAAAATAAATTTTCTGTTAGAAATAATTCTCTATTTGATTGACTTTAATTCCAATTCATACGTTAAAATTTAATCTTTTTGGAACAATGTCTAGAATTCAATTATAAATGAAAAAACAAGAATTACCTTTGTAATGTTACAAGATGTTCTGCGAGAGTAAGCCTATATTGAACGTGCAGCTCCAGACATCCCCTAATCCGACCGGATTGATGATCTCCTTATCAATGCTTCGAGTCGCTATCGCATTTGCTTCAAGTAATGCTGGAAGAGTAATTGATTTTTTTATCAAAGAAGTCTCTTTAACCTGTCTAGCCGTTGGAAATTCATTCATTTCAGTCTTTACGACCGTTGCTTTATTTGCAAAATTCATGCAATCTCTTACAACCTCTTTATTTTCATCAAATCCCATTACGAATTGATAATATTGCGTATGGCATACAGCAATTTGATCTTCTCTTCGCAATTTAGATACCATTTTAAATATTGTTAGGGGATCCAAATCATGAATGTTTTCTCTGAATTTGAAATTATACCACGCTTTGAATTCATCATCATTTCCTATAACCATTTTAGCTTTATCTAACACTTGATAAACATGCCGTAATCGGTCATAGCCCCAACCCACTGTACCACCTAAATCGACTGAAGAATACTGTAAGTTCAGAAAAGGATCAAACAACTTAAAATCGTCATAATCTGTAGTCGTAGCGAAAACATTATTTATACCCACCATCGACATAAAATCGGGATTAATTTTATTAACAATATCTACTAAATTCCTCAAATATGTTCTCAAACTCTCTACGCGCCGTATTGCTGGAATTCCTCCAAAACTGATAATACCTCTTCTCTCTTTATAAGGAATGATGATGGAAATTGGAATATAACTCGTTTTAACAATATTTGCGTGTTCTAAGAATACAGAAGCGATTCGCTGTGCTTTCGGCAATTTTTGTGATACTTCTTCAGAATAATTCCCAAGAAAATATACTTTAGTATAATCAATGGGATCAACGGGATCCTTTAACAAATTCATTGCTGTAGATGTTTCAATTGCTGCATTTGCTCCAATATAAGTGGTTTTTTCCTGGCATATTTCCCCTAACGCAAAAATACAATCAAAAAACGTCTCAAACCCGAACTCCGTGCTTTCGAATTGGAGTTCACAATCCTCAGGCTGCTCCGCGAGAAGAAGTTTAAAAATAGGTTCTAGAAAGGGATATTTAATTATTAATTCAGAGCTGTATTTGGGTAAATCAGGAATTATGAAACTCGTATCAACCGTTATGCCATCGAACCCGAAACATATTGTTTTTGTCGCCATTTTGACCTCCTCTTACACGCACTCTTGAGGTTCTTTGTATTTAAATACAGTGGTTCAATCTGTAAGTATAACTTCTTAAAACTTAAGTTAATCAACCTTTTTAAAAGATCACAAAATTTTAATACACTAAAGGTTTGATAACGAGAAAAAGAAAATCCTTGAATGTGATAGGATGGGTACTCAGAATTTTCGGAATAAAATACAGAACGATGCCGTCCAAGCATCAACTTTCAATGACATAATTTTGCTACCCGGTTGGACCCTAATTGAACCTGAGGAAGCCAATGTCACAACCCATATAACTACAGAAATTAAATTGAACATTCCATTAGTATCAAGCCCCATGGACACCGTTACTGAAGCTGAAATGGCAATTGCATTAGCTCGCCAAGGAGGAATTGGATTCATTCATCGGAATTGTGATATTGAAACACAGCTTAAGATGGTCAAGCGTGTAAAGCGGGCGGAGTCTTATATCATGTCCGATGTTGTCACCATCAAGGGATCTCAAACCGTCGCGGATGCTCTGGAAATCATGAAAAATCAAGACATTCATGGATTACCGGTCATAGATGGGGATGAATACATAATCGGGATTTGCACGTGGCGCGATGTCCGATTTGCTGATAAAAAAATATTCGTCAAGGACATTATGACCAAAGACGTAGTAACTGCACGTAAGAGCATTTCACAGGATGAGGCAAAAACGCTCCTTCATAAACATCGAATTGAAAAATTACCGGTTATCGATGAAAAAGATAAGTTAATCGGTCTAATCACCATGAAAGATCTAGAATTAAAAGGAAAATTCCCAAATTCCTCTCGTGATGAAGAAGGAACTCTATTATGTGGTGCTGCCATTTCCCCATTTGACATCGAAAGGGCCAAATCACTTGATAAATTCGTAAATCTCTTTATAACCGACGTGGCACACTTTCATAGTAAAAATTGTTTCGATGCATGTAAAGTCCTATTAAAAGAGCTAGAAACTCCTATTATAGTTGGCAGCATTGGAACATTCGAAGCTGCTGTTGATTGCATCTCAAAGTTGGAGGGCATTCAAGGACTTCGCGTAGGAATTGGATCCGGGTCAATTTGTAGCACTGCTATAGTTACTCGTGCAGGATCTCCGACACTTTTTGCTACTGCGTCCTGTGCTGATGCCAAGAAAGAATTGGGTGCCAATCTCCCCATCATTGCAGATGGTGGCATCAAAAATCCAGGAGATGTCGCCTTGGCATTAGCCGTTGGGGCTTCTGTTTGTATGATGGGGAACATTTTTGCTGGGACAAAGGAAAGTCCAGGACGCTTAGTTGCACTTGAAGGCCGTTACTACAAGCAATATTATGGAATGGGCTCAGAAGCCGCGAAACAGAAACGATATGCGCTCGATCGGTATAGCCAACCCTCGAAAGTTATTGCAGAAGGTGTTGAAGGGTGGGTCCCCTATCGCGGTCCTCTAGTTGAAACCGTTCAAGAATTCATTGGGGGTTTAAAGGCTTCTATGGGTTATGCCGGTGCAAGAACAATACCTGAATTATGGGAAAAAGCGAAATTAGCCTTCGTGACACCTGCAGGATCCAAGGAACTTTCGCCACATGATATCTTCCTGCCTGGCGGGACACAACCAAAGAGTTAATCTTCAAAAAACTTTCCAAAAATCTCCGGAAATACTCGTTTAAAAATAACATGATTCTTAGATTTCGCTTGAATGATCGCTCGCGCATAAAAATTCTGTTTATCTTCCTTGGATGAATCAATGATTTTAAAATTTGTATTATTCGGGTTCAAACTTAACTTATATATTACGGGAATTTGTTTCAGTTTCAAATCTATAACTTCTGGGACGCGGATGATCATCCCTCCAAGCTCCTTCTCATAGCAATAGAGGTCAGTGTAAATCACTCTACGGCGCCGATCCCCACGTTTTTTATATTTTTTTTCGACAACCAAGTGGAGTAGATCAAAGGGCTGAAGTAGCTTAAAGTCTAACTCCTCCCCGGGGATCCAATCACTGGTTATAAATGGGAATTTATCAAAAAAAAGCAATTGATTTATGTCTCCTAACTTTGCTATTTGTAAATTATATTTCTCGATTGTTTCAGCATCTTTTAACGTATGCGCTCGGTTAATCAAGTTATGTAATTCAGATGAGAGAGGTGTATTGTAAGCTCCAACTGCATAGAAACTCCTTTCCAACTTATCATAGATGTTTAAGCTATCTTGCTTAGAATCCAGAAAGATGGCGAGTTCTAAAGCTTCATTGTAAAGATGGATGGCGATCTCGGGTTTCCCCATCATGTAAAAGTTATCTCCAAATTGAATAAACATAGTCAGTGCATCTTTTTCATTATTAGGAATTAGTAAGGCGACCTGTTCCATGGATACGGTCGCTTTTTCGCTCATACCAGATAGTAGTTCTGAAATTGCCCTGCCACCCATGCACATTATTTGATAACCGGGAAAGGATAATTTCGATCCGAGGTCGCTGGTGATTGAGAAATTATGAATTGCATCAGGATACGCATCATTAAACAGGCAAGTTATGCTTTTCAGATAATTTGAAATTAAGATCTTGCTTTTTTGTTCTGCAACAGCGCTGAATGCCGCCGCTAGATTGAATCTTTCAATTGATTGATCTAATTGCCGGAGGTTTAGGTGAGAAAGTGCTGCAAGAAATTCAAAATTGGCAATAAAATTTGCCATCAAGATTTGGATTTGATTGCGTTTCTCCTTTTCTAAAACTGTTGCGGAGGCAAGCAAAAAGGAATCGAGCAACTTTTTGGTAGTTGCGAAAATTTTAGTTTGCGCGCTCAAGAGTTCATCTTTTGCAATTTCTTCTTGGATTGCGATTAATGCGCCTTGAGCTTCCTTAACCCCATTTAAGAACTCCTCATAATCTTGAATTGACGTGATTTCAGAATCAGGAATTGGTTCTCCCGCAATAAACCTATTAATTAAAGACAATTCCGTCACTCCAAGGCCTGATTCACGTTTCTCCTCCACCTCAGGGATGGGAATTATGGGTTGGCTCGCCACGCCAATCGCTTTTTCAATCAACCACGTTAGATGTTCGCCTGATGCCCCCGCACCTGCGTCTGTTGCCATCACTGTTTGGAGTTCATAGTTCATGAGTCTTTTCCTTAGATTTTCAAAATAATCCCGACTTTCCTTGTTTTCTAAACTATTGATTATTTCTAAAAAGAAACTGCTCGGCGGGAGGCTCCTCAAATCTGGAAAATAATCTTGAATGAAACGAAGATAATCATGGTTCGGACTTACGATTGTCAGATCGTAATCTGGATTTATCTCTTGTAAATATTTAATCAAGACAATTAAAGATAATTTTGGATCAGATGGTAGCCGACGGGGGTCCACTCCCTCTTTCAACGCCTCAATATCCTCTTGAGAAGTTTCTTTATGACCAATATAATCTTGAATTATTCCTTTTGTGGTCTCATTCAATTGAAGCTCTTGAATACTCTCATCACTTGTAAAGACTGATATGCCGCTCTCAATGAAATCACCAAATCGGACAAATGGTGTCTTATCCTGCTCGAGTTCGTAAAGATAATTCAGTCCATCATCATCAATCACGTAAATTCCCAGAGCTTTCTTTTTATAGATTTCCTTTATCTGCTCTAATGAAATTCTTTTCGCTTCTTTTACAGCCATACTTATATCATTCGCATAATTCTCAATGATGGTACGGATTTCCTGGGCCAAATCTTCGATTTCATCCTCGAAATCTTCCATTCTTGAATAATCATATTCATAAAACGCCATAAATCCATTCTCAATTTGATTAATTTCTAACTCTATTTTTTCGAGCATGGATTGGACAGGGGCCTTATTTTCAATTGAGGTAGTAGGAGGAATAATGATACTTAATAGGAGCATCTCCTTTTTTCCTCGTGCCCATTGAGACGGAATTTCAAAATAAAGACTAACCGTTTTAAAATCGGCTCCCTCATATACGAAGAATTTTTGTTTCACTAACTCTGAAATATTTAACAAATTTGCCACAGATTGCACGATGTTTTCATCCGCATCCTCCGGAGTCGTGTGGAAGATTTGTGGTCCCTGAATCGTATTGAAATAATTGAGATTTAAATGAACCATGAAAAATTACCTTCATGAACTAGATGCTGTAATTATTGTAGCTATTAATTATGTAAATAGCCATTTAACCTTTTATATTAAATACTGTTTGTCAGTAATAATAAATTTATTAACAGTATTCTCGCTAATTCGATCAAATGCATTATTTATATTGGTGATGTAAAATGCCAAAACTGAAAATGAGAAAGTTCTTGAAAAAGTTACCTCCGAGTTACGCTGAAGTATTCGAAAAAGGATGGCTCCATAACTATACAATCGAATATCATGAGGCAACGGGCACGAGCTTTCCTGCAGCCGTAATTATTGGGGATCAAACGCTTAGGGATGGAGAACAGCAGACCGGAGTAATTTTTAGTCCAGAAGAAAAAGTCGAAATTGCTAAGATATTTTCCGAAATGAATGTTACAACTGTAGAAATTGGGTTTCCTGCCGTTTCCGAAGAAGAAGTAAAGGCTTGCAAAATGATCCATGCTGAAAATTTAAAATTCATACCATTTGTAATGTCTCGGGCTAGAACTTCCGATATTGACAAGGCACTTGAAGCCGATGCTAAAGCCGTAGATCTATTTACTTCCTCCTCAGAATTTCACATTCGGTCGAAATTAAAATTAACTCCTGAAGAAAACATTGAGATGTACTGTAAAGCAGCTGAATACGCTCGTGATCATGACCTAACAATCATTATGGGTCGAGAAGATTGCTCAAGGAGCCATCTCCCCTATCTCGCAAAATTAATTGTAGCAGCTAAGGAAGTTGGAGGCAATAAATTCGCTGGTTTTGGAGTCTCCGATACGACAGGTTCCTTAACCCCTACCACCACTATATGGCTCTATAAAAGAATTGTTAAAGAGCTCGAGGACGCTGGTTATCCTGGTGCCTCTCCTGGAATTCACTGCCATAATGATCTCGGACTTGCTGTAGCTAATACACTCGCTTCTATTGAAGCCGGTGGTCGGGGCGTTAGCGGAACCTTTACGGGGATCGGAGAACGTGCTGGAAATGCAGCATTAGAAGAAGTTATCATGGCTTTAGAGACTCTATATGGCTTTAAAACGCGAATTAATCTCGAAAAAATGGTCGAAGTATGTGAACTAATATCAAAATACGCTGGCGTGCCGATTCCTGTGAATAAACCGATCATCGGTCAGAATGTATTTAAACATGAAGCTGGCATTCATGCCGCTGGAGTTCTAGCGCATCCATACACTTATGAGGCCATTCCCCATGACTGGCTCGGGAAACAATCGATCTTTCGGTATGGTAAATTTTCAGGGACTGACGTGATTTTAAAAGATGCTTTGAAAGACTCCGGCTTGCCAGAACCTGATCGAAAGGAATTGCTTGAAATAACCTTTGCGGTCAAGAAAGTACAAATCGACAAGGGAATTGAAATCTTCCGTAAGTTCGTGGATACCTATCAACAGACTATGGCTCAAATGGGAATGAGTCGAGAAGAAGTAATTGACATCGCTCGTCAAATATTGAAAAAATAAATTTTCTCTCTTTTTTTAACTTAACTTAACTTCATTTTTTTTCCTGTTGAACCTGTTATAAAAACGCCCATTTCTGAAGTGATTTCCCCTACTTGATAGGTCCTAGTACCATATTTTTGGCAAATTGTTTCAATTTCTGAGTAATTAGATTCATCGGTAATGATGCAAAATGCAATTCCCATGTTGAATGTTCGATACATTTCATAATCAGAAATTTTTGTAATAGATTGAATTGTTTTAAAGATTTGAGGAGGGTCTGGCAAATTATTCACGTTGAACCCAATTTTTCCAAAACTTAACCTATCGAGCTTTGAAAAAGCGCCACCTGTAATGTGTGCTAATCCATGTTCTCCGCCTACGGCACCTTCCTGCTGCGGCAGTTCTTCCTGACCATCCCGCGAGAGCTGGAGGAC
>JABXJT010000012.1 GCA_013375455.1 Candidatus Helarchaeota archaeon | reverse complement strand
CTGCTGTGGTGCAATATTAACAACAAAGTTTGCCCAATTCTCTAAATTTAATCCATATTTCTTAAATATTTCAAATAGTCCCAAACTGGGACTACCAAAAATTATCAATATATCTTTTATCTCTCCTAATGCATGAAAGAATTTGATATCACTCTTTTTAATTGGAGATCCTTTTTTTGAAGTTGCAATAATTTGATATTTAGAAAATTTTTTCATAAAATCTCTTATCGAATCTTTAAAAATTTGAACATCATAACCCCAATATTCTTTTATTTTCACTTTTTCAATCAAAACTCCACTAAGTATATTATTTTTCTTTTTTAACCTAAGTATAACCCGTTTCTTTATCGGTAGGTTTGGTATATTAATGTAAATAGGCTTCTCAAGACCGATTTCAACCTCAGAACCTTGATCATTCGAGGAAAGAACTGCACCCTCTCGGTTGGATTCTGCTTTAATATTTGCAATTTCTTTTACTAAAGGATGATTCGGAGTCCGGAGAGGCGGTAATATACCTACATACCTAAAGATTGGTAGTTTTGGGTAAATTAATTTGCGAAGATACTGTGGACAATTCAAATATTCTAAAATTTCTTTAATAAGTTCAATATCCCTGCTAAATCTCTCTGAAAGTTTTTTATTGAAGGAATAGATGATAATTTGCTTTACCTTAAAAATGGCACATGCTCTTGCAATCTGCCCTAATTTCTGGGTTTTTGAACGAAGATCGCTGCAATCCTCCAAAACTGTACACGGAATTGCGATACTTAGATTTCCCTTTTGCATTCATATCAATTCCAAGGTCCAGGTCCCTCGAATAACTCTCACTTTATTCATCGTTTCCTGATTGGAACTCTCATAAAGGCTTAAAGCATTCGAGGGTTTGCTATTTTTTTTCTTAAAAACAGAAATATTTCCATTAGGGATCGGCCCCACGTTTTATTTTCATCTTCGTTGTTGTCTACTCCTGTTCTCCAGCAGATCTGGCCCATTCATCTATTGCCATAGTAATTAAGCTCATTAATTCATCCCGAAAGGTTGGATTAATCGCTACCATTGGATGACATTGAACATTTAGAAGCCGTTCAACTAACTTGGGCTTCATTGCACGTGGTAGGTCTTGTTTATTACAAAGACAATAAGTTAATACGTCCTGTTTCCGTTTCTTTATTACATTTAGATAAACTCTTTTTGTACTAACTACGTTTTCTACCGTGCTATCAGTTACTAATAATACTATATTCGTGCCCCTTAAGAGGAAGGTCCATAAAGGAGTATAACGCTCTTGTCCGGCAAAATCCCAAATAATGACATCATAAGTCGCGGAGATATCAAGCTTTTTAACATCCACTGCTATAGTCGGGTTGTATTCAATGGGAACATCAGTTCCGCGCATTAAATTGAGGAGTGTTGTTTTCCCAACTCCACCAAAACCAACTAATGCAATTTTAATGATACCGCTTAGGACTTTTTCAACAGAGGTTTCAAAATCAATCCATATATCTCTCGATTGTCCATCCCAAGTGGCTAATTTAGCGTATTGCTCTTCTGCAAAAACATCCCGCACTCGTTTGATTCTCTGATGTAATCCGAGTTCATCATCCTCTTGATCTGCACAAAAAACATGAATGAGATCTCTTTTATTATCAACCGTATATACAAACTTTAACCTTCCACTAACTACTGATTTAATTGATCCATCTGGCATAGCTCCAGTAAACGAAGTTAAAGCCGAAAGAAAAACAGATACCAAACTTTCATCAATCTTTATTGCGCCGAAACTTTTTTGGTAAAGAATTTTTCCATCGCCCCGGATTACATAAATAGAATGAATCAAACACATCACCCGCAAAATTGTAAAGTTATTTAAGAATATTAAATAAGTATTTTTTTCTCTTTCTAATCATTTTCTTATAATTAAAATTACAGACTAAAAGTTTTAAACGTGCTACTTTCATAAAATTCATATAGACATCTAATATTTGGAAAGATTTTAAAAATGAACCAAGACAAGCAAAGAAAATTCAAGCGTGCTACGGCCATAAAGGTGCATATTAATCAACTAATTTCTGGAAAATACGTGAAAGATGATGTTAATAATTATTTAGAAACGGAACTTGGGGTCTCTCTTTCACGAGCTCGTATATTAGGCACGATTGTTGGAAAATGGATGCCAAATACACAAAATGCAGTTAAATCTGATCGAACTCCACAAGCCTCAATTATAATCGATGATGGAACGGAAACAATTCGCGTAAAAACTTGGAAAGAAGATATTAAAATGTTAGATGACCATGAAATGGGTGATGTTGTAGATATAATCGGACGAGTTCGTCAATATGAAAACGAAATTTACATAACCCCTGAAATTATCAGAAAAATTGAAGACCCGAATTGGGAATTAGTTCGAGAGTTAGAAATTATCGAATTTATGGAAAGGATAAAATCTAGCGCTAAATTTCAGGCACGATCAGTAAAACCACAAGAAACTGGCATTCATGATTCCAGTGAATTAGTAGCTGATCAAAACAAGAAAGGGATATTTAAAGATAAAATCGTAGAATTAATTAATAATCTTGATAAAGGTAATGGTGTTAGCTCAAACCAATTAAAAAAACTCGCCGATATCCCTGAAGTTGATTTCCAAGACGTGTTGATGGAATTAATTAATGAAGGAACAATATATCAGCCTAACCCGGGTAAATATAGAATTTTGTAAGAGTTGTGATTAAATGGATGACAAGGCTTATGAGGAATTGTTACAACGCGCAATGTCGAAAATTCCTAAAAAAGTGTTTGAACACTCCCGATTCAAAATTCCTACAATAAGACTTTTTTTCGAGGGAAACAAAACAAGCATTTTGAATTTCAAAGAAATTGCTGATTTACTTAATCGCAATCCCCAGCACATTATGAAGTTCTTCTTGCGTGAATTAGCCACTCGTGGAAATTATGAGGGTAACCGTGCCACTTTCATTGGAAGGTTTGGACAATTAACCCTTAAATCATTAATGAAACGATATACTGATAAATTCGTGCTTTGCCAATTCTGCCATAAGCCCGAAACCCGGATCATTAAAGAGGGAAAATTTCTGTATCTCCAGTGCCAAGCGTGTGGGGCGAAGGAAAGCGTTAAAGCTATCTAAACGTGAAAGTTCATGCAATTGTACATGCGAACTCGCAATGTCCAAGGTGAATTAATGGTATCAATTTGCGATCGGGAGTGTTTGGGCAAAACATTTCGTGAAGGTAAACTGATTCTTAAAGTTAACTCACAATTTTATGGTGAAAAACTTGTTTCTATCGAAAAGGCCTTGAGTGAATTAAAGAGAGCAACTATTGCTAATATAGTGGGAGCAGATATTGTCAATGAATGTATTAAGTCTGGATTAGTACACGAAAACGGAGTGATTCATATTGATGGAATCCCGCATGCTCAAATTATTTTAATCAAAAGATAAAACCTGTTAAATGATTTTTTTCTTGATTTTATCTTAGTTATCTTCAGTTAAACTGGTGGAAACATTGAAGAAACCCCGAATCAGCGTGGTCATCCCGACTTATAATGAAGAAAAGAACATTCGACGCACCTTATTCAAGTTGAATCATCAGACAATACCTCGAGAAGATTATGAGATAATTATAGTTGATGGAGGATCGACCGATAGAACATGCGAGATCGCGGAAGAGATGGGCGCACGAGTAGTCATCCAAAAACGTGAGGGAATCGGAGGCGCGCGAAATGATGGGTTTCTTGCAGCAAGAGCAGATTTCATTGCCACAACCGATGCAGATTGTATTGTTCCGAATCAATGGTTAGAAATCTTTCTTGAAGATTTTCAAGATGAGCGGGTCGTTGCCGTCACTGGCCCTGATGGGCCCATTGAAAGAAATTGGAAATCCAAACTAACTTATTTCATACTTCGTTGTTTCATTCAGGGGCTAACGCTTTTTAATTTGTTTGGGACTGCGGGCACGAATTCGGCATTTAGAAAATCAGCGTTCATAAAATGTGGTGGTTATAAACCACTTCCACACAGCGATGACGTGGAAATTGCCTTTCGCATTAAAAAATTAGGGAAAATTGTATATGACGTCCGCACGTTCGTGAATCTCTCCGTACGGCGTTTGGAACAGGAAGGGTACGTCAACGTGGTATCAAAATGGCTCAAGGGTGATATTAATATCCTATTGGGGAGAGAGGTTAAAACAGATAAAGATTACGCAAAAAAGAGCTATGAATGAGCAAAAACTCAGGGCAATTTTAAGTGTTTTGAAAAATCCCGAGCAGATTTCCTTCGGTATCTCTAACTTCTGCCAGGAGTCCAAAGAGTCCAACGGATCCCTTTGGTGTTACAAGTTTTCCTCCAGATTCTTTCACGCGTTTTATACATTCATCTATCGAGGGAACCTCAATTACTAATGATGGAGCTTCATCCGGTTTTTGTCTTTTGAATAGAGCACCGTAAGTCGCTCCTGGTTCTGTTGACTTTCCCGTTTCGTCTACCGGTGCGGTCTTCATTATTTGGAATGCACTTCCGGTATCTTCAACATCCCATCCAAAAACGTCTCGATAAAACTTCTTGGCACGCTTCATATCATCAACAGGTATGTGAAAATGGGTCACCTTACTCAGTGTAATTTTCACCTCATTATGATTTAAATTCTAGAATTTTCCCTTGTTTAAAATAAAACCGTCAAATTTTTCCGATAATTTTTGGAGTGTTGTCGATTTACGAGATAACAAGAATTTTTTTATATATTTGATTCCAATTAAGAAATTAAGATATTGGAAAGCGATTATATGGTCCACACGTATGGAGAAATGTCAGATGACTTGTATTTAAAGCCTTTTTTACCACTTCTTTCTTTTCTTTGGCGAGTCTATAAGAAATTAGGGTGGGAGGGAGTCGATAATTATGAGGCAATGGGCGATGAAGGGATTTTTGATTTCTTTGAGACCCGTTTGAATGAATCCATCTACACGGTAAAAGAGGTATTAGATGGGAAAATTACTCATCCTGAGAAGGTCCTTTCATATATCATATTGCTTCCTTCACTTGTAATCCGTAGCGATTTAGTGATCGGCACACAGCGATTGTTTGGAGGGGATAGCACTGACGTGACTTTTGCAGTTGTGCATGATTATGACGCGGAACTTCTTATACTTCTAAATTGTCATATTGAGGATGGTATTCCCGTCGATTGGTACATGGTCAGACAAGAGGATGAGCTTCTAGACCGACGCCACCTGAAATATGGATATAAATTGAGAGAAATCCCCAGACGACTTAAATCGATCACTAAGGCATCTAATATGCTTATGTCAGTTTTAAAAGATGTTCGGAATGAAAGAACCCCTCAGTGGGCCCATTCAATGTATTCCGTGGGGACAGTTATTTCGAGTTGGGCCATTAATCTTATGTGCATTCCTTCTAATTATGAGAGTATTGCCGAAACTTATGACGGAAAAGCCAGCAAAGATTTGTATGGTTTGCCAGATTATACATTCAGCTTGCATCCATTCCCATCCGCGATGAATATGTTCTTTTACAAGGGACGAGGCGATTTCTGTAAATTGACTGCATCCTTAACCACCGAGATGGATTTTTACATCCAACCCTTTGAACCCAGAAACTTGGAATTGATTCGGACCAGAGTTCCCGAGCTTTTCGCAATTTATCAAGATCAACTTGAAAATGAAGGGATCCCCTTCCCAATTCAAACCATCAATAGTAGATATCCTAATATCAAGAGCAAAGACCCCGATATCCAGTTTGATAAAGAGTATCCCCCAGGAGATTTTCTTACGCCAGCTGATTTAGGGCTTACACTTGAAGAATTTTTATCGGGTGTCTATTTGGACGTCAATCATGAAACGCCGGCCCTAAAAATTGATGCTACCAAAATTAAATCAACAGGGATAGGTCGAAGTACGGTGTTTAAATAATACTTTTATGAATCTTTTTTCCGATTTTTGATTCCGATAATGGAGATTGGAATCCCAACAGGTATTAAAATAATTCCAATGATGTAAAATGTATTGTAAAATATGGGTCACATCCATTCCCTTCCCGGAGCAACTTGTGACGCGGGAATTAGACTGAAAAAATAGCCGAAAATTATTAGACCTATGCCACCTGCAGAAATCGCTATCCCTACGTGTATTAAGGCAGTATATTTCACCATTTTTTCACCCTCATTATTTTCAATTTCATTCCCTAATCTTTAATACATCTAGGAAAATGATAAGTTATAAGATATTGTTGTTGTATAAAAGGAGAAACTAATAAAAACCGCATAACATGCGTGTTCATTTTCAAAAGAAAGCGATGTGATGAACTTTGCCAAGAAAAGTTGCAATAATAGCGATTAGTTCATTTCCATTTCGAGTCAGGCATCCGAATTATACCTATTACAGGATGGCGTATGAAACCACGAAAAGGGTTCTGGAAGATGCGCAACTGACAATTCAAGATATTGATTCCGCCATTTACGGCATATATAATGATTTTTTTGAACGTCAGTTCATGCCGGATATCATTGTGCATGATTATATTGGGATGATCTTGAAACCAGGCACACGAGTGACAACCGGCGGTGCGACTGGGGGCTATGCGATCCGAACTGCCTATATGGAAGTAGCGAGTGGCTTATCTGATGTAGTCTTATGTTTAGGGGTTGAGAAATCGAACGATTGCTGGGATCCTGATACAGAATCCCGGACGCCTGAACTCGTTAAAGCAATAAGTTATAGTGCAGATTGTGAATACGTCCGTCCCCTTGGGTCTTTTCCTGCGGCATCCTATGTGCTTCCGGTCGTTGCCCATATAGAGAAGTTTGGCAACCCCTCGGAAGAATCAATGGCTCGAGTTTCTGTTAAAAACCATGGAAATGCGATTGGTAACCCATACGCTCAAAGTCCTATGAAGATTACCATTGAAGATGTCTTGAAATCGCGCTATATTTCTGAACCGTTTAAGAAACTTGATTGCTGCTTGTATAGCGAAGGGGCTGCAGCGATGATTCTTGCTTCTGAAGAAAAAGCTAAGGAGATTTGCAAAAACAGCGGCAAAGAACCCATTTGGATTACTGGGATTGGAGCGGGTAATGATTCAAATTTTGGAGGATTACGTGAAAAATTGTGGTCCTTAACATCTAATGTCTATGCAAGCAAGCAATGCTACAAAATGGCAAAAATGAGTAATCCACTTAAAGAGTTGGATGTGGCAGAACTCCATGATGCCTTCACAGGCCAGGAAATTTTAAGTTATGAAGATTGTGGCTTCGCCAAACATGGAGAGGGTTACAAACTAATCGATGAAGGTATTGTTGAAGAAGGCGGTGAGTTGCCTGTGAATCTCTCAGGTGGTTTAATTGGTGCAGGACACGCAGTCGGTGCTACGGGTATCTATCAGGGGACTGAAGTTGTCAGGCAACTACGTGGTGAGGGGCGTCGACAGGTCCCAGACGCAGAAAAAGGATTCTTGCACAGCGTTGGAGGGCCTGTTACAGCCTACTGCGTTTGTATCTGCATGGAGAGGAAGTAAAATGAAATATTTGGATGGAAAAGAAAAGGAATTTATAGAAACCATTGAAAAGGAAGATCAGAAAGAATTCTTGGAACGCGGAGGTGAAGAAATGGCGATTCATTACATATATAGTGTTGGGGAGCTAACAAAGCTCTTTAGAGAAATCCGGGATAATGGGAAGCTCTTTGGAACGCGTTGTACTAAGTGTGGATTCGGATTCTTTCCCCCGCGTCTAAATTGCCACAAATGTTATGTACCCTGTGAATGGGTTGAGCTTAGTGGCAAAGGAGAGATTACCGCTGGCACCATATGCAGATTTGGAGTATCAAATTTCGTCGATTCGTTGCCTATTACAATCGCCTTTATTAAATTGGATGAAATGGATATGGCCATTCGCCATACAATACTCATAGATGACGAAAATTGTAAATTGGAAAATTTAAAAAAAGGAACAAGAGTAAAAGTTCAATTTAGACCTAAAAAAGTAAGAGAAGGAAAAGTAACGGACTTCTTTTTCGTTCTCGATAAATAATATTTAATAATTACTTGACTGACCAGTAAAAAATATTGAAGATGGGTGGGATAGACAGTGTCTACCCATCAATCCGCGTCATAATGAATAGATTTAGGAAATCTACCTGTTTTCTGGGAACTAACATGTATTTAAATATGGCAATGACATATTTAGTTTATTCATATTAATTCAAAGTTATTATGGCGGGTGGGGGTTGCCAATCATTAACTTCGTTGGTACAATTGATGGTACCAACGGAGTAACTTGCTTTGACACTGTCTAACCAATGAAATATTCATAAAAAATCTATTTAAACTCCGCACTCATTTTGAGGATTTTAAATAACTTTTTTTGAAAAATATTTTGATGTTGGAATTCTTAACAATTGCCCACTTCAGTTTAAATGAGTTAATGGGGCGACTTATCCTTTATCTTCAAAGAATGGAACTATTTATTCTTTTAACTTGTAATATTTGTTATCTTTTAACTTTCATCGATTTGTTTAAACTCAAAGTAAGAAGGGAAGCGGAAATCAACCGCATCGAACGTCCTAGAAGGGAAGATGGGCCGGCAAATTGGGTGAAATTTTTGAGAACATTTGCGATAACTACCTTCATAAATTATTTAATTTTTAGCAGGGTTTTTGCTATATTATATGACCCCTCAAGTTTTAATCTCCATAACTTTTTGGTGGAGTTCTTTAATAATCCGCTAATTTTAAGTTTTATCATACAGATATGCTTGTTCATTGGAATTCAGCAATTCCTCCTAAGAGCAAAGCAAGTTTTTGCGAAAGAAATCCTTGTAACGCGAGAGCTTACTCGAGTGCAGAAATTATTTTTAGCGATTGAGGTTGTCTTGATCATCAATTTAGGGACTTTAATTGCTTTTTTTATCATCGGGAAGTTTTTCGCCTCAAGCTTTTTTGTAATAATTGAGAACATTAATATTGTTGTTTTTTTTGGGCTTTTGGTTAGTATTGGGATTTATTTTCTTTCCCGATATCTAATTGATTTAAATTTTTCAAAAATACAGAAAGATATCGTTGGGGAGGATATTTTCACGGTGAGCAATTCAATACGCCCTAAATTTTACAAGGCATTTATGGTCTTGAAAATTCTAGGCGTAAAGGCTAATGAAAGTTTTGAAATTAATTTTAGAATTTTAAAATTTATTAAAGAACTAGTTGTGGAAGTGAAATTCTCGCGAAATTCGAATGAAATTTATATTTGGGTTTTTGCAGATGGCGTGCATAGAGAGAAATTATATGGAAAGCTACGATCCGTGGCAGAAGAATTTAATAGCTTGTTTCCAGCAACTGAGATTCGGATTTTAAAACAAGATGAAATAGAGGATTTGTTGGATTTAAAAAGCGACTTTATTGTATTGAAATCCAAAAAGAAAGTAGGACTAGATTTTCTTAATTATAATTCGTCCGTTAATAAAATGGATGAACTATTACAAATGCTTACGACATTTGGGCAAGAAGATCTTGAGGGCTCAATCATTTTTAGCTTCAAATTGCAGGACCTTCCAAAGACTTTATTGAAAAAGAAAGAGTTTCGATTGAATTATGCTTTTAATCAACGTGCAGGACATGAGGGGATTTATCAAAAGCGGGATTCTTTTGATATAGGACTTCAGAAACGAACTGATTTTGAAGTAAAAGTCCATAACCGCGCATTTGCAACAGGGTCCTTTCAGTTTGATATGCATGTTCTGTTAAAGAATACACTTGCGTTAGGTAATAACTATTTTCGCGAAAAAATTGCGATGAAGCTCAAAGAATTCATCTTTAAAATCTATAATATCGACTTAAGGCAATTAAATCGCATCGAAAAACTCTTTCTAAATGAAAAGCGGAT
This sequence comes from Candidatus Helarchaeota archaeon, assembly GCA_013375455.1. The sequence continues at coordinate 79,447 of JABXJT010000012.1, read as the reverse complement.
AAAATTACGCCAGAAAATTTCCAAGGATGTGTTCCTTCTTTCAGGAGACCAGTTAATAAATTTATTAACGTTTCCCTCTGCCCCTCATTTAGATCTGAAAGTTACAAAAGTTCACAAATTTAATTTTCCGCCCCCGTGTCTACCAGAGGATGCACCGGTTATACTCGGAAAACTTGAGGAACATAAAAATCAGAGAGGTTGGACGTTTCCATTAAGTGAATTAAGTCGTTCTATGGTGATTCTTGGAATTCCGGGAATGGGAAAGACCACATTCATATTAAATTTACTAAAAGAATTAAAGAAGTACCAAGTGCCTTTTATGGTGTTTGATATAAAATTAGATTATATGGATATATTCGATGAAACTACCCTCTTATTACGCCCTGGCTTGAACTTTTTTATTAATATGTTTGCTATTAAGGAAAGGGATCCAGAAACTCACGCCGCTTTCCTATTCAATTTGATTGTTTCGATGTTTCCACCCGAAGAATTCTCACCTGTCGTGCAGGAATTATTGCTTAATAGTCTTGAAAATACTTGTCAAGACCTCCAAAAACGAAATATAGAAGGATTTTGGAGGGCAGTTGATGAAGAAGGGGAAAAACTCCCCCCACGAAATCGGATGGAGATAAAGGCTGCATTAAGAGTCCGTTTGGCTTCATTTTTCAGAGGTTCAATGGGGAAAGTCCTTAGTGATACTCCTCTTGATATTTATGAACTCTTTGATCACAACATCATAGTTGACTTAAATTATTTTCAGAATGTTCTAGGAGCCTCGTTTACCCAATTACATTTTTTGGCACGCTTAATTTTACAGTACTTAACCTATAAAAATCTCGGGAGGGCGCACATCAATAAAGAAGGATTGAAACATATATGCGTGATTGATGACGCCACAGCGTATTTTAAAAGAAGTGAGAATGACGAAACCTCTTTCTTAAAAGTTTTAATTCAGTTATGTCGAAAGATGCAACAAGGTCTTATAATTTCCAATCAGTCACCAGATGGTTTGGATCTTGAAGTTGTTGAGTATCCAAATAATATGGTTTGCTTTCGTCATGCAGATCGGCTAGGTGTATCACGTAATGCCTTAGGCCTTCCAGCTAATCAAAAAATATTAACTGAATTAGAGAAATATATTGCAATAGTGAAGACTAATCAAAGTCCGACCCCTTTTAGAATTCATACCATTCCATTCAATACTACGAGTAGATATTCATTTGATGAAATGAGTAAAATTACACAACAAAATCTAGAACAACTCTTTCCAGTGTTATCACAAGGAACTTTCAAAGAAATATCAGATAATAAAACTCCCCCTTTACACTTAGATAATGATTTGAGAGAGGAGAGAGGGAAGGGTTTAATTAATAAAATGAATTTTAAAAATTGTAAGATAAGGGAGAAGAGTCTAAAACATTTTTTCGAGGAGCTTACTCAAAATCAAGAAATTAGAGAAATCTTAAGATTGAATATCGAATTAGGGGGATTTTTAACTATTAAACAAGTAGAAAAATTGCTCACTGCCCTTAACGATTCTAGATTAGACGTTGTGAAAAATAAAAAGAGCAAAAGTCGTATCAGGGGGTTTATAAACGTCCTAACAAATCGCGATAACTTTTTCTGTAAAAAGAAAATGGGCGTGAATGAAAAAAATTACACTATTTTAATCAATTCAAAATATTCTCAAATCTATGATACGTGTGAAAATTTTCTTCCCCAACACTCGGGAATAAAAGATGAAGATTTAATAATACAATACAATAGAAATGTATTTCTTAATGAAATTAGAGATTTAAATCAGTACCGCAGCGTGTAAATATATGAATGTTAATAAGTTAGGTTTCCTGAGTGGAGTTTTATTAATTTTAATTGGAATTATTGTAATTATTTTTTCTTATTTAATTGAAATTATATTAGAGGTCTTCCAAACATTCCCATTCGTTTAGAAAAATTGATATATCTCATCAATATTGAACTTGTTTTATTGGATTTGTGTTATTGAGGATTTGGCTTAATTTCTCCCAATCATCAGTATCAGAGGAAAAAATCCATATTCGATTTGAATTACATGAATTTAATTTCATTCGAATATTTTCACACCATTTCTGAGAGGGACCAATTATTATTAGCTCATTTACTTGTCGTTCAATTGCCTTCTCATTTAATATGAGCAAAAAACTATCCAAAGTTTCCGAAGTTTGCTCATTTGAATCTGGTAAAACAATTTTTAAGAAGCAATTTCGGTTATAGCATAAATAATCAAACAAATCATCTTTCGGGAGTTTGCCTATTATTCCTCTCCTTAAAAAATCATTTTCCAATTTCAATTCAATTTCTCTTTTCAGCCATGCTTGAGAATTTTTGGTAATAAACGAATCTTTCGGTAATTTCTCTTTGTTTTTTGGGATAATTTTCTGGCAGGTTTTTTTATGATTGATTAACGCCTGGGCATTAGTAACGGGAAGAGAGCGTTCAATATTGAAATAGTCAGTATATATGTGAAATGGAAAATTGAAATTAGGAATTGTAACAATTGCTTCGCGCCTTGGTAAATTCATCAAATAATTCTTTTGACTGTCAGATAAATTCTGAAATTTGGTAAGTTTTTGAGAAAGATTTGGGGTTTTAAAAATGATATTAACGCCTGAATTTGAGATGATATCCGAAGAGATTTCAAAATCCGAGGTAAGAGTAATTAAATTAACTCCTACCCCTCTTAATATGAGTGGGAGATCTTCTATAAAATTTGTTTCCGGGACTTCTCGAAATATCACAGGAATAAGAAGTTGTGATTCTTCAATCACAATTACGTGCTTTAAACTATTAGTAACAGTACCTGCTAGTTGTTTATCGAAAATATATTTCAAAAGTAAATTCATTATTAGCTGAACCTCTTCTTTTCTAGCGCCATTTTCCAATAAGCAGCTAAAATTAAAAATAATTTTGGAATTAATTATCTGATCAAAATCTATATTTGATTTTTTCGCGTTAATTACTTGATTAATAATCCCTTGTTTCAGTTTTTCCAATGCATTAGTCAGAATGATAATGCTTTCCATGATGGTTTTATTTTCGTATCCATTATATCTCCCATAATTTTTTAGCTCTTCAATGAAGTCATCTAGATTTCTCAATCTTGGCTGTTTTATCACATTGTATAATACTTCTTTACATATACTTTCCATCTGAGAAGAAAGTTCAGATTGGTCGGTAAATACATCTTTAAACACTTCGCGAATTATTAAAAATACTTTTTTCGCATGTTCCTCACAATTTGAGCCCTGTGGATCAAACATGTTTAGCTCAACGGGGGCAAAATTTGAGCCCGGTGTTAATTCTAATATTTCGTGGTTTTTAATAAAATGCGATAAATAAATGTATTCTCCTTTCCAATCAAAGCAAGTCCAATTAATATTCGGGTGTTTCTCAACCAATTGATTTAGGATATTCATTGCTAATCTAGACTTTCCCATGTCATTTTCACCCATAATAAATACATTCATTCTTAGATCCTCTAATGTTAATTGAAAAGGATATATCGCTTCATCGTTAAATAGAACTTTCCCAAGTGGAATTCCTTCAGAAACGCGTCGTTCAGGAGGAATTTCAAATATCGGAATGTTCGACATAGAACTCAAAGGAATTGGGTGCTTTGGTAAGTGAAATAAAATTGCTAATTCTTCACTGCTTAAATTTAAGCTATCTGATAGAGACGAACGCATGGGAATGCTGGAAAAGGCTCTTTTAAGTCTGTTCGATTCCAAGATCGAAGAATCAGAATTAAAAATTTGAGAAATTAGCTCTTTTACACTTTGAATATCAATATCAAGTTTTTTTTCATTATTAGAACGGATTACTACATATCCTGAGACGTTCCACAAACCTGTTTGTCCTGAATTTCTGGAATTCACCAGCTCTTTTTTAATTTCTTCTTCTTCGATAAATTGATCATTCGATGAAATATTCCTTGAAAATGATTTCATTATCATTTGATTCTGTCTTTCAAAATCATAAATTGCCATTGAGTTGGCAGATATTACATAATTTAATTCAAAGTTAGACCCAAGTAAACCCCTAAGTAGGACATCAATTTGGGACTTTCTTTTTATCAGATTAAAAATAGGCTTGCTTTTAATCTTTAAAATTGCTAAAAAGGTTTTTTCTTCAATTTTATCAATAACTACTTTATTCTTTTCAATAAATTTGAATTTAAAATTATTCCACCCTCCGAAAATTGAGGCCCAAGCAGTTTCCAATTGTTTGGCTTTAAGTGTTTCAAATTTTAACCCTAGAAAGGAATTTTGAAAAGTTTTTTCCACGATCTTTTTTAAAATTTTGAGATAGTGGATAATTTCTTCAATTTTAGTACCTGTCTTACATAAGATAATTCGCAAATTAATACTGTTTTTAACAACATGAATTTCAAACGTAATATTGGGGATATATTTGGCAAGATAAGTTAAATGATAGTGTAGATATTGTAACTCCCTGGGGCTGATTGATTTTTCAATAACTTTTTTATTTTCTCTTTCTTCTTTCACGCTTATATCTTTTGGAGTGTTTTGAACTTCTATAATTGATACTGCTTTGAATTTCTTCCTTTTACCATCATCCACTAACAATATATCATTGATAGTTTGGCAATTCGTCAAAGTATATTTTGAAGTCGATTTAATCTTCAGGTAGTAAAAACCGATAATAAAAGGCAATGATACTGTCAATGGTAATAGATTGGGTAATTTATAACTCAATAAAACAAGGCTTACCGAAATTAATAACATTATTGCTATTTTAATTAATAATGATTTTCCAGATTTTCTATTAATAACTTTTTTTTCAGGTAGAAACGTTTGATTCATATTCTAATCCTTGATATTTATTTAAATGGAATGTTATTTAAGGACATATTTTATGAAATAAAAATACCTGCCAAAAACGCGAATTAACTTTATTTTCGAATCAATAAATTATTCGAATTACGAAGATTTGTGGAATTTTACACAAATTTCTTTTATACTCCTTTCTCTTAATTTAATAGAGCGAATTCTAAATTAAGACCTCGTAGGATCACTTTAAACTGATTTCTCGTAACATAACCAGAGAGATACCTGAAACTTTTATCTTAAAGATATATTTTATGGTTATAAAACTCGACAAAATAATTTTCGCCCCCCCTCCTCAATCTTTTAAAAACATGCTTTTTACTTTATCAATGATTACCAATGCAGGATGATTTATGGGAACGAAAATTAAAAGTTCTGCAACACATATTAGATGAAATTGACATCCAATCTATTTATAACATTTGCATTGCATCACAAGAGGGGCAAATTCTCATTAGCTCAAATAAAACAGAACAATCATCGAACATTGCACCAGTTGCAGAAAAAATCTCAAAATTATTCAAAAATTTAAAAGATTTGCCCCAAAATCCGAATGATATTGTCATCAACTGTCCAAATGAGAAAATATATTTTCAAAGAATACCTAAAAGTCCTCGTTCAGAATCATTTTTGCTTCTGATCGTGTCAATGTCTCCTAATTGCCTTTATTTCCGCCGTGCTCTGAAGAAAAACGTCAACAGAATTAAAATTTTCCTTAACTAATTTTTTTTATTTTAAACAGGTCCTTTTTATTTTCAAGTTAACAAAAGTAGTGGGTACCGCCTCTAGATAAAAATCAAAGGGGCGGCTACGGGGTCTTCGTGCTAAAAACTGAACAAGGCGGTACCTTTCACTCTCAGTGACATATTACTTTAGCATTGAAATATCTTTAAAAAAACTATAAATAGTCCCCATTGCTTTTGCGAATTTTCTTGAAATTAGAATTAATTAAAATTTCGCAAAAACCACACGCTAACCTATATCAATGATAAATAAAAATAGGGGCGAAGGGTTAATTCAAGAATAGCCGAAAACTCCTTTTGCGAGAATAAATGTTCCCATCATCATAACAACGGGGCAGATAATTGCTAAATAATCCTCCACGACTGGAATGGGAGTATGGGCGTATGGGCCAAAGAACATTAGGATTAAGAAAAACCCTACTATCAATAAAATCCCAATAAAAATGAGTGTTGCGCTTGTTCGGACGCTTCCCGTTGTTTTAAATATTAAATATAGATACCCACCTGCAATTATGAAGACTACAATTCCAAGAGGGGGAAGGATCCATTGTAACATGATAGGGCCATCAAAATTCGAGGAGATAGAAAAATAAACAAAGACCGCGAATAACACCATTGCTGCAGCTGAAATGATATATTTCGTTTTTTGAAATACATTCTTTTCTAGATAGAAACCTAACGGTACTGTCCCCAAAAAGAGAACTGCATTCCCTAAAAACATGATTATCGGATTACGATAGAATGAAGGATGATCAATATAATAATAAAAAATCGAAAATATGAACCTAAATCCCATCCCTAAAAACAAAATCCCTGCCGCAACATTAAAGGTTTTTGGGACATCTTCCTTCTTCAGACCCCGTCTCAAAAAATAATACGCAAACATTAACACGATGACAATGATCGCAACCCATAGGCTAAATTCCAATTTTTGAAAATCCGAAAATTGTACCATAATGAATCAACCCTCTTTTATAAGTAGTCGCTCATATGTTTATCACTTCTTTATTAAAAAGTTTTTGAATCTTAAAATCTAAAAGATAAGTGCTATCCCAATTTAAAAAACAATTATTAATGATTTCATCGATAGTTAAAAATCTACTACGAGGCATTCATCATGAGCTTCTTCAAGAAAAACAAATACTTCCTTGTTTGTTGCATTCTGGTCGCTGGATTGGTGCTTTTGAGCGTCTATGAACCCAGGAGTAGGATCCCAACACCCGAATTTCCCACGATCACGACTTCCGGAGGAAGGACGTATGATTTGGCAAAATATCCCCACATCTCGAATGAAATTATAGGGTTGTACAACTATTTCCGGGAGGTCCTGTTCAGCCAGGGCGTCGATTCGTTCGATAACATCGAGCCCTCCCTCGCAGGGCTGCCGGTCACCTTCGGCCCGGGCGCGGACACTGGACTTCGTTACGTACTTAGTTTTCTAGCCTACGCTATGTCAGAAATGATTGCGACAACCCCGGGCTATCGGGACCCTCAATATTATCAAAATACGAGTGATTGGGTGATCCAAAAGATGGAATCCCCAAGAGTAATGGAGTACTGGAACGTGTCTGGCCAAATGGCTTATGATGGAAAATCATTCTATCAATATACCATTGATCATTATCCTGGCGTACCGCTAGGGGACTATTATGGCTTAAATTACACCAATATCATGTATCGGGGTCATTGGGTTCTCATGCAAGCATTATACCAGTATCTCTTCAATGATCCGAAATACAACTTCACGTTGACTCAGCAATGTGATATGTTATTCGATGAGATGACCAATAATTCTCACCCAACCCATACAACTCCCGGTGTGACATGCGAACCAGTCCAGCTCTTTACCCAGTGTAATAGCATTCAAAGCCTCGCCTTTAAAATTTATGATGAAGCCTTGAACACCTCTCCCTCTAACTATTACTCCGCAGCCGCACGTTTTCTAGAATGGTCGTTGGAAAATATGACGGCAGATGGACTCTTCGTGAATGGGATAAATGTAACGAAATTTGTTGCTGGCAATCCTAATCACGTTCATGATTATGACTCAGGCTACACGAATGCCTGGACTATCGCATTCATCAATGCGTATAATCAGAGCATTGCTCAAACTCTCTACGACAAGTACAAACCTGTCTATGTAAAAAACCATACCTACCCCGGCATCATTGGTGAGTTTGAGTTCGTCTTAGAGGATGCATACGCCGCCCCTTATTCAACTGACATAATGGAGTTTGCCTGGTCTATTGTAGCAAATGGCTTCGGAATCATGTGTGCGAAAGAAATGGGTGATACAAAATCCCTTAATAATATTATGAATTGGATTGAATCACTTTTTCCTCCTAAATGGAAGAGCAATACGTTCTATTATCCTACCCCACTCTTTGAAGGACTCCAATTTGTTGCTAACGCGATCCTGTATTGGGGAATGCAACAGGATTGGGTTACATTAGGTAACTTCACACAACGCAGGGCCCCTTCCTTCTGGAATAATCAAACGTATATCGTAGATGTGTCCGATATTGAGAACATCTTCATTAATCAAGCATATTACGACGAAACTAAGACAGCTTTTCTGTTGACATGCAGTGCCGCTGTCCCAGGAACCATTCATTTAACGAATGCAGAAAATGGGACCGTGTATTCGGCTCAAACTTCTGGATTTACTCCGCAATACAACGTGGAGAATATAACTATTTCAATTGAAGACCCAGGGAGTTATAATTTCGTTATTGAATTTTAACGAGGTGGCGAAAATGGGCGAAGAAAAAAATGGAAGGAGTCGCTGGCGGATTGGAAAGGAAAGCCTACTTCCACTTCTAATAGGAATCCTCGCTTATTTAGGGTTGGAAACTCTCTTTATTATCTTAAATCTCCCCCATCAAATGTATATTGTAGTTTATGTCGCAATATTCCCTGCAATTGCGATTCCCATGGTGATGGGCGCCAAGTATGGACCTATTGTCGGATTCCTTGTAGGATTTGGGGGAAAACTCTTGGCAGATGCATTGCTATACGGGGGGGTATGGATCATTTGGCCGATTGGAATGGGACTAATGGGATTCATCCCTGGGCTAGCCTACAACAAATATTATCCTGGTAAATATTCAGAAGGTCCCCACCTGTTTCGGTTGTCATTGTTTGCGCTTCTCGCTGCGGTCGTTGGAACATTAGTTCCAACAATGCTTTCAATCTACACGGACCAGCTAGGTATCTTTCTCCCCCTTGTTTTTTACATGCTCCCCCTATTCTTCACTGCAGTGCTAAACGGTGTCTTATTTGCGCCAATAATCGCCAGAGGTGCCGAATACGTTGACAGTAAATATTCATCCATCAAGCCAGGCGAAGTTTCCCCAACATCATCTTCAACCGTAAATCAAATCGGAGTATTCATGGTCGCATTTTGTTTCCTTATGAGTTTTGGGTTATTAATTTTGAATAATCTCTCCTCGCACCACGCTCATGGAAGCTGTGGTATTGGAGTCCCCTTTGGGCATGAAGTTACTGGCAGCTTGCTTATTATCCTTGAGTTAGGCATGTATATCTTTCTTGGCATCGGTCTCCTATTGTCAACGATTCTATTAGCAAAACATCTTCATTCGAGAAAGAAATTCAGAAAATGACACGTGTAATTTGATTGAAAATCGAATTAATTGGAGATTCATTAGTTCTCCGTGACAGGTAATAGACGTTTCATCATTTTTTTTGTTGAGGCAAGAATTTGAACTATTTTTTAGAATCCTTTACTTATTGTCGGGAGCCTCTTGAGTTTAAGTAGGAATATTTACTCTTCAAGGTTGATTTTGAAGGGATTTGCATGGCTAAGAGTGCGGGAAAAACCACAAAAAAAAAGACCACGAAAAAAGTTGATGCGAGTTTAGATGATTTAGAGCCTAAGACGGTGGAAGAGGATCCTGTTATAGATAAAATAATGGAAAAAAATCGTCTAGAAGATGATTTTTTGGGAGAAAATCCTGTAGAAGATGAATTCATTAATGAGATTGCAGGATCAGATGAAATCTCAAATGGTGATTTAGAAGATCTGCCTGGAGTAGGGCCAACCATTGCGGCGAAACTATCAGAGGGGGGCTATTCAACCTATGAAGCTATTTCAGTAGCCTCGCCAAAAGAAATTTCAGCCGCCACGGGAATTGGAGAGGCGACAGCTCAGAAAGTGATTTTAGCAGCTAGAAGTAAATTAAACATTGGGTTTATGACTGCAGAAAATTTATTCGATGAACGAAAGAAAATTAGTCGATTAACGACGGGTTCTGAGAAATTGGATGGATTGCTTGGAGGTGGTATTGAAACTCGTTCGATGACGGAAGTTTATGGTGAATTTAGGACGGGAAAAACGCAAATTGCACATCAGCTCTGTGTTACAGTACAACTTCCTACGGACCAGGGTGGATTGAATGGAACTGCCCTTTACATAGATAGTGAGGGTACATTTCGTCCAGAACGCCTTCTTCAGATTGCGGCGAGGTATAAACTCGATGGATCTAAAGTTTTAAAAAATGTGTACTATGCACGAGCTTATAATAGCGATCATCAAATGGTTATTACCGATAGTTCTCCAAAATTAATTCAGGAAAATAACGTTAAATTGGTCATCGTAGATTCTGTAATGAGTCATTTCAGAGCAGAATATATTGGTCGAGGAACTTTAAGTGAACGCCAACAAAAGTTGAATAAATTTATCCATAAACTCTTGCAACTTGCTGAGGCCTACAATATTGCCATATTCATCACCAATCAAGTTATGGATTCGCCCGGAGTTTTTTTTGGAGATCCAACGCGTCCTGTTGGTGGGCATGTTCTTGCACATTCATCAACTTATCGCATTTATCTCCGAAAATCTAAGGGAACTAAACGCGTGGCTCGCTTAATAGATAGTCCGTGTCTCCCTGAGGGAGAAGCGCTTTTCGAAATTACGGAAACCGGCATAGAAGACCCATAATTTTTTCTTTTTTTATATTTTTTTGGGACATATTATAGAATAGGCAGCTTTCTCGATAAAATGAATTATCGTTATATGAAATTGGTTGTCATAATTAAAAAAAAGAGATTATATGAAGTGAAATTCGTTGAGATGCATGATTCTTATGGCCACGGCCATGGATTCCAGGGATCTGCACTGCCCGTGCTTAGCACTGAGAGCCCCATAACAATACCCATAATAACCAATGCTAAGGTTAGTACCTTACTTTCGGATAATAGTTCAATTTGGTTCATTCTAACACCTCTTAATTGAAGTATCAATTTTTTCCGATGCGCATATATAAACTCCTATACAATTTTTTTGAAATGCGCGTTTATGGTTGTAAGGCACAATGCGCAACAATTTAATAGTCGCCAAGGTAGATCGAATCACGTGGCAAAATTCAAAAAACTAATGCAAGTTCGCTTAAAAGACACATTAACCAACAAGGAACTACAACTCTTACCCACAGGATTTCAACAGATTGGTGATAAAGCCATTTTAACTCTAAAACCAGAGTTGTTGAAGCAAAAAGCAGTTATCGCCCAAGAAATATTAGATGCATTTAAAATAGTTAAAGGAGTTTATTTAAAAATCGGGGGCGTGGTTGGTGAATATCGCACCCCTCAAATTGAATTTATCAGGGGTGAAGATAACCCAGAAATAATTCATAAAGAGCATGGGATCTCTTATAAATTTGATATTACAAAAATAATGTTCTCAAAAGGAAATATTAATGAGCGAAAACGAATTTCTGATTTGGTGCAACCCGATGAAGTAATATTTGATTTGTTTGCAGGTATCGGTTATTTTAGTTTAGTCATTGGGTTATCAAGAAAACCCCTGAAAATTTATGCATTTGAATTGAATCCGGTTGCTTACCACTATCTTGTTGAGAATATTAAATTAAATAAAATTAATGAAGCGCGCGAGATCATTGTTCCCATTTTAGGTGATTCGAAAGCAGAAGCTCTAAAAATCGCTGAGAAGGCCAACCGCGTGATTATGGGAATTCTTCCTGCGTCACGAGATCACATAGAAACCGTGTTTAAAATTATTGATGATCGGGCCATAATTCATTATGAAGGCTTAATTAAAGAAAAGGAAGACCCAGAAGACTTGTTAATTGATTTTGAAAAAAAGAATAAACACCATAATCGTAAAATTAAACTGATTAATACTACTTATGTAAAATCTTATGGTCCAAAGACATATCACATTACTTTAGATATTTTAATTTCTTAAATTTTTTAAGATTAATGTAAAATACTGCCAATTTTAAAGAATTTTAGACCGTTGAATATTATTCAATAAAATTTTTATTGAAAATTATTCACAATTACGTAAATTTATCTGTATTTCATTCAGTTGAGGCAGCTCAAAAACTAAAATAAATGCTTGGAAGGATATTATGGTAGATATAGAAAAGAGGGCTTTTAAATTGGACGAAATAGATAGGAAGATCTTATTTTTTCTCCAAGCAAATAGTAGATTTCCATATCATAAGATTGGAAAAGAGTTAAAAATAGCTGCAAGCACTGTACACAATCGAGTAAAGAAGATGATTGCCAACAGAGTGATTAGAAGATTTGCCGCAATTGTTGATCCTCAAAAGTTGGGTCTATCGGTAAGTTGGGTAGGAATAAATGTCGAGCCGAATCAATTAGAAAATGTTGCAAAAGAATTGGCGAAATTCGAAGAAATACAAATCATTGGAGCATCCTATGGTGACGATGACATCTTACTTCAAGTCATGTGTAGAGATGCGAAAGAGCTTTCCGATTTTATTCGACATAAAATAAAGCCGATTCCTGGAGTAAAAGATAGTCCTAGAATGCATTCATCCATTTTCACGGAAATTTATAAGATTGTGAATTGGGTGCCACTAAAAGAGGGATTAGGGTTAAAGTCCAAATAGAATTTATGACCCCATTAGCGTTTTTACGCGATCAATAAACAATTTTTGAATGTTTCGTTTTTGATCCTGACCGATTTTTTCCCAACTACCAGGGAGAAATTGAATCTTTGCTTTATCCTGAGAAAATTTACAAATCAGTCCATCGGGACCTTCAATGGTAAATATTTTATTTCCCTCTTGGATTTTTACACCAATAAATACATCAGAAATTTCAGAAAGAATGGAGCTTATCACAATAGATGCTTTAACATCACCTAGGAGTTCATCATCTACGACTGGAGCCGGCGCTATGGTAGGAGTTTCGGAGATTTCGATGGTTGTAGCCGCAGGCAAATCCTCAGGAATTTCAATAGTTTGGGTTGGAGATACGGGTGGAGGTACAACTTTTGTTTTTGGAGCGGGTGGTTTAACTACAACTGGCTGTGAAATAATCGCGGGGGATGGAGGTTCGGCTGGTGATGGAGCTACCTTTGGGGTTACGGCAGCTGTTGATGATTCGGGTGGGACTTCGGGGCGAAATTGTCCTACTATTTCTTCAATTTTTCGCGAATCGTCCCCAGCTGAAGGAGCCGCAATGGCAGCAGATACGAGATCATCGCGTTGAGATTTGCTAAGACCGTAGTACGCGTGTTGCACGACTTCGGCTGTAACCGTGTATTCTGCTAAAACATCTGCCTTGAGCGCGTGTTCTCGGGTGAAAAGAGTTAAAACTTTATCAAATTTGGCCTTTTCAGTGGGATCCGATTCAATTGTTTTTCCATCAAGTGGAACTACATCTTTTAATCGGCGTCCAACGATTGTTGGACCGATTTCATGCCCGTATGCTCTTAAACTCCGAGCAACGCGCATAGATCCCCTTCTCTTCACTAAGCCCGTGTTTTTACCCATCCAAAGCCAAATTACTTCATGAAGCTCGTCCAGTATGGCAATTACATTATCATCTTTCAGACTTTCTGTAGAAAATGGTAATCGTTGTGCAGCCCCACTAGAAATTTCTAGAAGAATAGCACATTTTGTGGTTTGACTCATTTTTTGGTGCCTCAAATATATTGAATAACATTTTACTATTGAAGTTAAATCATTAAAAATTTTGTTTCATTAAAAAGGAAACGGAAAGATAATAATTTAATAAAAAATTATAATATTATAAAATCATAATTCAACTGGATGGAATTAGAATGGCAGCAGATTTAGGGACTGTAATGAATCAACTGATGCAAATGGACCCAAGTATCACAGCTGTCACGGCAGTCAATGCGAGCGGTGCAATAGTAATGCAAACGCAAAATTGGGATCTCACTCCCGATTTACGAACAATTATGGGTGTCTGGCAGGGTGGGGGCGGGAGTCTCAACATACAGGGAATAAAATATATTTGTTTAGAGGCGACTCCTGAGAGATTAGTGGGCACTAATGTTCAAGGACAAGGACACATCGTGGGAATGAAGGTAGGAAATGGCGCCTTAATAGCTTATGTCAGTCCCCAAGGAGAACCCCGCGGGGCATTAAGTGTGATGATCGAGGCAACCAAAGGGCTCACGCTATAACTCGACATCCTCTTTTTTCTTTTTAACTCTTAGAGTTTAGGAAAATCTTACATGTAGATTCGATGACTGCTGACCCAAACCTCTTGAACCATATTCGTATGGTAAGGAAAGAGATCTTGAGTGAAGAGGAATTGCATTAAGATCCTAAATAACTCAACGAGATCAATTTGCTCCTGCGATTTTCACATCAGACACACAGAGGGAGGGGGTGATCACTTGGTAAATTTCCCGGTAATCAGTGCCCACCTCATAAATTTGCTTGAACAAATCGAGCATATTAATACCTAACATTGATTTTTTCAATGAATGTGATATGGCTCCATTTTCAATCTTGAATCCCAGGCTAATTAGCCCAGAAAAGTCACCAGTTGCTATATTAGGCTGATCTCCCGTGTAATAGACTAATACTCCCTTTTCGATCTCTGAAATGAAAGAATCTAGTCCACCCGATTTTCCTATAATTTGTAAGTTATTAATTCTAATTACTGGAGTGGATCGGTAAGAGTTTCTTGCCGCATTTCCAGTACTCGCGCATCCTTCTTTTCCAGCGGTATATGTATCGTATAAATAATTTTTTAAGACTCCTTTTGAAATGAGGGATGTTTTTTGTTTTGGCACGCCTTCTGCATCAGCTCTCGAAGTCCCCAAGCCTGCAACTCCGTTCTCCTTAATGAGTAATCCGTCATCAGTGACATTAAAAAAATCCACGGCTATTTCTTCGTTCTTTAAGTCTGTCAAGTATGATCTTTTATATTGGATGGCTTCTGCATTTGTGGCAGTCCCAATGGCACTTGAAAATAATGTGGCCGCAGCGAAGGGATGAAGGATGATGGGATATGTACCAGTCTCAATGTTTTTAGCGTGAAGACTTTTCAACGCTAATTCTGCAGCCGATTTGCCAACAAATTGCGGGTCGATCTCCTTTAAAAAACGGGAGGCTTGAAACTCAAATCCAGAGCTTGATTCAGAATTTTCTTTACCAGTAATTTCGGTGGAAAGATGGATGGCAGTTCCCATTGATCTTTCTTCAATTCCATTCGTATTAAGAAGAAAGCCTTCAACTGTACCACAATCTAAACTCACATTTATGGCAGCTATTCTCTTATCAAGTTCTGCCGCGCTAGCGGATCTTAAGCAATAATCCATTGCGGTCTCAATGTCGAGAGTGGAGATTTCTTTATCAAACGTTCCTTTTATGGGGGGATATGAGGTGGGATGAGGAAAATCTCGGAAATCTGGGTCAGGAATTCCCGTTTTACTGAGTTTTACAGCGGTAAGGACCATGTTTTTCAATGTATTCCAATTGAAATCTGTTGAAAAAGAAAAACCAATTGAACCATTTTTTGCTATGCGAATGGAAATACCATGATCATACGATTCCTTAGCAGTTTTGATGGAACCTTTCTCTACTTCAGCAGAGATTAGCCTTGCGTTCGTAATACAGATTTCAGCATGATCGATATCTTGATTCTCAGCGAATTTCAGACATTTCCTACCGTGATAATTATATTTCATGTTCAATTTCCTCTTTTAAGATTATTTTAATCCTCCAATTACTGCCTCGCTGAGAGCAACATGAGGCCCCCCATCGCTAACGGGGACATTCTGACCGCTTTTTCCACAATACCCCTCAGAGAATTCTAAATTCCGACCCACACCGATAACATTATTAAGCGTTTCGAGCGTCATTCCAGAAAGAGAAACATCCCGTAATAAATCCTTCTTTTCACCATTTTCTATTACACGTGCCTGTTTACATTTAAAAGTGAAAGAACCTTTAGCGGGATCTGTATAACCATAAGTCCAACCCTCTAAAAACAAACCATTTTTGACTTCCTCTAATAACTCTTCTAATGTCCATGAACCCGGTTGGAAAAAGGTATTTGACATCCGTACAATCGGTACCATCTGATAATTTTGCGATCGCGCATTTCCCGTGGGTTGAGCATCTAAACGACTAGCAGTTTCTAAACTATGAAGAAAATTCTTCAATACCCCCTTTTCAACTAAATTTTTCCTTCGTGATTTGCTACCCTCATTATCAAAAGGATAATACCCAAAGTTTCCCTGGAGAGTGGGATCATCCATAATTGTTACGGATTCAACTCCAACACGCGTTCCGATTTTACCAGCAAGAATTGATTCACCCGAAAGGATTGCATCAGCTTCGCAAGCATGTCCAAAAGCTTCATGAATGAAAACGCCTGTTAGGCTTGGATCCATTATAACTGTAAACTTACCCGCTTTTGCAGGAATTGCTTTTAATAATTGAATTGCTTTTCTGGATGCCTTTGTCCCCAAGTTCTGTGCTTTTTCTGATTCAGCTATTTCATACCCACCAGTTTCTCCAATGCTTTCATAGCCTCTTTGGCGTATGCCTGCTTCGAAAGCATAGTTAATACTTGCGATTCTAATGAAATTCACTGTAATTTCCAGGCACATCTCATTAGAATTTAATAAGAGTTGATCTCCAACAAAGTCTAAGTAAGCTGTATTAGTGTTAATAATTCGTGGATCAAATTCTTTTGCCTGTTTATCTAATGCAATTGCTAGATTTAGTTTTTCATCGATTGATACATCAAGAAGTTTCTTTTTTTGAGGAAAGGATACTTTTTTTCGATGAGTAGGTGGCTCTTTGAGTTTAAATTTAACTTTCGCCCTCTCACCTGTAACCTTAGCAATTTTAAAAGCGGAACTCATTGCTTTTGTAATTGAGGTTTTATCGAGTTTATCAGTGCTAGAAAATCCCCATCCACCATTAATAAAAACCCTAATGCCAATGCCTTTATCTAAAGCAGAGATTATATTCCGAGTCTTACCATTTATCAGGTTAATATGGTTATAATAATTATTCTGCAAACGTAAATCGATAAATTCTGCTTCTTTTTGTATTGTTTGATCAATGAGCTTCTCTAAAAAATCAATCAAATTATATCCCTCTCAAAATAATTCTAGATCATTTGAAAGTAATTATAATTCATTCAATGGAACTTCTCTAACCCCATCAGCAATTTTGCAGATATAAGTTATCGGTTTTTTATTCGTAAGTTGCGGATATCTGAGATAGACGGCTTTAATTAAATCATCAACCTTTTCATTTTCCACTATACATGCCACAGCGCCTCCTAGACCAGCTCCAGTCATTCGACTCCCTATAACACCCTGAACATCTGTCGATATTTTTATCATAGCATCTAACTCTTTACTACTTACTTCATAAAGTTTAGCTAAACTTCGGTGGGATTCCACCATTAATTTACCCAGTTCTTCCAGATCTTCTTGTTTTAAGGCGTCTTTTGCATCGATTACTCTTTGATTCTCATAAACTATGTGTTGAGATCTTTTTCTTAGGATGGGTGATAGAAAATCCTTATGTTTTTCAAAAAAGTCAGGTGTGACATCTCGAAGAGCTTCTATTGAAGAGTCATATTGTTGAAAGAGTTTCACTGCTTCAAAACATTCATTCTTTCTTTGATTCAATGCAGAACTCGCTGATCGTTTCACGTTAGTGTGTAAAATCACTACCTGTAGATCTTTACTTGGCATTGTAATCACTTCATAATCTAAAGACCTGCAATCAAGGAATATCACGCTATCTCTGACCCCATTAACACTCACGAATTGATCCATTATTCCACATTGAACCCCAATAAATTCACGCTCTGCCCGATAAGCAATCATGGCTAGTTCTTTAGGGGATATGTCTAAGTTAAACAATTTTTGAAAAATATATCCAATACTAACCTCTAAAGCAGCGGATGAGGACATTCCACTTCCAATTGGAACCGTTCCTTGGAGAACTCCATCAATTCCACCAATTTCGTGTCCTGCCTCTAATAAATAAAAACAAATCCCCTTCGCATAATTCGCCCACCGGTCCTGCGGGTCATATTCAAGGCTCTTTAAAGAAAAGCTAATAGAGTCATTCAAATTAATAGAAAATAAATTGACGGTGTCAGTGTTATTTGGGGCTGCAGCAATCATTGTATCTTTATCGATAGCACACGGGAGGACGAATCCCATATTATAATCAGTATGTCCACCTATTAGATTCACCCGCCCTGGGCCAACGGTGATTCTGATTTCCTTCTCATCAATTTTATAATTTGCCCTCAACTTTGATAATATAAGTTTCATCCTTTGTTCCATTTTTTCACAACTTAAAATCCAATAGCTTAATATCATTATCAATAGTAAAAATATTTAATAAACTCTTTCTGAGGAAAAATCGCGTGGTAGAGGCAAGAATTTCAACTGGAATCAAAGGCCTGGATGATACGATACAAAATGGACTCCCTTTTAAAACATTAATTCATGTATATGGAGAAAGCGGAACAGGTAAATCGACATTTGCAATGCAATGTGCAAAAAATTGTGTTGTAAATGGATGGAAGGTTTTAGTTCTAGATAATGAACGCACTTGTTCAAGTACAAGGTTAAAAACGATCTGTGAAACTAACTACACAGAAATCGCTCAATCTATTTTTGTGTACGAACCTGCATCCTTTGAAAATCAATCTGAAACAATAGAAGCTTTGGAAAAATACATTACAGACAAAACAAAAATGATAATTATCGACACCTTAACCACACAATATCGGCGTGCACTCACTGAAAAAAGTGATAAAAATATACTTTTAAACAAAAATCTCAATCGACAACTTGCTATTCTCAAAGATTTAGCCATGAGGTTTGATTTACTCGTGTTCGTAACCAATCAAGTTCGGGGCGTCATGAAACGACCAGATGAGAAGGATGGAATGGAACCAGTAGCTGCCGCAATTCTCAACTATTGGGCCGATTATGAAATTCGGTTAGATTTTCTCCCAGATCGCCAAATGAGCAAAAGAATTGCCACGATAACAAAGCATCAGACTAAAACCGGGAAGTTATCTATAGAAGTTCGCCTGACTGATGAGGGCATTCAAGAAGGTTAATGTAGGTTATTTTTATTTCATGTAAAAAAACCTTAAATATGTAAAAAATTAATCTTGGAGCTGTTGGGATTTTTGATGGAAGATAGCCAGCAAGAAAAAGAAGTGGATCCCAAAGGAATTAGATTAGCGTATATCTTATGCATCATTTTTGGCGTTGGATTAATCTTATTTGTTATAATTCCTCCTTTAGTAGGAAGTTGGACGTGGTATGATGTAATTCTAATTGTTGCTGGAAGCTTCTTGTTTATAGCCCCCGCTTACGCTACAAATGCCTGTATGGTCGTTTTCGGACGCAATGGAACCCCAATCGATGGTGGAAGGAACTTCATCGATGGGAAACGCCTTCTGGGGGGTGGAAAAACATGGCAGGGATTCATCGGGGGTGTTATTTCTGGAACTCTCACGGGAGTTCTTCTTACAACCTTGTCAATTTTTTTAATTTGGCCATACGTCCAAGAACAAATTGCTTTAGGATATCCAATGTATCTTGCCGATCCTACTTATTTAAATCAGTTTTACAACCCACCATTTCTACTTGGTCTGCTTCGTGTCTTTTTAATTTCCTTAGGGGCTCCGATTGGTGATTTAATTGGCTCTTTTCTCAAACGAAGACTTAATTTAGTAAGAGGGGCGCCGGCTCCAATCATTGATCAGCTTGATTTTTTACTAGGAGCAATCTTTCTAACATTCATAATATTTCCTCTATGGTGGATGTATATCGTTTTTGCCCTCCTCGTAACTCTCCTCTTACACATCCTTGCTAACACGTTAGCCTTTAAACTGGGTTATTCAAAAGAACCGTGGTAACCAGTACAATTATTTCAAAAAGATTCGTGCAACTTGTTTTTTATATAGTTTCCCAATTATGTCAATAGCCAATACAACATATTTATAACACTTTTTTTCCCATATTTTATCCTTTAGATAATTTTCCATCCCCTCAAGAGTCAGTAAGTCGTATCCTCCTGTTAAAGTAAGGCATTGAATTGATCCAAATTCCTTATTGAATTGGTTGATAAATTTCATTCCTTCTGTTGCTGCAGCCAGTTGGTGCAGTTCTTTTTTTCCATTTCGACCAGCTATCATTCCTATTATCATTAAAGCTGCATTAACTGCCCCACAGGTATTGGCTATAGAAGCAAGGGGCGATGCCATGTTGATGTAATTTAAATTTTTGACATCTATAATTTCCAAGAAACTCCGCATAGTCAAGGCAGCACAATTTTGCGTGGCGATTTTACCTTCAGTATATTTTTTTGGTAATTCAATCCTCAATTCTTCAATCTTTTTTTTAAACCGCTTTTCAATTTCTTCTATTTCAGTCAATGGGTATCAACTCCCAACCTAATCGGGTAATTTTTTAGTAAATCAAGCTAGAAAAAATAAAATTTGTAGATAAATTATTACCACGGACTATACATGGTTAGACCTTTGCCTTTATTCACGATTAACAGCATGGCGATAAAGGAGAAGAAGAGAAAACCTATTCCCACAGAGAATAACATGTAGGAATACTTAGGCCTGTAAAAATGCTTCGTTGATTGGTGTATGAACAAGAAGCCAACAAACCCTAAAATAATTAATAAAAATGCGATTATCCCCTCCAAAAAAAATTGATCATGCAATCCAGAAACAAAGAAAACTGGGCGGGCGGGTTCTACAGAGGTATCATACCCCACTGGAATTTTTCCATAGGTTTTACTGGTGAGATCATATGCGCCGCCAGCAAGGCTAAACCCTACAAGAATTAAGGCGAGCACGAACATTACATTCCTACTCGGAATTGGAAGTGTTCGGCTAATTCGGGGCGCAACAAAGCGGATTCTTGGTTTACGAAGAAATTTGGGCCAGGGTAGGTGAGAATGCCAAAATTCTTTTTTCTCTAATTGAGTTAATCTGGATCCTAAATTCTCCACCTTTGTTTTAAGACTAGGTTTCTCGGGAACCTGCGTTCGTTTGTAAGATTTACCTCTTTTCGGCTTTTTCTGCTTCTTAGTTACCATTTTTTCATCATAAATTAACTTATAATTGGTTTCCAATATAGTAATTTTTTAAGAAATTTAATAAGCTTTTGGTACAAGCATTTATTCAATTCAATTAAAATGGGAAGATTGTGATGGGTAAAGATCCAATAAAGCGGAAAAATGTCAGTAAATTGAAAAAGGATATGAGGGATTTCAAAAAGAAGAAGAAAAAACTCATTCGTAAATATTAAGTCGTGATCGCTTTTGAATCCTAGTGTAGATAATCATCTAATTTATCAATACTTTTTTTAATTATATTGAAATCAAGATTCGATGGTAAGTTTAAGTCTTGTTCGTTGAAGCCAAAGTAGTTTACTACTACTTTTGCGGCTGCAGCAATATCTTCCTGTTCAAGGGAATAGAGGGCATCTTCTATTTTAACGCGATCATGCTTCATCCGGTTTAATAGATCAGCCATCATATTGGCAATTTCAAACGTGAATTTATTCTCTCGAATGATTGAAACGATTTGATCGACATCTACGTGGCTTAAATGAGTGTACTGAAATTGAAGATAATTTTTTAGATTTTTTTCATCTAATTCACATTCGGTCGCGCGCCAATTTTGAATTGAACTTTTCCGTTTTAGGTAAATCATTTCTATTGGAATTTCCAATTCATTGAAAAAGTTGATGATCTTGTCTGAAAATTTACTTAAATCTAAAATGTAATAAAGGTGCAACCCATAGGCTACGTGATGCTTCTGCATGTATAGGCCACGTTGTGATAGGCTTGCTATTATTTTAACGCGAATCGATCGGATGTCAAAAATTGGATGATTCAAGTCGCATTCACAAAATATTAAATTGCCCTTTTTTGTATTATATCGGCGAACAGTAAAGCCAACAATGGATTTTTTATTGGCTTGAATGAATTCTTGCAACCCTTGAATCGTAGGGATGATGTCGACTTCTTTCAAGTTGCTTTCATCAATAGTTACGTAATTCTCTTCAGTCCCCACGCATAAACGTATGGAATTCAATTTGAGATCGTATCTTTTTCCAAAAATTTTCTTAATTTTTTGATTAAACTTTATGATTTCATCCTCTAAAATCCCACTTTCAGCAACCACATATTCGTATGGGAGAATTTCCCCTCCAGATATATTATTTTTAATGGGTGCCTCTGAAGCAGTGATCTCTAAATTATAATCCATCAATTCCTTCTTTATTACAACTTGGAAATTGTGCCGTTTTTCAATTATAACGAGACTGGTATTTTTATCCAATACTGCTCGAAATTCTTTGGATTTCTCGTCTTCCTTGAAAACATTTTGTCCCTTTCTTCTGCTTCCACGAAACACGCATTGCACCTAATATTTGCTTCGATGAAATAAAACGAATCGAACACTATTATATTATCATCGATGCCTATTAAAGCTTCACACTAAAATAACGGCTTTAGGGGAGTTTAAATTATTCTATAATAATGTACTAATATGGTTGAATTAACCATAGAGAAAGCACTCCTTATTGCGATTAGTCTCACTATCGCAGTTTTAATTGGATTAAATTTAATCGTTCCATTAATCGAATATATCCAAAATCTGGGATGCATAGTCATCTGAAAATTATTTTTAGGTTCAGAATTATAAAAAAAAGGAAAGAAATTCGAGTTTAATCGCTTTCTGCAGTTAATTTTCCTCCGATAGCTCCAACTACGGCTAAAATGGCGACACTGAGTAAAAGATCTAGTGCGATTATTCCACTATAGGTCTCAATCCAAGTTATCCATACACCTATATCGAAGCCTACTGTTAAACCTATGAACATTATGAACATAACTATAAAACTCAAGATCCCCACTGCCAGACCGCCACCAGGGCTTTTGGAAACTAATCCTCCGATTAATGCGCCCACGGCAAGCGCTGCTAGTGCGGACCACATTGCACCGTTAATCGCCGCAAGGGGGTGTACTAACCAAAAAAAGACGGCCAAAGCACTTACTGGATCCCCTAATGCTGAATAATCATAGTTTAAAGTCACGAAAAACACGATTAAATAAGCCGCTACTGCACAGAAAAGCGTTCCCACGAGGACTCTACCAGCACCCATTTTTTTTCACCAAAAGTAATTTTGTATATTTCTTAAAAAGAATATAATACTTAATTTTTTGGATTATTTCCAAAAGCTTCGAATTTTGATGGCCAAATTCCCATCCCCATCAGGAAGGGAAATTATTCGATTTCGTAGCCAAGGGGTTAAGAACCTTTTGTAAAAGGGCAGGTTAAAACGGTAATCCAACAAAATGATGACGCCCTTATCGGTTAGCGTACGGATGGGGCGCCCTGCTGCTTGATTTGCTCTTCTAAAAGCAGGCATGTTATACGCATAATCTTTTCCTCTCTGCGACCCCCCATAGTAATCGATTATTGCCTTGATCCTGGAAGTAGGTTTAGCGAAAGGGACGCCACACAGAATTACGCCATTCATTAAATCGCCTGGAAAATCCTCACCCTCTGCATTCCGCCCTCCACACACGCCTAACAAGACACCCCCTTTTTTAGATGCACTGCGTTTAAATCGTGCAATTATTTGGTCATTTTGATTAGACGTCAGATTAGGTTGTTCGTAAAAGATCTCCTTATCAGATGATTTTAATGCTTTTAATATTCCATTTTTTATGAGCCCATTAAGAACATCATAACTTGCGGTAAAGATACCCACATTTTTCGGAATGGCTTCCACTGCTTCGCGGCATCTAATGATATATTTATTATACATTTCTGAAGTGCGGCTGGTACCCTTTGTAGAAAGATTCTTCATTGCTAAAACTAATATATTTTCTTTAGGAAAGGGAGATGGGACTGAAAGCTCAACCGTTGTATCAGGAAGGCCAACTATATCTGAATAATAATGAATGGGCTCAATAGTACCCGAAATATTAATAGAGGCGTAAATATTCTTTATAAGGGGTTTTAATATATCTTTTGGGTCTAAGGAAATGATTTCAAGTTTTAAGCTCTCATTTCCTCTTTTTGTATAAAATTTTGATGCACAGAAAAAGTAGCTTGAACTATTTTGTTTCATTAACCAATTTAACCAAAACGTTCCAACCGAGTATAAAAAGGATCGGGGGTTCTTTCCCTGGTTCAGCTGGAGTTTTTGCCATTTTTCTCCCAATTGAATAATTTGTCTAATGAATGATTCTTTTTCTACATTTTGGAATGCTTTCTTTAGGGTTAATTGCGGGGAAATCGGTAATTCATCTGTAACTTTATCTTTTAAAGCATCCATGAGCTTGAGGAGGTTCTCGCCAAAATCGATGATGGGGTAGAGTTCTAGAGTTTCGGCTTCACGTATCATTTGTCGTACTGCAAAATAGGTCAATTGATCAGAAGAAATCTCTCTTGCAACTTCTGGAACATTATGAGCCTCATCCAAGATTAGAATTATGTTGCGAAGGGTTGTTCCGATGTTCTCAAGAAAAAATTCTCGAATAAATGGTGAAAACATCCATTGATAGCTACCAACGATGACATCCATTCCATTTAAAACTAATTTACTTACTTGATACGGACAATATTGCCAGTTTCGACAAATTTCTAATAATTCTGAGGCGTCGATTGCGTGAAATCGCATTTTTTGTAACAAATCAGCTAATTTTTTAGGATTTTCTTTCAGATTTAAATCATATTGACACTGATCCATTTTCCTAAGTTCGCTACATAGCAATTGTGCATTGAGAGGGTCTCGTGCATATTGAAGAATTTGAGGGTGAAAGCACATTGAACTCCTCCCTCGTAATGAAATCCCCCCTAATTCTACCACGTAATTAGAGCGATTTAAATGCTTTATAATAGTATCTAATTCATGAATTACATGTTGGCTCTGGATATGCGTGCGACAAAGATACACTATTTTTAGTCCATCATCATTTTCCTTAATTATTGGCAATACTGATGCAAGGATGGTAATAGTTTTTCCGAATCCATTTGGGGCTGAGAGCACCACGTGATTTTCCTCCTTCAAAGCATTAAAGACTGTATTAATGACTAAATCTTGCCCAGCCCTCAATTTAGGATACGGAAAATAGATTGCTACCTCGGGAAAAATCTCGGATTTGTTCTGTTTTTTTATCTTTACTATACAATGCCCTCCAAAATCTTCTGAAGCTCACCCAAACTCTCGCAAACCGCTTCTTTAGAAGTTTTCGTATACTGGCTCATTTTCTATACTATGCAATGCTTGGGCTGAGTTTTAAGTGTTTTGAGGACTAAACAATAGCAGGCATCAACAGCAATCAACGAGTTCTTGGAAATCCTCGATGACCGCCAAAGCGGTCGACCAGCTCCCGATGGAAGAGAGAAACCCACCTAAAATCCGATAATCACCTCCAAAAATTAATTCTCTGCGACGATCCCAGCTAGTACAGAACCGGGCTTGGACCCGCGTGAGCCCATCCTCCCTGCGCTTGGGAAGGATAGCCCATGTCCTTGCCCCATCACTGTATATGACCTGGAACGGGCTAGTTACGGGGGGATTTTCGCAGAGATACAACTCATTCAATTTATAATTATGAGTTAAATTGAAATAAAGCGCGCAGGTTAACAAAATATGATATTTTAACGACGTGTAGGGGTAGTGCCTTGCCTCTGAGAAGAAATTCAGGAGTTTCGAGGTGAGAACGAGCTCGTGCAACTGAACTGCATCACTTTCCTCGAACAGCTCGGCAACTTCGGCCTTGTGCTGGTTGATCAGGGCGCGCGGATTCTCGAGGTTCCGCATTGGGAAGATGAGCGATTTCCTGTACAGTTTATCCATGAACGGTTCTCGTAGGAAATTACGACTCAACCACGCAGCCACGCCATCTACCTCCCGCGCCGCATCATCAGGTATGGCAGCCCCGTGAGCTAACGCGCCAGGGGCTTCGATCTTGTGCAGGTCATGCCGTAATACTTGGAGGAATTCTTTATCCGTAACCAACTTCATCCACCTTGCTTCTTCCAATTATGCAACATAAATTCTCCAAACCCGAATTGCCCTAACAGCCGTTTATGCGCTTTCTCTCTCCGCAGAATCCCCTCTCTCGCTATCTTTTGGACATTCAACCCCGGTTTTAAGCGAAAAAATTGCCCTGGCGCAACCACCTGCACGGAATTGGACTTTCCGTTGTTCCAGAGGAGGATGTTTTCCTGACGGAAGCGGTACTTCTCGACGATGGAGGGCACGTGCACGATAGGCGCGATGAATGTGAGATGAGACGCTCTTTCGATCAGCTCCAATTCATCCACATCGATGGAGAGGGAATCGCGAAGCTCCACCGCGCCAAATCCATAATTCCGCGCGCCGCCCAATTGGAACAGTTGTACGGACTTTATCAATTCGATCAAATTCTCGGGTGGTTCTAGAACGTCAAAAGTCACGCATTGTGGCGTGAAGAAGTACCGAAACTTCCGTTGATCCCGAACTTGATCAAGGAAAAATTCAAAATGGGGATGCAGGAGACACTTCTTGGTTCGAATCGCGAAGTAATCTTGATAGGTTCGCGGCAAGCTCAGGCGATACACATCTGTAAAAATTCCTATCGATGCGTCCAACTGCAATGATAGCGCGTGGCGAAGCGCGTTCCCCATGATGAACCGCGGATCGCCCTTATATTCGGTCTCAAACTCGAAAAGCAATCGGAGAATCTCAGTCATCGTTCGGTTTTCCCTCATTACTCATCGAAAATTTCTCCTTCTCTCTTGCAATTACGCCCTCAAACTGCTTCTCCAGATTTTCTGCGTCAGCCCGCTTCAGCTTGAACTGAATCTTGTAATTCCTGCGGTCCCCATCCTCTGACTCCGCAGGCTCTTCGTCAGGTTCTTGAGCATTGGTCTTACTCGCGCGCCGCCGTTTCTTCGGCACTAATGGTAAAACCTTCGCCCGCCCGTATCCAGCGGTTCTCATACCCCCGAGGAGGAAATCAAATTCCTCGTTCTCCACCATATCATTCAGAAACTGGAGCGTTTTCAGGAGCACCACTTCCTGATCCGGGTTGGAATTCCGTAACACCAACTTGAACGGAGCTTCGATCATTACCCCTGCGGCGTGCTCGATACTCATGTAGGTTTGATGGGTGCTACTCTGACACCGGGGACTACTCCTGATCATTTCGCAACGCCCACTCCCGACGCTTCCAAACGCCCTGTTAATGCTTTTAGTGGCGCTGGAATTTCCCGTCGTAGAGGGATAGAAATAGACTGACGTTACCATTAGATTGGCAGGTACATCCAAATCCCCGAACATGTGGTAAATGAGGCATCCCCCCTCAGACTTGCATTCCCCGCGAGGATGATACCCGATCGCCAGATCGCGCTTGAAAAATTCCTTGTTGCGATCGCTGGTCACGCTAGAGCCAAGTAATGGATGACACGCGCTCACGCCATGGCTTATCAAGAGCTTTGTCATCGCGTGCCGAATCCAACCCTTTATCGTCTGCCCTCCGATCCGACCAACTTTGGTAAACGGGGATTGTTTCTTCCGCTCCGACTCGTTTTTCGCGTGCGTGAACATAACGAGCGCGTTACTTCGATTTGTCACGCTTTCGCCCAAAAAAGCCGTCTCAATCACCTTTTTTTCAACTACCAAATCAATCATCTCCGTTTTTATTTTCTCTTTAAAAAAATCCTATTTAAACTCCTCAACTTTTTTATAAACCACTTCTCTAGATGCATTATCTTATAAATCACATCGCCAGTTAAAAATATTACGAATCCATTACCCATTTGCGCAAAATACTTTCGGATATCCCCCCATTCACTCCGTCAGTTCTAACTTACTTTCCTCTAGAATAGCATCAAAAAGATCTTTCAATTTTTATTATCGAAGATTTCAAATTTATTGATAACCAAAATCAAAATAAACCGAAACTTTTTCAAGGAATAGAATTTAAATCCAAATGCTTTAAAATTAGGAGATAATTACTCTCTTTTGAATTAGAAAAGATTGAGGCGATGTTAATGGCATTCTCAATCATTGGATTGATTTTAAGTTGCATCTCCGTAACGATTTTATTAATTGCCTTTTTAATTTATCATAGGAATATTTCTAATGGGCTCTCAATCATTGGATTAATTTTAAGTTGTATCTCCGTAGTCAGTTTATCAATTGCCTTTTTAATTCATCTTAGCATTATTTCT
The DNA here is from genome assembly GCA_013375455.1 of Candidatus Helarchaeota archaeon. The sequence goes on along the minus strand of JABXJT010000012.1, from coordinate 51,288 downwards.
ACACCTTATGGATGGGAACCTGCGTTTGCTTGGATTGGCATAGTTATGGCGATAATTTTTGCAGTAGCAGGGATTATTTGTTCACGGCTTGCCGTTAAAAAAGCAAGATCTAAGGTGGGAACTGTGGGTTTTGTGGTTTCTTTAGTGGGATTAAGTGGGGCCTTAGCTCTATACATTATTTTGATTTTCACATAAAAATGTAGAACAAGTTTATTTACTGTTTTGTAAATAAAAATCAAACTGGTTCATCCAAAACCCCAAAGATCAGCTTTAGGGAGATAAAACGAACGTATCCCGTGCATCGGGTAAAATGCGAGTGCTGCAACGAATGGATTCCATGCCCAAGATGTACGCTGGTCGACCTCTTGCGCGGGTGGAGGGCAGGAGACCGAACTGTCACCTTGTGTTACGGTGCGGGACCCTGTTTTTCTGCGATAACAACGATAACATTACCCGATTTGAGGGAAACCGTGATTTTTGGGGAGCGCGGGCGATAGCGATTGTTGCGAGTCTAAACCGTTAAAAGATTTGTAAAAGTTTTTACGACAGGTTATTTATAGTACTTAATTGAGCTTGAAAAATTATCCGCATTTTAACTTAACTTATTTCTTGCAAGAGAATGTAATCGTGAGAATGATGGAAAAGAAAGAAATAGAATGGCATTCTTGGATGGAAAAAGATCAAACAAATCCACTCAGGCTACATTTAACTGAGGTTGAGAACGGCATCTTTTTAATCATCTCGGATCGGGGACCCAGAATTGGAACCATCGCAATAGGGATTCCAAATATATCTATAAAGAGCCAGATTGATGCTTCCTCAGTTCCAATTGTTTTTGGAGTCCGTAACGAACTGTTTTGTCGCGCAATTGCAGAGCGGGTGGCGCATATTTGCCAAAAAATTGTTATCGCAAATGTCTTTTTACCTGATGAATCGCCTGAATTAGCTCAACGGTCTTTGAAGTTTGCAGAAGAGGCAATTCGCGAATATTTCTCAGCAAGAGGAAAGACTTCAACTGAAAAATAGGAATGGAACACGCATAACTTAGTTGAACTATTGGAAAATGCTAGTAATTCTTGGATTAGAGGGCTTTTAGCAATTGTTATATTTTATGGAAGTTTAAATAGGGTTTTTAAAACAAATTTATGATTTACATGTTGGGTTCAAATGATATTCAAAAAGGTTCCCTAGCAAAATCACGACTTATTTTGGCAAACACCACCATGTCGCCTATAATGGAAGAAGGTCTCTTGATTGGCATTGCTATAGTCGCAATTCTAATAGTCGTTGGAATTATTTTCGGAGTCTTTGAGTGGATCGGGAAATCTTTTGGTTCCTTATTTGACCAATTCGGGATACTTTACGCTCCAATTTAAATAATCTATGACTTTAAGTGGAAAGAGTAAATTAATTCGTTTCTATTAAGCTTTTAAGAGTTTAAGGGCCTCTTGAATCGTGAGATTTGTTAATTTCTTTGCCTTCCCAAGATGAACATCACAGAACCAATCCGCATATGGTGGATGCCCAGTCATTCCAGGTTGTTTCATCTTGTTATCCCATTCAAGATCTGACGGACTCTTTTTAAAATACACTAATCCGCCCTCATTTTCTTCTAATTCCTTGTCACAAAGACAACAAATAGGTGGTTTCATAGAAATACATTGTTCAGTAACGTCTTATTTATCATACGGAACATCCGGTTTACCTCGTTTTTATATTCCGGGTAAAAAACTCCTGTTCCGTCTCCCACTTGAATTGGAGGAAGGCAAGAGGGTTTTCGAATCCACAGTCACAGAAAAAATAGACTCGCTTTCTTTTTCGTCCCTCCCAGAACCGTCGCTGATTCCAACGTAACTGACGCTTGCATCGGAAACAGACGGGTCGCGCGGCTTGGAACCAATTGTGAAGCGCCTCTAATCGCGCTGCCAAAACGGGTTTCACTTCCACCTGCATTTAGCTCACCTTGAGATAAGTATTTTCTAACGCGCATATATAAACCCCTCAATTTTGAAGTTAGCTATCTTTTAAAATTCATATTTTTACAAATTTTTTCTTAAATTCTCGTGCTTGCACTATATTTTTCTCAATATACCTTCTATTCCGCTCTAAATCTACTTTAACTTTCTTAATCTTCTTTGCTATGGGATTTCCTTGATAAAACTTTTCAGACTCGATTTTTTGTTTCGGTTGAATGACACTATTAATTCCGATCATCGCCCCCTTTTCAATTTCTGCACCATCATAGATACAGACATTGGGGCCAATTAAGACTTCATCTTCAATCCTGCAGCTATGAATGACCGAATTGTGTCCAATGATGACGTTATTTCCTATTCGTATGGGATTAGTACCGTGAATTACACAATTATCTTCAATAATCGTTTGTTCTCCAATAATAATTTCATTTTCCGCGCCCCGAATGACCACGCCGAACCAGATCACGCAATTCTCTCCAATGGTCACGTTTCCTACTATTACGGAATTGGGAGCAATAAAGGCGGATGGAGCAATTTTTGGTTGATACGACGCAAATCTCCCAAACATAAATTCACCTACAAAACAAATCCATCATATTTTAATAAATTCTTGTGCTAGTTTTAAATGATAATGGGTTTGTGATTTTTAAATTGATGTTGGAGAAGAAGACTCTTGCACGAAAGTTTTGCCCGGTTCTTCGCATGAACAATAAAGAAAAATATACTCCAACGAATTTTATTGAATTATTCAAAAAACCAGATGGAAAAATCGATTTCAAGGGTTCAAATCCTGAAGTTAAATGGAACAGAAAGGCGATTTTCGACAAAGAAACGGATTTATACTGGTTTTCACCCACTGCTTACGTGCATTTTCTCGAAGACATTGATATTGAAATAAGATACAAGAAAAGACGAGTCCCCTTTGTCATTCAGTATTTCTATTATTTTGCCTACAATATTTATTATTGGGGGCAAATTCAGGTCCCTTTCCTTAATCATCGGCACGATTGGGAAGTAATTCAAGTTGCATTAGAAAAAGTTGGAGCCGCTAACAATTATGAAGTACTTTCTTATAGTATTTCAGCTCACGGCACGTTCGTTGAAATAAATGACCAAAGAAAAATAAAATTTCACAAAGATAACGGATTTCATTGCAACAGAGGAGCACACAATTTTGGATCGATCTTCTATCTACCGAATCGGCATAGAAAAAAAGATATTATCATCCGCCCGGATACGTCAGTCCCGGTTAATGCAGATAATCGCATTGCTTTCGGCGATTCGCTCATTTTTCTTGATGAATTCAAATTAAATTATTTGAACCAGTTTTCATTTTCTCCTCTCCAAGCCCCCTGGAATCGAGAATTTTACCATTCAGCCACATGGCTTCCTGAATACTGGTCTTGGAGTCTAAATCGACAAATTAAACAATTATTTGGAATGATTAGCAAAGAATTTGTTGATAATCCTGAAGTAACTGATGTATGAAGTGAATGCGAGAACATGAATTCTTTTTAAGGGACATATTTTAATATTGGACATACTTCAAAACAAGCTTGACAACCATTACATCCACTAGTGTTGACCCATATTTTTTGATCTTTGAGACTGAGTGCAGTTTCAGGGCAGGATGGAATGCAAATGCCGCATCCAATGCACTCATTAGCCCTCTTAATTAAGGATAAAATTATTTGTAGATTTTTTTCGAGTTTTTCTTTACTACCACGAATAGTAATAGTGCCATCAGAAAATAGATTAAAAGAAAATTCAGTTGTGCGAAGGCTAGTTACGCCTAAATCTTGACCATATTTTACCTTTCCAAGGATTCCGAGTTGATTTGCAACATTTTCGGCTTTCAAATAGCCATTAATTCTCCCCTCTATGGAAAATGAGCCATCTTGACAGGGATTAATGCCATCAACTAAGTGAAATTCCAATTTATCTTCTTTTTGCCAAATAACCTTATCTTCAGGAATGCCAATTTCATTTGCGAGATTGATTTGACCACGTTCTTTGAATTTTCGCCATCTCCAGAATCCGCGTTCTGCCCATTCAGGTGATAAATTATATTTTTCAGCCCAATTTTTTAAAAATCCCATCCATCGTGAATATAACTCGGGATGTAACTCTTTTAAAATCCGTAGCTCTGATAATTTCGTGGCGGGACAATAAATGCAACCTACTCGCTTATAACCTTCGTAGTAAAGGGGATTTATTTTTACGTTTTTGAAAAGGAGATACATCCATACGAGTAATGATGGCCATTTATAAATGGGAGACGCTCCAATTTGTTGAGGGAGGAACATGTTTGTCCATATTTTTTTATCGCGGTATCGAGAAACACTTTCGTATTGCCGAATACCTATGAAAGTGAGAACCTTTTTGCCGGGATATTGTTCATTCAGAAATTCTGTGACGTTTGCCAATTTAATTACCTTGCAGCACCACCTATAATCCTTACTAGGAGGACCAAATTTTTCTAAATTATCCCAGAATGATTCTCTTGATTTCTTTAGGGTAAAATTGTTCGTTAATTCGAAATCATTGATGATTTCCTTAGTAAAATTAATAGTTTCTTCATATTCAATACCTGTATCAATAAAAAAGATATCTGTTTTCCCAATCGATTCTAATACTATTAATAGCACGCATAAGGAATCCTTCCCGCCACTGAAAGAAACTGCAAGGGGAAGGGCCTTATATCTTTTTAGAGTTTTATAGACGAATCTTTTTGCTTGATTTTCTCTTTTAACTAGAACGCGTTTATTTGCGTTGATAACTTCATTCCAGTTTTGACCTGCTGGTCTAATTAAAGGAGCTTTAGGGAAGGCATGATCTTTTGTTTTAACAACCATCCCTCTTTTAATATCATCTAACTCAGCGGCAGAGTATTTCGCGGGGCCTGTAGATATCGCTTGTTTTTTCGAGGTTATTACGACGAGATAATCGCCCTTTTTGAAGTTTTGGTCGTAACCAACAACTCCAGGTGCCAATACATTTGCACCCTTGGCTATATGATTAATTGCGCCATCATCAACCTCTAACCAGTTTTTAGAGTTTAATTCGGCTAAGCGGCGGGCTCCCTCGATTTTTAGAATGAATTCCCAGTTTAATATGGATGGGTTGAACCGGAGATTTCCGAGAACGAAGCCATCTACAATAATCTCATCCATTCGGTCGAAGTATGGGGCCTTATTTAATAGAACAATCTTTTCGGGTGGAATTAATTGATTCCCAATCCCCTTTCCGTATTGGGCATCAATTACTCCTCGAATTAATCGTAAATCCCTTTCAAATGCAGGTGTGGTTTCATATGGTGGTGTAATTTGTAATTGTTTGGTTATAGATCCACAAATAGGGCATTCTTTTAATTCTAGAATCGGTATATTGCATTTATTACACCAAAAATTATGATTCGGCCCTAAAAACACTTTCGATGGCATATCTGCACCAAAAAACCGAAGGAAAAACTCTTTTTTTGTCGGATAGTTAAGATACTCGCTCGTAGATAAATAAATTTTTTTATAGTAGGAAAAAATTCATTAAATTAAGAAGTTTCCTAATCACTTCATTATACGAATAATTAGGTAGTTAGAAATGAAATCGATTTTAATCATAAAAGATACCGTATTCGGGTATATTTCGATTACGCATGCTATTAAACAAATAATTGATAGTTACCCTTTCCAAAGACTACGGAGGATTCGCCAGCTAGCAGGATCAGAATATGTCTATCCTACTGCGACACATGTAAGATTCGCCCATTGCTTGGGTGTCATGCACCTTGCTGAACAACTAATAATGAATCTCGCAAAATCGATCGAAGTAACAGAGGAGCTCGTGAATCGCATCAAAATCGCAGCATTATTACATGACGTTGGACACGGTCCTTTTTCGCATATTTTTGAGTCAGTGTTAATTAATTATCTAGACAAAACCCACGAAGATATGACAACGTGGATTATTGCTGAATCTGAACTTGCAGGAATAATAGAAAAGCAGGGACTGGATCCAATAGAAATATCAAAACTCGCCGTAGGTAAATTACCCACCTCGGATCAGAATTATTTAAATCAAATCATCGCCAGTGCTGTTGATGTTGATTCAATGGATTATATCGTTCGGGATAGCCATTTCAGTGGAGCAGAATATTCTGCGGATATTTTTCGTTTAATATACACGATGGATGTCTTTGAAGGGGATTTAGCAGTTAATTTATCAGCATTATCCACGTTGGAAGCATTTTTGCTTGCCCGCTATGAATCATTTAAGAGCATTTATTTTCATAAAACCTCTCGTGCTGTCCAAATAATGTTGGAACAAGCTTTAGATAAAGCAAAGGATGAATTGAGCCTAATTCAGTATGATAATCCCCTGGATTACTTAAAATGGGATGATTACAGCACGTGGACAGCCCTCCGTAACTCAAAGAGCGCCAGTTCCATCATCAATAATATAGAAAGGCGTAAATTGATCAAGGTTGCCTATGAACAGACTTCACACATGAAAAATGAAATGGTCCCGGCTATTCTAACTAAAAATAAGATAAGGAAACAAATCGAAGAGGAAATTGCTGAAGAAACAAATATTGACCCGGAAGTGATTTGGATTGATGTGCCAACGCTCCCCTCCGTGCCCTACCATCATTCAATCAGCTTAGAACCGATGGAAATCCCAATGTTTGTGAAAAACACTAAGGGAGAAAAAATTGCGCAGCGAATGACAGATGTATCTGAGATAATCCGGGTTCTGAAAGGGTTCTTAAACATTGTAAGGGTTTATACCACGGAAGAATATCGAGAAGTTGTAACGAAAGCTGCGGAAAAGGTATTTGGCGCCCCCAGTAGTGCCCGAATTTCAATGTGAAAACGTTTGACACACAAAAATTATAAGTATTGCCAACTGAAAGAATCTGATATTGGTCATTTTATAAGTGTGAGTTGAATTCTTCCTTGTCCGAAGGCGTTTCAAAATCGAAAGAACGAGTCTTACAAAGATTAGAAGACCGTAAAAGAATGTTATCGACATTCATCATTTGTACAGCAGCAGCAATTGTAAGCGTTTTACTTCTGATATTAATTAGGATCAATGTACTTGACTTATATGGAACATTGGGGAGCGTAAGCCATCTACTCCCCGGTTTAATTCGAGTTGTGATACTCCTGATATTTTTTACTACCTTAATCGTAGGAATTGCTAATATACGCGAATACTATATCTTTAAACTTTCAGGATGGTTTGATGTAATTGCTATATTAATAATCACACTATTATTAGCGTATTTCCTGTTTGACTTTCCAACTGGAATTGCTGATACTCTAGCTACATTAGGGGGATGTACATTACTCGTTGTGTATTTTTATTTAATTCAAGATTAGTGAGTTAAGAGTGTTTTTCTTTGAATTTTCGTTTGACTTCTTTAACTCGCTTGTACAGATTAATATCCAGGTCCTTCATATCTTGAATGATTTCTGCGTCGATTATGTACTCATCTTGGTCAGTCTTTCCTAGGATCCCAAGAATGCGAATTTGATTACCAGTTTTGAAAGAGATAGGATGATTTACAACTATTTCCACTCGCCCCGTCCCATCATCTAAGATGGCATATGTTTGATCCTGATTGGGCTCTGATTTTATATCAAGAATGGAACCTAAAACCTTCACGCGTTTCTGAAGATCTTGATCAGAGAGCTCCCTTATCCATCGCTCTTGAGCTGGCTTCCTTCGTCGTGGTCGTTCCATCCAAATATCCTCAAAAATATGTTATAAGTTCTTTTATTTAAATAATCCTTTCCTCTGTGCATGACAGGCAGGCGAGAAATAAAGTAGAAGAAAGAGGAAATCTAAGAGGAAAATTGTTGCTCAAGTATCTTGAAGAGAGCTTGTTTCGAAACGGAGTCAATGGCAACGAGTCCATGGGTTGTTGCGCCCACAATAGATTCTACCTCACTAGGAGAGAGAGCTCCAGGTAAATCCTGTTTATTGGCAATGACCAAGAGTTTTGTTCCATTAAAATTGGAATATTTTTCAACTAATTCCCTTGTTTTTTGGACATTTTCAATTGAAGAGTCAGTAACTAATAATATAGTATTGGTACCAGGTAAAAAGCTATCCCACATAAAGCGAAATTGGTCTTGGCCACCGAGATCCCATAAACTTACTTTGTACTCTCCTATTAGGGCATCACCAAAATCCAAAGCGACGGTTGGAATGTAATCACGCGGAATTTGTTGTCCAGTTAGCATTTTAATGAGCGTTGATTTTCCTACGCCCGGGAGGCCCATTATACTTACCTTTCGTATTTTGTTCATTTCAAGTCCTCATGATTTGTTAATTTATAAACTAATGAGAGAAAATATGAATCTCCTAAATATTCATGAGATATGGGAGTGACATTGGGATAATACCAAAATCACTAAAAAAGGCGATAAAAAATAATGGACACCCGCCCCTAAAACGTAAAGGGGCAAAAAAAGAGTGTCCAAATCTAATTAAAGACGTTTCAATTAAAATTGGAGAAATTTAACCTTCATATTCTGTAAATTTACGATGGGGATTTTACCAGGAGTGGGTTTAACCCCAAGGCTTTGCTGATAATCAGTTTCTCCTTGAAAAGTACCACTATTCAACAAAATAACTCCCCGATATTGTTTAAAATCGGAAACGTGAGTATGTCCGCAATGCATTATCTCAGGTATTTCATCAATTACCATCCAATCCTCCTTTTCAGGAGCAATCCAAGTCGAATATCCATATATCGGTGTTAAATGGCGACTCACTACCAATTCTTTCATGATTTCAGCGGGTTTTTCGTAACTTAATCCTGGAATGACTTGAACTAAATCATCTAAGCTGTCACCATGGAATACTAGGATGTTTACGCCATGAATCGTCAGTTGGGCGGGATTTCCTAATAGAATAACATTATTCAACGAATATAATGCACTGGCATATTTCTTACCTAATGCAGGTTGAGGATATGCTTTCCGAACTGCATCATGGGGCCCTCCGGGAATTATAATAATTTTGATATGATTTGGAATTCGTTTGAGATATTTTGCGGCGAAATCATATTGTTCAGAAATATCAATGATCGCGAGATTTTTTTCTTGATCGGGATAGACACCGATCCCTTCAATTAAATCGCCTGCAATGATGATGTACTTAACTGACTTGGCAAGCGCTTTTTGTAGTTCACTTCCCGTTCGGCCTTGAAGCCATTCCAAAAATGCTTCAAATTTATCTGTTAAAAAGTATTTACTTCCGAAATGTGTATCTGAAATGAATATTGCAGAAATGGGAGGAATATCATGCGCTTTCATCGGATGAAATGGTACTTCTGACCAAAAACAATCGGAGGCGATGAGAACACCATTTTCACTTACAAATCCTTCAATACAAATAACTTGATCAGTCGTAATTCTTGCAGCCTTTTTTATTAATTCGTCATTTTTGCCAGAAAATATAACAGTCATTGAAGATTCGAGATCATCCAGTTCGATACTTATGCTATTCGAGGTAGTGTCATTCAGTTTGGATTTAGATTTTGCAGACATTTCTTTTCTATTTAAAATCATTCCAATTACACGAACTTTATTCTCAGCGGAATTGGCACGTGATTTAGCCTGCTCGATGGAAATTGCACCTTTACAGTCAGGACGTTTAAATAGCAAACTTCTTAATTTTTTAAATTTATCTTTAGAATAGGCCCTCATATCACCTATTTTTCCCTCTCCCAGCATTAATCCTGTTGGATCTTTAAGGATCACGATATCTTCAGGGATATCAGCTGCTGCAAACGGACTAATATGATCAGTTGATGAAACGGATGGAGTTGTAATTTCGGTAGGTTCTTCGGCAGGTTTTGGCATCAATTCGGGTGTCTCTTTTGAGATTGATGGAGGGGAATGTTCAATTTCTTGGGAAATGGGGACAGAACTTTCAGTTAACAATGATTTTTGCTGAAGTATTTTTTCTAATATGTCTTTAGTCAAGACTAACGGTTTTTTTTCAGAATTTGCGATTTCAGCAATGGTTTTTTGAATGAAATCTAAAGGATACCTCTTCTGGTTAATGAATTGAAGTGTTTCGGGTGATATCAAGAGATTAGAGCTGGTGCATAATTCTATTATTTTTTTATTAAAAAAAGCCAAGTCCGTTGAATCGTTTACCTCGGGATTTGGCATATTATCACACTAATTGACTTATTCATCTGATGATTTAATTTTTTTCCAAAAGTAGACCAGCCCTAAGGTTATCAGGCCGTGCATAAATGTTGGTGTGATAACCTTCAAATTAGTTATAAAAACTTATAAATTTCTATGCCAATTCTCCATCTACCCTGGGAAGGGTAGACCAGTCCTAAGGTTATCAGGCCGTGCGCCCGTCGCCGGGTTCAAACCATACTTCACCGATACTTTTTTCATTATCTCCGGAGGTCTGAAGGAAGTTATCCCGCAGTGCTTGAACAGGTCGTGGAGCTTCGCCCAATCACGGTAGGGACTGCCCTGTTTCAACCGGGGTTTTAGAACGCCCCCGACTTGTGAGAGCAACCACTTGTGAAGGGGTGGAAGGAGTTCCTGGAAGCCCAGACCTCTCCGAGCTATCACATAACTTGCCAAGTGATGCACTGATAAGTTATATGATCGCGAGTACTTGAGCCTGCCTATGATCGAGGTGTAGGCAGGGTGCACCCTTCGGATGGCAACACCCTTGCGGGTGCACTTGCGTTCCAATATCTCAAGCATTGAAGTTTTGAAATTGGACAATTTCCGATTCAACTTTTTATTATAGGAGAAAGATTGGTTAAAGGAGAGATCCTCAATGACCAACCCCTTTCTCTTATGAATACAATAATTAACTACCTTATCCATCTTATAACTGGCATAATCAGCCCGCCTGTTTTTCCGATAGGAATGTAGATTCCTAAATTTAATGGTCTGGTAACTCAACAACCGTCCCCTTGCATCCACGTTCGTGAGTGAGACAAAATCATAATTGAAATCCAGCCCAATCGCGCCATTACCGAAACCATGTTTAGGCGTGGGGGCGGGGATTTCATAACTAACATACATATAGTATCGAATATCCCCTCGAGTGATCTGTCGTTTCACGCAAACAGTATATTTATCGGCTTGATCGATTTCCTGGAGCCATGCCTTTTGTTTTGTGGTATTCGCGGAGAAGGGAATAATAATTTTCCTTGCCCGATTTCCCTTTTCTTTTTTAAAAGTCGCAATTCTTAATTCATTACCCGGTAAGATCTTTAAATTGAGATTTTTCACACCGCCCTGCGCCTTTCCAATACATACAAATGACGCATCTCGACGAATTCTAAATTCTTCGCGAGTAAGTTTTCCCTTACTGCGGTTTTTGAAAAGTCCTTTCGTGCCAAAGGTCACGGGCTTCAATTTTAGAGTTCTAAGTTTGTTCTGTAGGGATGACAATTTTGCGAACAAACCTCGAAGGCGTCTATCTCTTTTATCTTTCCCTTTAATATCATTAATTTTGTCTTGTATGACCTCTATCTTTCCTTCTATATACTTCCGCATTTTTTTAAGCCAGGTCTCTTGAGCCTGCAATTTTGCGGTATTTTCGATTAGAATCGTATTCACGTAGGGATTATTCCTGCAGATCCGCATCAACTTCTGCTGTATGTCCGACTCACCATTGAAGCGCATCTGATACCCGCTGCGCTTCACCCGATTGTAAATCGTGAAGATTTCATTCAAGGCGGGAATTTGCCGTTCCGTTGGAAAGAGCCGGAATCGCACGGTTTTTATTTGAGTTGGAGAGATTGGCTGCCTAGAATTTCCCGGACTCGCACCTGCGGATCCAAGGTCATTCACGCCATCCGGAATCGCAGAAGAAAACGTCCCATGATCAAAGGCGGGTGGGCCATATCCCTTAGACGATTTGATGAGATCCTTGGGATTTTTCACCTCGGGAACTTGGTCCAGACAGAACTCACCATACTCCCTTGCATCCCCGTGCTTTCGCGCCTTGTCCATTTGAGTCAGGCAGAATTGCACCTTCTGCGCCATTTCCTTGTTAAATGCTGCTAATTTGACTTCGGGATGCGCGAGACCGAACCCAATGCAGGCAGCAATGGAATCAGGATCATCCACCAAGCGCGAACACGAGCTTTCTAGGTCATAAAGCATTTTTGGGGATGCCTTCCTCAACCTCGCATCGCACTGTGCCTTGAGAGGTGCCTTCTCCTCGTCCGGGAGATCGAGCTCCTCGACAAACTTGGAGCAGACATCCTCCGCCTCGTCCTCTTCGCGCCGCCGTTTTTTCTTATCCATCAACCACACGAAACCTCAAATTTTTTGCCCCCTAAGCCCCAAACTTTTCCTGCAGATCTTGGTTAATGCGGTGCAGCGTCCGCTGGATCTCGCGTCCCGCCCACTTGGCGGCTGTCCGCTTATCCACGTGGTAGAGCGTGCCCAACGAGGCGCCCAACGTGAAAAACATTAAAGATAAGAGAAGGATCAAGAAGAACCAAGAGTCCGTTTGCCCCACCTGCAGCATCCATTCTTGGAAAGCCAGGTTGCGGAGGTCAAACCACGCCAAGGGACCCAGCCACGTGATGGTCGTGGCACCGATGACGGAAGCAATTCCCGCTCCCAAGAACTTCGTCCCAGCAAGCCGATTCTTCCCTTTCCGCGCCGAATGCCGCCGATAGATGGTGAACACCCCGGTGATGAGCAGCACAAGGAGCGCCCACCACCCGAAATTCACCCAATCGATGAGCTCAGCTTCTCCCACGACAGTGAAGCCATAGATCTCACTTTCGTAAGAGTTCCCCGCAAGATCCTGAACGTAGATGCACCAGAGGACGGTTTCGCCAGCTTGTTGGGCGGGAATGGAAACGCTCCAGACATCTCCCGGTAATAAATCTATCGTCACCTCGTATGTAGTGTTATATCCTTCTGAGCTTAAGGTATAACGCAAGAACGCGGTGTTCGGATCGATGCCACTTGCGCCGGCTGGCTCTGCCATCGTGATGTTTATCGTGAAGGGGGTACCCGCTTGCGCTGGGAGGATGTAATGGATGTCAAGAACTTCCGGTTTCGTTTCATCCATCACTTGATAACTGAAGTATTCGACTGCGACATTGCCGCCAGTATCATTGGCCCAGATCTCCCACGCCACGGACGTATCATGGGCGTGGTTCGGAATCGGGAGGTCCGTCTTCCACGTGTTTCCATGTACATTGGTCATTGTACGGGAAATATTCACGATCCAATCCAGCGACCACGTCATCTTGACGGAGGATACGCCGTTTAGATCAGTAATATTCGCGAAGATGTTTACCGCATCATCATATTCGGGAGTAAGAGGATCTCCCCAACTCATAATGGATGGTCCCTCATAATCGCGTTCTACATAATACCACTGCGTCCAGTTGGCATTACCTTCGGTATCGTTCGCCCAGAACCGGTAGGCGAGCGTTTCTGTCGTGAGCGATGATATGTCTAAATAATACCAATACTTCGAAAGGGTCTCATTTTGCATTAAATGGTTTATGATAGACCCCGTCAAATTTTCCTGTAACAATACAGCATGGAGTCCGGGATGCGTGTCAAATACTAAGCAACTAAAATTTAAATAAAATACTGAGGGGAGGGGGCGAATGGTTGGGGATATGTCCACTTGAGAAATAAAATGGAAGTAGGGAAGAGCCGTACTTACGTTTATTAGAAGTTGGTTAATTAGTAAAATGAAGGGTGACCCACTAAGATTTATCGCCTCAACTTTTACAAGTAAAATGGATTGAGGATTAAAAAAATCAGATAGATTACCTTCTAAAGCTCTATTAAATGTCTGGGATTGTGCTCCTGGCTCTTCTATTATTGATAACCAAGTGGAATCAGTGTAATTAAAAAGAGAAACCGTCGGTTGAGCAGTCGCAGGGGCATACCCTAAATACTTTTCCTCATAAATCCAAACTTCGACAGGACCCGATTCAAATGATCTAATTAATTCTAAATCAATATAGTCTATCGTTTTTTTGCTATCTAAAGCTCTAGTTACAGTAAAGGTCCGATCTATCGGTTCTTCATATCTAATCGAAGTTGTCCACCAAATCATTTCTCTAGTGGCATCAGTATATACCAGTTCCAATGTATAAGAACATATAGGTTCACCTATATCACCTGCCCAAAGCTTTTCTCTAATATGGAAAGAGACATGAGTTATATTATTAGTTGGAACATTTGGTAAATCTCTTTTAGCATGGGCATATCCTGAAGTGCTAACTCCTTTTTTTGCATAAAGAAGATCACCAGAATCACTATAAGCATCGAAGGTTCCGCTAGTTATGGTCCATGCAGCAAAATCTCCCGAATCGTTGAAATGGGTTACTAGACGGTCGGGAGAAGCAGTAGTTGTATTATAAGCATATCTGAGTGATAATCTTTCTATCACATTAGGAGGTAAATCCGAGAAATTGTATTTATATTGAGCCTCAACTTTCTGATTGCCACCCACAGCAGTTGAACTGATTCTGTGGTAGTCCTCATCAATGTTAAGCAAATAAGCTTCGTCAAAACTGCCTATTTGTGATCCATTGATAATAGATTCAACTTGAGCATACCAATCGGAGGAAAATTGTCCATCCTCCACCCAAATTTCCTTTGAATCTGATTCCAAAGATGTAAAGTTGACCGAAATAACAAGCAATATACTGAATCCAACAATCAAAAGCAGTACTTTATTCCGTTTCATTGTGCATCGCCTCCTTCCATTTTTTAAGACGGTTCAGTTTATCATCAAAACACCCGTTATATTCATCTTCAGAGTTGCTATTCGCGAAGCAACTTTCATGTTCTTGAAGTATCTCATCTGATGAGATTTTTGCTTCTTCTATCAACCATTTGATTTTCTTTTCACGCAATTCATTCAACATTATCACACCTACACTCGCAATCCTACGATCAAGTTATTCAGGACGTGGGCCAGCGTGACGGACGAGAGCCGGCGCGAGAAGAGATACACGGTCGAGTAGACCACTCGCATGATACCCACGTATAAGAGCGCCGTGAGCGTCTGATAGACGAGAAAATGGTACCAGACGAAGATGATGGAAGTGGCAGGGATTACCATCCACTTGATTTTCTGAACTAAAACACCAGTGAGGAAATAGGAAAAGAATAACTCCTCACCTACGGCCCCAATGACGCTTATCACGAGCATCTGCACGGACCAAAAGCCATAGAAGGAGAGGGGAAGGGACATGACTACGAAACACATTACTGCTTGGACAATGAATGCCACGCCAAAATAGAAGAGCGACTGGAAAATGCTCGAAGGATTTTTACTTTCATAGATCGTTGGTGCAGCAAGAGGAACTGCCTCGATTGCATCATTCCCTCTCCGTACACTCAGCCGTTGAAAAGTTCCGCGAATTGCCAAGCCCGCGGTACCCAGAGCGGCAATGCCAAGGTATTGGTAAGCTAGAATCCGCTCCGCGAACGTTGCAGTCGTGGAGATAAACCCGAGATTCGCGAAGACTGCCACAAAAAACAGGATCAAGATGGCAACCATGATCATCTCGAATCTATCGGGTTGGTTATAGATTGATTCGGATTGTCGCGCCTCATGGCTCATGGACATTGACCCCCAATAATTGATCCTTTTTTATGGGAAGTGGGCATATCAGCTCGTCTCCTTCGCTGCAGGGAGAAATAGACGAGCGCAGAACCCAAGATGAAGCCACCAATGAGCACGACTTGGACTATGGGAATGCCGTCGATATCGGTCGGTGAAGAAATTGTAAGGGTTACGTTCACGTTATTTGAAAGAGAGCTGTTTCCCCCGTTGTTGCTCGCCATTACCGCGTAGTAATACGTCCCATTTGCCGTTAGAACTTCTTGGTATTCACTCGTCAAGACCATGGCGATGGGTACCAACCCTGCGGTAGAGTTAATAAGGGATACATTCCGAAAGACATAATATGCCTCTGCATCATCCACGTCTGTCCAGTTTAAATACACCTTCCCATTCGATGGATTCAGAGAAATGGAATGGAGCGTGGGTACCATCGGAAGAGGTATTATGACAGTCACGTTCTCGCTGTTTGAAACGGAGCTGTTTCCCTCGCCGTTGTAAGCCACCACCGCATAGTAGTACGTTCCACCTGTCGTCAGCACCTCTTGGTATTCACTGACCCAGGTAAGAGCGATGGGTAACAATCCATCGATGGATGTAATGATGGACAGGTTCCGGAAGACGTGATAGTAACCCGCATCCCTTACATTCGTCCAATTCAAATAGACCGTCCCATTCGATGGATTCGGCCACAGTGGGTGAAGCGTGGGCGTTGCTGGGGGTCCAGGGATGCGTTGCAAATTAAGAGTGATAGTTAAATCTTCATTCAAGAAGATCAACCTACTGGTATTGAAGTAATTCTCGTGTGACACGCAAATGGCGTACTCGTCGTACTCTAACGCAGGAAATAGGCTAGTTCCAGAATCATTTGTCCGCTGGGTGATGGATTCATACACCTCTTCGTAGTTATAGCGATAGACCAAGACAGAGGCATTGGAGATGCGTTCCCTGGATTCTGCATCAGTCACTTTGACCGTTAAGTTATAAATGTTATAGGCAAGAACGCATATGTGCGTCTGGGATTGGTTAAAGTCGAGAATAATAGAGTGAGGCACGTGTTCCTCTTTTATGATTGTTAAATTATACGTGTTCCACGGGAGATCTTCGAAGATGCAAAGTCCCCAGACATCCGAGAGGTTTGACTGGATCAAATCACCCATATAAAAAAGCGAAATGTTCGCCCCCACCACGACATCTCCATAAAGATTTTGAACGCGCACTTGGAGATCTCCAAATTCAGGGGCAGCGGTTTGTCCCTGTGGAGACAGGAGCACGCTGAAAGCAAGGGCACCCAAAGCAACGATGCCCATAATCATCAAGGAGAGTTTAACCTTTCGCGGCGCATCTAGCGGTTTGCCCTTCTGCTTCTGCGTCATTCTCGCCCTCCTTTCTGTACCCGGTAACGAAGCCGAATTAGCACCCCATTGTAAATGACCTCATAGGCAGTGCAAATGACCAGGACCACCGCGATACAGGCAATTGTATTATGAACATTCCCAAAGATGACTGAAAATTGAGATGGAAAGAAGGTGTAAAGGGTAGTGACTACTAAATAGAGGATGGCAAACGCACCTGGAAGGTACAGTAACGCGTCACGGTTCCCCGTAATGACAAACAGTGCCGTCTTTATCGCGAGCAAGATAAAAAATGCCGTGAAGAAAATGCTCAATACCGGGAGATCGGCCCAGAGCTGAAGGGCAACAATAAATAGGGGAATTTGACAGAGGAAATCGGTAAATTTATCGATTTTATGCCTCAAGGGAAGGCTCCGCTTCCCATATGAGAGCGTGAACCCATCCATGCAATCTAAAATGACCCACATTAAAAACGCCTCCCAAGGATAGTAAAATGCAAAGAAGGTAACGGCCGTGACTTTCGTGAACTCCAAGGCATAGAAATGAACTTCCTCATTCAAGGTTCTAAACCCCCCGCGTGACTCTGCCACCCGGTACGTTAAGGCCGTCAGCCGTACAAAGACAGTCAACCCCCCTAGAATGAAGAAAAATGCAAATGTATAGGTGACGTAAAGATAGCTAATTTCTTCAATGAGTAAATGTGAGTAAAGAATAATAAAGCCAATGCCAAGAAATCCCGCCCCAATGGCAGGACCTTTCATGCTGCCATTCATTCTCTTACCCAAACCAACTTTTCCTTTCTTTCTTCGAGATTATTCTTAAAAAAATATAAAATGGGAGTTAAAGGATCTTCCTTTCTTTTTGTTTCTTTATTTCATCCTTGATTCCTTTAATGGTACAAGCTTGATGATGGTCAAGCTTTTCAGTTGTCGCGCCGCCGAGATTATTTGCTTTGATCACGCAATTTTCAGAGATTTCCCTGACCTTTTCCATCGGAACATCTGCTTCTTCCGCTTTTAAGACCGCTTGTTGTAGCTTGCGTGGCACCTCACATTCAGTGTCCTTCTTTTTCATGTATCACTCACCTCATCATCCTGTTCTTGCAGGATATCTTCCACAGACTCCCCTGCCCTTAGTTTCGTAGTGCACCACCCAACGAATTCAGCTGCTTCCGTCGGATCATCCACGATCCGGGTGGCAAGATTGATACAGGTTTTAATACGGCGTTCCTCTTCTTGCAAGGTTCGTTGTGCTGAGTGCCCCTGCAAGCTTCGCACCATACAATACTTGTAAAACCCGAGTCGAGCCTCTTTAGAGAGGTTGAGAATTTCGGCCAACTCCTTCGTAATTCCCTTGCATTGGTCCGAATCGTGTCCCAGCCTATCGGGGAATGCACCTCCACTGATCGAAAGCAAATTTTTCCCTAACTCATCAATCCGCTGCTTAAAGTTCTTACTTGGCATCTTTTTCAATGCCTCCTTTATTGGATTGGTTGCTCCAGAGGTTGATGGTTTGGTCGATTTTAGCTTTGGATTTACTGCTACCCCTCAACTTGCGGATGATTTTTAATACTACGATGATGCCAATGATACCGATTATCACCCACAACCAGGATCCGAGCTTATCAAACCAAGTCTCAGTCTTGGCTCCAATAGCGCCCTCGAAACCAGCGTTTAAATATCGATCTCCCGTTTCCCAGTTTGGTGGTCCTTGTGGGATTCCTAGTGTGGTGTTGAATGCTGGTTTCCATTCGTACAAACTTAAGATGCGCACGCCTGACTTCATGTAAAGAGTCTGATAGACATTCCATACATCCCATCCAATAACACACCGCCTTGAATCAAAACTCGTCTCTTTGTGGGTAAACACCCCTTGCCCAAGAGGTCCTCCATTGAAATCGACCTTTTTGTAGTTATGAACACCCTCAAAAATCCATACTTCCGGCCTCAATCCGATACTTGGAACATGCACGGTTATCTCTCTTTGTTGATCAAAAATACTTAAAGAAGTGGGGCTGGTGTCAAAGGTTGCAAGATCTTGAAGTTCTTGCTTGGTAACGCGCGACACCGACACACAAATAGTGTGATTTGGCGGGGATATAAGGTCAGCAGGAGAATTCCAATTGTCATTCGTGTAGCCATAATATTCAGCATCCACATCCTCGCTAAAATATCGATTATTAAGCAAGGAACCTTCGTTAAGAGTTGGGCTATTGCTTACTCTGTGTTCAGATGTACCGATTGCCCCACCTTCTACATATACTGTCTTATCTTGGGCAATGCCCCTGCGATTTTCCAAGAAGATCGAGGGGAGAAAACCGTAATGTATGTCACCGTAATTCCATTCGCCGTTTTCGACGGTAATTGTCTTGGGGAAGTCTAGTTCTGGAATAATGGAAATATCGAATGATAACGTCCCTAACCAACGCCATCTCTGAAGCTTGGTATAGGGATCATCCGAGAACTGCTGTAAGTCATAATTCTTGAATGTCATCGTAGCGAGCGTCCATTGCCCACATCCCCAAGGAAGAAGCCCCCATCCAGAGTGGTACAACCAATCCGATTTGGGAGCGCTAGGAGCTTGGATTACATCGCTAGAGCCTACTGTATATAAGGTTATCGTGTAATAAAACCACACCTCGTAGGCGAATACGGTATTTAGCTTTCCATTAACTGTCTGTTGAATGCTCCCCTTGTTTATTATGTCGATATCATATGGGATCCCCCCCGTTATAGCGAGGGGGAGATCATGGAATAGGCTCATATTGTGAATCATTAGGTCGCTTCCGAAACCAAGGCCATTGAATTTGTAGCTAGATGGATCGACATAGATAAACCCAAGAGCGGCATCGAAGGCTTCCGGGGACAATCCACTTTCTATTCCCTCTTGAGCATCCCCTGTAGGAATAATACTTAATGGTAGGATGAAGAGCATTGTCATCCATACAACATAGAGTAAAAGCCTTTTGTTTATTCTCATTTTAATTCCTTCCATCATTTTAGAAGTGTATAACCAAGTTATTAGTATCATCTAGTAGCCCAAAGTAAATTGTAGCATTTGATATATTGCTGAACACTCCCGAAACTTGTAATTGTCCAGAGAATGCAATGCCATAGAAATGCGTGCTATTGCAGACACCGACATCGTAGACTAAATAATAACCAACAGGCGATCCCCCAAGCGAATAATCTGTGATTGACCCGTTCCAGCCGATCCATAATCCTGTAATTGATATGTTATATTGATCAGCGTAACTCCCAATTGGGATGAACATATCAGGAACCCAAGACGAATCACCCCAAGATGAATTATAACACCAATCCCCAGTTATAGAGTAGGAAATCAGTATCGTATGATATCCATCGGGAATCTCAGATGAACTATATGTTCCATAAACCCCGTCGATGGCGCTTATCAAAAATTGGACATTATTTTTGGGAGCGATTTGAGTTAACGAATAAGTTTGGATATGAGCATCTCCAGGGGCGTCACCTTGCGCGTAAACCGAGCCTGTCAGATTCCAATAGCCTGCTTTCACTGCAAAAAACCAGCTTGCCTCAGGAACGTAAAAGGTGGTTCCAGAAGTAGTGTTCAGATAGTTTGTTCCATTCCTAAATTGAATGTACAAGTCTACCTCTGTCACTATTACCTCATTTAGCGGATCTTGGAACTGAATTATCGCGTATCCTTCTGCGTATTCTGGAGGGGGGGCTGGTGGGGTTGGATCAAATACAGATCCTCTGAAGCCGAGCCAATAGACTAAAAATCCACCAAATGCTACTAAAATGATTACCATCGTCATTTTGGCTGCTTTTGTCATCCGTACCATTGCCTCACCTCACCGCCGATAGCACGCCCGCCCGAATCAACCGCGCCGCGAGGTAGAATATACCCCATGCAATTAAGAACGCGGTGATGTAAATGGCGAGGTGCGTCGCGAATAGGATGTACCAATCCTCCATCGCGAAGAAGAAGTATCCGACCGCTGAATCCACTGCTGAAATGAGAAACGCCCCTGCAATGATGAATAATCCCGCATACTTTGTCGAACCAGAAAGCCCATACACGACTCCTGACCCCATCATACAGATTGACATCAATGTACCAACGATTACTGGTACCAACGTAATGGTGTTGATGCCAAAAATGAAGCTGAAAACTTCTTCTAGAGAGAAATACCAGCCGGCCAGTAGAAATAACAGAAAATACGTAGCAGTAAAAGTCAAGGTTGCAATGCGGGTCAGTACGCTTCGAGTTACCAAGCTGAATAAAAGTGCAATACCAAAAAGGTATGCTACATCTGTCCCCGGTACAATCCAGGGTAGCATAAAGAACAATGCTGCAAAGACGCAGGTTAGCACGTCCCACGCATCAATAGTCATGGGCGGCCTTGATTCTCTATTATCGATCCGTCCTACTTCTAGTGAATAGTTCCTCTCGTATTTCAGGCTGGATCCTCCATGAGTACCCTTTTCTTTCACCAGTTCCTGCATATCCCTCTTGATTTTATTCATCGTTTTCCACGTCTCGTAGGTCATTGGGTCACGCTCTTTTTTCTCTTCACTCATTTTGCTTCACCATTTTATTTTGAATATAAATTCAATTCTTCCCTTCCCAATCAGTTCTAGAGAACCTTGGGAAACTTGAATTGAAAATTGAATAATTCTTGAATTATAATAATGTGAATTGAGAATAAAAAAAATTTGCCGACGATTAATAGACGCCGACGAAGTGTCGGCATTGACAAAGTGTCGACACCGATGAAGTGTCGGCATCGACGAAGTGTCGGCGCCGACGAAGTATAGACTCTTAATTTTTATTCCTTATTGTTCTATTTTATAAACAAGGAATATCAGTCAAATTTGTAAATTTGGAGAAGTGAATTTAGATGGTAGATCCGATTAGCATGGGGCTGATCATTGGCCAATTCATTGCATTAGTCATTGTAATAATTAGGGCATGGAATTATTACTCGAAATACTACGACCTGACACACGATGAATCTCGGTATGTTGTCCTGCGGGATCTGGATGGTCAAATGCGCCAAATTGGAAAGTTTCTCTCTTTGGGGACGGAAAATAAAGAATTCAAAATTCGAGTTCTAGCAGAGGAGGAAACCGTCCAAGAATGGATGATTAATCTTGGGACTCAGTATAGTTTCGAGGCAATTTCCAGGAATTATGCTCCTGAAGAGGGGCCTAAAGAACTGATGATCCTTTGTAATTTCAAAAAGAGTGATTTTAAGCATCAGAAAATCGAACCCTTGTTTGACATCGAAATCCTGAAGCTGGGCTTGACCAGGGGGTTAAAGATGCTTACTGATAAAATCAATCCCTTATACACCCAAATTGAATATCTCGAGGAGATGCTGAAGGAGGTTGAGGAACAATATCAACAGGAAGTAATTAGACATACCAGAGACCACTTGCGCCGATTTAATGAACTTAAAGAGAAAGTTGGTGAATTGATTGGTGAGCTCTACCAAGAGATTATCAATGCACCCGATTATGTCAAGCAATACATTCGAAGAACTAGGCAGAAATACATGAAAAAATTAGGACAAATAGGAGATGCATTACACATCACTCCTCCCAAGACATCCACGCCTGCATCCCCTCAAGATGCTGGGGCTGAGCAGACCACTTTCAAAAAAGCGAAGGCAAGCGTTCAAAAGACCATTAGTGAAACAAACTAAAGAGTTGAGTGATATGACTTCAGAAATTTCGGATCAGGATCCCCCAAAAGTCAGCACGATTGATTATTTGGAAGCCCTGGGTATTGGACTCTCAGAGTTCCTCGTTACGAGATCCTGGATTAGCACCGAACCGATATTTCAAGATGAAGTAAACATAGATCCCGCTTACACGCAAAAACTCCTGCAATATATTGAGAAGTTACGGGGTGCGGTATCAAGTATCGTGGCTGATTTCAACACTCAGCAGTTAAAGGATTCGTTCAACACGTTTTTCATGTATTTCGTTAATCAATTTCAAAAAGACGCACGGGATCTTTCACGGGTCCTCCTCGCTTCGGGTGAAAGCAAATTGGAAGAGGCCAAATTATTCGACTACCTGACTCGACTCCAAGTCGTCTTCCTGAAGATAGTTGGCATTTTCGAGGTCATTGAAAGCGAGGAATACCCAGAGATCAAATACATTAAAGATTTCTTGGATAAATACCGCGAGAGCTTGGTAGAGGTAGTGAGTAAGAAAGTTGAAGAGGCAAAGAAGTTAGAACAGATGGAGCTAGAGGGAAACGAGAAATTTGAAGCTCAAGAGCTCGTCGAATTTCTTAGCTTGCTCTTCCTGACCATAACGAAAACGTTATTCTCCTATCTCACCGTGTATCTGATCACCGAGAGCATTACTCCTTCCGTCAAACACTACATAACGAATAGCATTGCTCGGACCTTAGCCATCACCACGGACCTCCTGGAATATTTCGATGTCTCTTCTAAGACGGTTTTAATGAAACCAGACATGCTCCTCAATTTTTTATTCCAAGTTTTTGCCGAGTTGAAAGTATTCGTCGATTTCACCCAACACTACATTGCAAGTACTTCCTTTGAAGTAGCTAGGCAAGGAGGTCGCGCGACCCCCTCATTCTTACAGGTTGGAGAAGACAAGCCTAAAGGCGTATTAGAATTAATTTCCAATCGCAAATGCGTAGTTTGTCAGATGCTCTACGCGAGTTCCCTCTGGGAATATATCCAGCAGCTAGCTCACGACCTAGAACTCCAAATAAAGACCTACGATGTACAATTCACGATTGATGCAGGTTGGTGTCGGGGTGTGTATGGCATCAGACGGACCCCTACCTTGAAATACCAAGACAAGCTCTATTGGATTACTCCAGTGAAGGAACAGGGTGAAGGGGATCCCCACCGGACGGTCAAACGCGAGCTGTTAAACTTATTGGGGATCTTGGGGACTTATCAGACCCAGAGTGACTCAAACGGGGGAGAAAAAAGTGGGAATTGATTATCATACCATAATAGTAGCTCTGGTTTTTCTTTTAGCAATAATGTGCGCGATTTGGATCCTTCCAGGGCATCATTTTCAAAAATTTACCTGTATCATTCTATACTTCATCGCCATACTCCCGAACATCATCATCCTCACTTCTCAGTTCACCTTGGATAATTTGATAATGACCCCCTTCAATTCCGTTTGGATTTACATCCTATTTTCGACGTATCTTGGCGTGTTGCTGTTCAGGCAATTCATCCCGAGAAATCTCCTGGCGCGCCGGGAGAAGGTATCTAACCAAGGACGAGAATCGCCTGAGATAATGCGGACCTTGGAGGTCATCGAGCAGCACATCAAGTCGCTTCGGGAATGAATAACAAAAAATTTATTTGATGGTGAGAAAAATGACAGAAATAAGCTTGTTTGGAGGATATAATAAGAAGGTTCACCGAAAGAATCTCCGAATTTTTAAGACCTTGTGTAAAAAATTTGATATAGAGGTATTGATAGTAGGACGGAGGTATAAGGGAAATAATTACATTGATGGGATCAGTTCCGCGAATACAATAAGCCTCCATGCTCGCGATGAAGCCTACGACCGCATTCTGGAAGACCTCAAAAATGAATTCGAGGTATTCAAGACCAGTTCTTACGCTAGCATAGATATGGGTACAATTGGACTGCTCAATCGGATAAAAGAGAACCTCTATGACACTCAAAAAACCCTAGAGAGACGACATCTCGTGGAGTGCTCGGCATGCAATAGACCCATCATCATCCAAAATTTTTGCCCGTATTGTGGAAATAAAGTCGATGGGAACGTGAAATTGTGCGATGAGTGCGATAAGGTACATGTTCCCGCCTATACCTACTGCCCGGACTGCGGGAATACGTTGATTGAAACTTCCGAAAGCATCTATGAATTTGTAGAACCTAGCGAGTTCTTTTGGGGTATCGAACGAGAATACATCAAAGGGATTGAAGCCATCCAGCAGGATAAAGAGGATGCCCCAATCTACGTAATTTTAATCAAGCAGTTTAACGCTGACATTGATGCAATGATTCGCTACATAAAGACTAAAGGTACTGAAGAACAAAAGAGAGTCGACTTGCCGCGAGTGATTCGGGTTAAAAAGGAACTTGAGAAAAATCCCGGTCTGCTTCAAGAAATTCGCGAGGTCGTGAATTCCTTCGAGAATACTTCAGCTAATCGGAAAAAAGAACTGCAATACGTTACCTGATCTGGTGAAACAATTATTTATTTCAAAACAAGAGAGACCAAGGAGAGGTGACCGTGCAACCCTGGAGATGGAAGGGCATCGAACTTGCCGACATTTTCTGCCCCGAAGAGCGGTTCCAGATCTTAGGAATCTTCGCTGAGAGGCGTCAACTCCTCCCCTTTGAGATCTTGATGCTCAAGGATGAGATCCCTAATGCCCAACCGCACTTGGATTTCTTCGAGGACATCGGGTTCTTGGAACGAATGAGCGATGGCACGTACATTTTACGACTGGAGGATGCGTTCGTGCGGGCGGTCAAGGACCTGTTTGATATTTAAATGTTAAATACCTAAATTATATCAAATATAAATCTACTAAGATTGCTATAGTCTTAAGTAAGTGGAGTAGCAAGGGATTTTTGTGGTTGAAAGAAAGAGGTCTAATAAATTTGGTTTAATAATTTTTCTCAATTTACTCGTTTTTTCACATTTCATTCTAGCATTTCCTTTAGATAACAAATTGAATTTCGGGGATCGAAATAAAGAATCGCTTGTAAGTAATCCACCAGTAATGTTAAACATCGCAGCAAGAGGTTGGGGCTTACTTGAGGTATTTACTAAAGAAAGCGTAAATTTTTCGGGTGGCCTATCATTTGTATTTGATGATTCTGGAAATATTCATCTAGTTTGGGTTGATCGTACCGATTTAATTGGCGAGGGGTCAGATTTAGATGTATTTTATAGGTGTTGGAACGCAAGTTCAGGTTTATGGACTTCAATTGAATGGGTTTCTAGTGAGAGTACTCAAGTGCTTGGCGGGGCATCGATTGCAATAGATGAATCTGGAAATCTACATGTATTATGGATTGATGCCACAAATATTAATGGCTCAGGAGCAGATCCTGACATTTTTTATCGATGTAGAAATGCTAGTACATCCAGCTGGAATCCCACTGAAGTGGTTTCAATTAATTGTACAAAAAAATCTGGGGGTGCGCAGATTGCTATAGATGGAATGGGGAATATACATGCTGTTTGGATGGATAAATCAGAGCCATCTTGGTTATATTATGACATTTTTTACGCATGTAGGGATAATATTTCGGGTACTTGGACACCCTATGAAGTAGTTTCACAAGTTTCACAATATGATTCGATATGTTCATCATTAGTAATCGATGCATCAAATAATATCCATGTTTCGTGGGAAGAATGGACATCCGATGGTGGGTCTGGAAATGATCGGGATATTTTCTATCGATCTTTGAATGTATCAACTGGAAATTGGACATCCATTGAAGTTGTATCAACAGAAAGCATGGACCACTCGTACTACCCAAGAATGATAATCAGCCCGTCTGATTATTTACATTTTGTTTGGGCAGATATCTCAGACTATTATGGTGCAGGCTCAGATCGGGATATCTTTTATAAAAAATTAGATATTGCATCACATACTTGGAGTACTACTGAAGTAGTTACTTCAGAAAGTCAAGACACGTCCGAAACTGCGTCAATCGCGGTAGATGAATTTGAAAATGTTCATGTAGTTTGGCATGAACACGAAGCCTCTGATCCCTGGCATCAAAATTTATATTACAAGTATAGAAATGTTTCAACGAATCAATGGACAGATATAACTTCAGTTGCTGAGGAATGTATAGGAGAATCCAAATACCCAAAAATTAAGTTAGACGCTAACAACCATATCCATCTTTTCTGGCAAGATAATTCCGATTACAATAATTCAGGTACCGATATAGATATTTTCTATAAGAAATCTATTTGGGTTCCTAATAAACCTACAATAGAAATTGTTCCACCTAATCCGAGTAGAAATGGATGTTTAACATTAAATTGGAATAATATCACGGGTGCCATAGAATATTTTGTTTATCGAGCAAACTCACCAATTTCATCCGTTTTTGGCATGTCTCCAATCGGAGTAACTAGTTTAAATGAGTATTCGGACATAATTACAACAAATGGATTTTATTATTACGTAATTGTAGCTAGTAATGCTTCAGGAAACAGTTCAATTTCTAATTGTGTATGGGGCTGGGTTGCTATTCCACCAGAACCTCCTGATTTAAATCCAATTTCACCTAGTAACGATGAAGATGGAATTATAATACTTAATTGGAACGTAATACCCACCGCTACGTTTTATTACATTTATAGGAGCAAGGAGTTCATTACATCCGTGGGGAATATGACCCCAATTGCACAAATAACAACGAATTTTTATCAAGATCATATCACTGAAAATGGAGGGTACTATTATGCAGTTGTGGCGGGTAATGCCACAGGTACAAGTAATATTTCTAATTGCGTATATGTCAATGTTGCAATTCCTTCCGATCTTTTCATTGACCCCTTAGTCTTAGTTTTGATAATAATCGGAATAATTGCTATTATAGGAAGTTCCTTATTTGTATACACCAAGTATTTCCGACGATCAAAAGGAACCAGACTTAAACAGACGCCTCAAGATAGGTCAAAAATTCAAATAAAATTTCTAGATAAAACTATTGACATCATACCTCCAGCCCCTGTGTTCATTAACTGCCCTTCTTGTGGTTTAGAAAATAAAAATGATTTAGTCTTTTGTAAGGGATGTGGTTGTGAATTAGAAGGGAAGAGTTTAGGCATTTTAGCTGAAGAACGTAGAGAAGCTGAAAGACACGTTCAGGTAGAAAGTCAGACTTCAATCGTAGATCACCTCGACCAAGATAGCTCCATGACAGTCGCACAATTATCTGCAGAAATAAAATCTCGGAAAGCACGTAATCAGATTTATAGTTGTCTATTCTGTATGACCTTGTTTATTTGGTATCTATTTTTTCAGTGGGGCGGAGGATGGCTTGCACTTGGTGCGCTTGTCTGGATCGGGGCATTCTTACCTATTGCAATTCTCTATACGGCCAATCTAAGGCGAATTAAAGATTTAGAGAAATTAAGAACGAGAAAATTAGAAAGTAATAGATAATTCAAAAGCGAATATTACTCCAACCACCAAGGAATTTCAATTGGATGTGACGATTATAAAGAAGTACGGAAAAAGAAAAATAAAAAAGAGTAAATCAGGCGATACGGTTATTTTCGATGAGGAGGGGGCAGAAAAAATGCGAGAATCGCTCTGGAAGGGTTCTTGTCAAGAATGTGGAAAACAATTTGCTGACGAGCCTCATATATATATGTGTTTTTGCAGTAGGGGGGGTATCTTTTGTTCAGAATGCATAAAAAATCATAAAAACCATCCAACCTCGCGATTGGATAAAGAGAGCGATGAAATGGTCGAAGGGGAAATCCCCGAAGAAGAGGTTCGTGCGGCGAAAGACAGCGCAGCGCAAATGCTATCAAAGATGTTTTTAAAACCTTTTGATAGCTTCCTCGAAAAAGGATTGAGAGTAAATACGCCCTCCTTTCCTGGAGTGGCGACTAACGTGTTCTATTCATATTTTATGGTTGAGACAAAAATCGCGAGGGCTTTTAAAATGAAGGATTTATCCTGGAAAATTAGGTTTTTTAGAGATGCGCTGGAGGATGCAATAAAAAAAGGAGATGACAAGCAAAAAGCGATGGCACTTTGTAATTTAGCTTTAGCACGTTATAATACTGGGAATTTTTGGCATGCGCGTGATGTTTGCGAAGATGCATTGAAAATTTCTCGTGGACTTGCAGAGAAGAACACCTTAGTGCATGCATTGAATACTAAGGCAGCAATTCAACGAGAAATTAATAAATATTCATCTTCGGAAACAATCCAAATTCTTAAAGAAAACTTAGAAATAATCAGAGAGGTGCTAAAGGCCGGGGGAGATACTTATTATTTAGTTGCTAAAGCAACAACTCTCCATAACCTCGGATTGTTATATAGAGAAAGGTGGAATACCATAGATAGAAAGGAACAAGGTGCGATATATGCATTAAACTCAGCAATAAAATATTCATTAGATGGATTAAGTGTCTATAGAAAGCTCAATGACCCATACATGATAGCGTGTGAATTGGAAATCATTGCAATATCATATCATTTTCAAAATAATTTAAAGGAAGCGTTGAAGTATTACCAAGAAGCTTTAGACGCTTGGACTAAACTAGGTAATAAACCAGCTATAGGATTTAATTACTCATCTATTAAGACTATCGAAGATCATTTGGAAAAATCAGATAAGGGAAAACCCGTGCAGGAGATCAGTTCTCCGCCTAAAAAAACGATTGAAGAGATCATTTTTTCACATCCGTTAGCAACCTGTGTAACTTGCGCTATTAACTGCGAATGGCAGGGGGAAGCTACGAGCTTTGGAGTGTGTGAAAATTACAGCGAAAAAAAGGAAACCGAGACTGGAGGTAAAAAAGCTTCAAAAATACAACGAAAAAAACCATCCATTAAAAAACGCAAAAAGAAAAAACGCGGAAAAGGGGACTTGTTGGATCAGGCAAATGAATTTAGAACTTCAGGAAATTTCCAAGAAGCGATTGAATGCTGCGAGAACGCTCTTGAAAAAGACCCGACCAACAGCCAAGCGCGGAAACTGCTGGGGGAACTCTACGTGGAGATCGGGGAGTATGTAAAGGCGGATGAATGCTTTAAAAAAGTGATTAAAAAGTGAATAGAATGAATAATTTAAATAAGGTGATGCTCTTCAAAATAGATCACGGGATCTAGAGCTAATTATTCATTTATTAATTGCGATTATACAGCAATTAGGATAAATAAAGATTTGCTAAAGGGAGAAAAATGGGTGAGTATAATAAATGCTCGTTTTGCGGGGCACCTTTATCCTTGCTATTTCGCTGTAAATCCTGCCAAAAACTCTTTTGTGCCGATCATCACCTTCCTGAGGTGCATCAGTGTAAAAAATTGAAAAATATCCGAAAGGCCGTTCATCTTGATAAGGAAGTTCAAAAAAGCACGCCCTCAGTTAAACCGTACAAAATAATACGAGAAAAATCATGTTTTGAAGTATCACCGAAACCTGTATTACCGAAACCTCCTAAAAAGTCAAAGGCTGTATTACCAGGTGTTCCTCAAAAATTCAAGAATTTGATTGCATATGATACTTGGATAATAAAAGGAAGAGAAGCGGATGAAAAGGGGGATTATGAAGAGGCTTTGAGATGCCTGGAGAAGGCCCTAAAGATTAGACCTAATAATGCAAAAGCATGGTTGATTCGTGCGCAATTATTAGAAGAGTTAGGACGTTTTCCTGAAGCACTTAAATGTTACAGGCGATCCCTTGAAATTAATCCCTATGATGTGGAAACGCAAGAAGGTATCCAGCGATTATCGATAATGTCGAAAGAGCAACAAGATGCGATGACGTGGAAAAGGAAAGCAGAACTTCTCCATCAGCAGGGGAAGTTGGAGGACGCCCTTGAACAATATAAGAAAGCATTAGAAACGGACAAGACCAATGCAGATGCATGGGTCGATAAAGGTTTTATTTTATATGACTTGTTACGCCCTGATGAGGCACTAAAATGCTATGAGAAAGCCTTAGAACTCGATCCTAATAACATAGCAGGATGGACCCTTAAAGGAATTGCCCTGGGATCATCAAATCTAGAGTCTATTGCATGTTTTGATAAAGCCCTCGCCATTGATCCGGAGAATGAGAACGCTTTATACAATAAAGGAGTGTTTTTTCGGGAGCTGGGACGGTTTAAAGAGGCGATCGAATGCTTCAATAAGGTGCTTAAGCTCAATCCCCAAAATATATCAGCTACATTCAATAAAGAGATGGCGATGCGAGGATGGAAAGGGTTCAAGAGCTATGGGAGATCTCAATGGGCTCTAAAGGCACTAGTTCGCGAAGATTCAGATGAAACGAAATTACCAGCTTCGACATTAAAACCTGAAAAAGAAAAAATTGCTAAAAAACCCCGAAAATCAAAACCTCAGAGAAAAAAATCAAATAAGAATGTTAAATACAACAATTAAGAGGGGTTGAGTTGGTCCAACAAAAAAAATTTACCAAAATCATTGGAATTGATTTCGGGACGTGCAATACAGCGGTAGCTGTGCTGAGAGATGGGATCCCAACAATCATTCCTAGCACGGAGGGAGTCGCTATTGTAGGGGGTAAATGTTTTCCGTCAGTGATAGCTCTTACCGCTGATGGTATCTGGTTAGTAGGGGAGCCTGCGCTTCGCCAAGCGATCACAAATCCCGAACGAACCGTTTTTGCGCTTAAACGGAAAATTGGAACGGATCATCAAATTAAAATCGGTAGAAAAAGGTATAGACCTCAGGATTTGCTGGTTAAATTTTTTAAAAAGATCCGAAATGATGCCGTAACTTTCCTAGGTGATGAAAAACTGGGGGCAGTATTGACAGTTCCCGCATATTTTAATGACTGGCAACGATCGCTTATGATCGAAGCAGCTTCGCGTGCAGGATTGCCGGTATTAAAGATTGTTTCTGCTCCAACTGCTGCGGCACTCGCGTATGGATGGAACAAAGAAATACGTGAGCTAAAAGTTGCAATGCTAGATTTGGGCGGGGGACATTATAATGTTTGTCTGATGGAGATGGGGGAGGGTGTCTTTGAAGTCGCAGCTTATTGTGGTGATACGAAATTCGGTGGAATAGACATTGATAAAGAAATCGTGAAGTATATTGTTGCTGAAATTCAGGAAGAGCATGGAATTGACGTGAGAAGTGATTTAACGGCAATAGCGCGCATTTTCTTAGCTGTGGAAGAAGCTAAAATTACGCTTTCAACAACACTTACTACTCAAATTAATTTGCCGCATTTGACAGCGGATTCTACCGGTCCCAAACACATGACTCTCGCGTTAACTCGGGCAAAATTAGAGGAGTTAGTTGAACCAGTTCTTGGCTGGTTAGATGAACCAATTCGAAGAGCACTCAGAGATGCCAAGTGGGAGCCAAATGACGTGAATAAAATTATCCTGGTAGGTGGACCTACTCGGATGCCAAGCGTTCGAGCTCGGTTTGCAAAAAATTTTAGAAAAGAAGCAGAGCGTGGGATCGATCCGATGGAGTGTGTGGCGATTGGTGCCGCGATTCTTGGGGGTCTTCTAATTGGAGAAGTAAAAGATCTACTTTTACTGGACGTGAACCCCCTTTCTATCGGAGTAGAAACGCTCGGTAATGTATTTACTAAAGTATTCGAACGCAACACCACCATTCCGACGAAAAAAACTGAAATCTTTACAACGGTTTCCGACAATCAACCTGCCTTGGAAATCCGCATCTTTCAAGGTGAAAGACCACGAGCGAGCGATAATATCACCTTGGGCAGGTTTCTTTTCACGGGCATTCCACCCGCACCACGAGGTGTTCCCAAGATTCAAGTCACTTTTGATATCAACGCAAGCGGCACTTTTACCGTATCCGCAAAAGATTTAGGCACGGGACGGGAACATAAAGCCACCATCACTCCTGCCACGATAGTTTCTGGTCGAAGAACCTCACGCATCCAATTTCCATTGAGAGCGACTTCTGTTAGAAGTGGGTCCACTCCTGTTAGAACTTCATCGCCTGTATCTTCAGTGGATTCTGAACCTACGGATGTATCTTATATGAGCGTTTTTTGTTGTTGTTTGTTTATAGTTGTAATAGTAATTATCGTCTTAGTCGTTGGGCGTTGACGAGAAGATGCTTTAAAAAAATAAAAAATGAGTAAGAGGGGTTGCGTTGACCCGGGATGACGAGTTAAAACTTAAAATCTATGCATTTCTCAAAGATGGTGACGCCAATCAGGAACAGACGAATTATTCTGGAGCCATAAAATCGTATAAAAAAGCACTTAAGTTAGCCAAGAAATCAAAAGATCCAGACCTGGTAGCAACTTGCATGAGGCATATTGCCACATCCTATTATGATCAAGGGATATATCTGTTGAATACCAACGACGAAAAAAACGCAAAAAACCAACTGGAGAACGCGCTGAAACATCAAAAGGAATCTTTCTCCGTTGTCATGCGGCTTTGCGACCCAAAGCGCGAGGCAGCCTACTTCTTCAACATGGGAAAAATATTATATAATCTAGGGAATTATTCGGATGCATATGATCATTTTCATACGGCGTATCATTATTTCAGCATTTTATATTCCTCCATATATGCTTCTACGCAATTAGTGGAACAATATCTTGACTATATTAGGGAGAAAATTCCACATCAAAAGCCGAGATTACTCCGACAGTATAAAGAATACTAAACTTTTACCAGGAATGATTAGGAATGAAAAAAGACACGATTATCCTGTTCTGCCATACCTGTAATAAAGATTATTCACACAAGGAAGCTGAGTCTGCCAATTATCAATATGTGTGCCCTGTTTGTAAGAATCCCTTGAAGATAAAAAGGAGTAGATATATTATAGAAGCGGAAATTAGGGAAAAGAAAAAGGAAAAAGAAAGGATCAATCGAATAAAAACCTTAAGAATTGTCTTCAATGCACTGATAGACAGTGGTTTTGTAGATCAGTGTGCCCTGATCTTTATCGTGCAATCAGGTGGAACTTACAAGGGAAATGCGGATGCAACTATAGCTAATTTTTTGATTGAACAGTTCAACAATGACGAGGAATATATTCGAGGTAAGGCTTTAACGACACTGGGCAAACTAATAATGAAAAGGGATTTTTGGGATGATTCGCTTCTTACTAAGCTCCTATCATTTTTTGATGATGGCGCGTATTGGATTCGAGAAGTTGCTGCGGAAATAATCCGCCATCGGGGTGAAAAAAGACCGCGAATGGTATTTCAAACCTTGGCAGATTTTTTAGTACAGAACATCGAAGACTTGCCAATAAAGGACCCAGTCTCAGGAATCCAAATGGGAGATTATGTCGTGCGGATACTCTTCAGGATCTATCGGAAGCACTCATTGCGTGAAGAATTTGAGGCTTTAATAAAGAGGCTGAGAGATGTGTGTGCGGCAAACGCAGGACAATCCGTGTACAATATATCACAGATCGTGCGCTTTTTTACTTCTTATGTCAAATTGGAGTGGGATGCAGAGTTAGATAGGTTTCATTCGCTCCCCAAGATGTGTGCGACGTGCGTGCATTGGAGCCCCCATCAGGTGCCGCTCCCCTACCTAAGGGCGTACCTGAAGTCGGAAGCCCACCAAAAATGGCAATACACTGATGAGGATCTCTCCATGGAGGATAACTATGACGAGGAGGGGGAATGGGTGTTGGGCCCCGTGGCTGCAGAGGATGGGGAGCTTTGCCTGTTAGACGAACTTCGATGGTTGTGGCTGTACGGGTTTTCCAAGAAACAATTCAGGATGACTGAAGCCTCGGGAAGTTGTACCCAATACGAACCTCGTCCAATCGAACTTCCCTACGCATTAACGTTGATAGTTCCCCAGTATCGCTACATATTGGTAAAACTGGACGCAAAGATGTTTAACCTGGTCAAAGGCGTGCTCAGTGTACCATTAACATCCGATGGCGAGGAGTTAGCCTTGAATAACTTCGAAACTTGCATCTGTAAGGCGCTCCCGTCAGCGATCGCCTATCTTTGCAGAAGTTTTTATCACGAACCAGAAGCCTTCATCGTCGAGTGTAAAAAAATAGTCTGGGATACTGAAGACCCCGATCTTGACTTTGCTCGCGAATTTATGGAGGAAATGATGGAATTCTCCCCGGAGCTCGAGTTTCTCACCACCGAACGCCTCCAATATTATGATGAGCGGCGAGACGGCATTTTAACAACTTGGGAACTCGAAGGGGTCATGCAGGATCATCGGCTGGAATTTATCGAAAGGATCAGGGACATAGATCTTGATCTTGTAAAGAAATTTTATTAATTCCAGATAAAAAAATTTTCAACTCGGCTATTTAATTGCGATCAGGGCATCAAACACCGCGTCGATGCCCTTCTCGGCATAGATGATGCCATAGATCCCCTCGATTAAGGTGCCCTTCACGTGGGCAATTTTCTCCTCGTTTTGCGGCTCTTGATCGAACGTGTCATGGATACGGTAGTCATAGAGATCGAGGCGCTCACACGTTCTCGCGAGGTTCTCATTGCTTACCAGCGCCGCTCTTTTTTGGGATATATTCCCCACCCTAGAAATTTTTGCTTCCCAATACGCTTGGACGGCAGCAAGCCCCAAGGTCGAATCCCCTAAGAGCGCCATTACCTTCGCTGCCTCACCTATGTTACACAGCACTTCAAAATCCGCTCCGACCGTGATTTCATTGGCATTGAAGTGGATGACTAGCTCATCGAACAACTTCTTAATGCTCGGTTGGAAAAAAATCACTTTCACCAGATCGGGCGATTCGAATTCATAATGAAAGGCATCCATTATCTTTGGAATTAATATTTTTTCTATATACTCGAGTTTTTTCAGGACATCCGTTACTTGCGCGAGCCACCGTTCCACCTTCGCCCATTTTCTTGAATGTTCCTTGGGGATCTGAGCTAATTCCTCCTCTAAGACTTTTTTAATATCGGGAATGCCGTCAAAAGCACCATAGATATCCCATTTCAATTTTTTTGCGATATAATGTTCTGACAAGTTATCGCCCCCAGATGTGTTGATGAAGGAGGCAACCTTTTTAGAGTTAACGGAATAGCCATAATTTAATCAGTTTAGTCTTCGTTACGTTTCAGTATGAGTATAACATTCCTATTACTCGCTCTTTGATGAACTAATAACACCTGAACGCAATCCCAATTATCCTTTGCGAAATGATTCAGTTCTTCTTCAAGAACGGAAATTTGACTAAAATTTACTTGTGCTACTTTATATTTTATCATTTCACATCATCCCAAATTTTTTACTCTATAAAAATGAAGGTTAAATTAAAAATTAGTTGTTAGTATAAAAAAAAGTGATATATATTGAGATTTTTTAAATAATTCCGAGAAGGATTAAAATGGATGAAACAGCAGCACGGCAGATTTTAGTCAATTGGTTTAAAAAGAAGGGATACGAAGTCATTGAAGACGAGATAATGCCTGGGGGGAATGAAATCGACCTGCTCGCGTTTAAAGGACTCGGTGATCGGTGGTTAGTCGAGGTGAAGGGTGAAGATTACTCCCGCACTGAAAGTTACCAGGTGGATTTTGATACGGCGATGGGGCAATTGATGAAGAGCGTGTTGACTTTGGAATCAGGCTTTCGTTATGCAGTTTGTATTCCATATAGCAGGACCGAGCGGGGCGAGCGCTTGTCCTATCGCCGCGTGCTCCACCAATACAGGGAGTCAATGGTTTTTGAAGCGCTCCATATTAGCCTCATTATCATCCGGGAAGATCAGTCCGTAGAGGTCATCGCCCCCAAGGACGTGCGGTCCTTCCTCCAAAAGATCGATCCTGAAATAAGGGTCTAATGCTTGAAAGCTTAATATCCATTATTGCCTAAGTTCAGAATGCTAGTAAGGATTTCAAGAAATTGTTTTTCAACTTGCCACGGTTCGCTGGGCCCAACTGGGCACTTCGCCCAGAACTTGAGGTATTTCTTGCTCCTGTACAGCGCGCACTGTACAACTTTCGGAGGGAGGAGCTCGAAGATCTTCATTTCAACTTTATTGGCATTGTTCCTTAAAATCCGCAACCAGAAGATGACTACCTTTGGCCTGAAGGCAGGCTTTTTGGTGTAGATCCTATATTCTTCAATTCTTACCATTTTTAGCACCATCATCCTTGAGAAAAAAAGGTAGAAATTATACGAATTCGCGCTTGGACCGACCGCAGGTACAGCGGAGCATTACTGCGATGATTTCGCCATGGCTGTAAACGTAGTGTGGGGAAGTGAACTGGTGGGTGTGTCGTGGTTTGCCGTTCGCTTTCTTGATCATTGAAACCAGTTCGCGGATGGAAATGGGCTTTTCAAAGATGAGGGTAATTTGTTCCACTTTGTCACCCTTAATAAAGGGTTTGATGTAAGCCGGCATTTATTCCTTCTCCTCCATTCGTTCTTCGGCCGCCGTTAAGATGGGCTCCGCATAAGTCTCCCGTCGTAACCTATAAAAACACTCATAATCGTTCTTTACAATCTTCCACTCAATAACGAACGGGCTTTCGTGCCCTCGACTTTTGGCCCTCAGCGTAATGCCCGCTAAAAGGCCGCCAAGGCTCGCCATATCTTTCTTCCTGAGATATGGCCCCATCTCATCAAGATACTTCTCACGTACAACTTCACCGCTCTTGGCCAAGATCTCCATCGCCTTTGCCTGAGTTTCCAGTAATTCCTTCAGGACAAAGAAATGAAGATCCCGTGCCTCCCAAGGTGAAAGCTGCTTCAATTTGACTTCCGCGAGCTTCTTCAAAATTAATTTCAAATCGATGAATTTATTAAAACTTCGGACGCTTGAAACTACTGCGGAGAGGTTATCGATTGATACTTTCTCCCGTAACGGCAGCTTTAAACCCTGAACTTCGATTTCGGTGATCGAACTACCCATTATTTTTGGGGTTATCGAAATTTCAATCTCTTCTTCTTTTTTACTCATTTTAATACAAATCCATTTATAACTATCAAAATCCAAGGATCCTGAATACAGGATGTTATTTAAACTTTTTTGCTATAAAATAGTAGATTTTATTATTAATTAATGGTTTTTGATGTATAGTGGATCCTTCCAGTAAAAAAGATTTTGTTTTAATAAAAGAATGCGAACTTGATTTTTGGAAAATTAAATCAAATTTTGGTTGAATTAAAAGTAAAGTACGAAAGATTATTAATTTTTATTATGTTTGAGGTGTTTAATGCGATATCAGGAATTATTTAAAATTAGTAAGCTGAGTCTGAGGAGGCTTCAGGAATCTAGGATTAATATAATAGCGGTTAAATGGTTCATCTATTCCATTTATATGTTTTTCTTTTTTCAAAATCTTCTTTTCATGCAATTGATTGAGTAAATTTTGAAGGTAATCTAATGCATTTGTTCTTGAAACCTTCACAACTTTTTTCTTTAAAGGACTTAAAGTTTTCTGCCCCGGTTTTAATGAAGCCTTCCCACTCTGCTTCTCTAATCTATTCTTTAGAAGCGTTTCAAAGAATCGTTCTAGATTTTCATCAAAAAAATCAGTTTCAAAATCGACTTTATAGCGTAGCATTTTTGATAATAAAAGTCTTTCATCTTTGGAAATTCTTTTTTTAAGGTTTTTAAGCAAAATGCGTCTAGCATTTGCCTGCGGGTTGAATTCTCTTCCTAAATTACAGTATTGAATTAGCGTGCCTTCTATTTCTATTTGGTTTCTTTTTTTGTAAACCATATAAAAAGCTTCATAGTGATTTGTCACGAAAATAAAGAAGTATTTTAATTTTCCTTTATAATCCTTTACAGATAATGGAACTGCAAATCTGAAAAATCGCTTCAATTTATTAATATATAATTTCAATAGATGAACTATTCTATCCTTTGACTTTGAGTAATTTTTGAATATAATTTGCCATGATTCATCTCCGAAAATCCTATTAAATTCTTCGATTTTCTTTTTTGCTCCAACTTCTTCTTCTGAAAGGTGCGCCTTTTTTATTAAGTCTTCATATTTATAATTTACACATGCTTTTCCATATTGATTTAGATAAGGCGCATTAAAAAAGATAAAAATTTCTGTGCCCATTCTAAAAGGTCTTGGATTTAAAGTTCTAGAACCAATTTTTTCTATTAATTCATTAAATGGTGCGCTAAAGGAATCTATTACAAAGAGTGAAATATTGCCTCTAATATCATTTAGAACGGAGTCTATGATTTTATTACAATCTCTGCAATGAAATTCAATTTTTTCTAACTCATCTATTAGATTTTTGCCTTTTAGATACTCTTTTACAGATTTTTGTAAAGTTTCAAAATTTTTTCTATCTCTTTCTATTAAAATAATCTCTAAATTCCGTTTATATTGTAATCTTTTGCATGCAATTAGCGCAGATCCTTTAACTATTTGATTTTCTATTTTATTATAACCGGTTCCTGCCATACAGTCAATAATAAAATGCTTAGGTCTCCTCCTCCCAACGATATAGTCCCATTGGGGTATATAAGATTCTAAAAGTTTTAATTTGGATTTTGTGTGTTCTCCAAACCCATGATAAACCTTATTTTCGTTCAATAGGTAACCCCAAATTATTTACAATTATCCGTATTAGATACGAATAATAAGAGATTTCATCATTTAAAAAGTAGTTTAAATCAATTTAGTCAAGTTTATACAAGTTATAGTAAAAGAGAGCTAATCAATTAATTTCATACATTGACAGGGAACTTTTAAAGTGCTAAAATTTAAATTAATTGTTGGATCTTTACAAATAGCGATATGACAACTAAGAGAATTATGAGAATATTTTCCTAATTGCTCATAAATATGATGGCGGAATTCTTTTGGGATTCTAAATCGTTTCCCATTTTTCTTCAAGTGCTGTTTTTTAAAAGTTTTATCAGAAAGAAAATTAAAGAGGGGCGGTAATGCGCGAAAGGTCCCGAAAGTGATCATCTCTGGTCCAATTTCCGAAAATTTATCAATCAAGGTGTAATAATCCTCTAAATCTATATCTTTTAGAGAAAGTTCTATTCCATCTGAAAGTTCTTTCATAAACTGAACGGGTAATATTGGATCTACGCGGAACCGAATGCGATATCCAAGATCCTTTAATTTTTGTGCTGCCTTGAGGCGTTCTAGTGTAGATGCGGTGTTTGGTTCATAGCGACGCACGATCGGTTGGGGGTTTACACTCCAACTATAAATGACCGAATTGGCTAGTTCATCGCCATCCGATTCAAGAATGGAGTCGATATTATTGCTTTTCGTCAGGCATAATAGTTGATTTCCAGAATCTCTTACGATCTCCACGACTTTATTCCAAAGATGAAGCATTGGCTCATTGTCTAATGGATCTGAGGTCTCGCCCGCATTCAACAAGGCGTTGATGTGCCCGTGTTTTTTGTTAAAGCGCTTCAAATTGTTCTTCAAACGACTCAAATTAACGTGTTCTATGCAGAGCGGTCGTATTCGCATTGTTAGATTTAAAAAGCAATAGGTGCAGCTATGTCGGCAGAAAGTGCCAATGGCCAAGTTCCAGAATCCGGGGCATTCTTGGTTGCTTTCAAATCTCCGAATGAAAGAATTGGAGACGGCGTCCAGGTAAAGGATCTGCTTCCCCAACTTGATTTTATCTTTGAATGAATCAACATTTTTACCTTCAATTTCAGAGAAATGCTGGAAAATGCTTTTGATGTCACTGGAGTTCGCTTTATTTTCGAGTTCAATGACCTCCAGATTTGAAAAGTCCCCTAACAGATCTTTGACTTTGTTATTGGACTTGGTGAACTGTAATAACAATAGTTCTTTATCATCAAAGGCCCCGTTGGTTGAAATTTCCTCCAAGATCTTGAGATCCTCTTCATTCCGACCAATGGTACTATCTATGACGATATATTTCAGGGCCATACAATTTACCTTTTTTACCATCCTATTTCTTCAAATCTTACATTGACACTATTTAGTAATTTGAATTTAATACAGGGAATATTAAAGTTGATTTGTGGATTTTTAAAAATGCTGATACGTTTCCCCCCTAATTTAGAAAATTTTGTCAATTTTGTCGGCACCTACAATCTTTTTATGTCTTTTATTTGAATTTTTCATTCATATTACAAGTATAATATGGCAACATTATTTATTAAGACCCAACTCACCCATCCTAGTCGTGCATTTCCCTTACTCTTTATTATTCAGGCATAAATTGCCGATACTAATTTTACCCCCTTCTTTTTAAAATAAGTATTGAAAGTTCTATCCGACCTGTCCGGCTTCATTCTCGAGTAGTACATGTAACTCACTTTCTGAAATTCTTACATGGGTTGAAAATCCATTAAATCAATCCCTTTCTCCTTCAAATAGGCGTAATATTTTTCTAACACGTCAAATACTGCTAAACCCGCCTCATTCTTGAGATTAAATGTAATATATTTCTTATTTTCATCCTTTATTATCTGAAGTATACCCAGATCGATTAAAGCGTTGAGGTTATTCTTGAAAGATGTCCAACTCAGCGTTTTTATTTTTTTGTGAAGAGTCCTAGTATTCAACTTTCTATAGTAGAAAGTAAGTTCCAACATTTTCCCCCGACCTTTTGATGCGAAGATCTCACCTAATCGGGCAAATCGGGGCAATTTTTCTCGCTTTATTAAATGTCTCATAATCAACCCTCTACAAAGTAATGAAGGGCGCATGTAAGCCTTCTAAAGGAGTAATTCCAATGATATCATGAAAAGGTAGATCACTACCGCCATTCTCCTTTTTATTTACGGAGGAAGAGTGCCCTGCGTCCTCACATACATGATGAAAAAGGAGTTTAACATTACAACCCATGATAAACCGCCTTAATAACTTATGGAAATTAGCCTATTTAACCTCCTTTTCGAAGATCGTACCTCAATGCGCAAAGTGGCTTCACCGATTGGAGTGGAAACCAAGCCTCCCTGCAAGGGATCTAGTGGAAGATCGCCCTCTGGATGTGCAAATGCGCAAACTAATAAATTACACGGAACTACCGGTATGCCATCAATCCTCTCTCATCGGTCACTTTATTCATTGTTTCAGATGTCCCACGCATCGAAAAACCTCCTGAGCGCGGGTTTCAGGTTATCTCTAGTAAAATTATAAAATTTTATCTCACGATCCGTATAATTTTCCAAGATACCGGCCCGGGTGAAGAAATTTAGGTGTCGCTCCACGGTAGCATCATCCAGATTCGTTAAAAACACGACCTCTTGAACAGTAAATTCATCTTGAGTATGATTGACAATTGCATTTAGGATCACTCGCCGGTTTCGAGGCTGCAACAAATCCGTGAGCTCGATTAGCGTCTCTTCCATTCCATTTTCTGGCTCAATATCTCTAATACTAGGTTCCACGATAAAACCCCATTGTGCCACCAACATAAATATAATGCACTGGTTTATAATATGCTTTTTGGGTAAAAGGTACCAAATTATCCGAGATTCATACTGTACCTTTTACCCCGCTCTATCTTAAAGAAATTGTTTCTATCCTGTTAGGCGTTGTTGGCGGCGTTGTTGCAGTAGCAGGGCTATTTTTCTAATTCTTTTCTCAAATTTTCAATACTTTGTTTAATATTACTTACTAATTCGGATGTCTCCCATCCAATTAGCTGCAATATAGCTAACGCATCCTCCAAAGCAGTTATTGCTTCATCTATTTGGTTTCTATAAACTAAAACTTGGGCATATTCCATTAAAATATAAACTTTCACAATTGAGTTGGGTTTGTCCGAAAGGACTTGAAGCGCCTCTTCATACCAGCGTACTGCTTTTCGATAATTGCCTTTTCTAGTAAAAACTAAGCCAAAATTTTTCAACAATATCGCTATCTTAAAGGGATTTTTGACTGAATTACCCAACCTACGGGCTTTTCTAAGGTATTTCAAAGCATTTGAATAATCTTTGAGATCAAGATATATTAAGCCTATAGTATTTAGGAGAGGAAACTCAATTGAAGGATCATTGACTTCTTTGGATAATTTGTAGGCTTCTTTTGCCAATTTTAATGCCTTTACCAATTTATTTTGTTTTCTCAGTGTACTGCTCATATTACTTTGAACTTTCATCAATCCGGGCTTATTATTAATTTCTCTAAATATTTCTAATGCCTCTTGAAATTGTTCAAGTGCTTTATCATAACGTTCAACACTATTACAAATAGTTCCAATATTGCCGAAACATGCAGCCATCATTAATTTATTACCGAGCTTATTACCTATAGCGCAAGCTCTTTTATACCAGTCCAAAGCTTCTGTATATTGGTATTGTTCGTAGTAAAGCTGACCAATAAGATTAAAAAATACAAATTTATCTTCTCCATCCTCCAAAGATTCAAAAGTGGGAAGTATAGATTGAAATAATTTATTCATCTCATCATAGAATCCTAAATTCACGAACATAAACCCGAGATTCTTAATTACATCCCGTACCCCACCAGTATTCTTCTGTTTAACAAATGATTCTAGAGCGTTTTTGTAGTAATCAATGGCTTCCCCAAAATTTCTAAGCTTCTCATTAACACTTCCAATCTGATACATAATTTCTCCAATCATATTTTCATTCATAATCCTCTTAGCAATTCTTAATGTTCCCACTAACCAACTCCTTGCCGCCTCTAACTTATCTTGAATATTTAAAATCCTTCCAATATGATAACCACTCCGCACCTCTCCCTCAGGATACCCTAATTCGTAGGAAATTCGGTAGGCCTCCTTTACCTTTTCGAAGGCTTTGTCATATTCATCCTGTAGAAAGTAAATCTCACCTATGAGATTTAAACACGTGGCTTTCCCTACAAGATCTACTAGCTGTTCTTTAGCTGAAAGTGCTTCTTGATACCTCTCAAGAGCGTCATCATAATTCCCTCTAATCATTAAGATATTTCCAATATTATTCTCTGCTTGTCCTATGATTTCTAGTAAAGTTTCGTCCTGAATTTCCTCATATAGCCTCTTACTGAACTTGAGAAGCTCTTGATTTTCGTTCAGCGCCACATCAAGATACCCTTGACTATAGAGAACGCTGGAAATGTTTATTTTAATAGTTAATTGATCGAAAATATTATCAAGATCATTAGCAATTTTTAGGGCTTCACTATAATATTCTATTGCTATCTCATAATTACCCAATTTACGATGAATTAACCCTAAACCATTTTTTAATTCAAATATCTTTTGTTGGTCTTTTGTTTCTTCAGCATGTGGTAGTATTCCTTCAGCACAGCGACGGGCATCAAGATAGTTCCCAAAACCCATATAAATAT
The DNA here is from genome assembly GCA_013375455.1 of Candidatus Helarchaeota archaeon. The sequence continues at coordinate 7,389 of JABXJT010000012.1, read as the reverse complement.
TGATTGAAATAAGAGCCTTATCTAATTTTGTAGGTGTTGGTAGATGATTTTTTAGCCATTCTGCGGGATTATACCGCGCAGTTGATTGAATAGGCTTTTTAGGCTTGTTTATTAAATTACTCGCAAAAAGTGAGACATTAACATCTACTTTATAAACATTTAATGAATGTTGCCTGAACTTAACATTATATAAGAAGAATGAAACTTTATCCCCCTTAAGAGTAAATACTCTGTCATCCAAAGCGGGCTTAATTTCATATACTTTTGCCTCGCTATCATCATTTTCAATATGTCTCACCCAAAAAATGTTCTTTAAATTGGCAAGAATTGTTTTAGTCCTAAGGGTTGGAATTATGTCAAAATCATCACTGCCCGAGTAACCCATTATAATGAGGGATCTATTTTTACTTACATTTTCAAAGAGCTCCTTTTTATATGGTTCCACCTGAAATACATTCATCCCCTCTTTATATCTCCCAAAAGCTTGAAGAGTGGTAATTAATGAGTTACGAGTGTTTTTTCCTGTAATATAGTTTTTTGTTGAACCATGGATTTTATATATTGGGCATTTCCCTAACATGCAAAGTGACTCAGGATCACTGTTTTCTATGAAATCTTCTTTAGTTATAACTGGTAGAATGTCCTGATTTGCTACCTGTAACTGGATAAGAGCCTCTTCTATAAGAAAATCAAAGTTGGTTGTAAGAACAAAGTGTCCCTGCTTAATTCTATCAGCTAAAAAAAAATGCTGATAATTAGGATTGGTGGATTCTTCGTAATAATCAATCAAAGAAAGCTCCGGATCTATAAAATCACGTACAATTTCCACCACCCCCTCAAATCTGAGATCATCAAGTTTTAGGATTTTTTCAATTTCATCCTCGAGACAGATATGTTTTATCAACGCAACCATCATTTCCCGTCCTGCTGCAAGGCTCGCCGGAGGATCAATAGAACAACCTGCTCCAATCAAGAAAGTTTTAGGCTCGTATCCAAGGAGAAATTCCTTAAAATCGAAGTCAGTTAAATTTTTTGATTGGTCTATTGAACTTTCATCGTCTGTATCCATATATATACCTCAATTTTTACAAATATATTGATTGGAGAAATTAGAACTGTGTTAAAACCTTGGGAACGCCCGAAAGCGCCTCTCGTTCACGTCCTGTCTCCAATACTTTCAGTAAAGCCTCATTCCCTATTTCACTCCATCCTGGGTATATAAAAAATATTATCCCATTCTATTATTTTCAACCTTAATCATATACATATTCTTAGTGATCATGCCTTATCAACCATTATTATTCACTTCATATTACGTATAACGTACTTTATAATATATGCATCTTTTTTCAATAAACATTCCTTCTTTTATGGCTTCCAAAGAGTATATCTCAATGCATCCCAATATGGTTCCAAAATGTTCTTCACATGCATTCACGGTAATATGTTTTAGAAATTTTAATCCAGAAAAGAAAATCACATGGAGGTTTACCATTCGGATCCGTAAGTTTAAATACTAGGGTCGGCTGATTTCTATGCCGGGAACTATCTTTCTTGGCGCAAAATTAAAATGAGATGAAAAACATGTATACAAAAAATGATATAAAAGAACTAGTTAGAAAGGAAATCAGTGCATTCTCCGATAGCTTCTTCGATTTAATCGTGGCTTTTGTGAGCGATGCCCTGAAACATTATGATCTGAGCAACAGGATTGCTCAGAAACCAGAAGAATACACTGTTGTATTTTTCATCGTGTATTATACAAAACAGTAATAGTAGAAAATATAGTATTAAGAACATAAAATATATTAAATGTCCTGTAAAAGTAATTTTACGGGACAAATATTAATCCTAGTCGCTATTATGGATGATTCTATTAAAAAAGAAGGAAATAATTTAGAGAGCTGACGCAAAGGCCAAGTTGCATTCTTTTATTCTGGTGGAATGCTCGTTCGTCCAGTCAATGGAATAGCTATTTCCCTCTCCTGTTAGGAGGGAAAGATTGACCATTTCATTCACGTGCTTGTCGAGGTTTTTAGGATTCTTGTTTTTCCTGCGCAGCTCTTGACGCATTTCGGTGATCGTGAGATGATCTTTAGCGTCAACAGTGAGGAAAATCCTATTTAGACTCCGCGGAGGAACTCCAGCTCCCAATGCTTCAAAACTTCGGTAGAGGTCCATTATTACCTCCACGCGTTTGTTCTGCATGATTTGGTAACGGATCGTTCCACCATCGGGTATTCGTTCAACAAGCCCGGCTTTCGCCAGATAATCCAAGTATCGGAGGATGGATTTCCAGTTTTGGTCATATTTCGCCTTTATTTGACTGTACGTTAAGGCTTCGCTGCTCTCTAGTAAAATTTTTAAGATCTTTTGCGAGCCCCTCTGAAGTAACTTGCAGAGGATCCCGTCGACTAGCAATCCTTGAGTTGTCCCTTCGTTCATATTACAACACCTTCAAATAAGGTCCTGATTCCGCTTGTCTTGTCTTGTCTAGTCTTACCTAATCCTAACTAAGCATTCGAAGGGACTTGATCATCCATTCTTTTTGCCAGTGCAATATGGTTTTCGTATTTACTTCCATCAATCACCTCCCATTTAATTCAGAAGTGGGGTGGTACATGTAGTGATATTAACACGGAGTAAGCACAGAGATCTCCCAAAAAATCGAATTGGTGGTAGATTTTTGTCGGGGCTACTTCCGCGCCATATCTCGCCTAATCACCTCGGCTTGCATTCAAATCATTCCACTCGAACCCATTCAAGTGTTGCTGAACTATCCTATTCCCTCTAAATCATCCCTTTTAATTGTTTTGTCTAAGTTTTAACAACATATCATGTATTAATAAAAATCATATATACCCCATTAAAGCAAGTGAGAGTTTAAATAGGAAAGTTTCCTATAAAATTTTAATTATTATTAGTGATTAAGTTGGAGTGGGGTTTAATATGACCCTGTACGAGCAGTTCTTGAAGGCGCTGGAAGGTCCATTCGAGCAATTCGTCAAGTCTGACGAAGTGAATATCTATCTCCAGACGATTGGACCAGCGGTTACCTCTGAAGTCATTCAAGATGGTGTGCCCTATGAGTTTGTCATTGTTTCAGGCTATGAGGAATGGCGGGGCAACTGGGGGACAGTGTATGATGGTGTTATTCGGTTCGGTGATGAAATTCATCAGATAGATTCCACATTTGATGATAAATCTGATTCAACAATGCTGCTCACCCCTGCATTTTTCTTTGGATATAACTCGAACACCGATGAAATTGAATACCGATTAGGATTACGAATAAATAATGAACGTGTTTATATCGTACCCGTGGTGCTTCAAAGAATAGGAGATTTAATCCCTTTACTGACTACTTCAAACTCATGTGTAATTCATACTGGACTATTTATTGATCGCAAAAGTGCAGAAAAATTAGGGGAACAAAAAGTAGCAAAACTAACAGCATATCAACAATTTCTTTCAACTTTTTGGAATATCGATGATTACCTAAGGAAGCAGAACCCTGAGTTCTCCAGTGATTATGATATCACTATATGGGAAGCTGTTGAAGCATTTTCGGGAAGGATTGTCGATCAAATGCTCAGTAAAATTTCTTGTGAATCACCTGCTTGGCAAATTGTCGACGTCGAGGAAGAATTATGGAGTGGATTAGTCACTCAGATTGAAAAAAAATTCAATAAAAACAGGATAATCTATGAGAACCTAATTTTATCTTTGGTAAAGAATCTATCTTCATATATGGTCAATTTCAGCAGTTATGACCCCCTTGAAATCTTGCTCAGAAAAAAAATCAACATTATGCCCTATTTAATAAAGAATCTGGGGGAAAAACCCTGGTCAACCGATGACGAAGTTGAGAGTGAAGCACGTGATGTTATAGAGAATAATCAAGATATGGCATTAAATTATTCTAAAGATATAATTGACCAGATTGAGAAGAGTATTTCTGGTAATCTCGATTTTAATGAAATAGCTTTGATGATTAAAAATCTATTTGTGATAATGCGGTTAATTAGTTATTATTTACCGCTCGAAACGTTAATTAAGAATAACGTAAATCTTCGTCCATATTTAGAATACCCAGAAGCATCGCATAATTTGGAAATTTATGAATATTTAAAAATATTTAGTTATCCAGCGTTTAAATTATGGATCGAGAAGGTCTTGGAGGATGTTAGCTCATTAAATAGAAACCAGATAGAGTCTGTTATCCAGAGATGTGTTAAACATCTTAGCGTACATCAAACAAGTTTTAGTGAGGAAATATCTAAATTTTTTGATTTATCCGCAGAGTCTCATCTTGGAATTATCCTTGAAAATCTCGGTCTTTTGATTTTTGATCGGGTCCAAAGAATAAGGGATGTTGGGAATTTTATCTACGGAAATATATTGAAGAATGATCCACGTGTCCTAAAAAGAAAGGAAAACATACGAAAACGATCCATAATTAATTTTACTAAACAAGTAGGAATTGAAGCCGTAGTAGATGTAATTTTCGAGTTAGATAAAAATTATCGTGTTAAGAGCGTCTTGCCAAATTACGAGAATAAAAGTTTAGCTCAAGAGAGTTTTTCAATTGTCACAGAACAAACACCCCCTCTTATTGACGTACAAGTAATCAATAAAATTTCAGGATATCTTTCAAGTAAGAAGGGGTGGATTCTGGAAAAAGCTCTCGATCTTTATCAAATCGCGCTTAAAAACACGCCGCAGCTCTTCCATCAAGAAGCTATTGAAAAAATAACTACCCTTTTTCTTTTTTGGAATCCACAAATCAGAGAAAAAGCATTGGATACTTATAAAATTGCTCTCAATCGGATCCCCCAATTCATAAATTCACACGGCATAATCCAAATGCTTGAAAGCATCTCATATCGATATGAAATGTATAGAAAATATCCTTTCATAACCACAAAACAACAAATGTTTGGTGATATGCAAAATATTCGGTGGTCCGAATCAACTCAAATTGAAGAAATTTTAGAGATATTAAGAGCCAATTTTCCTGAAATAATCGACCAAGTTAGCGTTAAATTACTAGGAAATTCTCAGAAAGAAGGTGCTATGAGTTCTATTGAAAAAATTTATGAATGGATATACCAAAATGAGTTAGACAGTATCATCGACCAGATTTCGCTTCTGGCGTGGCGAAACGTGCTCGTCACTTTTACTAAAATCCTAAAGAGAACCCCTCATCTTATAAATATATCCCGCATCAATAAAATTCTAGAAGCTTTTGACAAAGAAGAGTGTGCGCAGAAGGCCTTTTATTACATCATTAAATACTTCCCCAATTACATTGAAAAAACTGATGTTATCAAAATACTTGAAAAATATAACGCGAATTACGGTTTGGAGCGAGATCTCCTCAAAATCGCGATAATTAAAACCCCTAATCTTATAGAAACAATTTTTCCTCAAATCTTAGAACTTTTTGAAAAAGATAAAGTGAGAATTGCAATTGATATTTTAGAATTCTTTTTTATGTATAATCAAACACCCCTCGATCAAATACTAAGGAACAATCCCCAACTTATGAATCGAATGGTGAATCATCTCCTTGATTATCTATCACTCGAAAGAACAATGAGGTGGGATTCACCGACAACGGTTTACTATTGGACCATTAAGAGTTATCCACAATTAATTTCTGAAGAAGATTTCAATAGAGCATTCGCATTAGCTTTCCATCCAGAGAAGAAGAGAAAAAAAAAACTAGAGGAAAGTGGATTTAATCATATTCTTGAAATAATTGGTAAAGAAAGACCAACGATAGTAAAGAAATTCATTCCAAAAATCCTCCGTCTCATCATTGATCAAAATCAGGAAATGCGAAGAAAAGCCATTAGAGCCTATATCACAATTCTAAAAACGAAGCCCGAAGCGGTTAGCAAATTATCAGGGGAGTACTTGAAATTTTTCTCTAAAAGCGAAATACTTGAGGTCTCTGAAATAATTTTGGAAAATATTCCCGAGAAACTCAATGATGATTGGGTAAGAAGAATAATTGAGACGTGTTCAGAAGGGAATGAAGATTTAAGAAAACAAGCATTGGAGATATACCATCAATTAATTAAAAAATGTCCAGTATTCATTAACCAGGCAGGAGTTACTAAATTAATTGAGTGCATGTCATCTAAAATATGGCCAAAATACGATGCACTGAAAGCTTACAGCATCATTATTTTGAATGCACCAGACTTTATCAATCAAGCTGGAATTAAAGCTGTATCTGAGCTATTATCTCATCAATATGAACCAATTAGGAATGAAGCTTTCAAATGTTATGAGTTGATTTTAGAAAAAAAACCACAACTCTTCAATCAAACAACTTTGACAGAATTCAATCGATTAAAAAGCAAATTCAACGATAATAAAACTCTCGAGGTGTTGTCTAATTTAATTTTGGATTTCATAAAAGAAAGACCTGAAAAAGCTACAATTAAAGATATTGCTGAAAAATTTGAAATTTCTCAAGAATTTGCCAAAGACGTCCTGGATCATTTAGATAAAGAAGATTTAGTTGCCAAAGAGTGGAAGGGAGAAAGGTGGTTATTAGTTGCCAAGATTTCTCGAGAAATGATTCTCGATTTTTTAAAAAAGAAAAACGAAGCTGTCGAAGATCGTGATATCGTCAAATATTTCGAATCAAAATTAAACCAGAGAGTGAAGTATAATGAAATTAGGGATGTATTAAAAGATTTAGAATACGAGAGGATTATTGAAGAAGATGGACATTATGTATGGTTGGTTTAAAAAATGATTAGTCTCGTTATGTTCATCTTAAGTTTGAATTAAGAAGGAGAACCCATAGATTATCCATTACCCACCCTTTAAATTTCCAATGGAACGTTTAAAAAAAGCCATATTTATATAATACAGAATTTATATAAATCGGAAAAAAGTACTAAATAAACGACAAAAATATATAGAATTCTTATTTTTATAGTCAAATTAAAAGTTGGTGTGTGAATAAAGTGGACGTTCGTAAACTCCAGAAAACAGGTGGAAGCACTTATCTGGTTTCCTTACCTAAAGAATGGATTACAAAAAATAAGCTCAAGAAAGGAGATCCAGTGGCTATTTTCGAAACAAATGAAGGTAGTTTAATAATTGATCCAAAATACACGGAAAGGGAAGAATTGAAATCCGTGATGATTGAAATTCCGAAATCCAATCCACTTAAAGTAGGATTTGATTTGGGAAGAGAAATAACTGCAGCGTATTTATTCGGGTATGACGCGATTACAATTGTTTCAGAAAAAAATATTTCGCCTAATGAAAGAGATTCGGTAAAAAAAACGATTCAAAAACTTATTGGAATTGAAATTGTTGAAGAAACGGCAAAGAGTATCTCATTGCAGTGCTTAGTATCGC